>DASTSN010000024.1:0-16832 GCA_035760665.1 Chitinophagaceae bacterium | reverse complement strand
AGGCGAAGGTGCCGCAGTAAAGAAAAAAGAAGATACACACAGAATGGCTGAAGCCAACAAAGCTTTTGCCCACTTCAGGGTTTAGTATAAAAGAAATTTTGAGAAGTTTAGAAAAGCAACCGAAAGGTTGCTTTTTTTTATGTTCTCCAACGATTTATCAATAAGCGACGATTGTATTTAAGATGCTAATATTCATTGGATTAATAAATACTGGTTCCAATAGTAAATTTCGAAACTTAATAGAAAATTTTTAACAAAGCTTTTCAGTACATAAGCAAAGAAGCCCTGCTAAACAGGGCTTATGTGACGCAGTTAGTCAGGCGTTGCATTTTTTCTCACACAACGTGAGTGTTAATGATCATGAACGGAACTCTGTTTCTACAGGGTTCTCTTTATTTTAGACAAGGACTTCTTTTAAAATGATGCTTTTGGTCAAAAAAAATCTTTCGAGCGAATAATTTTTCTTCTTATCACAGATTAAAAATATTTCTCGATAGATACCTCATACATGCGGACACTTAGCAAGCTTCAATACAAACACTTTAAAAATTTATTCCATAAAATTACAATGGTTAACTTTCCTGAAATTTAGATACCATATGTATAAATCAGCCCTCAGGTATTTTTCCCTTTTTATTTTTCTTGTAACTCTTGACAAGGTAAATGCACAGCAGAAACCTTATCCATTCTGGAACGAAATACAACATTTTAAACAACAGGATAGTATTCAGTTTCCGCCTGCACATGCCATTTTGTTCGTGGGTAGTTCGTCATTTAGGTTCTGGAAAGAGGTGCAACAGGATTTTCCTGGCTATACGATTATTAATCGTGGTTTTGGCGGTTCTACTTTGCCTGATGTGATCCGGTATGCTAACGATATTATTTTCCCTTATCATCCAAAAGAAATTGTGATTTATTGCGGCGAAAATGATTTGGCCGAGGCGGACTCAATCACCCCTCAGATTGTTTTTGACCGCTTTAAAACATTATATCAGATGATCAGGAAGGAATATAAAAAAATTCCAATTGTATTCGTGTCCATCAAACCTAGTCCCAGCCGTGAGCGGCTGATGCCAGAGATGCTCGCGGCCAACCTGATGGTAAAAAATTTTTTAGCAAAAAAACGAAAGTCCTACTTCGTGGATATTTATCATAAAATGTTAACGCCCGGTGGTAAACCGATGCTGGATATTTTCGTCAGCGATAACCTGCATATGAACCGGAAAGGATATGCAATCTGGCAACAAGCCATTCAACCATTTTTAGTAAAAAATTAAAGTACTGTATATGAAGAAACTTATCTTTTCTGCCAGTCTGATTTTACTTGTGCAGTTCTTATCGGCGCAAATCAAAACGAAAGCCGGTGATGCAAAAATGAATGCATTCATCAATACCCTGATGCAAAAAATGACACTGGATGAAAAAATCGGGCAGTTGAATTTGGTAACTCCAGGCGGTGCTGTTACAGGTGCAGTGGTGAGCACTGACGTGGATAAGAAAATCCGAAATGGCCAGGTAGGTGGTTTGTTTGGTATTACCGGTCCTGATAAAGTTCGGGAGGCACAGGATATTGCTGTGAAAAGTTCCCGCCTTCATATCCCGCTGATTTTTGGGCTGGATGTGATTCATGGGCATAAAACCGTATTCCCCATACCGCTGGGTTTATCCTGCAGCTGGGATATGAACCTGGTAGAAAAAAGTGCCCGCATAGCAGCAATGGAAGCTACGGCAGATGGGCTGAACTGGGCATTTTCTCCTATGGTGGACATTGCCCGGGATCCACGTTGGGGGCGTATAGCTGAAGGGTCCGGAGAGGATCCCTTTCTTGGTTCACAGGTTGCAAAAGCCATGGTAAAGGGTTACCAGGGAACTGATCTTTCAAAAGATAATACAGTAATGGCTTGCGTAAAGCATTATGCGTTATACGGTGCAGCTGAGGCCGGCCGCGATTACAATACTGTAGATATGAGTCATATCAGGATGTACAATGAATATTTTCCGCCGTATAAAGCTGCAGTGGATGCCGGGGTGGCTAGCGTGATGACATCCTTTAACGAGGTGGATGGTATTCCCGCAACCGGCAACAAATGGCTGCTAACCGATGTGCTGCGCAAACAATGGGGATTTAAAGGACTGGTCGTAACTGACTATACATCTCTGAATGAAATGATCAATCACGGCATGGGCGATTTGCAGACTGTATCAGCACTGGCCCTGAACGCCGGCGTGGATATGGACATGGTGGGGGAGGGATTTTTGACGACACTTAAGAAGTCTTTGCAGCAGGGTAAGGTAACACTCAAACAAATTGATGATGCGTGCCGAGCAGTACTGGAAGCGAAATACAAACTGGGCTTATTTGATGATCCTTACCGGTATTGTAACGAACAGCGGGCAGCCACAGAAATCCTGAGCCCACAGAACCGAGCTGATGCAAGGGAAATTGCTGCTCATTCATTTGTGTTGTTGAAAAATGACAACCAGCTTCTTCCGTTAGCAAAAAAGGGCACAATCGCCGTGATCGGTCCCCTCGCAGACAGCAAACGCAATATGCTGGGAACCTGGAGTGTTGCCGGCGACTGGCAAAAGTCGGTGAGTGTGCTTGAAGGAATGCGGAATGTTGCAGGTAATACTGTCAATATTCTTTACGCAAAGGGCGCCAATATTACCGATGATCCAATGCTGATTAAACGGACAAATGTGTTTGGACCAGAGGTGGAAGTTGATAAACGCAGCCCGGATGAAATGCTGAAAGAAGCTGTGGAGATTGCCTCTCAATCAGACGTGGTTGTGGCTGTTGTGGGTGAGGCAGCCGACATGACCGGCGAAGCCTCCAGCCGTTCGGATATCAGCATCCCGGAAAGCCAGGAAAATCTTTTGCAAGCGCTGGTTAAAACAGGAAAACCGGTGGTACTGGTACTTTTTAACGGGCGGCCCTTGACGCTTACCTGGGAAGATGGCCATGTAAACGCAATGCTGGATGTCTGGTTTGGCGGAACAGAGTCGGGGAATGCTGTGGCAGACGTATTGTTCGGAAAGTATAATCCATCCGGAAAACTCACAACAAGTTTTCCTAGAAATACAGGGCAGATCCCTGTTTATTATAATCATAAAAATACAGGGCGACCTTATAATAATGAAGATTTTGCCAAATTTAAATCGGATTATCTGGACGTGTCTAACGATCCACTATATCCATTTGGGTATGGATTGAGTTATACTAAGTTTACGTATGGCGACATACAGCTAAGTCAGCAAGTGCTAAAACCCGGTGAAAAAATTACAGCAAGCATCATGGTGCAAAACACAGGTCAGTATGATGGAGAAGAGGTGGTGCAACTATATATCCGGGATATGGTCGGCAGTGTTACAAGACCGGTAAAAGAATTGAAAGGTTTTCAAAAAATATTTTTGAAAGCAGGTGAATCTAAGATTGTTTCGTTTGAAATTTCAACAGATGATCTGCGGTTTTATAACAGCCAGTTAAAGTATGTTTATGAGCCCGGGGATTTTAAAGTGTTCATCGGGTCAAATTCCCGTGACGTGAAAGAAGCTGCTTTTATCTTGCAATAAGAGTTAAGTTTCTCTAGAAAGACTTATCGACAGCCGGGCTGGAGGCACCATTTCTTTTACCGTTTATCCTGGTAACTTTGCTGAAAATCGAACGCGGAAAGGTGGTGAATGATTTTCATGATCTTACTGATTTTGTAGCGTTAAAGCATATAAGCAACTATCGGCGCTACCAAAAAAAAGTTGATTCCCTGAAATAACAGGTGATGAAACAATGGAACCCAACGTGTAAAATTGGTTCATCACTTTAACACCTGTGGAATAATTGATGGGGTCATCTTTTCCGGCTGTATACAAAAAGTCAAGACGCCCTTTTTTGTTTAAAACTGTTGCAGCGTTGTTATCCCGGGCTTCCGTGGAAAATTGCTGCAGGGACTGTTCGCGGGACAGGCGGTCGAGGGCATAAAGCCTGCCTGTAAAATCGCCGAAATAAAGCATCCCTCAGGCTATGGCCGGTGACGAATAAACATAACCGTTAGCTTGTATATAATATTTTTCTTTACCTGTTTTTGCATCAAGAGCAAGCAATCGATACGTATCGGATGTACCGAAATAAACAGTAGTGTCAAGGATGGCCGCAGTGGTAACAACCCAGGAGTTGTCATTAAAAAATTTCCATACTAAGCTGCCCGTGTTTGCATTTACAGCATAAAAATAGCCATCCCGGGCACCAAAAAACACAAGACTATCCGCAATGGATGGTGATGCCTGGATACCTTCCATCAGATGGTAAACGGGTTGTTCATTGGTTTTGAATTTCCATTTCATTTTGCCTGTTACGGCATCAATGGCATAGAGATATGTATCCCAACTAGTAACATAAACAGTGTTGTGGTCAACGGCGGGGGTGGTATGAATAATGCCCTTCGTGGTAAATTTCCATTTAAGTGAACTATCCAGGGCATTTAACGCGTAAAGGTTTCCGTCACTGCTTCCGACATACAAAACCGCTTCCGTATTGGAGGGGTTCATCGCCGGAGAAGAAAGGAAGAAATCATACAAGTCCTCCATATACATATTGGCAGGTTTCATCGTCCATAACCCATTGGCACCCACTTTTTTTTCACCAGCAGTCTTAAACTTCCAAATCTGCTTACCCGATTGAGTATTGACGGCGTAAACATTACCATCGTAACTTAGGAAATAAACAAAATTTTTGTACACGCAAGGTGAGGAAGATACCGCCCCGTTAGTATGAAAACTCCATTGCAAAGTTCCGGTGGCGATATCTAAAGCATAAAGGTTGCTGTCTTCGCTTCCGGTATACAGCCTGTTTCCTGCAATTGCAGGGGAAGAAAAAATTTTACCCTGGCTTTTAAATTTCCAGTTTAACGGTCCAAGTTTTGTGTAGCTGCCGGTTTGTTGGTAAACGCCGGTATGCCTTTCATTTCCGTGAAACTGGGCAGAACCAGCAGGTTGTTTTTTATGCACACATGCCAAGAGGAGGAAAAAAAAATGTGTAGGAAAGAAGCAAGTGGGCTTTTGGGAGGAAAGATGTTGCATATCATGATGAGCAGATTTGTAAAAATTTGACAGATCTTCAAGTAATACGATCCTATGGTGGCTACAATTGCATGAAATACTGGCTGCGCCTGAAAGAAGTTGTTTAATTTTTCTTCTTGTTGACGAAGATATTATAAAACGGTTTTGAAATGCGTTGACTCTAAATTGGATTGTAAAGCGCTACGCAAAATTGGTATTATTAATTATTATCGATTAATGTGTTTGTTATAAATAGATTATGTATAAAATATTTATTTAATAAAAATATTCTTCATCACTGATTCATACCACATAAAAGGCTAATTCCAATTAAATTTTTTTATAATGCACCGTAACATATTAATGTTTAAACAATATGATTTTGTTGTTAAAAAAAAATTAACTTGCGCAGCTATTTTAGAAGAAAGGATGTCTTATAATGCTTTTGTCTTATTGACAGGCGGGACAGACATCATATTTAATCAAAAATTAACCTTCACATGAGAAAGATTGCATTTCTGCTTTCCACATTGTTGATATGTGGAATTTTCGCATTTGCGCAGCAAAAGGCGGTGACTGGAAAAGTTACAGACGACAAAGGTAATCCTGTACCTTTTGCCACGGTTTCTGTTAAAGGGACCAAAATTGGTACAACCACTAACGTTGAGGGCGTCTACAAAATTACTGTTCCTTCTGTTGGATCAACTTTGGTAATTTCTGCAGTTGATATGAATCCCGTAGAAGTAACTGTAACTGCCTCTCCAAACTTAAATGTTACACTAACTGCCGCTGATAAGTCTTTAACGGAGGTGGTAGTGGTGGGCTATCAAACTGTAAAAAAAGTTGATCTCACAGGATCAGTTGCCAGTGTAGATGGTAAAGAACTGGCACAAAAGCCTATTGGGAACTTTACACAACTCCTGCAAGGTAAAGCCACAGGTGTTCAGGTTACTGGTCAAAGTGGCCGTCCTGGTTCCAATGGGTACATACGGGTTAGGGGAACAGGTTCAATCAATGCATCAAATGAGCCGCTTATCTTGCTTGACGGAGTACCTATTAGTTCCACTGCCTATGCTTTGTTAAATCCTAATGACATTGAAGATGTTACTGTATTGAAGGACGCTTCTTCCCAGGCCATTTATGGCTCCCGCGCTGCTAATGGTGTAATAGTTATTACAACAAAAAAAGGAAGAGGTAAGCCTGAAGTTCGTTATTCATTTCAATACGGAAGATCAAAAGCTCAGGATCTTAAGAATATTCGGTTAATGAACAGCAGGGAAAAACTGCAATACGAGTACGAAGGAAATTACACCAATCCTATCCTTGATTCCATGATCAGTAATCGTGTAAACAATGGAGATTTACCAGCAGGATCCAATTTGTTTAATATATCCGATGCCCAGCGTGAGGCTCTTTGGAGTCTCGCAGAAAGCAGAGGAGCTAAAAACTGGGATGACTATTTATTGCAAGATGCAAAGTTAATTAACCAGGAGGTTGCTGTATCTGGTTCCTCAGATAAATTTAGGTATTATTTCTCACTCAATAAGAGCGATAATGACGGAGTTTTATATGGCTCTTATTGGAATAAAACAGGTGGCAGGTTGAATGTGGAGTATAATGCACTCGACTGGTTCAAGATGGGAACTGATATCGGTGTAACATATAGTAAAGAAAATAATGTACGATCCCTTTTTAATACTCAAAACTCTTACGCTTCAATCTTTTTATTTAATCCATACGAACCAGTTTATTTAAGCGATGGAGTAACGTATAATGTTACCCATACAGGTTATTCACCCCTTGAAGGAACAGATCATAATCCTAGTACATTAAACAGACTTTCTAATTTTTCAACATTCTATGGTGAGGCTACCTTCCTAAAGAATATTAAGTTGAAATCTCAGGTAGGTATAAACTATAATACGTTAAGACAGGAAAACTATCTTGAACCCGGGTCTAATCTTGCCGATATTTTAGGATATAATCAAAAGACGGATGCCGGTAATCAGGATTTCACTTTTGTAGTAACAAATACAGGTACTTATAAAACAGTAATTAAGCAGGATCATTCCATAAATGTGCTGCTTGGACAGGAGTATACAAAAAACAAGTTCTATAGCTACACATTAGCGGCACGAGGATTTCCTACTTCTTCTGTGAACACTTTGGATAATGCTGGTAGCCCACAAACAGCTACTACCAGCAGACAAGATTGGGCATTGCTGTCTTATTTTACAAATATTTCTTATGATTACAAGAAGAAATATTATTTGACTCTTAGTGGAAGAAGAGATGGATCCTCCCGGTTTGGAGCCAATAAGCGATATGCCAATTTCTGGGCTGTTGGTGTTACATGGAATGCTTTGAAGGAAAACTTCATGGACGTAGACTTTATCAGCAACTTAAAAGTTAGGGCATCCATTGGTACAGCAGGTACTGTTCCGGGTGGCTTGTATGATAACCTTGGTACGTATGCGCTGACTGCCAAATATTCTGATTTGCCGGCTGCAGTTCCAGCCCGATTGCCAAATCCAGACCTGACTTGGGAAAAAAATCAGAATTATGACTTCGGTTTTGATTTTGGTGTGCTGAAAAATAGGATCAATTTAACGTTTGATTATTATAACAGGAAGACAAAAGATCTTATTTATCCAAAGAATGTATCTATAACTACAGGCTTTTCAAGCTTTACGAGTAACATCGGAAATATGCAAAATAAAGGATACGAAATTTCACTTAATGGTGACCTGATTCGTAGAAAAGATTTTGTAATTAACCTGTTTGCGACTTATTCAAATAACGACAACAAAATCACAAAACTTTATTCAAACAACGTCCCGCAGACTTTGTCAAGATTTGTCGAAGGGGAGCCGGCTTATACCTATTATTTAGTTAGGTGGGCTGGTATTAACCCTGCAGATGGTAAAAACCTTTTTTATAAGGCAGATGGAAGTTTGACCGAAACATACCTTTCGAGCGATGCGGTTTTGTTGAAAGGTAAATCTCCACTCGTTAAGTATTTTGGTAGCTTTGGAACTGAGATTACATACAAAGGCATTGATTTATCAGCTCAATTCTATTATTCTGGTGGTAACTACATCATGAATTATATGTACCAGGTTGGTGCAAGTGAAGGCGAGAATTTGACAGACGAACAGTTCAGCGATGCCCTGAACTATTGGAGAAAACCCGGTGACAAAGTTTTGTACGCCAATCTTAATGACTTATCTCAACGTGTAACTTTCGATACTGATAAATATCTTGAAAAAGGTGATTACATATCATTAAGAGATATCACCCTTGCGTATACTATGCCCGCCTCCCTTACCGAGAAGGTGCATATCAAATCCATCAGGTTTTATGTACAGGGAACAAATCTTTGGCTTGGCACCAAATTTAAAGGTCTGCCAGAAGTCGGAGAAGCTAACGGTGAATCAGGTTTGGTTACACCCGGATTATATAACTTGTATGCACAACCGCAGTTAAAAGCCCTTACTGTTGGTGCTGATATCAGATTCTAAAAGATTAAACAAGCAATTTTATGAAAAGTAAAATATTAATACTTCTATCCTTTCTGATCAGTTTTGCGGCGTGCAAAAAGTCTGATCTGGAACTTTTTCCGTACAACCAAATTGAAACATCTCAGGCCTTCAATACTGAATCGGATGTTACACTGGCTATTAACGGTATGTATTCCGGTCTGCGTGGAGCAGGCTCCTATTATGTAAATGGAATTTGGAATATTGTTGCAGATGTTCTGGCTGATAATCTTATTATTAATCAAACAGGACGCCTTACGCTCAAAACATATGGCGAGTGGAGATATACTGGTGAGAACACATTCGGACTTTTTAATGATGGGTACTCTATCATTAGGAGGGCTAATGCCATTTTGGAAAATATTGATAAATTTCCTGATGGAGCATTTAAGGACGATGCAAAAGGCGAAGCATTAGCTGTGCGGGCAATGTTATATTTTGATATGTCAAGAGTTTACAGTAAAACGTATCTTAATGCTAATTCCACTGATTCTACTTTACCCTATGTTACTACGACTGATCCCACAATTCAGCCTTCGAAAGAACCTGTACAGGGGTTTTATGATAAGGTTATTGCTGATTTAGAGTCAGCAAAAACTTTGATCGGTACAAGTAATGGTATTTATCGTCTTAACAAAAATTCAGTAGCGGGATTGTTGTCAAGGGTTTACTTATACAAAGGTGATTGGCAAAAATGTGTGGACAATGCAAACGAAGCGTTAGGTGCATCACCTAATTTGCCCAATATTGCAAC
Organism: Chitinophagaceae bacterium; assembly: GCA_035760665.1. GTDB lineage: Bacteria > Bacteroidota > Bacteroidia > Chitinophagales > Chitinophagaceae > DASTSN01. The sequence continues at coordinate 7,487 of DASTSN010000024.1, read as the reverse complement.
CTTTCCTAAAATTTGGACAGACGAAACAAATGCTGGCGTCCTGTTCAAAATTAGAAATACAACTACCGACAATATCAACTCACAAGGCGTAAATTACTATCAAACGGTAGGTGGTGAGCGAAAGTCAGAATATGTTGTTGACTATGATTTTAAACAACTTTTTTTACCGGAAGACGTTCGTACATCCACTTATATAGCAACAAGTCCGTTTAATGGTGTTAATTACAACCATGTTATCAAATACAACGGTCGCCCTGGTGGTGTGGCTGGTGTGCTTGATGGAAAAGTATTAAGAACTGCAGAAGTGTTACTCAACAGGGCCGAGGCATATTACATGCTTCACCAGGAGAATTTAGCTTTGGCTGATCTTGTACTGTTAAAAGAAAACAGGTACAATGGATATACCGATGAAACACTTAGCGGTCAAGCTTTGCTGGATGAAATCTATGCGCAAAGAAGATTGGAACTGGCTTTTGAGGGTGATCGTTTCTGGGATCTTAAAAGAAGAAATCTGCCGGTGGAAAGAGATGGCTCTAAGGGAGAAAGGGCTGATGGCTCAGGAACTCCTTATGTATTCACTTCTTTACCTGCAGGAGATCACCGTTTTCAATTACCTTTTCCGCAAACAGAAGTGAATTTCAATACCAATTTAAAGCAAAACCCGGGGTATTAATACTCTCTGAATTTAAAAAACTCATTATATGAAAAGTAATATAAAAATAGGGCTGCATTTGTTATGGTTTGTGCCAGCTTTTGCAGCGCTTTTGTTCGGTTGTAAAAAGAATTCCATTACTACACCAGATCAGTCGCTTAGCCTGTTCGGTGGAGGTGGAACCACGCTTAGTTATTTTGTAATGGATGATCCAAATTCTTCATTTAAGATTGGCTTAGGCGTTACAAAAGCTTCTAATGTTGACAGGGTAATCAATTTTACCATTTCCTCACCTTCAGGAGCGCAAGAAGGAGCACAATACACAATTGATACCAAAAGTGTAACGATACCTGCTGGCAAAGTGGTGGACTCGGTTACACTAAAAGGTATTTTTGACGGAATTCCCGTCGGTGTAAAGGATACCTTGATTTTTAAAATAAATGGTGGTGATGTTGATCCGCTGCAAGGAGTAGATCAGTTGACTGTGGTTATGCAAAAATATTGCTCGGTCGATCTCAATCAATTCTCCGGTACATACAATAATCAGGATTATTTTGGAGGAGCTCCCGATGGTAATCCATATACTGTTACTATTACTCCTGGTACTGCAACCGGGTCTAAAGGTTATATTCTTGTCAGTGGATTGTGGGGTTTTTCAATACCGCTGGTAAAGGTAGAGCTAGATTGGTCAGATCCTAGCAATTTCACTACCTACGTTCCAACTGCTCTTTGGTTCGTTCATCCAACATATGGGCAAGCAACAATACGGCCAAGTGGATATGGTACCTTCTCTAGTTGTGACAATAGTTTTACTATTAATTATGAAACAACAGTAGCAGCAGGCTCTTTCGGAAGAGAAACTTCTGTTATTAGTAAATAAACAAAATACCACAAATACAAATTGCCCCGGAAATTTTCCCGGGGCAATTTGTATTATTAAAGATGCCTGTTGCGCCTTTGTCAGTTGGTTTGAACGATTACATAAACTGTTGTAGGGTGCAGTTTAGAAAAAACATTCTTTTATCGTTTCAAAACTGTTTTCATGGTAACACTCTTGTTACTTATCAGGCGAACAAGGTAAAGCCCGTTTTCTTCACGCCTGGTCAGCTTAACACTGGCTGATAAAGTGCTTTGAGAAATGGTATAAATAATAGGAATGGTTCTGCCATACATGTCCATCAGTTCAATAGTTTTTGGGCTGTCTTCTCTATTGAATATGATCGTAAAGTTTTGGCCGAAAGGCACGGGATAAATGCCCTGTGTGGTTTCTGGCTCAAAATTAATATTAATGACACTGCTTCTTGTGGTCATTTCTAGCCGGAATTCGCTGAAGACTATCCGGTAAAAGTTGGTCCCTCTGAGTGGGTTAGTATCAAGATAATGGAAAACGTTACCGGTGGTACTACGAACGAATATGCTATCAAGCACTTTAAAATCCCGGCCATTTCCTGATCGTAAAACGAGCATTTTCCCATTTGTCTCTGCCATTGCCGTTTCCCAGGTCAGTTGAACTCCTCTGTTATTGATTCCTGCGCCTGTAAAAGATAAGAACCTGACAGGCAGGGCGCTCAGCGTTGCACACCCACTACAACCGGTAAAAACTTGAGAACTACCCCAGTCATTGGGATGACAACCAAAAGGTATACAGGAATTATTACTGGAATGCCCAGCAGCCAGGCAAACAAAAACTGTAGGGTCACTGGTCAGTTGCCCATAGAATTCGGAATATTGTAAAACATTGACACAAGCATTTCCGGAAGGAGCTTTATATGTGTTTGCTACTTTGTTAATCAGGATATCCATTTTAGTTGTGCTGCCGGGTCCCAGGCAAACTGATCCTGGTGAAGATTGGGCATCTGTAATGAGGCCCCAAAAATCAGCACTGCCATTATTCTCAAACCAGGAATAATTGTTGTTGATAACTAAATATTGGTTGGACATTTTAAAGACAGAGCTGGGAAGAGCATTGATGACAATATTTGGATTAACGGCACTTGCGGAATTCTCCAGGCTCAGATTGCGTTGTATTTCGCAAGTGCCAAAATTATACAGGTAGCAGCCACCCTGGAACTGCAGTCCCGCACCAACACCTGATCCAATTACCAACCGGGCTCCCGGTCTGATAAAAATTGTTCCTGTGGTTATGTAGAATTTATCCACAGTCAGGTCACCACAAACGATCAATGTTCCTCCGTTAAGCGAAAGTGAATTATATGAAACAGTACCGCCATAATACCATTTAGTCGTAGTGCTATTGATGGTTTCTCCGTCTGTAGCCAATGGTTCTGTGCCAGTGCAATCAGGAACAGGCGGAGGAGTAATGCATTGTGCACCGGCGAAGAAGGGAAAAGAAATAACAAGTGCGATGATCAGGATTTTTCCAGAAAGCATATGGCGATTTTTCAGTTGACATCACCAGTAAATCCCCTGGAAAGATCATAATGCGCAGTTGGTACGATCACAAACCAATAAATATTAGCACATGATGATCTTTCAGCGACATTGTTAAAATCGAAGGATTCTTTACTGGTGAAAAATTATTGGATTTCTTCTCAACAAAGTATTAACTGGCGGAGCCTGTAGCAAGTGAACCTGCAGCAGTTAGCTAAAAATCTGTACCAACTGTCTAAAATGATGCAGGAAAAAGCATGGTCAGGAAGGCTATTAGTTGAAACTTTTTTTCCTTTGCTTACGGTGCCCGAAAAGCTATTGCAACGGACGTATTTATTTTCCCAGCCACGCTTTAAAATCCGCTACGCGTTTGCGGCTTACAATAACATCGTGATCAGGAGCAGGAGACAAGTATAATTTTAGCCGGTTGCCAAAATAGGCGTGAATTTCTTTTATGGTGGACAGTGACACAATGAAGGAACGATTGATCCTGAAAAAAAGATGCGGGGGAAGTATTTTTTCCAGTTGTTCAATACGGTATTCCTGTAAAAATTTTTGGTTATCAAATGTTTTGAAAAAAATAAAGCGATCCTGTGAGAAAAAATAAGCTATTTGTTCTGTGGAAATTGATAATAATTTTTGTCCTTGTTTTACAAGAAATCGTTCTTTCACTGATTGCCCATTATTATTATTTAGTAGTGAGGGGTAACCGGGCCGAAATTTTTCGCTAAGTAAATGCTGTAATGTTCTGTAGCGGAACGCACGTAGTTCAAAAACTTCAGACGCCGAACTGAGTTTTAGAAAAGCCTCGATGCCATTGCTCTTCGGAATTGATAAACCATCAGCCAGCGACTTATTTGCAAGTATTATATCAGGTATTGGGTTTCGGCTAAGCCAATCCGCAGCTGCATTCGTATCATCCGTCAGGCCCACTACACGAATTGATTCATCAATTTTATTTAACAGGTCAATGATTTTATCTGCTGTTACTTTTTCTTGTTCGATCATCAATACCTTCATACCATCGGGTTAAAATTCATCCATGCAAATTTTACAAGAATGAATAGTTCGGGCAAAATGCAGAGGTACCAATTGCCGAAAGTAATGAATGAACTGCCCGGGAACCGCAACTGGCGCCAGCCTGATAATTTAGCCGATGCGCTACATTCAGTTTCCAATGCCTTCTTTTGATTATGGGCTAGCAAAATAAAATCCCGAACTTGTCCGGGATTTTATCGGCAGTGAATTATTTCGCTATACATTATTCCATTTCGCCATTACCGCCAATTGGCATTTCCGCGTCTGCAGGGGGCGTTTCGACGATGGGAACTGGTGCGGGAGCCTGTATGGGTGTTTCAACAACAGGTGCCGGTTTAGTTGCAACAGGCCTGGTCCGTTTGGCCGGAACTTTTTTGGCAACTTTTTTCTTCGGTGCAGCTTTCTTTTTTGGGGCGGCTTTCTTTACTGCTTTTTTAGCAACCTTTTTTTTCGGGGCGGCTTTCTTTTTGGTAGCTGCTTTTTTTATTGCCTTTTTAGAAGCTTTCTTTGCGGCTTTTTTGGCAACCTTTTTCTTTGGGACGGCTTTCTTTTTCGGGGCTGCTTTCCTGGTGATTTTTCCGCTTTTTTTGCGGGCTAGCTTTTTAGCAGCAGCCTTTTTTTTGGATTTTTTCTTTACTGCCATACGTCGTTGATTTTGGTAGTTTTAAAAGTTGATGATTGATTAGGTTAAATACAATATTAAATTACAACGAATAAAAATTATCAGCAAAATTTTAACCTGCCTGCCTGTATAATTTATTCCGGCAGCTTACCCGGCTATTGTTTGGTGAGAAGCCGGTAGCGATTCTTACTGGGTCCAAACAACCTGGTCGTTTCCCTGGTTTTAGCCCTCGGCAGGGAGGCTGATCGATCTCATTTTTTATTAATCCGGTAAATCATGGTTTTCCGCTGTTTTTTTTTACCTTTGCGCCTCCAAAACCGAAAGGTTATTTTTTAGTAATTAAATACCCGAAAATATTCAGGTCATGGCAGACTTAAAATTTCAAAGAAACTTTGGTATTGCGGCGCACATTGATGCCGGTAAAACCACTACTACGGAGCGTATTTTGCGCTATACCGGTATGATTCACAAAATTGGTGAAGTGCATGAAGGTGCCGCTACCACTGACTGGATGGAGCAGGAAAAAGAGAGAGGTATCACTATTACCTCTGCAGCCGTAAGCTGCCAATGGAACTTCCCGACTGTTTTGGGTAAGCCTACTGCTGATACCAAAAAGTATTATTTCAATATTATTGATACCCCGGGCCACGTTGACTTTACCGTAGAGGTGGAACGTTCCATGCGTGTATTGGATGGATTGATCGCCCTGTTTTCTGCAGTGGATGGTGTAGAACCACAATCTGAAACGGTATGGCGCCAGGCTAACCGGTACAATGTGCCCCGCATCGGTTTTGTGAATAAAATGGACCGCGCTGGTGCCGACTTCTTAAATGTTGTAAAACAAGTGCGTGAAATGCTGGGATCAAAAGCGGTTCCCCTGCAGTTGCCCATTGGCGCCGAAGATAATTTTAAAGGCGTGGTGGACTTGATTAAAATGAAAGGTATCATCTGGCATATGGAAACCGAGGGGATGACTTTTGACGAAATTCCCGTTCCGGATGAAATGAAAGAAGATGTTGACTATTGGAGAGCCCAACTGGTAGAAGCAGTAGCTGAATACGACGACAAACTGATGGAAAAATTCTTCGAAGACCCGGAAAGTATTTCTGAAGATGAAATTCATGAAGCGATCCGCAAAGCCACAATCGATCTGAGTATTGTGCCTATGATGTGTGGTTCTTCTTTCAAAAATAAAGGTGTGCAAACAGCGCTTGATGCAGTTTGCCGCTACCTGCCTTCACCGGTAGATATTGAGGCTGTAAAAGGTATTGATCCCAATTCCGGGGAGGAATTAATTCGTAAGCCGGATCCCAAAGAACCGTTTGCAGCCCTGGCATTCAAAATCATGACCGATCCGTTTGTAGGCCGCCTGGCTTTCTTCCGCGCCTATTCTGGTCACCTGGATGCTGGTTCATATGTGCTGAATGTGCGCAGTGGCAAAAAGGAGCGTATCAGCCGTATTATGAAGATGTTTGCCAACAAACAGAACCCCATTGATTTCATCGAAGCGGGAGATATCGGTGCGGCTGTTGGATTTAAAGAAATTAAAACCGGTGACACACTTTGCGATGAAAACCATCCAATTGTCTTGGAAAATATGTTCATTCCCGAGCCGGTAATTTCTATAGCTGTGGAGCCTAAAACCCAGGCTGACGTTGATAAAATGGGTATGGCGATTGCGAAACTGGTGGAGGAAGATCCCACTCTGCGAGTAAAAACGGATGAAGAAACCGGTCAGACTGTATTGAGTGGCATGGGTGAACTGCACCTGGAAATCATCGTTGACAGGATGAAGCGGGAATTTAAAGTGGAAGTAAACCAGGGTGCTCCCCAGGTCGCTTACAAAGAAGCATTTCAAACAACAGTTGAACACCGGGAAACCCTCAAAAAGCAAACCGGTGGTCGTGGTAAATTTGCTGATATTGTATTTGAACTGGGCCCCGTTGATGAAGAGTGGAAAAAAGAAAATCCTGATAAAGCCTATCAGTTTGTAAACGATATTTTCGGTGGATCTATTCCCCGCGAATTTGTACCGGCAATTCAAAAGGGTTTTGAGCAGGCTATGACTACGGGAGTGCTGGCCAGCTACCCGGTTGATAACATGAAAATCCGTGTTTTTGACGGTAGCTTCCACGCTGTGGACTCTGACTCTATGTCCTTCGAGCTTTGTGCCAAGCAAGGTTTCCGCGAAGCCGCACGCAAAGCAAAACCTGTCCTGCTGGAGCCTATCATGAAGGTGGAAGTGCTGACCCCGGATCAATACATGGGTGATGTTACAGGCGACTTAAACCGCCGTCGTGGTATGCTGGAAGGTATGGATACCCGTGCCGGTGTACAGGTTATTAAAGCCAAAGTGCCACTGAGTGAAATGTTTGGTTACGTAACGCAATTGAGAAGTTTGTCTTCTGGTCGTGCATCTTCTACCATGGAGTTCTCTCATTATTCACCCGCGCCAAATAATATTGCCGAAGAGGTAATAGCTCGTGTAAAAGGAAAAGTAGGTGCTGCTTAATAAAAGAAAGCACAACAATAAATAATAAAACCCCTGTCTGCAAAGACGGGGGTTTGTCTTTTTCAGGCATACGGGTGACCGAATTGATTATTGGTGCAACGCTAATTGGTATCAATTTTGCTAACTATACCCGGTTTCGCCCCGTTTTAAAATCCGTTATTACAGACCCTGCGGTTTGTAGATTTCAATGTCCTAAGAAAAAGTAGAAGTGTGAATCAGAAGGGCTCGTCTGGGTCCTTTTTTTATTTCTTCTCGGAAAATGGAGTTCTGAA
>DASTSN010000023.1:0-17304 GCA_035760665.1 Chitinophagaceae bacterium | reverse complement strand
TTTTAGAACCAAGCTATTTGCCCGCTAAAAAACCGTCTGCCTCCCTTCTTATATTGCCGCCGGTAACTCCGTTTGTCCGTCAAACCGGTAAAGCCGACAAGCTTGCCACGCTGCTGTAGCCCGGAATAATCGTATCTTTGCAGCTTGCAAAATTTTACACCATGAGCCGTAAAGGAAAAGTTTTAGTAGCGATGAGTGGCGGTATCGACAGTACCGTTACGGCTCTCATGCTGAACGATGAGGGCTACGAGGTAGTGGGCATTACCATGAAAACCTGGGATTACAGCAGCAGTGGCGGCAGCAAGAAAGAAACTGGCTGCTGCAATGTAGACAGCTTTAATGATGCACGCATGGCTGCCGTGCAGCACGGTTTCCCCCATTTTATCCTTGATATACGCGAAGAATTTGGCGGCTTTGTGATCGATAACTTTGTGGAAGAATACCTGGCCGGCCGCACGCCCAACCCCTGTGTATTGTGCAACACCCACATCAAATGGCGGGCCTTGCTGAAACGGGCCGATGCCCTGGGCTGCGATTTTATTGCCACCGGCCACTACGCAAAAATCAGGCAGCACGATAACGGCCGCTATGTGGTAAGCCGTGCCGTGGACGAAACCAAAGACCAGAGCTATGTACTCTGGGGGCTGCAGCAAGACCTGCTCAGCAGAACCCTCCTGCCCCTGGGGCCTTACCGCAAAACCGAAATCCGTCAGCTGGCGCTGGACTATGGCTACCCCGAACTGGCCAAGAAAAGTGAGAGCTACGAAATATGTTTTGTACCTGATAACGACTACCGTGGCTTCCTGAAACGCCGCGTTAGCGGGCTGGAAGAAAAAGTGGACGGCGGCAACTTCGTAGACAAAGACGGCAATATACTTGGCCGGCACAAAGGCTACCCGTTTTATACAATTGGCCAGCGCAAAGGCCTCGATATAGCCCTTGGCAAACCCGTGTACGTTACCAAAATCGATCCATCCACCAATACCGTAGTGCTGGGTGATGAAGCAGACCTGGAACAAAACGAAATGCTGGTGGGTAAACTCAATATGATCAAATACGAACAGGTCACCCCCGGTATAGAAGCCACCACAAAAATTCGCTACAAGGACAAAGGCAGTCTTTCCAACCTTTACCCGGAACACGGGCAGATGCGGGTGCGGTTTTATGAAAACGCCAAAGGGATCGCACCGGGACAAAGCGCCGTGTTCTACGAAGGGGATGATGTAATCGGCGGCGGCATCATACAGGCGGGCCGGCTCAGCCATTGAGCAAAAAACAAAAAACCACACAGCCATGGGCAAAAGCCGTTTTTCGTGTGATTTTCAGGCAATAAAGCATGTTTTAAAACGTTTATAAGCGGGACTCCCCTTGCGGACTCCCGCTTTTTTTATCAAAAAAGCAGCCGGACCTTTGAAAAATCAGTCTTTACAAGTAACCAATTTGTATCCGTGAACAGATCACCAAAGCGTATGAGAACATCTGCACACATCCGCACAGGCCTGCTGGCACTGGCGGCGCTCCTGGTTGTTTCCTGTAAAAAAACAACCGAAACCTTTGTCACCGAACCATTGGAAAATTACCTGCCGCTGGAAGTGGGCAAATACATTACCTACCGGCTCGACTCCACCGTGTTTGCCAATTTTGGAAAAATAGAAGAAACACACAAATACCAGGTGAAGTATGAAATTAATGCCCAGGTAACCGATAACCTGGGACGCCCCGGCTACCGGGTGTACCGCTATATCAGCGACTCGGCCGGCACACAGCCCTGGACGCCGGACCAGACGCTGTTTATTACAGCACTCGACAAACAGGTAGAAGTAACAGAAGACAACCTGCGCTTCATAAAACTGCACTTACCCATCACCGATGGATTCAGCTGGAAAGGCAATAAATATTTTCCCGATAACCCCTATGGCGATCTCTACTCGTTCAGTAACGATGATGCCATGGGCGACTGGGACTTTACCTACGCCGGCGGCATTGCCCCCACCGAAACCATCGAAGACCAGACCTATAATGATGTGCTCACCGTACAGGAAGACGATGAATCATACAACGTTCCGGTCATTGATCCCGGTTCGTATGCAGCCCGCAGTTATTCCATCGAAAAATATGCGAAAAACATCGGTCTTGTTTACCGGGAATTTATTTTATGGGAACAACAGCCAAACCCGACCGGTAATCCCCCGAATGTAACCTACGACCCCTACAAGGTCGGTTTTGGAATAAAACTTTGGATGATTGATCATAATTAAACACAAAAACCAACAGCGGTTACATTTGTGTTGCTAAAATGGCGCCCGATGAGATTGATTGTTCTCCTGCTCACAGCCTGTAGTATCTTTCGCTGCCCGGCACAGGCGCAGATGACCCGTTACCTGGTGAAATTCAAAGACAAAGCGAACAGCCCCTATACGCTTTCGAATCCGTCAGCCTATTTATCCCAGCGGGCAATTGACAGAAGAGCCAAATACAATATTCAGCTTGACAGCACGGATTTGCCGGTAACACCTGTTTACCTGGCCCAGCTGGCGGCGGTACCCAATGTGACCATACTAAACGTTTCAAAATGGCTGAACCAGGTTTCCATACAAACAACAGATGCCGCCGCCCTCACAACTATTAACGCGTTGCCGTTTGTGCAAGCGGTGTCGCCTATCGCAGCTCGCACGCTGCCGCAGGGGCGCGGGGGCAACCCGGGTAAATTCCAACTGGAACAGGAACTGCTACCGGCACCACAAGAACTCAAAACAGAAACCATCGCAGGCGATTATTACGATTACGGAACGGCCGCTTTCAACGAAATACACCTGCTGAATGGGGAGTTTTTACATAACCTCGGCCTGCATGGAGAAACCATGCAGGTAGCGTTGCTCGATGCAGGCTATTACCATTACAACAGCCTGGCCGCCTTCGACAGCGCCAATACTAACGGCCAAATATTGGCGACATGGGATTTTGTAAAAAATGAGCCCAGTGTAGCCGAAGATAATAGCCATGGTATGTCCTGTCTTTCCACGATGGCCGCCAACATTCCCGGTCAGTTTATCGGCACATCCCCCAAAGCAACCTTTTATTTATACAGGACAGAAGACGTGAGTTCTGAATACCCGGTAGAAGAGCACAACTGGGTTTGTGCCGCAGAAAGAGCTGACAGCTCCGGAGCGGATATTATTTCCTCTTCGCTGGGCTACAGTACCTTCGACAACGCCACGCTGAACCACAGCTATGCAGATTTGGATGGCAAAACCACCATTGCGGCAAAAGGTGCTGCCCTGGCGGCAAGAAAAGGCATGCTGTTATTTATTGCAGCCGGCAATTCGGGCAGTGATGCCTGGCATTATATTCTTACCCCCGCCGATGCAGACAGCATTCTGGCTGTCGGGGCTGTTGACATCAATGGTAATCCCGGCAGTTTTTCCAGCTATGGACCCTCTGCCGATGGACGGGTAAAACCCGATATAGCGGCCCCGGGTGTGGGAGTGGTCATTGCCACAGCAGGGAACACGGTTGGCTTTGGCTCGGGCACATCCTATGCCTGTCCCAAAATGGCAGGACTGGGCACCTGCCTCTGGCAGGCGTTTCCGGAATTTAGCAATGTAAAAATCATGACTGCCATCCGCCAGGCAGGTAGCAGTTCAACAACGCCCAACAACCGGGTTGGCTATGGCATACCAGACATGAAAAAAGCATTCGCCACTTTGTTGACTGACTACGCCAACTCCTCTGCCAGCCTGCAAAACTGCACCGTTACACTCAACTGGACGAGTAAGGATATAGGTGCAATGAAATATGAAATTGAACTGAAGACAGCCGGTGATACTTCGTTTCGCAAAATCGCTGACATCAATCCGGTTGATGGCAGCGTTTTAGCCGCCCATAGTTACCAGTTTAACTATGCTCTCAACAATACCGGCGCCGAAACGCTTGCATTCCGGATACGCCAGGTCATTGACACCAGCGCCACTACATATACAGCAGTTTTTCTCGACACGACAAGTATGACTATCGCCCATGCCTGTGCGCAAACGCCCCCCCTGGTAGAGAATCATGTAACCGTGTCGCCGAACCCCTTCCAAGACCAGCTTACCGTCACAATAGAAACGAATGAAGCCATTCCCGCACTTCGCTTGCGTTTATATAATATGAATGGCGTACAGGTGGGAGAATACCAGGCCTCCAAAAGCGCTGGCAAAGCAGTATTTTATTTACACCTTAGGCATCTCGCCAAAGGTGCTTATATCCTGGTGGCAGACGATGCCCGCCAAAAGATTGGCACGGCAAGGCTGCTCCGTTTATGATGGCTTTTGTAATAAAGCGGCAAACATAGTATCCGCTCGTTGCGTGTACCCCGGAATCAATTGGCGAACCAGGAGCCGCAGCGAAAAAGCCTGCTGCATGAAATCAACCACCGCTTCATTTTCCTGCTGAAAGACCGAACAGGTACTGTAAAGCAGGTAGCCGCCCGGCCGCAGGTAAGCAATCGTGTGGCTGACAATTTTTTTCTGTAGCCCTGAGAAGCGGGGAATACTCTCTGGCTTAAAATAATACAACTGTTCCGGTGTACGGCCCCATGTGCCTGACCCGCTGCAAGGGACATCCGCTATAATCAGGTCAAAGGGCGTTGCGACGGGTACCCTGCCCCCGGCAGACAGATCAGCCGCGAAAGAATGGTAGTGACCGATTCCGGCTGCAGCAAACCGCTTTTTCAGGTTCGCCAAGACGGATTCGCGTATATCCGAAACCGTCAGGTCAAGATCCTGCAGCCGGTCATGAGCCAGGATGGATTTACCGCCGCTGGCTGCACAACAGTCCCATACCTTTACGTGCCTGGATCTGCCGGCAAAGGATAGCTGCTGGAACAAACCCCCGATTTGCTGTGAGCTGTAATCCTGCACAACCGCTTCTGCATTCAATAGCAGGACAGACTCCGCCTTCGAGCTGTTTGGCAGAGCAATTGCATCATCAGCAAGAACACGAAACTGCAAACCGGCAGCCTGCAACTTCTCTTTCACCTGTTTTATATACCCCGGTCTTATGCGCAAGAACAGGTCTGGCTGTGTAAAAAAAGAAGCTGAAAATGCGTCTGCATCTATACCTTCACTTAACGACTCGCGGAACGGGAATACCTGACTTATTGAACAGCCTGTATCAAGCAGTGCAAATTTTTCCTCCGGGGCCAGCCCCGCTTGATCATTCCAGGCTGCATGCAAATGCCCCAGTAACTCATTGGGCGCTGGCGAACAAAGAAACAAGGACGCGACAATCCTGTCTTCAACAGGAAGTTTCGGGCAGGCTTTTCCCAGCCGGAAATAACAATAACAGAGCTCCGAAATCATTCGTCGGTCACGGGAACCGTACTTCCTGTTCTCCGCAAAAAATAGTTTTAAAAAAGAAGCCAGCGGCATTTCACCTGTATACCGGTTTAAGATCACCTTCGCCGTATGGAGATATGAGTAATACCGCTTCATCAAACAGGGTTAAAAAAATGGCACGGCTGATCAGCAACCGTGCCCTGCTAAAAGAATTTCGTTAACCGGTAGGGTTATACTTCTAATAAGGTTTTTACCGGGTCCTTGCCGATCAGGAGTTGCTCAGGGTTTTCCAGCAATTCCTTTACCCTCACGAGAAAGCTCACAGATTCCCGTCCGTCAATAATCCGGTGGTCATAACTCAATGCCAGGTACATCATGGGTTTAATCACCACCTGCCCGTTTACCGCCATGGGCCGCTCCTGTATTTTGTGCATGCCCAGTATGGCGCTCTGGGGAATATTGATGATGGGCGTACTCATTAATGATCCAAAGACGCCCCCGTTGGTGATCGTAAACGTACCACCCTGCAATTCGTCCATGGTTAATTTATTATCCCTTGCTTTGGTGGCCAGTTCAATCACTTTCTTTTCAATATCAGCCATACCAAGACTTTCCACATTTCGTATAACCGGCACTGTTAATCCGCGGGGGGTGCTTACAGCAATGCTGATATCGGCATAATCGTGGTACACAAGCTGGTCGCCATCGATATAGGCATTCACAGAAGGCCATTCTGCCAGTGCAATGGCACAGGCTTTGGAAAAAAAGCTCATGAAACCAAGGCCCACACCATGTATTTCTTTGAATTTATCCTTGTATTTACTGCGGATTTCCATGATCCGGCTCATGTCCACTTCATTAAAAGTTGTGAGCATGGCCGTCGTATTTTTGGCCTCCACCAGCCGGCGGCTGATCGTTTTCCGCAGGTTGCTCATTTTTTCTACCCGCACATTCCGGCTGAAAAGTTCAGCACCTTCAAATGCCTTTCGGCCGGGGGTTGATAATGCTGCCAGCACATCATCTTTTAAAATCTTGCCCTGATAGCCCGAGGGAACAAGATGCCTGGGATCAACTTTTTTATCGGCAATAATAGCGGCTGCAACGGGCGAGGCTTTTATGTCGTTAGACACTGCAGTGACCGGTGCCGGGGTTTCCGCTTTTGCTTTCACCTCTTTCTTTGGCGCTTCCGTAGCCTGACCATTGCCGGAAACGTCGGTAGGCTTGCTGGCAGCCGTTGCCGGCTTGGGCGCTTTATCATCAATACTGGCAAGCACGTCACCAATTTTTAACGTGTCGCCTTCCTGTGCAGAAATCTTTAAAACACCCGCCTGTTCTGCATTGACTTCAAAGGTTGCTTTTTCGCTTTCCAGTTCAGCAATGACTTCATCCCGTTCTACATAATCCCCGTCTTTTTTTGTCCACTTCAGCAGGGTCACTTCGCTTATCGACTCACCTACTGCCGGAACTTTTATATCAATCATAAGGCCCCCTTTACTTCCTCCCGAGGGAGAATAAATTATTGTTTTTGAAATCTGTTTTGCAAAATAAAATCATTTCCCCCATTTAATTACGATTACCTCCTGCTGGTGGGCCGGAACGCAGCATTAAATTGAAAATGCGGTTTCGATAATTTCTGCCTGTTCCTGGGCATGCACTTTGGCATAACCAGTGGCAGTAGCCGCAGATGGCTGACGGCTGATAACCCCGTAATTAATCGTTTTCAGGTTCATTTGCAAGAAAGCAGCCGCACCCATGTTCAGGGGTTCTTCCTGTACCCAAAACCAGGTAGCCTTGCCGTACTTGTTATACAAGGCTTCTAACTGGCGGAATGGCAACGGGTATAACTGCTCCAGCCGAATGATGGCAACATCCTTCCTGCCGTCTTTTTGCTGTTTTTCTGCCAGGTCAAAATAAATTTTACCGCTGCAAAACAATACTTTTTGCACCGATCCCGGATCGCCTGCAAAAGAATCATCAATCACTTCTTTGAAGCCGTTAGACAGAAACGCATCCATGGTTGAATAGCTGCCAGCGTGCCGCAGGTTGGCCTTAGGCGAAAAATTTACCAGGGGTTTCCTGAACGGCCAGGTTAACTGGCGGCGCAGGGCATGGAAGAAATTAGCAGCCGTTGTAATATTTGTAATCACCAGGTTGAGTTCCGCACACATTTGCAGGAAACGTTCCATACGTGCACTGCTGTGTTCGGGGCCCTGTCCTTCATAACCGTGAGGCAACAGCAGCACGATCCCATTCATCCGGTTCCATTTCTGCTCGCCGGCCGCGATAAATTGGTCAATCATCGATTGGGCGCCGTTGGCAAAATCACCAAACTGTGCTTCCCACAACACCAGGGCATTAGGGTTGGCTAACGCATAGCCATATTCAAAACCAAGTACACCGTATTCGCTCAGCAGCGAGTTGTAAATCCTGAACGCACCGGTTGCCCCGGGGATATTGCTGAGGCGGTTATAAGGTTTATCATCATTTTCGTCACGCAATACAGCGTGCCGGTGGGAAAAGGTTCCCCGCTTCACATCCTGGCCACTCATCCGCACATCCTTGCCGTCTAAAAGCAAGCTGCCATACGCCATTAATTCGGCGGTTGCCCAATCCACTTTTTTTTCTGTTTCAAACAATTTGATCTTATCCTGCAATATTTTTTCCACCTTGCGAAGCGGCTTGAAATCTGCCGGCCATTTCATTAACGCATTAAAAATGCTGGTAAAATGTTCCTCGCTGATGGCGGTGACCGGTGACTGGTCAAAGTCCTCAAGCGTTGCTTTGCGCAGGCTTTTCCACCAGATCTCCGGCTGCTGGTAATGATAGGGCAAGGGGTTTTGTTTTACCTCATCAAGCCGTTCCTGCAGGTCAGCCCAGAATTTTTTTTCCATCTCCTTTGCCAGTTCCTGCGCATCTGCTTCCCCGTTCTCGAGCAGGTATTTTACATATACTTCCCGCGGATTGGGATGCTTGTCAATTAGCGCATACAAATGTGGCTGGGTAAATTTGGGATCATCGCCTTCGTTGTGGCCATGCCGACGGTAACACACCATGTCAATAAAGACATCCGAATTAAACTCTTCCCGGTAGCGGGTGGCGATTTCCACGCATTTCACCACGGCCTCAGGATCGTCGCCGTTTACATGCAGCACAGGTGCCTGCACAGCGGCTGCCAGCGAGGTACAGTAGTCGGAGCTTCGGGCCTCGTCAAAATCCGTCGTAAAGCCTATCTGGTTATTAATTACAAAATGCATGGTGCCGCCGGTATAGTATCCCTCCAGTTTACTCATCTGCAACACTTCGTACACGATGCCCTGGCCGGCAAGCGAAGCATCGCCATGTATCAGTATAGGTAGTATTTTATCAAAATCGCTCTTATACATTACATCGGCCTTGGCACGGGAGAAGCCAACGACTACGGGATCCACCGCTTCAAGGTGTGAGGGGTTCGGCATCAGCTTCAGGTGAATCGTTTTATCATCGATTGTTGTCACTTCACTCCCGTAGCCTAAATGATATTTCACATCGCCGCTGCCCATTGTCTGGTCCATTTTAGCAGTCCCTTCAAACTCACTGAATATCTGCTCATAGGTTTTGCCCATGATATTAGCCAGCACATTCAGGCGGCCGCGGTGTGCCATACCGATGACAACCTCCTGGACATTGTGACCGGCGGCTGTATTGATAATCGCATCCAGGGCCGCAATCGTGGTTTCACCGCCTTCCAGCGAAAATCTTTTTTGACCGATATATTTCGTATGCAGGAATTTTTCAAAAATCACACCCTGGTTTAATTTTTCCAGAATACGTTTACGCTTTTCCAGGGGCAGGGGCTGCATAAAATTCTTTTCCATCTCTGTGGTCAGAAAGTCTACCCGTTTCTGATCGCTGATGTACTTGAATTCAATGCCTACATGTGAGGCATAGCAACGCTGCAAAAACGCAATGATATTCCTGAGCGTGGTGGTGCCGAGCCCTACCAAATTGCCGGCATGAAAGGTTGTATCCAAATCCTCCTCGCTGAGCCCAAAAAAACCAAGATCCAGGTTAGCGCCCCTGTCCCTGCGGGGGCGGATCGGATTGGTTTTTGCAATCAGGTGACCTTTATTGCGATAGCCGAGAATCAGGCGGTAGACGCGGATTTCCCGCATCCAGTCGATGCCGCTTTCTGCAGGGGCTGCTTTTTCAGCTGCACCATTGCCATTAGCTGCATGGCTGGTTATGGCAAAATCAAACCCCTCAAAAAACTTGCGGAATTCAGGTTCCACACTTTCGGGATTTTTTACAAAATCCTGGTACAGATTTTCAATAAATGCCGGGGAAGAACTGGTTATATAGGAGAAATCCTTCATTGGAAAGGAAATTTGAAATGATCACAATTATTGTACAAATATCGCCCAAAAGTTGGAAGAACAACCCGCCGATTTTAATGATTTTCAGGAAAATTAAGCCGGTTTTGGAAGCTGCAAAACTGGCAAAAGACATCAAAAACAGCCATTGCCGGTCCACAAAAAAGGACGCTGACAAATTTAAAAATTTGTGCTGAAAATATTCATTTTACATCCAGAACCCTTACCTTTGCCGTCCTAAATTCAATTTGAAGCATGGCTAATCACAAGGCAACCCAAAAAGATGTTCGTCAGGCCGCCAAACGTCGCGAGAGAAATAAATATTATGGCAAAACAACCCGTAATGCCATTCGTGATCTTAAAACTGCTGCTGGTAAAGAGGCTGCAGACAAACTGCCGGAAGTGGCTAGCATGATTGATAAACTGGCAAAACGTGGTGTGATTCATAAAAATAAAGCAGCCAACCTGAAAAGTAAGCTGACGAAAAAAGTAAACACCGCAAAATAAGCGATAAAATATTTTAGCAAAAGGCATCCCTCACCGGATGCCTTTTTTTATTTTTAATAAAATTATTGCATGAGAATAGTTATCCTGCTGCTGAATATTTGTTTCACCCTTTCCTGCGTTGGCCAGGTACCGCAAACATTATTTGAACAATCCCACGGAACCAAAACCCCGACATACGACGAAATTATTCGATGGTGGCAGGCGCTGGACAAAACATCCGGCTTGATACAAATGCAAACCATGGATCTGACAGATGCCGGATTTCCCCTTCATCTTGTAACAGTGTCCAACGACAAAGATTTTAATTTCGAAAGCCTTCGGAAAAAAAATAAAAGACTCATTTTAATTATCAATGGCATACATCCCGGAGAGCCTGACGGGATTGATGCAAGCATGCTGCTGGCCCGTGACATAGTCTATAAAAAATACCGGTTGCCGGATAATATTGTTTTGGCCATCATACCTGTTTATAATATTGGTGGCTGCCTGAACCGCAGCACCAATTACCGGGTTGACCAAAACGGGCCTGAAGCATTCGGCTTCAGGGGAAATTCCCAGAATCTCGACCTGAACAGGGATTTTATTAAATGCGACTCCAAAGATGCGATGGCCTTTACAAAAATTTTCCACCTGGTAGACCCTGATGTAATGGTGGATAACCACGTGAGTGATGGCGCCGACTACCAGCACGTGATGACCCTGATTTGCTCTCAGCATAATAAACTCGGTGGTGCAATGGGAGAATTTATGAATCAAACCTTTGAGCCGGGCCTTTATCAACTGATGAAAGAAAAAGGATATGACCTGGTACCCTATGTGAACGATTTTGATGAAACACCCGAAAAGGGGTGGGATGAATTTTTTGACAGTCCGCGCTACAGCAGCGGTTATGGCAGCTTATGGAGCACCTTTTCCTTTATACCGGAAACGCACATGCTCAAACCCTATGACCAGCGGGTTCAGTCAACCTATGCACTAATGCAATGTTTCATTCAAT
Source organism: Chitinophagaceae bacterium (assembly GCA_035760665.1). Classification (GTDB taxonomy): domain Bacteria; phylum Bacteroidota; class Bacteroidia; order Chitinophagales; family Chitinophagaceae; genus DASTSN01. Next base: position 6,133 of record DASTSN010000023.1, on the reverse strand, counting down.
TTACCAGCGAAAACAGCCGCCGCATAAAACAGTTACGCGAGCAGACAAAACAACAAATGACAACACAAACTGAATTTCCTGTTAGCTGGACCCTGGATACATCGAAACATGCGACGATTAGTTTTAAAGGTTATGCGGCCGGGCATAAACCCAGCCAGGTTTCCGGTTTACCAAGGTTGTATTACGACAGGAATAAGCCGTTTGAAGCATCGGTGCCTTTTTATAATGTTTACAAACCTCAACTATTCATAAAAAGGCCTGCTGCCTATATCATTCCCCAGGGATGGTGGAAAGTGATAGAACGACTAAAACTGAATAATGTGCAAATGACGGCTTTCGCAAAAGACACGGCCATTGAAGTGGAAATATACCACATTGAAAAGTACCAGTCTTATTCAAAGCCATACGAAGGGCACCATCTTAATAGCAACGTTCAGTTGACTATTACCAAAGAAAAAATAAATTTCCGAAAAGGCGATTATTACATTCCGCTTAACCAGGCAGCGAACCGCTTTTTAATAGAAACACTGGAACCGCAGGGGGAAGACTCCTATTTTGCCTGGAATTTCTTTGACCCCATTCTTGGCCAGAAAGAAGGGTATTCTGCTTATTCTTTTGAAGATATTGCTGCTGCTTACCTGGACCAAAATCCAACGGTGAAGGCATTGCTGGAGCAACGCAGGCAGGAAGACAGTGCCTTTGCAAAAAACGGAAGAGCACAGTTGAATTTTGTCTTTCAGCATTCTCCTTACTTTGAGCCGGCTTATTTGCAATACCCTGTTTACAGAGTAATACAGTAATATTTTCACGATAGGAGATTTAAGCAGGAATAGCCAAGCATGCTATTTAACAGACCCGGCAATCAGTGGCCCCGCAACCGTTCCAGTATCGATTGCTTGTATAAACGGCCAATGGGAATTTCTTTTTGGCCCAATTGAACGGAAAGAGCATTGTAGCCAGATACTTTGCTTAACGAAACAATAAATGACCGGTGCACCCGAACAAACTTATGTTCAGACAAAAGATTTTCGATGGCACTGATCGGCCGTTTTACCAGCATATACCTGTTTCCCGTGAGATAAATTTTTACATAATCCTTCCAGCTTTCAACATACAAAATATCATTCACAAAAATTTTTTTCATATCCCTGTCCACCTTCAGGTAAATAAAATCCGGAGCATTAACCTCTTCATTTGCCACAGCCGTTGAATCATCGCGGCCCATCAGCCGGTTGAGTTTGGTGATCGCTTTAAAAAAACGTTCAAAAGAAACGGGCTTAACAAGATAATCAACCGCATCCAACTCAAACCCGTCAACAGCATATTCCCTGTACGCCGTTACGAAAATCACCCTGGGCGGCTGGGCCAGGTTTTTTAAAAAATCAGTGCCGATAATGCGGGGCATTTTTATATCAAGAAAAATAACGTCCACTGTTTTTTGCCGCAGCACGCCTAATGCCTCAATTGCGTTTCTGCACTGTCCCACAATTTCCATATCGCTGATGGAAGAAACATATCTTGCCAGCACTTTCAGTGCCGGCAGTTCGTCATCGATCAGCAAACAACGTAATTTCATACCGAAATGCTTTGTGAAACAGCCGGCGGTGCAATTGACATTGTATACACTGCCTCGGGCTCAGCCAGTTTGATCATTAATGACACAACAAAAAAATCACCCTCATCTTTAATCTTCAGGTCATGCCTGCCCGGGTAGAGCAAGCCAAGACGTTTTTGTACATTATGGATACCGATCCCGGTTGTTCGATGTTCGGCGTATTCGTTTTTACTATTGGTGATCTTGCATTTTAATACCCCGTTTGTCAACGACAGATCCACGCCGAGCCATGGTTTTTCAATTTGCTCTGAAGCGCCATGTTTAAAGGCATTTTCCAAAAAAGGTAAAATCAGCAGCGGTGCAATAAACTGATCTTTCAATTCACCTTCTATACTCCACGATATATCTATTTTATCAGCATAGCGTTCTTTTTCCAGCTCAATGTAATTCTTCATAATCTCCACTTCTTTTTCCAGCCTTACCTCCTCTGATTTACAATCATAGAGCATGTAACTCAGCAGCGAAGACAATTTTAAAATCAGCTGGGGTGTTTTGGGAGAATTTTCCAGTGAAAATGAATAGATATTATTAAGTGTGTTAAATAAAAAATGCGGATGCACCTGCGCTTTCAGCAACTGTAGTTCGGCCGTTACTTTTTCTTGTTGTGCCTGCATCCATTGCTGTTGCTTTTGTATCCATTGTTTGAAGATGGCAAAAATGACAATACCGGAGGTGGTGGTGGTGATACATAAATATCCCGCTGGTTCAGAACTATTCTGCACCACGTTTGGAAAATGCATAGTCAACTGTGCAGGGATAAAAACATATAAACGATAAAATTTATTGATGTACCATCCCAAAATACCCCAAAACAGAATAATGAGCGCAAACCGGATGAATTTTCCTTTCAGCAAAATTTTAGGTACCACCCAATACACCAGCGGATAACTATACATCAAAAACACTGGCATCCATACGGCCATTTTAAACAGGTTGTGCCAAAAGGTATGGATGGTTAATGTCCAGAATGTGGTCCAAATGAGAATGTCTATTACCCAATAAACGATGTGCCGCCAGACATGATAGCGCGGCGAAAAAATAAACTCGTACGTCAGGAATGAATTCATCATTTACAAGGTAAGTAATTAAACCGCTAAAATGCTTCTGCCAAACCCTAAAAAATGACGAACGACATACTCTCGCAGACAAACAACCATTTTTACTTTTCGTAAACCACAACCCTTCATCGGGTGCTTTATTACAGTAAAACAAGCTCGTTAAGCGATTATAATTTAATAAAAGTCATGTTGTTTCTATTTTGGTACGGACTGTTACCAATCATTCAACCTTTAAACTTACTCTTATGCAAAAAAAAATGATCTGCGCAGCTCTACTGCTAGCCTGGATATCCATCATTGGTATTTCCTGCCAGAAAAAATGGTTAGTACCTGAAAAAAATAATGATACGCATGGCCATCTGCAGCAAACCAAAAACTATTCGGCGGATGTAGTGAAGAAATGGCTGGAAACCCAGATGTCATTGTTGTTTTCTCCACCTGTATCTTATGGCGTCAATGCAGGCAGGTACATGGCATACTCAGGCGTTGCATTGTATGAGGCCGTGGTGCCCGGGATGCCATCTTACAAAAGTCTTCATGGGCAACTGAACGAAATGCCAGAAATGCCTAAAACAGAACCCGGGAAAGCTTATCACTGGCCTACTTGTGCAAATGCCGCCCTGGCCGAAATAACCAGGCAACTCTTCACATTCACGCCGGCTACCAGTAGTGCCGTACAAAATATGGAAGACCAGTTAAATGCGGATTATGCAAAAGCAATTAATAACGCAGCGATTTTCGAACGGTCAAAAGCATTTGGAAAAGCTGTTGCCCAAAAAATTGCTCAATGGGCAGCAACGGATCATCCCTGGTCTTCCTGGCAGCCGCTGGTATTAACCAATCATGACCCTGGAAAATGGTGGCCCGAAAATAATAATCCGGTGATGCCCAACGGTCTTGCATACTGGGGTGATACCCGCACAATGGTGCCCGGCAGCATTGATGATGTTACTTCGAAGCCGTATACATATAATGATGTAGATAAAAACTCGGCTTATTATAAAGATTTCCAGGAAGTATATGATATTTCAAAAAATCTCACGTATGAGCAAAAACACCTGGCAAAATACTACGACGATCCGCTGGTGAATGGTTATCCGGGTGGAGCCAGTTATGTTGCTGTGTTTAAGCAAATAATTGAACAACTTGATCCGGCCCTTGATATCACAGCTTATGCATTTGCAAAAACCGGCATGAGCCTGTTCGATGCCACTATTGGTTCTATGAAAGCGAAATTTTTCTTCATGCAGGAACGGCCCTTCCAGTTTATTCGCCGGGTGATTGAACCCTCCAACGATCCGAACACCTGGTGGAAGCCGCTAATACCCACGCCGCCCTATTCGGATTTCCCGGCAAACCACGCCACCTTTGCAGGTTCGTTTGCCCATGCACTCACAACTATTTTTGGTGAACATGTGCATTTCACCAACGCCACTTACGAGGGAAAACAGGCCATTATTGATGGTAACACAGTCGATTTAGGCAGTTACAGCTACAAATCATTTTACTCATTGGCCAATGATATCGCCATTTCAAGAGTGTATGGCGGTATTCACACCCGTCATGCAGTGGAAGAAGGCGTTAAGCAAGGCATAAAGACAGCCCAAAATGTTGACAGAAAAGTAAAATTTCATAAATAAAAAACTGATCAATTGGAGACAGAAAAATGTAAGCTGAGGAAGGTATCCTAAAAGAAAACGGCCTATGGAAATGACATAAGCACTCGTAGATGGGCAATGTGTCGGTAGCGCATTGTCCATCTAATTTTTCAAATGCTCACTAACCCAACCAAATAAAACGCAAATTGAACAGTAGCTGTGCATGGGGTTTTGGAAATGATTGTGGCACTCAAAATAGGCCTTACCGAAGTTAAAAAAGCGCAATCCATGAGGCAACAGAGCTTAGAGACAACTAGAGGACTAGCCAGAAACAAAAAACCCCCAGGAAAACCTGGGGGTTCAATAAATATGGCAGCTACCTACTCTCCCGCATTGTGGCGCAGTACCATCGGCCATGAGGGGCTTAACTTCTCTGTTCGGTATGGGAAGAGGTGAACACCCTCGGGAAAACCACCATAAAAAGGTAAGCTATAAGCAATAGATATTGACTGATAGCTTAAATAAGATCATATTGGGATAAGTTAGGCGAGTATAAGAAAAAAAATTAAAGCGTACGGGCAATTAGTACTACTCGGCTTTAGTGTTGCCACTTTTACACCTGTAGCCTATCAACGTCATAGTCTTTGACGGCCCTTAAAAGGAGACTCATCTTGAGGTAGGTTTCACGCTTAGATGCTTTCAGCGTTTATCCTGTCCGTACATAGCTACTCAGCACTGCACCTGGCGGCACAACTGATACACCAGCGGTACGTACGACCCGGTCCTCTCGTACTAAGGTCATGTCCTCGCAATCTCCTGACGCCCACCACAGATAGGGACCGAACTGTCTTGCGACGTTCTGAACCCAGTTCACGTGCCACTTTAATCGGCGAACAGCCGAACCCTTGGGACCTTCTCCAGCCCCAGGATGTGACGAACCGACATCGAGGTGCCAAACCTTACCGTCGATATGAGCTCTTGGGTAAGATCAGCCTGTTATCCCCGGAGTACCTTTTATCCTTTGAGCGATGGCCCTTCCATGCAGAACCACCGGATCACTTTAGCCTGCTTTCGCACCTGCTCGGCCTGTATGCCTCACAGTCAAGCACCCTTATACTAATGCGCTCTACGTACGATTACCAACCGTACTGAGGGTACCTTTGCGAGCCTCCGTTACTTTTTAGGAGGCGACCACCCCAGTCAAACTACCCACCATGCAATGTCCCCTCGCGGGTTAGACTCTAAGTAACAGAAGGTTGGTATTTCAACGATGACTCCACAGACGCTGGCGCGCCCGCTTCATAGTCTCCCAACTATGCTACACATCTGTTACTCAAAATCAATGCAAAGTTGTAGTGAAGGTTCACGGGGTCTTTCCGTCCCGTGGCGGGTAACCGGCATCTTCACCGATACTACAATTTCACCGGGCTCGCGGAGGAGACAGTGTTCAACTCATTAGACCATTCGTGCAGGTCGGAACTTACCCGACAAGGAATTTCGCTACCTTAGGACCGTTATAGTTACGGCCGCCGTTTACTGGGGCTTCAGTCGCAAGCTTCGGATTACTCCTGACAAGCTTCCTTAACCTTCCAGCACCGGGCAGGTATCAGGCTCTATACGTCATCTTTCGATTTTGCAGGGCCCTGTGTTTTTGCTAAACAGTTGGTTGAACCATTTTACTGTGACCGCATCGCTGCGGTACGCTTTATCCCGAAGTTACAGCGTTAATTTGCCTAGTTCCTTCTCCACGGCTCACCCGAGCGCCTTAGAATACTCATCTCGACTACCTGTGTCGGTTTACGGTACGGGTTGTCTTAGCCTAACCTTAGAGGTTTTTCTCGTGAGCATGATTAGGGTCACTA
>DASTSN010000022.1:0-69058 GCA_035760665.1 Chitinophagaceae bacterium | reverse complement strand
AGCGGTTTGCAGCCCCAGCCCGTACTCGACAAAATGCGCATGTGCATCAATGAAACCAGGATAAATATATTTTCCACCGGCATCCAGCTTTTCTGTTGCAGCGAAGTTTTTTTCAAGATCTTTCGTCGTGCCGGTAGCAATAATTTTTCCGTCTTTTACGGCCATTGCTTCGGCAACCGAAAATCCACTATCCACCGTATAAATAGTGGCGTTGTAAACCAGCAAGTCGGCTTTCTGTTTCTGAGAACAGGATATCAAAATCAGGAGTGAAAAAAATAGCAATCCGTTTCGCATAAGTAGTAGTTAAGTTGTTAACGCATGAATTTTGCCGGGTGTTGTTTGTTGAAATTAGTAGCATCCTGGTAAGCCTTGGCCGCTTCCAGGATCGAGGCCTCATCATATAAATTACCAATGAAAGTAATACTGTAAGGTGTACCGTTTTTGTTAAAGCCTGCCGGCATACATACTACAGGGTTGCCGGTAAGGTTGGTAATAGCAAGTTGGCTGCCGCTAAAGGTTGGAACAATTACTACATCATAATTTTTCATAAAGTCAGTCATTGCCTGGCAAAGCTTGTACCGGTAGCGGTTGGCATTTATATATTCTGCGGCGGGTATCGTTCTTGCTACGCGAAACGAATTGGGCCAGAAATCCTTATCCTGCCGTTCGATCAGGTCGTCCCTGTTGGTTCGTGTCAGTTCATCAAACGCAGCGGCGCTTTCAGCGTTGAGAATAATGCTGACCAGGTTGACCGGGTACAAGGCTGTGTCGGGAAAATCTACTGCTTCTACTGTGGCACCCAGCGATCGCAATACCTCCACTACTTTTTGTACACCATCCCGGTTGTTTTTTGCAAAATAATTTTCTGCATAGGCAATGCGCAGTGTTTTTATATCTTTTTTCGGGTTGTAGTTAAATGCATGGTCAATGGCAGAGGGATCTTTTCCGTCAGTACCCTTTATATAAGAATATACGATGGCCGCATCTTCGGCGCTTCTGCAAATGGGGCCGATTTTATCCAGGCTCCAGCAAAGCACCATAGCACCATGCCGGCTGACAGTACCAAATGTTGGTCGCAGACCTGTGGCGCCACACCTGTCCGAAGGTGATACAATAGAACCCAGTGTTTCGGTACCTAATGTAAAGGGTAAAAGTCCGGCAGCTGCAGCGGCTGCAGAGCCGGCAGAGGAGCCACTGGAGCCTTGTTGTAAATTCCAGGGATTTTTGGTTTCGCCGCCAAACCACTTGTTGTTGTAGGCCAGGGCACCCAGGGAAAGTTTGGCGCATAGCACGGCTCCGGCTTTATGTAGTTGCTGGTAAACAAAAGCATCTTCATCAATTACCTGGTCTTTATAGGGTGTGGTACCCCAGGTGGTTTTATACCCTTTTACGGCAAAGAGATCTTTTAAACCATAGGGGATGCCATGCAGCAATCCGTGATATATTCCTTTTTGCAGATCTTCGTCGGCCTGTTTTGCCTGCTGCATTGCCAGGTCTTCTGTAAGCGTAATTACACATTCCAGCGTATCTCCCCATTTTTTTAACCTGTCAAGAAAAAATTTTGTGAGCTCTACTGATGTGATTTTTTTATTTTTTATAAGCGATGCCAACTGGGGGATGGAATAAAAAGCCAGCTCGTTTTTGTTGGCTGGTAGTGCGGTTTCGGGCAGTTGCCAGTTGATAGGTACCTGTTGCACAGGAACCTGGTAACCCGGAACTGCCGGATTAAAAGCAAAAGGGTAGGGAAGATCATTCGGCGGCAAAGTCTTGTGCATTTCCCTGTACAGGGCAAGGTTGTCGTTGATGCCATCAAGCATGGAGTCTGCTTCTGCATCAGTAAAATTCAGGTCATAAAGATTCACCATTTTCTGAATCAGCCGGATGGAATCCGTTTTCGTTTGTGCATGGGTGGTGATGACCCATAATGTGGAAAGCAGGAAAAGAAGCCTGTTCATGCGACAGTTTTTTATTTGATCAAAGTAAATAAAATATTACTTACCTTTTTGGCACCAAATTGTCAAGTATGAGAAAATTTTCCTGCCTGTTAGCGGCTGTTTCATTGTTATGTTCATGCAGTAATCTCGAAAAGGACCAAAGTGGTCCCAATATGCCGGTGCGTACCTATTTCAATTATGGTGATTCTTCTGTGCAGACTGCCGGTGTTAAAATGATTCCCATTAAAACGCCTGTTGGTGAATTTAAGGTGTGGACGAAACGTTTCGGCAACAATCCCAGTATAAAAATCTTGTTGTTGCACGGCGGCCCGGCTATGACGCACGAATACATGGAATGTTTTGAGAGTTTCTTTCCCAAGGAAGGCTTCGAGTTTTATGAATATGATCAATTAGGCTCTTATTATTCCGATCAGCCAACAGATAGCAGCCTCTGGACGACCGATCGTTTTGTGGAAGAGGTGGAGCAGGTACGAAAAGCAATTGGCGCCGATCAAAGTAATTTTTATTTACTCGGAAATTCATGGGGTGGTATACTGGCTATGCAATATGCATTGAAATACCAGCAGCATATGAAAGGACTGATTGTTGCCAATATGATGGCCAGTTGCCCCGAATATGGAAAATATGCGGAAGATGTGCTGGCGAAGCAAATGGATCCCGCTGTACTAGCTGAAATCAGAGCTCTGGAAGCGAAGAATGATTTTAACAATCCCCGCTACATGGAATTGCTTATGCCGAACTTTTACCAGCAGCACCTGTGCCGTCTAAAAGAATGGCCCGATGCGGTAAACCGGTCGTTTAAACATGCGAATAATACTATTTATGTCATGATGCAGGGGCCCTCTGAATTTGGTATTTCTGGTCGCCTGGCAAACTGGGATATTAAGGACAGGCTGAAAGAAATAAAAGTACCGGCCCTCATGATAGGCGCCAAATTCGATACCATGGATCCCAAAGCGATGGAGGAACAGAGTAAACTAGTGCAGCACGGTCGTTACCTGTATTGCCCCAACGGGAGTCATCTTGCCATGTGGGATGATCAGCAAGTGTTTATGAACGGGGTGATTAAGTTTATCAGGGATGTTGATACCGGTGCATTTTAAAAATGCGGATACCCGATAAAAAACTTAATAGAGAGTCGTACCTGAAAAGATTTCTTTACGCTTCAACCACATAGGAATGAACAAGAAAGATAATCCTGGTGTACGCATACCACCGCCATTTATTTATGCGGCTTTTTTCGTTCTGTCAATTTTCTTACAGAAAGAAATACCGCTGGGTAAAAGCTTGTTTTCTTCAACGGCTATGCATGTAACTGGTGTCGTACTAATTGGCTGTTTCGTAATCTGCGTGCTGCCGGCTATGTTAAATTTTTTTCAAACGAAAAACACAATCATCACGGTGAAGCCTGCCAGCAGCCTCACCACAAGCGGTATTTATTCCATTACCCGAAACCCAATGTATCTTGGCCTGGTATGCCTGTATTGCGGCATTGCTTTTTTGAAGGGTAACTGGTGGACTTTTATATTGCTGCCTTTCCTCATCATTATTGTGCAGTTATACGTCATTCGCAGGGAGGAGCACTATCTCTCCAGGGCTTTCGGAGCAGATTATGACGCATACAAACAAAAAGTGCGGCGCTGGATATAGGTTACAGGCCGTATAAAAACTGACTTTGTATGTACGCCGCCACTTCCGCCAGGTTTCTGTTTTTTTCAAAAACAGCCAGCTGTCGATCAGCACCGGTGCCGTTTTCGAGCATTTTATGCACATAGGCCAGGCGGTGGCGACTTCCTAACTCGTCTACAACGTCATCAACAAAGTCCAGCAATTCGTAAATCAATACTCTGGTATTTACTTCTTCTTCTTTACCAAAATCGATCAGCCGCCCATCAATGCCATAGCGGCTGGCGCGCCATTTATTTTCATTGATCAGGGCCCGGGAGTACTGGATGAAGTTCATGTTTTGTGAACGCAGTTTGTAGATCTTGGCGCAGATGGCCTGGAAAAGCGCTGCCAGTGCAATGGTTTCGTCAACCGTCATGGGTACATCACAAATTCTAAATTCGACGGTGTTGAAAAAAGGATGCACCCGCAGATCCCACCAAATTTTTTTGGCATTATCAATACAGTTGGTTTTCACCAGCAGTTTGACGTAATTCTCGTAAGCTTCGATACTTTCAAAAGCTTCGGGTATGCCTGTACGGGGGAATTTGTCAAATACTTTTGTGCGAAATGATTTGTAGCCGGTCATGCGGCCTTCCCAAAAAGGTGAGTTGGTGCTGAGTGCATATACATGGGGTAAAAAATATCGTGTCGAGTTGGCAATATGGTTTGCCATTTCCCTGCTTTCCATGCCCACATGCACATGCAGGCCAAAAATCAGGTTGCTGCGTGCGGCTTCCTGCAATTCATTGACGATTTCGTTGTACCGGATGTGGTCTGTAATCAACTGGCTTTCCCAGTGGCTGAATGGGTGTGTGCCGGATGCCCCCATCGCAAAACCCAGATCACCGGCTAGCCCGGCAATAGTAGACCGTAGCGTAGCTACATCTTTAAACGCTTCTTCCACATCCTGGCAAATATCAGTACCTACTTCCACTACGGCCTGGTGCATTTCTGCTTTTACTTTATCCTTGATGACCTTTTGACCTTCCTGCACAATTTTTTGTTCGTGGCTTTTCAGTTCCAGGGTTTTCGGGTCCATGACCATGTATTCTTCTTCTACACCCAGGGTGAAGCTTTTATAATTCAGGGCTGCCATTTATGCGAGTAATTTTTTGCGGGAACGTAAAGTGTTGATGAAAAATTATGTCAGTGAATTTTTAGCGGCACTCCGTTTTACATATTCTCCCCATGTGAGGTTGTCTCCGTGTCCGTTATTTTCAATGGCTTTTTCAATAGCGTAATTGGCTGCGGTTTCAACCACCCATTCAAAATTTTCTTCTCCCACGCTGGTGCGTTCGGCATCTGGGGCGGGATTACAGAAATCAATCGCATAAGGGATGCCGTTACGTACTGCCAGTTCTACCGTATTGAAATCATACCCGAGATAGTGATTGATGCGCAGGACGATCTCTTCCATTTGCCGCAAACGCTCTTCGGAAGGTTTGAAATTGGCTGCATAGCGTAGGTGATGCGGATTGCGCGGTTCATACGGCATGATGCGTACGTATTTTCCGCCTATGCAATAGCACCGGTAATATTCCTCAAAAACGATTTCTTCCTGCAGCAGCATCACCAGCTGACCGGTTTCGGCATGTTTTTTAAAAAAATCATCAGCACTATTTAGTTGGTAAACATTTTTCCAGCCACCGCCGGCAAATGGTTTCATATATGCGGGGAAACCAACGTATTGAAAGATAGATTCCCAGTCAAGTGGATACGTCAGGTTGCTGAATGAGTCATCTGTGGTGTCGGTTGGTAAATCACGGGAAGGCAAAATAACTGTTTTGGGAACGGGCACGCCGATTTTAGTCATCAGGCAGTTATTGAAATATTTATCATCGGCACTCCACCAAAACGGGTTGTTAATAACAGTGGTGCCGGTGAGAGCCGCATTTTTTAAATACGTTCTGTAAAATGGAACGTCTTGAGAAATCCGGTCTATAATGACTGTGTAACCGCTTGGTTCGCCCTGCAACGCCTTACTGATCATGACCGGTTCAGCTTTTATGTCATCGATCCCCTTACTGTTAATCCGTTCAACAAAAGCAATGGGAAAAGAGCGTTCTTTACCATGTAGGATGCCGATTTTTTTCATACATAAAGTTTTAAAAAGAAGATTTGTCAGGGGCTTTTCCAAATTTATTTTTTACCAGCCATATAAACAAATAATGCTGAGAGGATAAAAAGTTTGATAAACGCAATTTAGTTGCCTTTGTTTATTTTTGATCGTATGCAAACAGCCGATACAAAGGTTCTATTTACAGAGAAGGTGCAGGTTCACTCATCATACCTGGGGCGGGAGGTGGAGATCAACTTTTACTTACCGGTAAATATTCCCGATCCCTCGCAGTTGAGTTTATTACTAATCAATGACGGTCAGCTTTTGGAGGAGATGCATTTCCCTGAAATGCTTGCCGGAATGACGGCACAGGGCTTGCTAAAGCCGATCGTTTGTGTGGGTATTCATGCCGGAGCAGATCGAAAAATGGAATATGGGGTGGCTGCGCAACCTGACTATATGGGCCGCGGTGCCAGGGCCGGCAACTACACATCGTTTGTGTTAACAGAACTGATACCATTTGTAAAAAACAAGTATTGTATTCCTTCATTTTCAGAGCAAGCAATGGCCGGCTTTTCGCTGGGCGGATTGATGGCATTGGATATTGTCTGGAATCATCCTGGCGTATTTTCAAAAGCCGGTGTTTTCTCGGGTTCGTTCTGGTGGCGGTCACTGGATCAGGCAAATGAGCAATATGACGATGACCAGCACCGGATTATGCAACAGCAAATTCGAAAAGCTACCTATCATTCCGGGTTTAAGTTTTTCCTGCAATGTGGCAACAAGGATGAAACGCATGACAGGAATAATAATGGTATTATTGACTCCATAGATGATACGCTGGCAATTATAAACGAGTTGGTGAAGAAGGGATACGACCGTGAAAAGGATATCTGTTACCTGGAAATGCCTGATGGGAAGCATGATGCAGAAACCTGGGGCAAAGCTATGCCGGCTTTTTTGCAATGGGGCTGGGGAGTCGCAAACAGGTAAACGGTATTAATCAATATTCCTGGGTTAATTTTCATATCATCTTCTAAATAACAAAAAAAGAGGTCGCTTTGAAAGACGACCTCTTTTTTTATAATGAAAGTACCTGTTGGTTTAGAACATATATTTTAAACCTAACTGGATACCCCATGTTGTGCTGGTAGAGTTAACATTGACAAACGTACTGCGAATCAAATCTCCCTTGTAAGTAGCTAACTGGAAATATGGAACGCCGTTCACAACGCTGTTCAGTTTCAGCGGGTTGTTTACCACATAAGTTTTCCGGATACCCCAGTTGTGGTTTAACAGGTTCAGGAAGTTCACAACGGCAACATTCAGCTGCAAAGAGTGTCTTTGTTTTCCAATGTTGTTGAAGATTTCCTGCTGGAAGTTGAAGTCCACACGGTTAAACCAGGGATATTTTGCGCCGTTTCTTTCAGCATTCTGTCCTTTGTGCTTGCTCAGGTATTTATCCTGCGCAATAAACTGGAAGAAGGCATCAGATTGCTGCTGTGCGGTAAAGGCAGGAGTCGAACCGCTGGCAGGCAGATCCACAAAATTGATTTCGGAAGGATCTTTCGGAATATACATCAGGTCAGCAGTGTTGCCATCATTATTGATATCTCCGTTATAGATATAGCTGTACAAACCTTGTACGGCCCCTTCATAATAAAGGGTGAATGTAGAGGCAAGGTGTTTGATGTATTCAACCCTGTAAGAGAATGTACCAACGATACGGTGAGGAACAGCATACTGTGAGTAAGCCAGTTCCAGGTCATTTTGAGTACCTGAAGTGTATACACCGCTCCAGTTGGATGTAGCCTGACTTCCCGGGTTAGGGGATACTTCGTGTGCCAGTGTATAAGTATAGGCTAATGATCCATAGAAGCCTTTAGAGAAGCTCTTGGCAATCTGGGCTGTCAGTGCCAGCGAACCGCCACGGCCGGAATTTTCCAGTACAATGGCATTGGAAATATTTGAGTTAACTCTTCTGGCACTTATGCTGCTATAACGGGGACGTACCTGGCCCGGAGCGATCGTAACTGTTCCATCAGCATCTATCACCTGGTTTGCATTGCGCATCACCGCATCTTTAATGTCCTTCGTGTACAAGGCTTCTACAGTTACAGTCCAGCCTTTACCAAGCCTTTGCTCCATAGCCAGGTCATTACGCCATACCTGCGGGAACCGGAAATTTGGAGCAGTTATGGCAAAGCTACCTGGAGCTACAGTACCGGCAGTTGTTGGAAAGTAATTGGGATATTGTGTTGAAAGACTTGTGTTATAATTAGGATTATAGGCTTTGGGATCTGGATTAAACAGGAAGTTCTGTAAATCAGATGTATTTGTGATCAATGTTCCAAACTGGTACATACCACTGTTTGATGGTACGTTTGTCAGGTATACAAAGGGAATACGACCGGTAAACACGCCTGATCCACCTCTTACAATCAGGCTCTTGTCGCCGTAAACATCCCAGCGGAATCCTGCACGGGGCGAGAAATAAATGCCTTCTTTCGGCCATTTACCTGTGCTATAATTTGTAGGATTACCGTTTTTGTCAAGCAGTGATAATGCTGATACAGCTGCATTTTCCAGCGGTTGTTCGGGGAACACAGGGTGATCAATTCGCAAACCATACGTCAATTTGAAACGAGGATTAATGTTGTATTCATCCTGTGCATAAATACCCAGCTGGCCTACTTTCAGGTTTGCAGAAAATACCGCATCCTGTCCGGGAACCAGGGAGTAGTTAATGGAAAACAGTTTCGGCGCACGGTTATTGATGAAATCATCCAGCGAACCAAATACATAATAACCTTGTGAACCCGGCATAAACATGTTTCCTACTTTTTGGAACTCGTAAGAAGCACCTGCTGTGAGGGTATGCTTACCGGCAAAATAGCTAAAGTTGTCAGTGACGCTATAAATGTCATTGATAACCTGGTTATTATTGCCATTGAAAGGTTCATTACCAAAGGCCATGTAGTTATTCTTACTGCCCGGTGTTAAGCCAAGGATATCAACAAAGGGGAAAGTAGGACCATTATGACCTTTAATCGAACTGATTTTTGTTAAAGTAGCCAGGAACTGGTTGGCAAATTTACCCTTGAAGTTACTGTTCAGTTCAATTGTACCAGATTTTACTTTGTCCTCTATAGTATAATTGATGTTAGAAAAAGCCATCGCGTTTGTACCAAAACGGTAAGATCCCCAGTAGGAAACGATTGAGCTTTGACTGGAGGCACCATTGATACCACCACTCCCTGATGCTGAATTTAAGTCATTGCTCAGGTAATCGCTATATTTTACTGTAAGCTTGTGGGATGTATTAATGTTCCAGTCAATCTTGGCAAGAATCTTATGATTCTTTGCTTCAAAGTTGGGGAAGTTATCATATGCTCCCGGGTCGAAACCATACTGGCTTTGCAAAAAGTCAGAAAGCTTTTGCAGGGAGTCAATCGGTACGTTCGATTCAGTACCATTGCCGGATCCGCCTTTTGGAGAATACGTAATACCGGGTCTGTTGGATTTTTCCATCTCCGCATTTACGAAGAAGAACAACTTGTTCTTAATGATGGGACCGCCCAGGGTTAATCCATATATTTTATTGCTGGTAGCGGGCGGGCTGGAAAGCTTGGTTCCTGCTACGTTGGTACCGTTGTAATTTTGGTTGCGGTATGAACCGTAAACACTACCGTGAAATGTGTTGGTACCACTTTTGGTAATAGCACTTACGCCGGCACCTGTAAAGCCGGATTGCTTTACATCAAAGGGAGAAATATTTACGGTAATTTCCTGGTAAGCGTCCAGCGAAATGGGGTTGCCACCGCCGGGCAAGAGGTCACTTGACAGACCAAAGTTATTGTTCAGGTTGGCACCATCTACCTGTACGTTATTCAGCCTTCCGTCACGGCCGGCAAAACTGTTACCATTTGCCTGGGGCGTGATTCGGATGTAGTCTGTAATACTCCTGCTGATGGTAGGCAGGGTTGACAGTTGAATAGATCCAATGTTGGTTGAAGCACCGGATTTGTCCTGGAAAGCCCTGCGACGTGTGGTGCTCACCACAACGGCCGATAGATCTACTGCTTCCGAAGACATATTGGCTGTGATGTTATAAGCATCACCCAATGCGAGGTCAAATCCTTCCACAACATGCTGTTTAAAGCCCACAAAGTCAATAGTAACCTTGTAAGGACCACCGGCACGAAGGCCCGGCATGTTGAAGACACCTCCGTTTTTTGAAATAGTTACATACTTCGTTCCAGATGGCTGGTGAATGGCTGTAATAGTAGCCCCAACCAGCGGCTCTCCTTTGTCATCAGTTACTGTTCCCGTGATGCTACTGGTTGTCACCTGTGCATGCAAGGCAGCAACTGTCGCAAAGGCAAACAGTGCAAGAATAATTCTCTTAAGCATAATAAATAGTTTTCAGGCTGCAAAGAAAAGGAATAATCAAACAATAAAAACAGCCAAATATTAACAATTTGTTACGGGGTTTTAAAAAATACAGGGCAACAAAACAATCGTATCCGCTGCTTTTCTTCTCGTGTTGCTATCCAACATATCAACAGTTCCATTGTTATTATCTTTGCATTAAACAGGATAACATGCTGGATACGATCGAAAGTGCTATTGAAGATATAAAACAAGGGAAGTTGGTGATTGTGGTGGATGATGAAGACCGTGAAAACGAAGGTGATTTCATTATTGCTGCCGAAAAAGTAACGCCTGAGGTTATCAATTTCATGAGTAAATATGGCCGGGGGCTGATATGTATGGCTTTGCCGGAAGAAAGGTGCGATGAACTGGGATTGGAATTAATGGTCAATAACAACACAGCCCTGCATGAAACCGCGTTTACTGTTTCTGTTGATTTGCTTGGGCACGGCTGCACTACCGGGATTTCCGCTCATGACAGGGCCAAAACCGTGCAAGCCCTCATACATCCTGCCACTAAGCCGGAAGATCTTGGCAAACCAGGACATATTTTTCCCCTGCGGGCTAAAAAAGGTGGGGTTTTGCGGCGTACAGGTCATACCGAGGCGGCTGTAGACCTGGCTCGGCTTGCTGGGCTTCATCCAGCTGGTGTTTTGGTGGAAATCATGAACGATGATGGCTCCATGGCACGCCTGAAAGACCTGGAAGCCGTAGCAAAAAAATTTGATTTCAAAATCATCTCTATCAAAGACCTGATTGAATACAGGCTTAAAAGGGATTCATTGATAGAAGAGATTGTCCGGGTAGATATGCCCACCCAATATGGCCATTTTAAACTGGTTGCTTTCCAGGAAAAAAATACCAAAAATGAACACCTTGCATTAATTAAAGGCGAGTGGCAAAAAGACGAGCCGGTAATGGTACGGGTGCATTCCTCTTGTTTTACCGGTGATATCCTTGCTTCCATGCGCTGCGATTGCGGTGAGCAATTACACAAAGCCATGCAAATGGTGGAAAAGGAAGGAAAGGGCGCCATTCTTTACATGAACCAGGAAGGCCGCGGCATTGGTCTTTTAAATAAATTAAAAGCCTACAGGCTGCAGGAGCAGGGTATGGATACGGTAGAGGCAAACCTTCACCTGGGTTTTCAAATGGATCAACGGGATTACGGCGTGGGTGCGCAAATGTTGCGGTATCTTGGTATTACCAAACTACGCCTGCTAAGCAATAATCCTAAAAAACGAGTAGGGCTATTGGGATATGGCCTGGAAATCGTAGAAAATATTCCCATCGAAGTGGATCCCAACCCACATAATGAAAAATACCTGCTGACTAAGCGGGATAAACTGGGCCACGAAATACTGGATAATAAGTAACAGCTGGAATGTTAGTCTGCCTTCGGAGTGGGGTTTTCTTCCTGTTCCTTTTTCTCTGCCTCGGGTTTGGGATTTGTCTTTTTGGCGGGGCGATTTTTATTACTGCTTTCCCCCAGTGAATTAAATTCTTTGCGGTAAGATAAGCTGGCGCCAGCCCGCCTGGTTCTGCCAAAGGAGCCGGTTGAAGTTGTATTAAGGTAATCAACGTTTTCGCGATAAAAGAAGGTGGCTCGCACCGTTCCGCTAGGATTAATCAGCCATTCGGCAGTTACATCCGGCAGCAGCTGTACAGTTTGCTGAATCGTGGTTTGCTGACCCAATGGCGCATCAATGCCCCCGCCAAATGTGAGGATAAAACGGTCGTTAAAGAATGACCGGCCGACAGAAAAGTTCAGATTGCTGCCAATGTTCAGGGCAGTTTTATTGTTTGGATCGAGGAAATTCCTGTTGTAAATGGTATTGGAAATATTAAAACGGTATTTATCGCTCTTGAGAATTTTCCCGAGAATTTTATTGAACTCATTATTCAATACATTAAAGAAAATGCCTGAAAGGGTATTGGTGGCTGTTTCTCCCAGCGATATACCTGTGGACGACGCTCCTTTTCCTTCCAGTGGTGCAAAATTATTCAGCACAATCAGGTACGTAACCTGTTTGTACAGTTCGTTCGGATCCGATTCAATTTGCTGCAAGCCAAACCCGATAGCTGCATTGGAGCTGGCATCACTGCCGGGTGGAAACTCGATTTTGAAATTGATGGTTGGTTTAAATAAATCCCCGGTCAGGGTGGTGATAACAAATACATCGCTGCGGGCTTTCGAAATATTGGGATCAAGCTGCAGGGAGCTGACTAACGGCGCAAGGCTAACGTTATCGGCTGTGTACTGGGCCTCGATATGAATCGTGGCTTTGTATGGATCGCCGTTCCATTCTATGTAATTATTGCCGCCCCGCTTTACCACCAGCGGTTTGTTAATGAATGAGCGGAAGCTAAACCGGTAGTTTCCTTCATCAATATTATAACGTCCCCGCAATGTTAGGTCTTCCGTTGTACCTGCATGAATTTTTAATGTACCGGCGCCCCTGGCTTTTATTTCATCACCCGTTAATTCATCCAGCACCATCCTGATATTCACCATGGAGTTGGCATTCAATTCCACATCATAGGTCATTTTTGAAGCCGTGGAAACAGTAAGGCTGTCACTGAGTTCATGACCGTATTTTTTTTCTACCAGGAAGTCTGCAATGCCGGTTTCACGTTCGGAGGCGGGAGGTATGGTAATGTAAGAGCTGTCTTTGGTCGAGGCTTTTGCATACACCTCCATCAGCATATCTGATTCAGGGCCGGTCAGGAAAAACGAACCTGTACCTTTTGCTTTGCCATAAAAGGCATTGTTGTCGGCAAAGGTAGTGTTTAACAACTCCATGGGTTCACCATCGGTTTGCACTTCAATATCAAAAAACATATTCCGGAACGATTCATGCTGAATCACCCCACGTTTGATGGTGGCAGAGTTCCCCTGGCTGTCATGGAGTTTTAACGATGTAAAATCAATGGCATCTTTTTTAAACGTGATTTCGCCGTCATCGATTTTATAAAAGCATTGGGTAAATTTTACCCTGAGACCCGCATCGTGCAGGCTGGCTTTCCCGACATAATTCAGGTGGTCAAAGTCGCCGGTAATATCCAGGTTGGCTGTGGCATATCCTTCCAGGTCAGTAAATAAAAATCCCAGGAAACGGTCAAGTATTTTGATGGGATAATTTTTCGACACAATGGCTATGTGGTTATCAGCTGCACGTAAAGAGTCTTTTAAAAATAGGTCAAGCGAAAAATCCAACACATGATCAGGATCTTCATTTTTACCTTTCCCTTTCAGCTCACCGGTTTTATTGTTATAGGTAATGTCTTTAATCGTGACTTTGCCAATCGAATCGTTATCTACGCGAAGCAGGTCAGCTTCCAGGTTAGAAGATACGTTGAATTTATTGTAAGGGTCTTCAACTGCCACTTTGCCGGAGAGCAACCCTTCAAGCCTGGGCGATTTAATCAATAAAGGGGAGAAGTCGCCAATATTTACATTTTTTAGCGTGGCAAACAGGTCATTCCAGTTGCCAATTGCTGAAGGTCTTGTTTCCAGTTTGATTTCCTGGTTACTTTCCCGGAGTATCAGTTCGCCGGAAGCAACGATATTGTTACGGAAATTCAATTCCCCGTTTTTGTCAATTGTCCATCTTTTGCCGTTTACCACAAAATTGGAAGAATCAAACCGGATTGACACACCATTGCTGAAGGTTTGCACCATGGCATTGATGTTTGCTTTTTCCACGGCCTGTGTGGCGCCGGTTGAAATTTGCACATAAGAAGAATCGTTGTGGGCTACAATTTTGGCAGAAGCCAGCGGCAGGCTCAGGCTATCGTTGATGGTGATATTATTGGACAGCCCGTATACGACCAGGCTGTCGAAATTACCAGTGCCGGTTAATTTCGAATTATTGAATAAATATTTTTTAAACGAAAATTGGGGTACATCGGCGGTAAGTTTTAGCTGGTTTTCAGAAAGATTCACTGTACCGGCTATATGGCTGTTGTCGAAGCCACCGAGGTGCTTATTCAAAAGTTTGACATATTCATCCACGTTTTTTGTGGTGATGTCAAAACTGAAATTTTCTTCGTTGAACTTATGTTTGGTTTCACCAATATAGGCTGGATAATACCGGTGCATGAAAAGCTGTACGGCATCTGGCAGCTCGGCCAGGCTGAATTTGCCCTTCAGGCTGGCATCAAATTCGTTGGATAACAGGTGGAGATATTTGCCGTTACCGTCGTACTGCGAGGTGACAATGAGCGAGTCGAAGGAAAGTTTATTCCCGTCTTTCAGCAAATTCGCTTCGGTAATCCTGGCGCTGCCCAGGAAGTTATCAATATTGCTGCCCGAAAAATCCAGGGCAAATTTTCCGTTAAATGCAAGGTCATCATTCGTCAGGTTCAGCATTTTCAGGTTTGCTTTCTGTACGTCGGCTGTGAAATTAAACTGGGGTGTTTTTTCATTTAAATCGATTAAGCCGTTCAGGCTGACGACGGCATTGGAATCATTCATTGACAAAAAGCCATCGAAAAGCTTTTTATTCAACCTGCTCTTTGTTTCAATGTTGTGATAGGTATACCCATTAAAATAAACACTGCTGATTTTTCCGTTGAGGTCTGCGTTGATTTTATTGATATTGAAACTTCTGCCTTTCACAACACCGTCAAACGAAATAAGCCCAAAGCTGGAATCGCTTAAAAATTTTCCTAATTCAAAATTACTGGTGGCCAGGTTGCCGGAGTATACGGGCTCATTGCCCGCTGGTAGTTTCATATTCAGGTCGCTTTTCAACGTACCAAGATTGGTTTCAATCGTTCCGTACGTTACAAAGTCACGGATAAAACCGGTAAAGTTGCCAGAGAAATGCAGGTAATTAATTTTTTCAAGGTGCACGCGGGTAATGGTTTTGACAGAAGGGACAAATTTTACCACATCATCGTATGTTGTGCCAAAGTCGTTAGCCTTAAAATCAATAAAAGTTTGATCAATATCCGGCAACCCGGACAGGCTGATGTCTCCATTCAGGTAGGTTTTCCGCCCGGCCCGGATATTCATTTCACGGCCATTCAGTTCATCCACTGTACCCCTGACCAGACCGTCCACGCGGATTTGTTTTTTCCAGGTGCCGGCGTCAGGCGCAAAAAAAGCAATATCGTCACTATTAATTTGTGCGTCTGCAAAGCGGGCTTCCATGGTGATCTTGTGGATAAAGTCATCCATATCGCTGAAGTCATCGTACTTCATTGCGAAGTAATCTTTTATTTCACTCTTTGCTGTGCGAATGTACAGTTGGGAGAAAGCCATGAGTTGCGGCGTCATCTTTACCCGGGCTTTCATGAATTGTACAGTAAACCCGCTTCTTTCAGCTGTGCTTAAATTGAGGTCAGTGGAGATGGTGTCTTTTATCCAGTTCAGGTCAGTGAATGTGGCGTTGATTTTTCCGAAATCGATATGTTGCCCGTCAAAAAAAGTATAAGCTTCCCGCTCGGTCTGCCGGTCGTTTTTGAACGTGCCGTCTTCTATTTTTAATTTGTTTACATGCACCAGCCATCCATCCTGGTTCCATTTCAATACAGAATCATTTGCGGGGATCGTCTGCTTATCGTTGGTTGTGGTTTTTAGGGTATCGGGTTTCAGACCGTTGTAATCGTAAATTGCAAATAGGGGCTGGATAAGTTCCAGCGACACTATATCTATTTTTTTATTCGACAGGTCAATCGTATTCGCATTAAGGTCCAGCGTTTGCAGGGAGGCTGTCATATCTCTTCCCAGCCATTTGTCGGATTGGACCAGGTGAATATTAGCCAGTTCAATTTTTTTCAGGTTGAGCTCAAGTCCGCCTTTTGATGACTGGCCGGTTGACGGACCAGCAAAATAATCGGCCAGGAACTGGTAGTTCCATACAGAATCGGTTCTTTGTAAATTGATTGTTGCATCACGCAGACCGACATATTTCAGCTCTGCCTTTTTTTTGAATATAAACCAATCGGTAATACTTACCTGCAACCGTCCGGCCTGAAGTAATGTATCTCCATGCTGATCCTTTAGGAGGAAATCTTCCAGGTTCATCTTGTTTAACAGTGAAAAACTGATGTGGCCGATTTTGATTGTCGCATGTAAATTTTTGGAGAGTTTAGCGGTAACAATGCCCACTAATTTGTTTTGCCCCCAATCTGAGTTGATGAGGAGATACAGCACCAGCAGCAAAAACAAAAGGGTGAGGCTAAACCATTTTAATATTTTCTTCAGGGTTTTCAGGCGAGAAATTTGATCTGTAAAAATAGACAATCAATACGTTAGCGCAAATTCAATACCAACCGTTAAGTTGGTTAAATTTTATTGAACAGAAAAGATGCGGGTACGTTTTTTACGTTTTGTTAAGCATTGAGCAACTGTTGTCCAAAACCTGGTACAAGCGGGAAGATCACTGATCTGTATAAAAAGCGATGCTGCTTACAGGGGTATGAACGAAACAAGCTTTTCGAGATACAACTGGTCAGTAGAATCAAACTGATTCAGATCTGAACTGTCTATATCCAGCACTCCCCAAACCATTCCGTTGCGAAGAACAGGTACCACAATTTCTGATTTCGACAGGCTGCTGCAGGCAATATGCCCCGGAAATTTTTCCACGTCGGGCACAATCAGCGTTTTTGCCTGCTCCCAGCTGCTGCCACAAACTCCCTTGCCTTTACGGATACGGGTACAGGCCACGGGGCCCTGGAATGGTCCCAGCACCAGTTCATCATTTTTAACCTTGTAAAAGCCCACCCATAACCAGCCAAACTGTTCTTTCAGGGCGGCGGCAACGTTAGCAAGGTTGGCAATTGTATCTTTTTCGTCCCCGATCAGAGCTTTGATTTGCGGCAGGAGGGATTCGTAAATTTCTTCTTTCGTGCCGGTTATGATTGACAGGTCTTCAGCCATGCTGCAAAGATAGGCTGTTGAAGGGTATGCAAGAGAGGATTTTGCTGAGCGGTAGCTGCCGCTATGGTCGATGATACAGTCAGGAAACAGGTTTGTCTTTTTCAGGTTCGTAAGCCAGCAGGCTTATTTCCAGCATACTGGGCTTGTTGGCATTGACAAATTTTATCCTGAACCTGAATGATAAAACCAGGAAGAAGACAATAGGCACCAGCAACGACCAAATCGACGTCATATTTACATGCTCCCAGGCCGATACGTTAACAACAGGATTCCATGGTGTGCCGGGCGCCAGTTGCCGGATGCCACTGACCTGCCCGGTTATCAGGTAATAATCGTAGGTTTTCGTATAGTCGCTGTCATAGGGGTTGTGCTGGCCGGTGATGAAAATCTCCGTGGCGTTAAGATCTTGAATAGAGTCGGGCAGTTGCCGGGCCAGTTTGAAACTGCCTGTAATGACCTCGTAATCCGGGCAGTTGCAGGCCATTGCTTTTACCAGCACCTTGTTACGTCCGTAAAGACCGATCAACCCCAGGCCATACAGGAAAATGACAATACTGATTAAAAAACAGGCTATAGCTAAACGGATATAAACTTTTTTCTTCATAAGATAAACCGGCATTGCTGTAAAGATAAATAAGTTTTCAGGCCTTGCCTGTGCAATACTTTGTAAAATGGTCTCAGTTAAGAATGGAAAGGATTCATCGACCGGATGATTTGATGTGAAAGTGATCACACACCTGGAACATCCTTAATTTGATGTAGTTAGTCCTGATGTTTAAAGGTACGACCCTCAGAGGAAAGGCAGCCCGTTTTTACCGGAAAGATTTTTTTGAATCTTGCATTACAGGCCGAGAACCTCGCTCATTTGAAATACACCTTTCCTGTTGCAGATGAATTCTGCAGCAATGACAGCTCCCAGCGCAAAACCCTTGCGACTGTGTGCAGTGTGTATGATTTCTATATCATCTATCGCTGATGAATATGCGACTTTATGGGTGCCCGGCGCCGGATCCACCCGTTCGCTGATTATTTCCAGTTCGTCGGGATTGTCGCTGATGTGGTTGACCCATTTTGTCTTACGGGGCAGGTTGGCAATAATTTGCTCGGCAATGGAAATAGCTGTGCCGCTTGGGGCATCTTTTTTCTGGGTATGGTGTATTTCTGTGATGCTTACTCCATAATCGCTGTGTGGCGCCATCAGCGCTGCCAGCCGTTTGTTGATTTCAAAGAAAATATTCACCCCGATACTAAAGTTGGTCGTGTGCAAAAAAGAACCGTTTTTTTCTGCACAATATTTCTTTATAGTATCCAGTTGATCAAGCCAGCCTGTTGAACCGCAAACCACCGGGCAGTTAAAGTCAATCAGTTTTTTTACATTGTTATAAGCGCTGTGCGGACCCGTAAACTCAATAGCGACTTGTACATTAGCGATATTCTCCCGGGTAAAATCTGCCTGGTTGTGTTCGTCTATTTTTACTACAATTTCGTGATTGCGTTGTAAGGCTATTTCTTCAATAGCTTTTCCCATTTTACCATAGCCAATCAATGCGATTTTCATGATGCAGAGATTTTAGAATTACCAGACTGGTTGAAATTATGTGCAAGTTACAGGTTGAGGCATAATGGCAAACATTTTCTGTTTACCGGGCATGATTGTCGCGGATGCTTAGTACCAGGCTTAAGCCGCTGGTATTTGCCATCGGGCTGTAGCCGGGTTTAATTTTTAACGTCAGTTCGGGACTTACGTCAAAACTTTTCAGGTGAGCATCCACAGTGGCATCCACCACATTTAATCCCCACAGCAGCATAAATACAAGAGCGGAATAATCAATGTCGCGCCGAAACTGGTCACGATAAAAACGCAGCGACTCCAGTGACAAAGGTTGCAGTTCCGGCCGTATTTTAAAATAATCTGTTGAGTCCAGCAGGGGTGGCCCGGCTTTGTACTTCGCCTGGTACGCAAACCTGGTATCGTGATAATTTTTCAGGTTGTAGATAAAAATACCGGCACAGGTTCCCAGGGCACCATAAATGATGGGGAGTTTCCAGTATTTTTTATTATAGATCTGGCCAAGACCGGGCAGTATCGCCGAACGGATAGCCGCACTCCTGGGACTGTAAACTTTTTTCTTTCGGGCAGAATCATTTTTTATGGCCTGCCGGATTGAGATGGTTGAATCAATATGCCGGGAGAGGCTGTCGTTGTCCTGGGCCTGTGTTTGCACACCTGAAAGCAGGATAAAAAACGTACAAATAAAAAAAAGGAGGAACCGGTAAGTAGTGCTGGTTGGATGTAGCATGTCGTTGAATCTACTTTCGTTTACTGCCTCAGTCGGTTGATACCTGCATTTGCTGAAGCAGTTTGTTGAATTCTTCCTGCGAATAATAGTCAAATGTAATCTGCCCGCTGCCGTTTTTTTGATGCTTGATTTTTACACGGGTACTAAAATGCGATGCTAATTTATCTTCTATTTTCTGGAAAGCAGGGGATAAACCACTTTTTGAAGTTTTTTTAACAGCGCCACCCTGGCGGTAGAGGTTGCGCACCAGTGATTCCGTTTGCCGGACTGAGAGCCCTTTTTCTTTTATTTCTTTAAAAATATAGAGTTGGTGGTCTACTGTATCCACATTAATGAGTGCCCGGGCATGGCCCATACTTAATTCACCGCTGCGGACGGCCACCTGTATATCGGGCGGTAATTTCAGCAGGCGGATATAGTTGGTAACTGTGCTCCTGTCTTTGCCCATGCGTTCGGCCACCTGTTCCTGGGTATAATCCAGCTCATCCATCATGCGCTTGTAGCTCAGGGAAATTTCCATGGCATTCAGGTCTTCCCGTTGCAGGTTTTCGAGCAGGGCCAGTTCCAGCAATTGCTGATCGTTGGCCTGCCGGATGTATGCCGGGATGTCCTTTAAGCCGGCCATTTTGGAAGCACGCCAGCGCCGCTCGCCGGAGATCAGGCGGTACTTGCCCGATGGCAATTTGGAAACGGTTACGGGCTGAATGATATCATGGGTTTTGATCGAAGCTGCCAGCTCTTTCAGCGCCTGTTCATCAAAGTCGTGACGAGGTTGCCGGGGGTTGGTTTCAATTTCATCAACCGGGATACGGCTGATGGCAGTGGCTGTTTCGACAACAGTGTTTTTCAGCTGGCCACTGCTGGTCTTGAGGTCTGCATCAATGCTTTGCAGCAGTGAGCGGATACCTTTTCCCAATGCTTCTTTATTTTGTTTCGGGTTTGTCATGTTGATTGTGTTTGATCCGGGCCCGGCTAAAAAGCCTGCAGTTTTAACGGTCAGTCTTTATAATTCCAGGATTCTTTCTTCCTGCCTGATCTTAGTCATATTGTTTTTCTGCAAAATTTCCTTGGCAAGGTTCAGGTAATTCACAGAGCCTTTACTGTTGGCATCATATAGTATCACAGGCTTGCCAACACTTGGCGCTTCGCTTAGACGTGCATTTCGATGAATGATGGTATTAAACACCAGTTCATCAAAATGCCGGCGCACTTCACTTACCACCTGGTTGCATAAGCGTAGGCGACCATCATACATCGTCATTAAAATGCCTTCTATCTCCAGTGACGGATTCAGCCGGCTTTGCACGATTTTAATTGTATTCAGCAGTTTGCCCAATCCTTCCAGGGCAAAAAACTCGCATTGAACCGGCACAATCACTGCATCGGCAGCAGTCAGTGCATTGACGGTGATAAGGCCCAGGGACGGTGAGCAGTCAATTATAATAAAGTCGTAATCTTTTTTTACCGGTTCCAGCAGGTTTTTGAGTACCATTTCACGGTTCGGGTAATTGATCATCTCAATTTCAAAACCTACCATGTCAATATGTGAAGGAATCAGGTCCAGGTTGGGGATATCTGTTTTTAAAATCACATCCTTTGCCTGGGCCTGATTTACCATGCAATCGTATAAGCTTTGGGTAATATTGTGCAAATCAAAACCTACGCCGGTTGTGGTGTTAGCCTGCGGGTCGCCATCCACCAGCAGGGTTTTATATTCCAGAACGGCCAGGCTGGCTGCCACGTTAATGGCAGTGGTTGTTTTTCCAACTCCTCCTTTTTGATTTGCCACACCTATTACTCTTGCCATAATTTGCGATTCCGCCTTTTCGGTTGTTTTTTTAATCTGAAACAGGAGTTTACCCACGTTTCAGAAACTGTAAATATGAATCTTTTATCACACTTCTTTGGTTTCACCAATCTTAAGCAACTGCAATTGCAAACCTGCATCTGCAAAGGCTTTTTGAGCTTTTGCGTGATCAATTTTTATAAACCCAAAGGTATCGTAATGAACGCCTATAATATTTTTGCAATCAATCATACGGGCAGCTTCAATTGCATCTGCACAGTCCATGGTAAAGTTGTCGCCAATCGGTAATACAGCAAAATTTAGTTTTGCCCACCTGGGAATTAATTGCAGGTCGAGGGTTAGTGCTGTATCGCCGCTGTAATAACAATTACCCTTATCGGTATAGATGATGAAACCCATCGGGTTGCCGCCATAACTGCCGTCCGGCAGACCGCTGCTGTGCTGAGCGACCGTACATTTTACCGAAAAATCACCAAAATTCCATTTCCCGCCAGTATTCATGGGGTGTGTATTGTTTACCCCTTGTTTCTGCAGCCATTCATGAATTTCAAAGTTGCAAATGATTTTTGCCCCGGTATTCAGGGCAATGGCGATGCAATCGGCAATATGATCGGCATGGCCGTGTGACAGCAAAATAAAATCCGCCGGAATTGACTTGATATCAATGTCTTTTGCCAGTTCATTGGGGGTTATAAATGGATCGAACAGCAGGTGTTTGCCATTAATCTCCAGGGAAAAGCATGCATGCCCATAATACGTAAATTTCATAACGCGTTGAGTTTTAAATTTTTTCTAAATGTTTAATTCGGATTTTGTGGTTGTTCAGGGCTAATTTTGCTTTCAGGCAAAAATAAGTTTTCAGCTGTATACTTGACAACAAACAAAGTGCTCCATTGTTATTTTGTAATATTTTATCATGAAGTGCACGATTATTTCCGGTACAAACAGGAAGGGGAGCAATACCTATAAAATTTCGCTGCAGTACCAGCGTATGCTGAAAGAAAGGGGTGTGGACGCAACAGTTTGGGGACTGGAGGATGTAAATCCATTATCAAAACCGGATGAATTTCTTAACCGTGAAGCAACTTTACTGAAACCTGCTGAAAAATATGTATTTGTTTCTCCTGAATATAACGGCAGTATTCCCGGGATTTTGAAACTGGTGATTGATGAGGCAGACTGGAAAACAGCCTGGCGAAATAAAAAGGCGATGCTGGTGGGGGTTTCTACCGGCAGGGCAGGTAATTTAAGAGGGATGGATCACCTGGCCTCCATCCTGCACCACATGCATATGCACGTTTTGCCCAATATGCTCCCCATTTCGCAGGTGGATAAATATCTCGATGAAAAAGGAGAAATTTCAGATGCCGGAACACTATCGGCCATGCAAAAACAGGTGGATCAATTTATCCACTTTTAAAATAAAAGAGCTCTCAGTCGTCCGTAAATAAATACAGTAATCGTTATGCGCAATTCTCCCTTTTGGTGGGTGCTGATAGGTTTGATGGTCGTGCTGGATGTTTACGTGTTCCAGGTGATCAGGCATCTTTCACAGCATGCCGGCGAAAAAGTGAAACCTGTCATTTTTATCTTGTATTGGGTCGTTTCAGCCGGAGCTATTATCGTTTTACTCCTGCTTCCTTACCTGCATTTTTTGCAGCAGTCCAAACTATTTCGAAATACGGTTTTTGCAATCATCGCGGGCATATTTTTTGCCAAAGTAGTGGCTTCTGTTTTTTTTATCGTGGATGATGTACGCCGTGGGGTGCAATGGACGGCTACCAAAGTGTTTGTTACCCGTTCTAAAGGCCAATCCCTGGGTGATGGTAGCGACCAGATTAGCCGCTCGGTATTTTTAAGCTGGATGGGGATTGTGGCCGGTGGCGGATTGTTTGGTTCCCTGCTGTATGGGTTCAGTAATAAATACCGGTACGAGGTGAGACGAAAAAAATTATCGTTTACTAACCTGCCTGCTTCATTCAAAGGGTTAAAAATTATCCACATATCTGATATTCACTCAGGCAGTTTTACCGATAAACAAGCGGTTTCTCATGGTGTGGATATGATTTTAAAAGAAAAGCCAGATCTTATACTTTTTACCGGCGATCTGGTGAATAACCTGGCGGACGAGATGGAGGATTACATGGATGTATTCGGCCGGCTGAATGCCCCAATGGGCGTTTTTTCCACCCTGGGTAATCATGATTATGGCGATTACGTGCACTGGGACAGCGAGGAGGCAAAAAAAGCAAACCTCGAACGGTTAAAAGGCGTGCACAAGCAACTGGGCTGGCGACTATTGATGAATGAACACGTAGTGCTGGAAAAAGACAATGCCCAAATTGCCTTGCTGGGCATTGAAAACTGGAGCGCCAAAGCACGATTCCCCAAATATGGCGATCTGAAAAAAGCCTATGCCGGTTCGGAAAAGTATCCTTTTAAAATTTTAATGAGTCACGATCCTTCTCACTGGGATGCACAGGTGCGACCGGAATTTGAAGATATAGACCTCATGCTCTCCGGCCACACACATGGCATGCAGTTTGGCGTCGAAATCCCCGGGCTGAAATGGAGCCCAGTGCAATATTTATATAAAGAGTGGGCGGGTCTTTATGAACAGGGGCGGCAAAAATTGTATGTAAATCGAGGCTATGGATTTATTGGTTATCCCGGCAGGGTGGGAATTCTTCCGGAAATAACAGTACTTGAATTAGCCTGATTGATTTTCGCATTCCCCGGATAATTTTCCCACCGGTTGGGCGTTATTTGCACACAGATAATCGGATGATGCTTAAACTTTTCCTGCAATGGCGGGTCATACCAGCCTGTAAAAAATTACCATTGCTGAAACTACCTATAACTGCCTGGCATGAACAAAAAATGGCTTAGTATCATCATTTTCATTGGCATAACTGTGTCGTCATCGGCGCAGGAAACCTCTGCAGACAGTCTTGCTAAAAAAGCACAAAAAACACAGGTGTCGGTGCCAGATGACCTGGATGATCTCGATGATATTTCTTTTGATGAACTGGCCTCTTTTCTCGACTCATTACTGATGCCCCACAGTTATTTCCTGGCAAGCCTGCAAGTGGGAAAAGGTTTTTATAATTACGAATCGATATCAACCTATTTACTGCAAACAACAAAAAAGCTTACCTATTCTCCGCTGATTGGCTATTATCATAAAAGTGGGCTGGGCATAACGGCATCAGGTTATCTCCTCAACGATGATCATCATGCCCTCAATTTTTTCCAGGGGGCTATTAGCCCCTCTTATGATTACCTGGAAAATAAAAACCTGGCAACCGGCATCAATTATACCCGTTATTTTACAAAAGATTCTTTGCCCTTCTACACATCCCCCCTGCAAAACGAACTGTCAGCTTACTTCACCTGGCGCAAATGGTGGATCAAACCTTCCCTAACTGCTACGTATGGATGGGGAAGCCGAACAGCCTATCAGCAGAGAGAAAAACTGATCAATTCCCTGCGCCTGCGGCCACGGGGCTATACAAGAATAAATTCAACGGAATCGGTAAAAGACTTTTCCCTGCTGGTTTCCGTACGTCACGATTTTTACTGGCTGGATGTGCTAAAATACAATGATCACATACGGGTGACACCACAACTGGCCTATAGCAGCGGTACACAAAAGTTTGGGTTTAATCAAACCTCGAACACGTATGTAACAACCCTGCGCACCGGAACAAATATCCTGTACAGTTCCCGGAGTTCTTTCCTGGATGATCAAACGAAATTTCAACCATTGTCGCTTACATTTTTCCTGCGAACAGAGTATGCGATCGGTAAATTTTTTATACAGCCGCAGCTGATCTTTGACTACTATTTTCCAGCAACGGAGAATAATTTTAGCACCATCTTTTCTTTAAACACCGGCTTCATGCTGTGATTTTGTATTATTCTTCACACTTTAAAAGCAATAACTTTCCCGAATCGATGTTTATGAATTGTTTAAACGATTTTTGGTTAATGTAATTTAACAGCCTTCCTGGACGGTTGGCATTATACTTGAAAAATCTGTCATTGAACCTAAAAAATTAATCATCATGAAAACAAAACTCTTGAGCCTGGCGGTCGTATTGTTTATTTCACAATCAATGATGGCGCAGTTTCACCTCGGTATCAAAGGCGGCGCTAACATCACCAAGGTGGATGGTAAATCTTTCAAGGAAGAATTTAAGTATGGATATCACCTGGGAGGGTTTGCTGAAATTGGATTAGGGAAAAAATTTGTACTGCAGCCCGAAGTTTTATTTAACCAGTACTCCACCACAGTCGACAGTAATTACGATCACATTTACCAGGATGTATTCAATCCCTCGCACCAGCGAAACGTAAAACTGAATTACTTGTCGATTCCTATTTTACTTGATTACAAATTAATCGGACCGCTTTATTTGCAAGCAGGCCCCCAGTTTGGTATTTTGATTGATCAAAGCAAAACACTTTTGCAAAATGGAGGAGAGGCCTTTAAAAATGGCGACTTCTCTTTACTGGCAGGCGCCCAGTTAAAACTGGCCAACCTGCGCATCACCGGCCGCTATGCAGTTGGGTTGAATAATATTAATGATATTGACAACCAGGATCAATGGAAGAATCAGGTCATCCAGTTGTCCCTTGGTTTAGCGTTCTAAATGTAAAATCTGACGGTTTCTTGCCAGTCCCTCTGCCAGAAGAGGGACTTTTTTTTGTGTGGCATTAATATTGACTACCTGTATTTCTAATTGTATATTTAACTGTCGCGGTTTTGCGGTGACAGATTGTCTAAAGATGTATCATTCATGAATTTTCAAAAAATTTTTCTGCAACCGGAAGATGACATGGACTTTTTACCCATCATTCCTTTGAACGAAAGTGAAGGGGAAAACCTTGATGGGATAGAGATTCCGGATGAAATACCGATTTTACCTTTACGGAATACCGTCTTGTTTCCCGGGGTGGTTTTACCCATTACAGTAGGGCGGGACAAAAGTATTAAAGCTGTAAACGAAGCCTACAAGACTGACAAATTGGTAGGTGTGCTGGCACAAAAAGACAGTAATGTCGAAGACCCTGCTTTTGCTGACCTAGAAAAAGTGGGGACGGTTGCCAAGATTGTTAAGCAAATTAAAATGCCCGATGGTGGCACCACCATCATCATCCAGGGGAAAAGCCGTTTTCAGACGGTGCGGGTGACTTCAGAAGATCCCTATTTCAAATCAACCATCCGTGTATTGAAAGAAGAAGAATCACCCAAAGACCCGGACTTCGAAGCCTATGTTTCCAATATAAAAGACCTGGCCACGGAAATCATACAATTGTCGCCCAATTTACCGTCTGAGGCATCAATCATCCTCCGTAATATTGAAAACCCGGCGTTTTTAATTCATTTTGTTTCCAGCAATCTTAATACCGGTATTCAGGAAAAGCAACGCCTCCTGGAATTAAATCATATCCGTGAAAGAGCCGACCTGCTGATGCAACTACTGCAAAAAGAGCTGCAGTTTGCCGAACTAAAAAATAAAGTAACCAATAAAACCAGGGCCGAGCTGGATAAGCAGCAACGTGAATATTTTCTGCAACAACAACTGAAGAGTATTAAAGAAGAATTGGGAGGCGATACCAACCTGCAGGAGATCAAACAAATGCAGAAAAAGGGCGAAGCAAAAAAATGGCCGGTCGCAGCTAAGGAAATGTTCCAGAAGGGGATTGAGAAATTAGAACGCATGCATCCCAGCACACCGGATTATTCGGTGGTGTACAACCATCTCGACCTGATGCTGGAACTGCCCTGGGATGAATATACCGAAGATCACTATGACCTGAAGCGGGCAAAAAAAATACTCGATGCAGACCATTACAGCATGGATAAAATAAAAGAACGGATTTTGGAATACCTGGCTGTATTGAAGCTGAAAGGAGATATGAAAAGTCCGATTCTTTGCTTTGTAGGCCCCCCGGGAATTGGTAAAACATCACTTGGGCGCAGTATCGCCAGTGCTATCGGGCGAAAATATGTGCGGCTGAGCCTTGGTGGCTTGCATGATGAAAGCGAGATCCGGGGTCACCGTAAAACTTATATCGGTGCGATGCCGGGACGTATTTTGCAATCCTTACGCAAAGTGAAATCATCCAACCCGGTAATGATACTGGATGAAATAGATAAAGTGGGGAATGACTTCCGGGGCGATCCCGGCAGTGCCTTGCTGGAGGTACTTGATCCCGAACAAAACAATACATTTTACGATAATTACCTCGAACTGGAATATGATCTCAGCAAAGTATTGTTTATTGCCACGGCAAACAATATTCAAAACATCCAGCCGGCTCTCCGCGATCGTCTTGAAATTATTGACCTGAGCGGGTATGCAGTGGAAGAAAAAATTGAAATTGCCAAACGCCACCTCTTGCCGAAACAAAAAGAAGCTCACGGGCTGAAGCATACTAATTTCCGCATCAGCGATAAAGTGCTGGAGAAAATTATCCAGGACTATACCAGGGAAAGTGGCGTGCGGGAACTGGACCGTCAGTTAGCGTCGATTATGCGGTATCAGGCAAAGCAACTGGCCTTGTATGATAAACTCAAACCATCGCTGACGGCTTCGGATGTGGAAACTATCCTGGGCAAACCACGCTACAGCAACGAGATTTATAAAACGGCCAACATGGCCGGGGTGGCTGTGGGACTCGCCTGGACCTATGTAGGTGGCGATATTTTATTTATCGAAACAAGTTTAAGCGATGGTAAAGGCGAACTGCGGCTTACCGGAAACTTGGGTAATGTAATGAAAGAAAGCGCCAGCACTGCCTTAACCTATTTACAGGCCAACGCAAAGAAATACGGCATTAATCCGGTGCTTTTTGAAAAAAAGAATATCCATATTCACGTACCAGAAGGTGCTGTACCAAAAGATGGCCCAAGTGCAGGAATAACCATGATGACAGCCATCGCATCTGCATTAACAGGCAAACGTGTGAAACCTTACCTGGCGATGACCGGCGAAATTACACTTCGCGGACAGGTTTTGCCGGTAGGTGGTATTAAAGAAAAAGTGCTTGCTGCCAAACGTGCTGGTTTGAAAGAAATTATTCTTTGCTGGCAGAATGAAAAAGATGTGCAGGAAATTGAATCCTCTTTCATTAAGGGTATCAGGTTCCATTATGCAAAAACCATGAACCAGGTTTTAGAATGGGCTTTGCAGGATTGATTTCAAACAATTTTTAAATGATCCCGAACAAACAATCTTTTTGGTGGTTATACATATAGATTTCATGTTGGTTGTTTTAAGGGTTAAATCTACTCCCCCTGAATCTTCAGGGGGATTTTTTTGTTTTGCAATGAAGAGAGCAAGCCTCCCCTTGGTTTTTTCAACATGAAACGCAGCCTCTTTACCGGTCTTTTTGAATACCGATAAAAACACGCCGGCAGTTTTATGAAGCTGCCGGCGTTGCTTTTGTATATCTCAAAATTGTTTGTAGGAAATGCTACGATCCGTTTCTTTATTGTTCCTGCAGCATTTTCTCTTCTTTGAAGGATTCACGGGGTTGTAAGCCCAGCAGGCGGAACATTGTTTCATCTTCTTCAAAGGAGGGATTGGGCGTGGTCAGCAATTTTTCACCGGTAAAAATGGAATTGGCACCGGCCATAAAACAAAGCGCCTGCTCCGCAACCGACATTTCAGCACGGCCAGCACTCAGGCGTACCATGGCCTTAGGCATCAATATCCTGGCAGTGGCAATCATGCGTATCATATCCCATACATCTACTTTGGGATTATTTTCCAGCGGCGTGCCCTGTACACGTACCAATGCGTTGACGGGGACACTTTCGGGATGTGCAGGCAGCGTTGCCAGGGTATGCAGCATGCCGATACGGTCTTCATGTGTTTCTCCCAGGCCGATAATACCACCACAACATACACTCACACCGGCCTTACGCACATGGTCAAGGGTTTTCAGGCGATCATCGTAGGTGCGGGTGGTAATGATTTCATTGTAGTATTCAGAAGATGTGTCAAGATTGTGATTATAGGCATACAGGCCGGCATCTGCCAGTTTTTTTGCCTGTTCTTCGGTGAGCATGCCCAGCGTGCAGCAAACTTCCATACCCATTTCATTGACCTTTTTTACCATGTCCAGCACGCGGTCGAAATCGCGGTTATCCCGTACTTCGCGCCAGGCTGCGCCCATGCAAAAACGGGTACTGCCGGCATCCTTCGCTTTTTGTGCATACGCCAGCACTTCCTCGGTTTTCATCAGCGATTTGGTTTCTACGTTGGTATGGTAGCGGGCAGCCTGCGGACAATAAGCGCAGTCTTCCGGACAACCTCCCGTTTTGATAGATAACAGCGTACATACCTGCACTTCGCCGGTAGCCTGGTAACGGCGGTGTATGGTAGCCGCCCTGTAAATAAGCTCCAGCAGGGGTGTATCGTAAATGTTTTTTATTTCTGTGAGCGTCCAGTCATTTCGAATATCCATAATCGTTGGTTTTAAATACTTACTTAAAACGTATCAATAATTGTATGCCGACGATCCGGCATATTTATTCCCGTAATCCGGGCAGTGTTAAAAATAACTGAGATTGGTTTTGGGACTTAAGGTTAATAAGGTTTCGTACATCAGGCGAATGGTATTTTCGATATCGCTTTTATGCAGCATTTCTACAGTTGTGTGCATATAACGGAGCGGGATAGAAATGAGTACGGATGGGCAACCATCGTTTGCATACGCAAACGAATCCGTATCTGTACCGGTGCTTCTGGACACAGTGCGTAATTGTAAAGGTACTTGCTGCTTGGCGGCAACATCCTGCACCAGTTGCAATAGTTTATTGTGTACGGCTGGGCCATAAGCCAGCGAAGGCCCTTTTCCGCAACTGCATTCCCCTTCAATAATTTTATTGATCATGGGAGTGGAGGTATCATGTGTAACATCTGTGATAATGGCGATGTTGGGTTTGATCCTGCGGGCAATCATCTCAGCGCCGCGTAAACCAATTTCTTCCTGCACCGCATTAACGATGTATAACCCAAAGGGCAGTTTTTTCTTATTTTCCTTCAACAAACGGGCAACTTCGGCAATCATAAAACCGCCAATCCGGTTATCAAAAGCCCGCCCCACGTAGTAATCATTGGCTAATTCCTCAAATCCCTCCTGGTAGGTCACAACGGAACCGATATGAATACCCAGTGCCTCCACTTCTTTTTTACTCCTGGCACCGCAATCGAGAAACAGGTTGTCAATTTTAGGCGTTGGCTCTTTTTGCTCGGCATTTCCAATACGGGTATGAATAGCCGGCCAGCCAAAAACAGCTTTTACCGGTCCTTTTTTCCCGTGAATAAAAACCCGCTGTCCCGGGGCGATAAAGGGATCCACACCACCATTTCTTTTTAAATAAATCAATCCTTCGGCAGTGATGTAATTCACAAACCAACTGATCTCATCCGCATGCGCTTCTATCACCACTTTGAAATCATGTTCAGGATTAATCACCCCCACGGCTGTGCCATAAGGATCAGTAAAATGACTGTCCACAAAGGGTTTGATATACTGAAGCCAGAGTTTCTGCCCGCTGGTTTCGAAACCAACCGGCGAGGCATTGTTGATATAATTACGCAGAAAACCAAGAGAGCTGTCAGAAAGAACACTTTTTTTTGTCCGAGCCGATTTTGCCATAGAAATGAAATTATAGTGCGGCAAATTTAGTTAAATGCCTAATAGCATCATCAAAAGACCGGAGAACATCATAAGCCCGTCTAAAACGAAATAATAAAACAGGTCATCAAAATGTTTTCGGGCATAATTGTATAAAATGGTTACAATAAAACCGGGAACCAGTAACAGGATGATTGATTTAATACTATAATTGTAATAATACATCCAGATAGTGGCAATAACGTATATGCCTATGGAAACAATAAACAGCCTGTTGATTCCCTCGTCGCCAAACCAGGTAACCATGCTGCGAATGCCGGCCACTTTATCATCCTCCCGATCCCTGTAATCAAATAGTACACAAATAGCATACACCAGGAAAAACCGGCTGACGGTAAAAAGAACGGCATCCGTTCGCCAGGATTCACCGGAAATAATTACCGGTAAAACAGCCGTTACATAGGTCCAAACGATTGCCAGAAAAATGGTTTTCCCAATGGCAATTTTTCGCAAGGCCCGGAAATACGGATGTGGAATTTTGGGAGCAGAATATAAAAAAGTCACCAACGCCGAGACAGAAAGCCAGAACCAGTGAGCTAACAAAGAAAAAAAATAAAATACCGAGCCGGCAAGTCCGAAAAAAAATAGTACCGCATGCACAATCCGGTGTTTATGCACCCAGCCAATCCGGTCTGAAGGAATTTCCGAATGCAGGGTCAGGTACCAATGAAAACTATAACTGCAGATAGTGGAAAAAAAGATAAAGATCAGTAGTGATATGTCGGGGGTGGTTTTTAGTACTAATTGGTAGGTTTGGTACGACATAACCACCGCGCACAGTGCTATAAAAATATTACTGTAAACAAAAGCCCGGGTGAGTTGCTTAAACAAGGTGATCAGATTTTTTTCAAAACGATCTGGCCTGATTCATCATAGTTACTTCTGTGACCGGCACGATCCTGCACAATAACGCCAAAACTAATGTGACGGTCGTCGGATTCTGTGTTTAAAAAATAATAAGGCTGTTGTAATTCTCCGTAAGAAAACTGCACCTGCACTTCAATATCTTTTGTATCCGGGAAATCAATCGGGTTAAGCGAAGCTCGTAAGGTATCCACACTGAGCAAGCTGGTATTGTCAGTGTCAAATCGTTTAAATACCAGCAACAAGGAATCCTGCAGATCGCCTTCTTTATCAGTAACCCGCGCTTTCAGGGTAATAATATCGCCTTTAAATACCTGGCCGGGCGACAGCGATTTCACTTTAACTTGCGGGACAGATTCAAATTTTGTTTTGCTGCAGCCGGTAAAAATGGCCAGTAAAACAAATGCTAAAAGTATATTGCGTCTCATTAATACGATTTGACCGTCAAATTTAAGCTTTTGAACTGATACGGCATGGCCTATGTCCTGTGAATGGAGTCATAAAATTTTTACAGTGAATCCGCCGGATTTTACGTCCCTGGCGTTGGATATTTTCCGGTTTCAATACAGGCTTAATCCTGTGTATAAATCATTTGTTGATTCGCTGGGTATTCAGCCTGCCACTATCCACAACCTTTCGCAAATACCCTTTTTACCCATTCGTTTTTTTAAAACGCATCGTGTACAAACCGGCGATTTTCACCCGGCGCTGATTTTTGAAAGTAGTGGCACCACCCAAACTGTTAATAGCAGGCATTTTGTAAAAGACGCTACTATTTATGAAAAAAGTTTTCTTACCTGTTTTGAATCATTGTACGGCCCGGTAAAAGATTGGTGCATCATCGGCTTATTACCTTCGTACCTGGAGCGTCAGCACTCTTCGCTGGTGTACATGGTAAAAAAAATGATTGCGCTAAGCCAGCACCCGGCCAGTGGCTTTTACCTGAATGAATACCAAAAACTTGCTGAAACATTAGCGGCTGACCGGCATTCAAAAAAGCTGCTTATCGGTGTAACCTTTGCGTTGCTGGACTTTGCCGCGCTGTTTCCGGCAGCGTTAAAAAATGTTGTTATTATGGAAACGGGTGGCATGAAAGGCCGGCGGCAGGAGATGATTCGTCAGGAGGTACACGATGTGTTGAAAAATGCCTTTGCACAAGCTTCCATTCATTCGGAGTATGGAATGACCGAGTTGCTCTCGCAGGCCTATTCAAAAGGTAACGGTCTTTTTCACTGCCCGCCCTGGATGAAAGTACTGGTGCGGGATGATGAAGATCCGCTGGATGTCAGGCAGGCAGGAACCGGCGCCATTAACGTTATTGATTTGGCAAATGTTTATTCCTGCAGTTTTATTGCCACCGATGATGCCGGCCACGTATATAATGACGGCAGTTTTGAAGTGCTGGGACGGATGGATAACAGTGACCTGCGCGGTTGCAGCCTGCTGGTACTCTGAAATACTCTTTTTTTTGTTCTGCCAACTCCCCGGGTATTGGCTTCATCGCCATATTTTCCCGTTCTGCCGAAATCACCTGAAAATGAGCTACCCGGTTTAGAATTTTGAACCGCAAAACCATTGACAGATGTTTCGAGCAATACAATTATCCGTACTGCCCTTCCTGATCTTTGCAGCCTGCACGCATGCACAGTCTTCTCCAGATACACTGGCATTGACATTCCAGGATGCAGAAAATATGTTCCTCCGGCAAAACCTTTCCCTGCTGGCGCAACAGTACAACGTGGATATCAGCAAAGCACTGGAAAAACAGGCAAGCTACTGGGACAATCCCATGCTCAGTACCGATCAAACACTGTACGATGGACGATTTTTCCGGCATAAGACTGTAAACGGCCAGGAATATGGGCAGCTGTACATTCAGCTGCAGCAATTGATTCTTACCGCCGGCAAACGCAACAAGTTAATAAAGCTGGCGGCTGATAACAGGCTGTCAGCCGAGCAGCAACTGTATGATCTCCTCCGGAACCTGCGCTATGTACTGGCAACTGATTACAGCAACCTTCACCAGTTATGGCAAACAAAAAACCTTCTTGATCGCGAAATTGACGCCGCCCGGAAAATGGCTACCGGCATGGAGGCACAATTCAGGGCTGGCAATATTTCTGAAAAAGATAATGTACGTATCAAGTCATTATTGTTCTCCTTGCAAAGTGACCGGGCCGATCTGTTGCGCCAGGTGACGGATCTGCAAAAAGACCTGCACGTTTTGTTGCAAAAGAATGACAGCACATTCATTTTACCAAGTATCACGCTTCCTGCCGTTTCATCGCTCCCTGCTATTGCAGAAATTTTAGATTCTGCCAGGCAAAACCGCCCGGATGGACAGCTGGCGCAAATCAACCTCCTGGCACAGCAGCATAATCTTGCTTATCAAAAAGCATTGGTCTCCCCGGATGTAACTGTTGGCGTGGAATACGACCATCTCAACAGCTATGTGCCGAATTATTATGGACTGACGGTCGCACTGCCGTTACCTATTTTAAACCGCAACAAGGGTAATATCAGTGCTGCTCAGTATGGAATTAAACAGGCGCAGGCTGGTGTGCAGCAAATACAAACGGCGATTGAGCAGGATGTTATCGCGGCTTATAGCAAATGGCAGGTAGCGGCCGCTATTCTTCAAAACAGGGATGATGAACTGGGCGACCAGTATGATGTGCTCATGAAAAACATGGCCGACAGTTATCAGCAGCGGCAGGTGAGCCTCATCGAGTTCATCGATTTTTTTGATGCGTATAAAGAATCAAGAATACGTCAACTTTCCCAGCAGGCAAATCTTTGGAACGCTGCTGCTGAATTGAATTATACCGCAGGTTCAAACATTATTCATCTTCAATAATAAAATCGCATGTCTGTCAATTTTCAATCGCTTCCTAAAGGGCTTATTTTTTTGTCATGCCTGGCACTGGCAAGTTCCTGCAAGGAGAACAACAGTCAGCAGCAGGCTGAACAAAAAAAGGTTTGCATTACAGACTCCCTTTCTAAAATCGTCCGTATTGATTCCGCCTTTATTACCAATATGGATGATGAAGTAAAACTGGCTGGCGAAATCAGTTTCAATGATAATAAAGTGGTGAAAGTCTTTCCCTTTAGCAGTGGTAAAGTGGTGAAGGTGAATGTATCCCTGGGGGATAAAGTGGTGAAAGGGCAGGTGCTGGCGGTGATACAAAGTGCCGACGTGGCCGGTAATTACGCGGATTTATCTGCTGCCAACAATGATGTGGCTATTGCAAAGCGCCAAATGGATAACGCCGCTGCTTTGTATAAAAACGGAATCGCCAGTGAACGCGAATTTTCCGAAGCAACCGAAAACTACCAGAAAGCGCTGGCGGCAGCCAATAAAGTGAAAGAGCAAATTGCGATTAACGGGGGAGGCACTACGTCGGCCAGCGGCACCTATCTTGTTACAGCGCCGATGACCGGCTATGTCGTGGAAAAGAAGCTGTCACAGGGTTCCTTTATCAGGAGCGATAATGGCGACAACCTGTTTACAATCGGGGATATCAGCGAAGTGTGGGTGTGGGCCAATGTGTACGAAACCGATATCGCCAGGGTAAAAGAAGGGTATAAAGCCCTGATCACGACGCTGGCCTATCCGGACACCACTTTCAGCGGTGTAGTTGACAAAGAAAACCAGATCCTGGATCCTGAAACAAAAGTTATGAAAGTGCGCATTCGGATTCCCAATCCGCGGATGCAACTGAAACCTGAGATGTTTGCCAATATACTGGTGCAGAATAAAGCAGGCAAAAAATCAGTGGCCGTGCCCGCGAATGCTATCGTAAGTGATTATGGAAAAAATTATGTAATCATCTATCACGACAAATGTAACCTGGAGTTACGCCAGGTGGATATAATCACAACCGTAGGCAGCACCACATACCTTTCTTCGGGTCTCAAAGGCGGTGAACAACTGATTACGAAAAACCAGATTCTTTTATTCAATGCCCTTAAAGAAGACTAAGGTCCAAACATTCTGATATGAATAAGTTTATCAAGAGCATTATATATTTTTCATTGCGTCACCGCTATTTTGTATTTTTTATGACGGCGGTGCTGGTGGCGCTCGGTATCTGGAGTTATAAAGAAACCCCCATCGAAACATTCCCGGACGTTACCAACACACAAATCATTATTATAGCACAATGGCCTGGTCGTAGTGCCGAGGAGGTGGAAAAATTTGTCACAATACCCCTGGAAACCGTTCTGAATTCCGTACAGAATAAATCAAACCTCCGCACAACATCAGCATTCGGTCTTTGCTATATCCGTATCATCTTTGACGACGGGGTGGATGATGCCTTTGCCCGCCAGCAAGTACTGAGCCGCCTTGGTGGCGCCGATTTACCGGATGGTGTAAAACCTGATGTACAGCCGCCGTATGGACCTACCGGAGAAATCTATCGCTATACCCTTCGCAGTAATACAGAAAACATACGTGAACTGACAACCATCCAGAACTGGGTGCTTGACCGCCAGTTTAAATCAGTGCCGGGTGTAGCGGATGTCAACAGCTTTGGCGGCGAAGAAAAAATATTCGAAGTCAGTGTGAACCCGGAGTTGCTCAATAAATATAATCTTACGTCACTGGATGTGTACAATGCCATCGCGAAAAGTAATGTGAACGTAGGCGGGGATGTTATTGAACGGAACGGTCAGGCCTACGTAGTGCGCGGGATTGGGGTGCTTCGCAATATCGATGACATCAATAATATTATCATTAATAAAATTAACGGGGTTCCACTATTGGTGAAAAATGTTGCAACTGTCGTGGAATCCGGAAAGCCTCGGCTGGGCCAGGTTTCCCGTGCAGATGCCAGCGGCAGAAACAACGACGTGATAGAAGGTATTGTGGTCATGCGCAAAGGTGAAAACCCGGCGGAGGTGTTGAAACGTGTTCGTGCGAAAGTGGACGAGTTGAACACGTCCATTTTACCGAAAGATGTAAAGATTGATCCTTTTTATGACCGGACGGTTCTCATGGATTACGCACAGGACACCGTTATCCACAACCTGCTGGAAGGGATTATCCTGGTTACAGTCATTGTACTACTGTTTATGGCCGATTGGCGCACAACCGTTACCGTTAGCATTATCATCCCGCTCTCTTTGCTATTTGCTTTCATTTGTATGCGCATAAAAGGCATGAGTGCCAACCTGCTGTCAATGGGCGCAGTGGATTTTGGGATTATTATCGATGGTGCCGTGGTAATGGTGGAAGGATTATTTGTAGCCCTTGATCATAAAGCCAGGGAAGTGGGTATGGAAAAATTCAACCGCCTTGCTAAACTCGGCTTGTTTAAAGCAAAAGGTACAGAAATGGGAAAGGCGATTTTCTTTTCCAAACTGATTATTATCACCTGTCTTGTGCCTATTTTCTCTTTTCAAAAGGTGGAAGGAAAAATGTTTTCGCCGCTGGCCTATACCCTTGGTTTTGCATTGCTCGGTGCTTTGTTGTTTACGCTGACGCTTGTGCCCGCACTTTCCAGTATTTTATTGCGGAAAAATGTACGGGAAAAACACAATCCCATTGTCCTGTTTTTTGAAAAAGGAGTTGAGCGAATCTTTGGCATTGTTTACCGGAATCAGAAAAAAAGCGTGGTCATTGCGTTTGTCATAATGGTGATTTCATTTTTTTCTTTTAAATACCTGGGATCTGAATTTTTACCGGCGCTGGATGAAGGGGCCTTGTGGGTGGAAGCTGAGTTGCCGATGAGTGTTTCACTATCGGAAGCCAACAGCATTTCCGATAAAATGGTAGACGTACTGACAAAATTCCCTGAAGTCAAGCAAACCCTCTCACAGGTAGGCCGGACCAATGATGGAACCGACCCGAAGGGCTTTTTCAATGTGCAGATACAAGTAGACCTAAAGCCAAAGAAACAGTGGAAAAGAGGTATTACAGAAGATGAGCTGATTGATGAAATGGATAAGCAATTAAAAAAATTTCCGGGGATTGTTTTTAACTACTCGCAACCCATCAGGGATAACGTGGAGGAGGCTGTGGCGGGTGTTAACGCGGCACTGGCCGTCAAAATCTTTGGACATGATTTTAATACACTGGACAGCCTGGCGAACCGCGTGATGGATGAACTTAAAAAGGTAAGAGGGATTGCTGACCTGGGCGTCTTGCGAAACCTGGGGCAACCGGAATTCCGCATTGAACTGGACCAGCAAAAAATGGCTTTCTATGGGGTTAATACGGCAGATGCCAATGCGGTCATAGAAATGGCGATTGGTGGAAAAGCGGCTACACAATTGTACGAGGAAGAACGAAAGTTTGATGTGCGGGTTCGCTACCAGCAGGAGTACAGGGCCACACAGGCTGCGATTGAAAACCTGATGGTTCCCACAAATGACGGATCCAAAGTGCCGCTCAAAGAAATTGCTTCTATACAAACCCTTACCGGTCCGGCCTTTATTTTCAGGGATAATAATACCAGGCATATTGCCGTGAAATTTTCTGTACGCGAACGTGACCTGGGAAGCACCATTGCCGATGCACAGCAAAAAATAAAAGCAACCGTTCCTTTACCCCATGGGTATAGTATGACCTGGAATGGTGAATTTGAAAACCAGATTCGTGCTACAAAAACACTCGAAAGAGTGGTGCCGATTTGCCTGCTGGTCATATTCCTGATTCTCTTTATAACATATGGTAACGTTAAAGATGCAGTACTTACCATCATGAATGTGCCTTTTGCTCTGATAGGAGGTATCCTGGCGCTGCATATTACCGGCATTAATTTTAGTATTTCGGCAGGTATTGGTTTCATTGCCCTGTTTGGTGTTTGTATACAGAATGGCGTGATATTGATTTCTGTATTCAGGAAAAATCTT
The DNA here is from genome assembly GCA_035760665.1 of Chitinophagaceae bacterium. Lineage (GTDB taxonomy): Bacteria > Bacteroidota > Bacteroidia > Chitinophagales > Chitinophagaceae > DASTSN01. The sequence continues at coordinate 30,504 of DASTSN010000022.1, read as the reverse complement.
GAAGAACGGATGACCCTTGACCAGGCCATCAGGCAAGGCGTAATATCACGTACACGGCCTGTTGTAATGACGGCATTAATGGCGATGATTGGCTTATTGCCGGCTGCCGTGAGCCATGGCATTGGCAGCGAAACACAAAAGCCGCTGGCGGTTGTGGTCATCGGTGGACTGATCACAGCAACCATTTTAACCTTGCTGATATTACCGGCTATCTACGCAATGGTCTTTAAGTTTATGCACCACCGTGCCAACCGGAAGTTGCTGAAAAAAACAGGGTTGGTGCAATAAAATTCTTGCAGGACCGGTCGTTCTTACTGTCAATGGTTTTGGTCCTGCTGAGGCCCCGTATCTACGGGGCTTTTTTAACGATAGCTTAATGATTGCCTGTTTCTTGTTCCAACAGATGCGAGAATGACGTGCTAACTTTGTATAAAATACCCAGGCATGGCGAAAACCGTTTTCAGCGGGATGAAACAGCGGATTAAAAAAATTTACTGGAAAGAAATCCTCGCAATTTTTCTTTTGCTGCTTGCGATTTACTTTTTCCGGTCGCAACGCCAGGAGCTTGCTTCAATCATACCACATTTACGCAAAGCTGATCCTAAGTGGCTGTCAGCCGGTTTGTTTGTGACAGTGATGTACATATTTTTTCAAACTGCTATGTATGTCAGCGGTTTTGCGGCAGTAGGGGCAAAGCTGTCGTGGCTTGCGGCAATCGAACTTTTTTTAAAACGCAACTTGTTAAGTGTTTTTCTGCCAGCAGGTGGCGTAAGCTCTTTAGGGTACATCCCTTCCCGCGTCAGAAAATCACTGGTTACTACAACACAGGTGCACCAGGCATCCGCGATTTATGCTTTTGCAGGGATTGCGACGGTATTTGTGATAGGGGTTCCCCTGCTGTTATATGCTATATCCAACAGTGCAGCTGTTCAGGGGGCCTGGATCGGGCTGGGCTTTGTGGCAGTAATGCTGCTGGGGTTATTGCTGATAGCCCGTTCGCTGCAGCAAAAAGCTGGTCTTTACAGGTTGATTCAAAGAAAGTTCCCATCGGTTATCCCTGCTGTAGATGAATTATTTGGGGCTTCGGTATCCGGCCGTAAAGTAGGCGGAACGCTTATGTCCTCAATGGCTGTTGAATTAACAGGGATTTTGCATGTATACATCGCTATGATGGCGTTAGGGCTTCATGCTTCATTTGTAATTGCGGCAATCGCCTATGTTGTGTCGGTTTTGCTGATGATCGCTTCTCCGTTTCTGCGTGGTCTCGGCGCAGTGGAATTATCGATGGTGTATGTGCTCGGGTTATACGGGTTTTCGCCAGCTGATGCACTGGCCATTACAATCCTGTACCGCCTTTTCGAATTCTGGCTGCCGCTGGCTGCCGGATTTCTTTCTTTTGCCTGGAAGGGAAAAGAGCTTTTCATCCGGCTCTTCCCGGCTATACTTGTATTTGCCTTGGGAGTGGTAAATATCATTTCCGTAGTAACCCCGCCCATTGCAGCAAGACTCAGGATACTGAAAGAGTTTATCCCGTCTTCGTCAATTCAGGAGTCGAATCTGCTCGTGTTGTTTCTGGGTCTTACTCTGATTGTGACATCGGCCTTTCTGCTGCGTGGTCTTCGAAATGCCTGGCGTATCGCACTGGTATTTGCGTCGATTTCGCTGGTTGGTCATATAGCAAAGGCGCTGGATTATGAAGAAGCCACCCTGGCGGCTTTTACCATCATGGTGTTACTGGCAACAGTCAAACAATATCGTATCAAGGGGCATCCCCGCACCCTGCAGGTCAGCCTGATGACTGTTGGGCTCGTGTTTTTATCTGTGCTGATTTTCGGATTTATCGGTTTTTACTTCGTGGCGGTGAAGCATTTTGGCATCGATTTTACATGGAAACAGTCAATCACCTATTCGGCAAAAAGTTTTTTATTGTTAACGGATGATGAATTGAAGCCGGTCACCCGCTTTGGCAGGGAGTTCATTTACATGATGAATGGCCTGGGACTGGTAGCCTGGGCTTTCTTACTGTTTACCATCATTCGCCCGTACCTGCAACCTCATAGCAGGAAAGACGACCGTTCCCTGGCAATGGAAAGAGCAAAAGACCTGCTGGAACGCTATGGTAACTCGCCGGTAGATTATTTTAAAACGAATCCGGATAAACTTTTATTTTTCTCTGACGCCTGCGACGCATTTATCGCCTATCGGATTGCCAATGGTTTTGCGATTGTACTGGAGGAGCCGGTTTGTGCAGCAGAAGATAAAATCCCGGTGTTACAGGAATTTGATGACCATTGCAAAAAAATGGGCTTGAAAACGGCCTTCTACCGTGTGGATGAAAACAGCATGCCCTATTTTAACGCTTTAAAAAAACGAAAACTCCTGATTGGGCAGGAGGCCATACTGGATGTCAGCACCTTCTCCTTGGAAGGGCGGGACAAAAAAGCCCTGCGCAACAGCCTGAACAGCCTGCAAAAAAAAGGATATACAACTGTTTTTTACAAGGCCCATCACCCGCTGGCATTGATGGAGGAACTCAAGACTGTATCAGATGAGTGGCTGCAGGTGTTTGACAAAAAAGAAATGGGTTTTGCCCAGGGTGTTTTTGACCAGGAAGCCATTATGCAGCAGGACGTGATCGGTATACGCGACAGCCAGGAAAGACTGGTGGCGTTTATGACAATTATCCCTGATTTTGCGCCCGGCGAATGTACGTACGACCTGATACGCCGGACAGCGGATGCACCCGGCGGGTGTATGGATGCGTTGCTCATAGAACTGGTTCGCCATGCGCAGGCAAATACATTCAGGTATCTTAATCTCGGTCTCGTGCCCATGTCGGGCATTCAGCAGCCGGATAGTACGGCAGAGCGGGTGGTAAAATATGCGTATGAAAAAATACGTCGCTTCAGGCATTACCAGGGCTTGCGGGAGTTTAAAGAAAAATATGCCTCTGCCTGGGTTAACAAATACCTGGTATACGAAAATGATTTTGATTTATTACAACTGCCGGCAGCTTTAAACAAAGTGATGCAGCCGGCGGCAAAATAACCGGCCATGGCAGTATACAAAATGATAAACCGTTTGCTCCTTTACACCTTGCTGCTTACAGGCTCTTGCGTGGCGGATAAATCCTGGGCGCAGGAGCAAAGTACCGCCAGCCTGCCGGTGTCTTTGTTTCCGAATGCAGACACTGCCAGGCCCCTCATCTTTTATATTACCGGCGATGGGGGCTGGAACCGTTTTTCCAGCACGTTTGTCCAAACGATTCGTAACAGGGGATATGCCGTCGTGGCATTGGATGCCCGTACTTATTTCTGGCATAAAAAAAGCGCCACACAAACCGCCTCCGATGTTGCTTCATTGCTGAATCGTTACCTCTCGGAATGGAAGCGAAAACATTTCATATTGATCGGCTATTCTTTTGGCGCCGATGTGGCGCCGTTTGCCGTTACCCGCTTCGGAAATGATTTGCTGGCAAAAATGAACGACCTCGTATTAATGTCGCCATCGGCCAAAACTGATTTTGAAGTGCATGTAAGCGGTCTTTTAGGATTTGGGAACAGCAGCGGCGAGAGTGTGCCTGCCGAAATCAATAAGATTTCAAAAAATATGCTGCTGCTGTTTGGTGACAATGAAAACGATTTTCCCCTGAACAAGCTGACAACGAAAAATTTCAAAACAATCAGGTTGCCCGGCGGGCACCATTACGATGGTGATCCTGCAGCCGTAAGCGAAGCAATTTTTGCAAGTATTGCGGCACGGCATTAGTGCTTGAAAACTGAACTGGCCCCAAAAAAAAGAGCGATCAAACTGATCGCTCTTGTGCCCCAGGCGGGAGTTGAACCCGCACGGCCATTGCTGGCCACAGGATTTTAAGTCCTGCGTGTCTACCAATTCCACCACCAGGGCATCTGGCAGCAAGGCCCTTAACGGCTTTTGATACCAAAAAAAATCCTCTGCCGTAGGCAAGAGGACTTTCTTGGAGCGGAAGACCGGGCTCGAACCGGCCACCCCGACCTTGGCAAGGTCGTGCTCTACCAAATGAGCTACTTCCGCATAGTAAAGAACTAAAGGGCTGCAAAAATAAAGAATGAACCCTTTCAAAAAAAATTTTTAGGCCCTTATTTGTTTTCGTATTTCGGCGTGTAAAGTGTGCTGCTCTGGATGGTAACCTCGGGCTTTTCAAAACGCTTGGTATAAAGCATGTAAGCTGCACCAAATGCTAGCGCCACCACGCAGGCAACCTGTAAATAAAAAAGAAATGCAGAAGAAGATACCCAGCTGTGAGTAAAATCCCTGTCCTGTACTTTTTGTAATTCCTGTTGATATTCCTGATGCTGATCCATAGTGGAATTTTGTGCTGCAAAAATAGGGTATCATTGATAAAAAGCACACATCCTTAACGAATTATTTCGCTGAAATACTTTTTCTTTTTTATAAAATGCTGCCATACAAGATTGCCTTGGTAGTATCCCTGTAACCTGCCTGTTTTTTGGCGGGGAAACACGCTTTTGTGCTGGTAAAAAAACAACCACTTCACAAAGGCCGCATGTGCCCGCATAATCGCCAGGAAATACCCCGCTTCACCGGTTAGAAGACCTTTCCATGCAGAAATCGCATCCAGCAATATCCGGTAAGGTATCTTCCAGCATTTTTGTGACCACGGCAGGTTTTTGTACAGCATGATCTGGTTATTACGGAAATTGAGATAGGTCTTTAAAGTGTTGCCCCTGGGTAAGGTGCCGCCACCTACATGGTATACCACGGACTGCGGACAACTATACACGGTATAACCGGCAAGTTGCAGACGCCAGCACAGGTCGATTTCTTCCTGGTGTGCAAAAAAATATTCATCAAAACCGCCCAGTTCATGAAAAACAGCGGCTCGTATAACCATAGCAGCACCGCTGGCCCAGAAAACCGGTTCAGCATGATCGTATTGGCCGCGGTCTTCTTCGCACACATCAAAAATACGTCCACGGGCAAAAGGATAACCATACTTATCCAGCCAGCCGCCGGCGCCGCCGGCATATTCAAACAGGCGCTTATGCTGGTAAGAAAGTATTTTTGGCTGGCAGGCAGCGATGTGATGCTGGCTTTCCAGCAATGCAATAATCGGGTTTAGCCAGCCTGCCATCACTTCCACGTCCGAATTCAGGATGACATAATAATCAGCCGTTACCTGCTTCAAGGCCTCATTGTAGCCTTTGGCAAAACCAAAGTTCTCGGGCAGCCGGATGAGGCGAACCTGGGGGAACTGCTGCTCCAGGAATACCACGGAATCGTCAGCAGAGCCATTGTCGGCCACCACCACTTCCATATTTCCATAACCTGAAGCAAACACTGCCGGCAAAAACTGCTGCAGGTAAGCACGTCCGTTCCAGTTTAAGATGACAATGGATACTTTTGGGAGAGCGTTATTCAATGAAAACAAAATATTTTTTCAAAAATAAGGGAAGGCAACTGAACCTTGTTAAATTCGAAACATGTTTCGGCAAATCGTCAACGGACGTTTTATTCTGGCACTGGTCGCCATACTGATTGTGAGCGGCACAATTATTTATTCAAAATACCTCGCCAGGAAAATTGCGGCGGAAGAACGGCAAAAAGTGGAAGAGTGGGTGGAGGCTGGGAAATTCCTGATTAACTCACCTGCCGACGCGGACACGAAACTGGCCTCCATGATCCTGACACAGAATAAAACCATCCCGATCATTGAAACCAACGAGCATGACAGCATCACCGGGCACCTGAATCTTGATTCGGCATCTATCGCTCGTACTCCCGGGTACTTACAAAATAAACTGGCAGCATTCCGGTCGCTCAACAAGCCGATCGAGTGGGTGAACCCAGCCGACTCACTGCAACGCAACCGTTATTACTACGGGGAGTCGCTGCTGTTGAAAGAAGTACGCTACTACCCGCTGGTGCAGTTAGTGATTGTAGGATTGTTTATCGCGATCACCATCATTGCTTTGCGCAGTAGTTACCAGTCGGCGCAAAACCAGGTATGGGCCGGTATGGCTAAAGAGACAGCACACCAGTTGGGTACGCCTGTTTCGTCTCTTGAAGGCTGGGTGGAAATGTTGCGGGAAATGCCCGGTAACGAAGCCATCGTACAGGAACTGGAAAAAGATGTGGGTCGCCTGCGGCTGGTATCTGACAGGTTTGGAAAAATCGGCAGCACACCGCAACTGGAGCAGCACGACATTGTGCAGCAAATCAACAGTATGGTAGAATACATCCGTAAGCGGGCAACTGATAAGGTGAGTTTTACCGTCAACGCACACGGGCACACTGAAATACCTGCTATGATCTCCGGCCCACTGTTTGACTGGGTCATTGAAAACCTGTTAAAAAATGCCCTGGATGCGATGGAGGGCCGGGGTGCTATCACAATTGATATTCAACCAGGCGATGAGGTAATTGAAATTGATGTGTCTGATACAGGGAAAGGCATCAGTAAGCAAAACATCACTAAAGTATTTAATCCCGGTTTCACAACAAGGAAACGCGGCTGGGGACTGGGGCTCAGCCTTTCAAAACGTATCATAGAGCAGTATCACCGCGGCGAGATTTTTGTGAAACAATCCGAGCCGGGTAAAGGCACTACATTTCGGATTGTTTTAAAAAAATAGTCGTTACATTTGCAGCCGCCAAAACCATAACGGCTTTTAAAAAGAACCGTTATGGCTGCCAACCCGCCCGGGTGTTGAAACTGGTAGACAAGCCACTTTGAGGTGGTGGTGCCCGAAAGGGCGTGCTGGTTCGAATCCAGTCCCGGGCACAAAATACTCCCCGGAATTTTCCGGGGAGTATGCTTTAAAAGAACTGCTTGGACGTATTCTTCTCCGTATAGCTTTTGTAGAAAATTTGTTGTAAGTAAAAGGCTGCTTTATTAGCATTCCTTTCGCCATCTTGCCGCTGCTTCAGCAATTGTTTCGAGCAATTTTTTATTGTCTTTTCCCAGTTTTCTAATTAGCTTTTTATAGCCGGTAAATTCAGACGTGCCTGCCGGGATAAAAATGGATACGAGTTCTTTCAGTTGCAAACGGAGCCAGTCTGCATCGTGCCAAGCACCCAGCTGATCCAGCAGTTGTTCCAGTTTCTTCATAGCCGGTTGTTCCAATAGATAGCCCTGCGGAAATATTTCCAGCCAGTAATAAAATGTTTTAAGTTGTTTCCTTGTTTCGTGTGGTTGTTGTTTAATAACAAGTATACTCTTCCTGATTTTTTTTATATCTGCCGCAAACAAGCTTTTTAGGGTTGATGAAAAAAGAGCTGAATTATCAGCAAGATTTGTTTTCATGTCTTTGTCAATTGCAGTGACATCAGCCGGCTGGTAAACGGCCAGGGCTTTTGCCAGTCTTGATCCGGCGTCTGCCAGGCTGTTGCGATATATGTTTTGTATGGCTTTGTACGCTCCGGTGTCATCGTCATCTATTTTTGTCATGTATTGCAGGTTAATGTCCAGCTCGCGGTGTTTACCTAGTATTTTAAAAAGGAGTTCAGTTTTGCTGATTGCTTCTTTCCATCTTTTTTTCCGGGTAACCCGGTAATACAACTGCAGGGTGGAGCGGAGTTTTTTAATAGTTACGCGAAGGTCATGAATAGCGGCGGGTGTAATTTCTTTTTTCACAAGCGATATATGATCAGCCAGGACAACCAATTGATTGTCCCAGTAATTCAATATAAAGTTGCGAGCTGCCATAGCAAATGGAAAGCTGTTTTGTAAAGTAGCGCTTCGTGCGGTTTGTTAGTCCCTTTTTTCAAACCGCCCCGTTTTCTTTAAAATTGTAATCCGGTAAATGACGGGCTTGATGCGGGTGCTGTCTTTAATCTTGCTCTTTACTTCGTGCTCGTGCGGATGAATGGTAGCGCTGGTCATTAAAGGCATAACGCGGTTCAGCAGGTAGTCCCGTGCTTGGTCGGCGACCTTTCCCTCGAGTTCCTCAAATTTTCCGCTGATGATAACGCTTTGCCAGTTGGCCATATCCAGCATCTGGTCTACTTCAAAGCACACAAAAGGGTTCTTGCGAATAATATCGAGTTTCATTCCTTCCGAGGTTTGGCCAATGATGTGCTTCCCGTCGTACGCATAGGTAACCGGGATGATATAAGGTTGTTGATCTTCGCAGCAGGCCAGCCTGCCGATCACCTGGCTTAGCAGCAGGTTATCGATTTGTGTTGTATTGAGTTCGCCCAGCATGAGTATTTTTTTTAGCGTTTTTCAAATCGTCCTGTTTTCTCTTTGATGCGTATGCGAAAAATGATGGCGGCAAAACTGCGGTTCTGCCTTCTGTTGTTGCTGCTCCCCGGATCTACCGGGTGAGCCGTTTCGCTGATCATCAGCGGCAGCACACGGTTCATGAGTTGTTGCAGTGCAATTTCCGCATCATCACCTTTCAATTCTTCAAATTTTCCCTGGATCAGCACGCTTTGCCAGTTGGTCATATTTTCCACCCGCTCCACTTCAAAACAAACCTGCGGGTTTTTGCGCATCATCTCAATTTTCTTTCCTTCCCGGCTATGGCAAATGATGAATTTGCCATCATAGGCATAGGTAACAGGCACAACGTAGGTTACACCGTCTGCATGACAGCCGATACGGCCAATGACCTGGCTCTGCAGCACGGCATCCATTTGTTTATCATTTAAATCGCCCAGCATAAGAATCCTGTATTTTACAAATTAACAATATCGTATCCGGGGCAATTATGAGATGAATCAATTCAAATCATGATTTCAACAGCGCATGTTCACTGGCCGAAGCGGTAATGGTATTCAATTTTTCCGGTGAGTTGTTTGTCTTTGTTGAAACAGACCTCTTTTGTCTTCAGGCCTTTATCATCATACTGGTAACGCCAGATCAGGTAATCGGCGGCAAAGTTGGAAGGAATTGTAATTTTCTGAATCACCTGTCCCTGCGGAGAGTATTCAAACATATAGTCAGGGATTAGTTTTTTTAATTTATAGTTATACCGGACAATGTCAGTCATCCTGTTTTGATTGTCGTAATAATAATATACCGGGTCGCCCGCTTTTCCTGTTTTGTAAGGCGTTTCCTGGATGATGTTGCCGTTGTCATCTGTTGTAAACGTAAATATGGTTGAATCACTTCCATTGATAACCTGGATCATCTTCACCGGCAGGCCTGCTTCGTTATAGACCCATTGATGCAGTTCTGCTTCAGCTCCGCTTTGAAGCGTATCTCCGGAAAAACTCCTGATGCTGCTTAGTCGGCCATCATTGTCGTATTCGTAAACTGCCGTGTTAATGGAACTGCCACTGGTATCAATCGTTTTGATCAGTTGCATTGATGCGTCAAACCAGGAAGTTAACGCGGATTCATCGGTGACGCCGGACCGGGTAATGGTTTTGAGCGACCGGTCGTTCGGGTTGACTACTTGTGTGACCAGAAAATTTTCAGATAAGGCCCCGTCTGCTTCATAACTCACCAGGTTTACCTCCAGTACATGATTGGCAAGATACCGTTTCATCAGTTGGTTGGATTCGCGGGTGCCCAGGATATCGCGGTAATAATGTTGTGCGTGCAATGATACCTGCAGTAACAGCAAAACGGCGCCAAGAATGTTTTTCATGCAAATAAGAATATTGATTCCGGCTCAAATGTAAGGCAATTAATTATCTGCGAAATAAGCGGGGTTAAATAAAAGCGGCCGGTGCCAGTATTTTTGTGATTATTTTTAAGCAAACTTTTTATCATGAATGATCAGCTGGATGCTGCCTTTTTACGGCTTGTAAAGATTATGGATGAATTGCGGGAAAAATGTCCCTGGGATCAAAAACAAACTATACAAACCCTCCGGTCAATGACCATTGAAGAAACCTACGAATTAGCTGATGCTATTACAGAGAATGATTGGAAAGGTATTAAAGAAGAACTGGGCGATCTGCTGCTGCACATTGTATTTTATGCAAAGATTGCCCGGGAGCAACAGCAGTTTACCCTGCAGCAGGTGATTGAGGGCATTTGCGAAAAACTGGTTGCGCGGCATCCGCATATTTATGGTGATGTAAAAGTGGAAAACGAGGACGATGTAAAGCGCAATTGGGAAAACCTGAAACTGAAGGAAGGAAAAGAATCGGTGTTGAGTGGCTTGCCAAAATCGTTGCCATCCATGGTCAAAGCCATGCGCTTGCAGGAAAAAGCTCGGCAGGTGGGCTTTGAATGGGAAGCCAGGGAACAGGTTTGGGAAAAAGTGGAAGAAGAGATGCAGGAGTTGCAGGAAGCCGTTCAATCGAAAAGCCCGGATAAAATGGAAGAAGAATTAGGAGATCTTTTCTTTTCACTCGTCAATTATGCACGATTTTTGCAGGTAGACGCAGAAAATGCACTGGAGCGAACCAATAAAAAATTTATCAGCCGGTTTACCAATATGGAGCAACAGGCAAAGCAAGCAGGCCGCAACCTTCATGAAATGACACTCAGCGAGATGGATGCCATCTGGAATGCAATAAAACAACAGCGAAATCAATAAGTGAAACGTTTTTTAAAATACATTTTCCTGAATAAGTACGCCCTTCTAATCGCAGCTGCCTTGCTGTTTTTCTTTTCATACGTTTTCAACAAATACTATACAAATTTTTCATCCATTCCAAGGGAAACCCGTGAACTGGAAATGTATATCCATCAGCAGCAACGGGACTTTCATGATCATCTTGCAGATACCGCCCTGCTCGCAAAGCTGGTGGCGCAAAAAGAATCGCTGGATGAGTTTAAAGCGCTGGAGGAGAAACCTTACGGGTTGTTTTTATCCGGGGAAAATGAAAACGGTAATTACCAGGTGATCTTCTGGAATACACAACTGGTTTTGCCCTACCCGGAACATTACCTGCTCAAAGACGGAGAGTATTTTCAGAAACTAGCCAACGGTTATTATGTAATCGAAAAACACACACTTCAACTGGATGCCAAAGGCCCACCCGTTATAGCCTTTGCAATGATACCTGTGCAGTATGATTATTTCCTGGAGACGAACTACCTGCCAAAAGAATTTGTGTACAGTAAAACAGCCAGTCTGAAGATCTCTGTCTCGGAAAAGGCAACAAATAATCCTATTCATTCCATCACGGGCCGCGTACTGTTTTTTGTCAGTAAAAAATCATTTGTCGCCATACCTTATAACGATCGTGTTACAATTGCACTAAGGGTATCGGGCCTGTTTCTGTTGCTGATCTTTTTTCACTTGCTGGCCGAATCGGTTGCGCGGCGTACCAGAGCATGGAAGGGAATCACTTTGCTGGCTGTATGCCTGCTGGCGCTCAGGGTTACGTTATATTTACTGCCGTCATTATTAAACCTCCGGCAATTCAACCTCTTTGACCCTTCCATATATGGCTCCAATATCATCCAGCGTTCACTGGGCGATTTATTGATCAACGCGATCATCTTTTGCTGGGTCGTGGTCTTTGCCTGGACCCGTATACAGCACAAAAAGGAAATAGCGATTAATAAAAACAGAAAATGGCGCGATATTGCCGGTATCCTGGCGCTGTTCTTTCTCATACTATCCACATTTTTGCTGGCCAACACCATCCGGAGCCTGGTGGCGGATTCAAAAATATCATTTGACGTTACAGATTTTTTCAGCCTGTCTAAATACAGCGTGGTAGGCTTTATCGTACTGGCACTGCTGTCGCTTGGGTATTATTATTTCACCCAAATTCTGTCACGCCTGATTTTTCCGGTATTTGAAAAAAATCCTGTCGTCATCTATTTTGTAATCGGGTTTAGCGGACTGGTGTACCTCACTGTTCGCTCCAGTAGCTCTGGTATTCAGTTTTACCTTTTTGTGCTGGCCTGGCTGATTATTTTTACATGGTTACTGAGTAAGCAGCAGGTGATTTTTCATAAGTTTCGCATCAACATCGCCGGTATCTTGTTCTGGATCTTTGTTTTTTCGGTATCGATTACCGCGGTCATAATTTCTGAAAACCAAAAGAAAGAATGGACGAACCGGCAAAACATTGCGGAGAAAATATCCGTGCAGAACGATGAATCACAAAAAAATCTCCTGAATATCGGGCTGGCATACCTGGATAATAATTTTTTCGCCCGGAACTTTCACCGGTTTTACAGCCCCGATAGCAACCGCTACCTGCGCGACAGTATTATTACGCAAAATTACAGTGGTTATCTGGACCGGTACGATACCAAGCTATATGTGTTTGACGAGTTGGGCCGGCCCTTGTACAACGATGACCCAACAGCATTTGACGACCTGTATACCATTATCAGTAACCAGTCTAAACCTGTACCTGATGCGCCGGGCTTGTACATAAACGAAACCTCGTTTAATCGTTTCCGGTATATTTCCCGCCGGCAGGTGTTTGATAAAGCTGATAATTTCCTGGGAGATGTGTTCATCATGTCTATTCCCAAGCAGTATGGATCGGAAACCGTTTTCCCGCAATTATTTAAACAGTTTAACCGCGATAACCCCGAAAACTCACCCGTATATTCATATGCGCTGTATTCCAAGGGTGAATTAATGGCCGCTTCATCGCGGTACCCGTTTGTATTTTCCCTGGCCAAAAACGAAATACCGAAAACCGAATTCGAAAAACGGAAAAATGGCGATTATGATGAGTTATGGTACCGTGACAGCAATGAAAAAATTGTTGTCATTGCCCGTAAAAAAGATTCGCTGATCGAGTTCATCACACTTTTTTCTTACATCTTCTGCTCTTTCCTGTTTCTTGTGTCGGTGGTGCAGTTAATTTCGCTGGTACTAAAGGCCGGGTACAACTGGCAGGAATTCCGGCGGCATCTGCAGATGAGTATTCGCACCCAGGTTCACAGCACGATCATTTTCATCAGCCTGTTTTCGTTCATTATCATTGGCGTCTCCACCATATCTTTTTTTATCAGCCGCTACAACCGCAATAATATTGACAAACTGAGCCGGAGCATGAAGGTAATGGTGAATGAAATGCAGAAGAAAATCAAAGAAAATGCAGTGTTTGACGATATGGTAAATATTCACGATTCAGTCAATTTCGGCGGGCTGCAAAAACTGATTGATGAAGTATCGGAAATACAAAATGTGGATGTGAACGTATATGCCACTGATGGCTATCTCCGCGTTTCTTCGGAGGCAAATGTGTATGCCGGTGGTATCTTAAGCAAAAAGATGCACCCCGAAGCTTTTTATCATTTAAACCGGCTGCGGCAGGTGCAGCATGTGCAGGAAGAAAAAATGGGTTCACTCTCTTACCTGAGTATTTATGCACCCGTGCGAAATACTGACGGGAAAGTGAGTATGTATCTGAATATTCCCTATTTCACGTCCCAGGAAGACCTGAACCAGGAAATATCAAACTTCCTCGTCACCATCATTAACCTGAACGCCTTTATCTTCCTGATTGCCGGGGTGATTGCCTTATTTATCACTAACAGGATTACCCGCTCTTTTTCGTTAATCAGTGAAAAAATGCGGGATGTAAACCTCGGTAAAATGAACGAGGCGATCGTCTGGAACCGCGATGACGAAATTGGCGAATTGGTAAAGGAATACAATAAAATGGTAACCAAGCTGGAGGAAAGTGCTGCTGCCCTGGCGAAGAGTGAGCGGGAAGGCGCCTGGCGGGAAATGGCACGGCAGGTGGCGCACGAAATTAAAAACCCGCTCACACCCATGAAACTGAGTATCCAGTACCTGCAAAAAGCAATTGTGAACAACCAACCCAATGTAAAAGAACTATCGGCAAATGTTGCCAGCACCCTGGTGGAGCAGATAGATCACCTTTCCAAAATTGCTGCAGATTTTTCTCAGTTTGCCAATATTGGAAACGTGACCATCGAAGAAGTTGATTTGCATGATGTGCTTCGCTCACTAAAAGATCTTTACAGGCCCAATCACGAAGTGGAGATCAACTGGCGGCCCGTGGACAGCCGGATAGTGCTAAAGGCCGATAAGACACAGATGAACCGCTTGTTTACTAATCTTTTTGCCAATGCTATTGAAGCCTGCAACGGAAACGGCTTGTGCAGTATTGAAGTGAATGAACTCCGGTACAACGGGAAAATTATTGTCAGTATCCGGGATAACGGTGAAGGCATACCGGAGGAAATGCAGGCAAAAATATTTATACCCAATTTTACAACCAAGTCCTCGGGCACCGGCCTTGGCCTGGCCATGTGCAAAGGAATTGTGGAGCAGGCCAAAGGCAGAATCTGGTTTGAAACCAAAGTGGGAGAGGGGACTGTATTTTATGTAGAACTTCCCCTGGCTGATTAAAGGCCCTTTACCTCTTTTCGTGATTGCAGGTATGCCTCAAATTGTTTTAAACTATAGCTGCTGAGATTTTGTTCCCTGGTTAATCCAGCTTTTTGTGCCGCCAGTACGCCGTACCGGATGTCGTCAAATCCCTCTATTGCATGTGCATCGGGATCAATGGAAATCAATACGCCTTTATCGGTAGCCAGTTCAATCCAGCGCCAGTCAATATCCAGTCGGCGCGGGTGCGCATTCAGTTCTATCACCACCTTATTGGCTGCACAGGCATCTATAATGGTGGTGTGGTCAACGGGGTAGCCCTGGCGGCTCAGCAGCAGGCGCCCTGTCATATGACCAAGAATGGTGACATAAGGATTAGACAGCGCCGTAAGTAGCCTGCTCATCGCTTTTTCTGCTGTCATTTTCAGGTTGCTGTGCACCGAAGCGATCACCAGATCAAAAGTTGACAGTATATCATTGCTGTAATCTAAGGAGCCGTCATTCAGGATATCGCATTCTATACTTTTAAAAATCTTAAATGGATGCAATTGTGCATTCAGTTCGTCAATATAGCGGTGCTGCGCCCTGATGCGCTCTTCTGTCAGGCCGTTGGCATAAAAAGCCGATTTGGAGTGATCCGAAATGACCAGGTATTCAAATCCTCGTTTGATCAGTTCCTTCGCCATTTCTTCAATGCTGCTCACACCATCACTCCAGTTGCTGTGACTGTGAATGACAGCACGAACATCCGCCGTTGTTATCACCGGTGATAACTTTCCCTGCTTTGCTTTTTCAATCACAGCTGCTTTTTCTCGCATGGCAGGAATGATGTACGGAACGTCGCTTTGGGTAAAAATAGCAGCTTCCGATTCGAACTGGGCCTCATCGCTCCAGTTGCTGATTTTTTTCCATTCGGTAAAAAATTCCTCACTGCAGCTGGTGGAAAAAAGTGTATAGAAAAACATTTCTGCTGCAGCCGTGTAAAACTTCAGTGTAATATTCTCAGCGTCTTTAAAAATGATAAAACGATCGGTTTGCTCCTGCAAGCCGAAACCATTGTTGTTAAAAAAAAGAATAATGTCAGCAGCAGGGATGGTCGTGCAGTATTCCACAGCTTCAATAGTTTCAGACTGACGTCTGAAGGCGCCCGTTGTCTCTGTCTGATGTTCAGGGAAGCGGTCCTGCAATTTTTTTAAAATACTTGTTGCAAGCGGTTCTATCTGGGCATAAAGATAAATGCCCTGGTTCTGCAGGTAAAATTCGATAGCTTCCTGTACGTTCTTTTGCGTCTTTTCACCAAAGCCTTTGAAGAGTGTTAGCCTGTTTTCATTGCAGGCGTATAACAATTCACCAATCGATTCAATGCCCATTTCTTTCCAGATGGTATTGATTTTTTTTGGGCCCAGCCCTTTGATGTTGAGCATCTCTGTTACACCAGAAGGTGTCCTCGCCAGGTAATCATTCAGTGTCTGTAGCTGACCGGTATCGAGCAGTTCAATAATTTTTTTACTGACACTATCGCCAATGCCTTTCAGGCCGGCCAGTTTTTCACGGGGAGTATCCGCTAGGGCCAACGGCAGTTTTTCAATATTGAAAGCAGCGACGGAATAGCTTTTTGACTTAAAGGAATTTTCACCGTGAATGTCCATTAATTTGGCGAGCAGTGAAAAATGATCGGCGATGCTGTAGTTGTCCATAAATGCAAGTTAAGATATCCGGCTGCTGCGGGAATCAGGCATAAAAAAAAGCCTCCCGGGGGAAGCTTTTATTAAAGTTTGTCGTTGAACCGAACTTATTTTTTCTTCTTAGCAGCTTTCTTAGCGGCTTTCTTCTTGGGAGCGGCTTTCTTAGCTACTTTTTTCTTGGGAGCAGCTTTTTTAGCGGCTTTTTTCTTAGTTGCCATTTTTTTAGAATTTAACGGTTAGAAATAAATTATCGATGGTAAAAATAACAATTTTTTCAAACAGCCAAAACTTTTTTCCAAAAAAACGGCAATCGTCAGCTTATGCTGTTGCTTCCACCGCATTCACAGAAACGTAGGTTCTGTTATTTTTTCCTTTGCGGAATTCAACAACGCCATCTGCCAGCGCAAACAACGTGAAATCTTTTCCCACACCTACATTCTGTCCAGCGTGATAAACGGTTCCCCGTTGTCTTACGATAATATTACCGGAAACAGCAGGCTGACCACCAAATATTTTCACTCCAAGGCGCTTGCTTTGTGAATCGCGGCCGTTCTTTACACTACCTTCACCTTTTTTGTGAGCCATATAATCAGGATTTTAATTTTTACAATAAACAGGTTACTTTTTACCAGCGCTTACTGAATGTCAGTTACTTTAATTTTTGTATACGCTGTACGGTGGCCTTTCTTTTTGTGAAAGCCTTTTCTTCTTTTTTGTTTGTAAGCGATCACCGTTTCGCCTTTAACATGGTCAACGATCTCCGCTTTTACCTTTGTCTTTACGGACGAACCTACCGACAGTTTACCATCGGCATCTACAAGCAGCACGTCTGCAAACTCTACTTTATCACCTGCGTTACCATCCAGGTGTGGTACATACAAAGTTTGATCTTTAGCTACTTTAAACTGTTGTCCGGCTATTTTTACTACTGCAAACATGGGCTAAAAATTAGGGAGGCAAAGGTAAGGGGTTTTTTCTAACTCACAAACAGGAAATCAAAGTTTTATAGCAGCAAAAGTACAGCGGTTGCCGGGCTATCCTTTATATTTGTAAGCATTTTTGGCCCCGATCGTTTTTATTGTATGAAAATCAAGTCTTTCTTAGCCAAGCCCTTTGCTTCTTTTGTGCACAAAACCATTCGAAAAGGCATGGCTACCGCTGTGGACGACCAGGAAGCCATTTTTAAAAATTTGCTGAAAGTTGGCCGTAATACCCAGATCGGCAAGGACATGAAACTGGACCAGGTAAACACCTACCAGGAATTTATCCAATCTGTCCCCGTAAGAGATTATGAGCAGTTAAAGCCCTATATCGAAAAGATAAAGGAAGGGAAGCATAATATATTATGGAAAGGCAAACCGATTTATTTTGCCAAAACCTCTGGTACCACCAGCGGTGTGAAATATATACCCATTACCAAAGATTCGATTCCCAACCATATTAACACGGCCCGCAATGCCCTGCTCTGCTACATGGCCGAAACAGGCAACAGCAACTTTGCCAACGGAAAAATGATTTTCCTTTCCGGCTCCCCGGAACTGGAAAGGGTCGGGGGCATTCCCACCGGCAGGCTCAGCGGCATCGTTAACCATCATATTCCGCGGTACCTCCGTACTAACCAGTTACCCTCTTACGAAACGAACTGTATCGAAGACTGGGAAACCAAACTGGGCAAAATTATTGATGAGACCAGCGGCCAGGATATGACACTGATCAGCGGCATCCCGCCCTGGGTACAGATGTATTTCGACAAATTGGTGGAAAAAGCAGGGAAGCCGGTTGGCGAAATATTCCCGGGCTTTTCATTGCTGGTGTATGGAGGAGTAAATTTTGAACCCTACAGGGCAAAACTGCTGAATAGTATCGGTCGTAAAATCGATACGTTGGAAACGTTTCCTGCTTCCGAAGGCTTCTTTGCCTTCCAGGACTCACAGGATGCGGAAGGGCTGCTCTTAAATACCAACAGTGGTATTTTCTTTGAATTTATACCGGCAGGCGAAATATTCTCCGAACATCCTACAAGGCTGTCACTAAAAGATGTGAAAGTGGGCGAAAACTATGCCCTGGTTATTAACAGCAACGCAGGTTTATGGGGCTACAACATTGGCGATACCGTAAAATTTGTTTCCACCAATCCATACAGGCTGCTGGTGACGGGCCGCATCAAGCATTTCATTTCTGCTTTCGGCGAGCATGTCATTGGCGAAGAAGTGGAATACAGCCTGATGAAAGTGGCCAATGAAGAAAACGTACACATTACCGAGTTTACCGTGGCGCCTTTTGTAAGCGATGGCCAGGGCAAATCTTACCACGAATGGTTTATCGAGTTTGAAAACCTGCCCTCCAACCTGCCCGCTTTTTCCCGGAAACTGGAAGAGACCCTGATGCAAAAAAACCTGTATTATGCCGATCTGATCGAGGGAAATATTTTGCAATCCCTGAAAATTACGCCCATTCGTAAAAACGGATTCATTGATTACATGAAATCTATTGGTAAATTGGGCGGACAAAACAAAGTCCCCCGGCTGAGCAATGACCGGAAAATTGCTGATGAACTCGTTCGGTGGGCAGAAAACTAACAACAAACCCGTTTGTTCATCTTTTCCGGTAAGGGAAAGAAAACCCTGGTATTTCATGGCTGAAAAACATCAGACACAACAGGCTAAAAAAACAGCGGCAGCCACCAGTGGCGCCAAACGTATTGCTATTTTTGGTTCCACCGGTTCTATCGGGCAGCAGGCGCTGGAGGTAATTGCCGCCAATTCCAATACGTTATCGGTGGAAATCTTAACGGCGTTTTCCAACGATGAACTGCTTGTAGAGCAGGCGCTGCAGTACAATCCGCATATCGTCGTCATCGGCGATGAAGCGAAATATAAAAAAGTTAAAGAAGCACTGGCCGCTACAGATGTAAAAGTATTTGCCGGGGAAAAAGCCCTGGAAGAAGTGGCGGGAATGGACTGTTACGACCTGATGCTGGCCGCCATTGTAGGGTTTGCCGGGCTGAAGCCAACGATTAAAGCCATCGAAACCGGCAAACCTGTAGCGCTGGCCAACAAGGAAACCCTGGTGGTGGCAGGTGATATTGTTATGCGCAAAGCAGTAGAAAACCGCGTACCGGTGATTCCGGTGGACTCGGAACATTCTGCCATTTTTCAATGCCTCATTGGTGAAACAAGAAACCGCATCGAAAAAATTATTCTCACTGCTTCAGGCGGCCCCTTCCTGGGCCGGAAGCCCAATTACCTCGTGAATGTAAAGCGGGAGCATGCGCTGCAGCATCCCAACTGGCGGATGGGCGCCAAGATCAGCATTGATTCCGCCACACTCATGAATAAAGGCCTTGAAATGATTGAAGCTAAATTTTTATTCAATCTTTCGCCCGAGCAGATACAGGTGGTCATTCATCCGCAAAGCGTCATTCACAGTATGGTGCAGTTTGAAGACGGCAGCATTAAAGCACAGATGGGCATGCCCGATATGCGCCTGCCCATACAGTATGCGCTGGCTTTTCCCAGGCGTGTGAAAAATGATTTTCCCCGCTTTGATTTCCGAAGGTTCAACACGCTGACCTTTGAAGAACCGGATACCAAAACCTTCCGCAACCTGGCACTAGCTATGGATGCCCTCGAAAAAGGCGGTAACCTGCCCTGCATTATGAATGCAGCAAACGAAATTGCCGTGTACGCTTTTCTTCGCAACCGGATTGGCTTTTTAGAAATGACCGATGTGATTGAAAAAACAATGCAAAAGGTAGCCTTCATTGCTGAACCTACGCTTGGGGAATATTTTGATAGCGATGCCGAGGCCCGTAATTTTGCCGCCGATATAATAAAACTGTAAATTTTCCATTTTCGCTTCTCTGTTACCAGCAAAATACAGATATTGAGCGTTTATTGAACACGTAATTATGATCTTATTAGCCATTGACTGGAGTGCCGTAGCTGTTAAGACGGGACAATTCATTTTATCATTTTCAATTCTTGTAATCCTTCACGAAATGGGCCATTTTTTACCGGCCCGATGGTTCAAATGCCGCGTGGAGAAATTTTACCTCTTTTTCAATCCCTGGTTTTCGCTCTTTAAAAAGAAAGTGGGCGAAACAGAATACGGCCTGGGCTGGATTCCTTTTGGCGGATATGTGAAAATATCCGGGATGATTGACGAAAGCATGGATAAAGAACAACTGAAGTTGCCCCCGGAGCCCTGGGAGTTCAGGAGCAAACCAGCCTGGCAACGCCTGATTATTATGCTGGGCGGCGTCACGGTGAACGTGTTGCTGGCAATCATCATTTTCATCATGATTATGTGGGTGTATGGAGAAGAATACCTGCCGGCAAAAAATTTGAAATATGGTATTGTGGCCGACAGCCTGGGAAAACAAATCGGCCTGCAAGATGGCGACCTGGTGCTGAAAGTAGGCAACCAGGAAATAAAAAATGCCATCAAAATTCCAATGGATGTGATTTTGGGCGATGCCAAATCCATCACCATCAGCCGTAACGGACAGGAACAGGAACTGCCCATCAGTGATGATTTTATTAAATCGCTGAATAAAGCCAAAGGCGACCATTTTGTGCGCATAAGGGTACCGTTTATCGTGAACGATTTTTCCAAACCCTCCAATGCCGAAAAAGCCGGAATGAAAAAAGAAGACCGGGTAATCGCAGTCGATTCTGTTGCTACACCATACTACAACGATTTCCAGGAAGCCGTGAAAGGCAAAGCCGGCAAAACCATTGCACTAACCGTTATCCGCAACCAGCATGATACGTTAACCATCCCGGTGGCGCTGAACAGCGATGGGAAAATAGGTGTACTGTCAGAAGGAAATTTACGGAAAATGGGGTTTAGCGTGGAAACCAAAGACTACAGCTTTTTACAATCCATTCCTGCCGGGTTTAACATGTGCTGGCAAACACTTGGCCGCTATATTACCGGCATCAAGCAATTATTCAACGGCAAGGCCAACCCGAATGATTCCCTGGGCAGCGTAATCAGCATTGGTAACATTTTTCCGGGTGTGTGGGACTGGCATAGCTTCTGGACGCTTACAGCAGTATTCTCCATCATTCTTGCTTTTATGAATGTATTGCCCATCCCGGCCCTGGATGGTGGTCATGCCCTGTTTACACTCGTAGAAATGATTACCGGCCGCAAACCCAGTGATAAATTTATTGAATATGCGCAAATGGCCGGAATGGTCTTGCTGCTGGGCCTCATGGCCTATGCACTCGGGCTGGATATCTGGCGCATCTTTAAATAAGTAAATCAGTAAAATGAATTTACAATCCTGGCAACTCTGCCGGGATTTTTTATGCAGTTCAAACAAGGTTTTACCCACGCTGCACGTTCTTTTGGCTGTTTGGCCGAAAACCGGTTGACCCCGAAACTGATTTTACACAACTTTACAGTACAAAAGAAATTACTGATATAGCTAAGCAATCTCTCTCTTAGGCAAGCAGTTAGTTTTGGTGACTCCCCCGTCTTTTGCCGGGGGATTTCTTTTGCCGCCAACGATCCCGCGCAAGCATATGAGTGGGGAAACACCTTGGTACAGATATTAAATGAAAACTGATGTTCTTATTCAGACAACCCTCAACCTTAGCCCTGCAGGGGATGGAGTGTAGAAATGAATAAGTAAAAAGCTCACGACCAATGAATGGCTCTGGAGATAAAACTAAAAGAAACGCTTAAAACGATTACGCCGCTTCCGGAACAACGGACCGTAGTTAATGCCTGTTTCTTACGACAAAAAATAGGCCGGGAAAAAGAAAAAGACAAATAAGAAAAAGCAGCCAGATGCGACCGGCAAAAAGATTGTAGTCACGCAAAAGATAGCTCCAGGATTTATTGGTGAGGCGGCCTAAGGTGAATTCAAAAGCGACTGTTAAAAGTACCCAGGCAAATCCGATCAAAAGCGATTGGTTGATCGTTTTAATTTTTAGCAAAGGAAAAATAAACCACGAATAAACGGCGCAGAGGATCATTAATGAAACCGTTGATAACTGGTGCGCCCGAACTTCACTGAACTGCTTTATCAATACCAATTCTCGTAATGATGCATTAACAAATGCAAGTACTATCATTGGCAGCCATAATAAAAAATGCCTGAGGTGCATATTAGTGAAGGAATAAAGATGCTTAAATTACAAAATGTATGGCAATACAATGACGCATACGCATTACTGTGTACGCGGCTTCATTGCAGCTTTCAGAAAATGAAACACTGCAATATCAATAGCAGGGCGCCGCTGATTCATACCAGTGTTTTTGTGTATTTATTCCTGTAAGCCAGCGGTGTCAAACCTGTAATTTTTTTAAACATGTCACGAAAGGCTTTGCTATCGGTATAGCCTACTTCGTACATGATTTCCTGGATGGTTTTACGGCCCTGTTCGAGTTGTTTCTTGGCAGCCTCCATTTTTATGCGCTGGATATATTCAGCAACTGAGTTATTGGTTGCTTTTCTAAACCGGCGTTCAAACGTTCTTCTGCCCATGGAAAACTTTTCCGCCAGCGCTTCGACGGTCAGTTTTTCCATGAAATGCTTTTCAATAAATTCCTGGATGTTTTTGATCGCTTCGTCGGCATGAATTTTTTGTCCTTTAAAGATGCTGAAGGAAGACTGGTTATTCCGGTCAATATCCAGCACAAAATACTTGGCAGCCAGGATCGCCAGTTCCCGGTTCGTGTATTTTTCGACCAGGTGAAGCAATAAATTCCAGTACGAATTCGCCCCGCCACTGCTGTACAAGCCATTTTGCTCAGTAACAATTTTGCCGTCAGATAAATGAACTGCCGGGAACATTGCCCTGAACTCATTGGCAAACAGCCAATGCGTACTGCAGTTTTTCCCATCCAGCAAACCGGTTGCGGCAAGCAAAAATGCCCCGATGCACAAGCTGGCCACTTCCGATCCCTGTTTATAGTGTTCAACAATCCAGGGCAGAAACTTCCTGTTTAACCGGATTGCCCGGTTCAGGTCGCCGCTAATGGCGGGTATGATAATCAGGTCCGGCGCACAGGCCTCCCCGAGAGTGGCATCTGCGCAGATGGTGAAAAGGCCATCGTTCAGTTTCACTTCTTTTGTTAACCCCACCAGCTGCACATGAAAGCCAGGAGGTTGCCCCCGGGATGTCAAAAAATCATTGATCACGGTGAACAGGTAGCGTGGGTCAGCAACAGCTTCCACAACGGCCGTTTCGGGAACAAGGATGGCAATATTTTTCATAACCCGATTTGTAAAGAGAACCGGCGTTTTCGCAAACGCTGCCGGCCTGGTAAATTAAATTATTTGACGTAGTGCAAACATACAACCTGGTTATTAACAAATGACCGGGAGAACGCCCGTGTAAATGATTGCCTTTCTCCGGTGCTTCTGTATTAAGAAATACCGCTGCCCGGCAAAACCGGGTTAACAAAGAGGATCATTTCATCCACCAGTTGTTTGCTTCATAAATATTGCAAAACAGAAGGGCTTACCAAAACCAAAATATTTTTTGGGGGAATTTTCCCTGGTCGTTTGAATAACAGTTGCCGGCTCGTCCCGGATAAATGTTACCCGGTCCCCGGCTTGTCCCTGAATGGTGTGGGACAAAACATATTTTTGAACTGTATTGTACCAGGCAGCATGTTCCTGGTCATGTTTAGAGGCATGGGGTTACTGCCGGCTGCAGGCCAATACGCCTCCAAGATTTCAAATGTTTTTCTCCCGTACAAAGCAGTTCCGGCATGATCCGTCAGCCGGCCCACGTAATCAAACAACTCCTCATCCAGTTTGATCCAGTCTATTTCGCCGCCGGGACCGGCAACAAACCCGGCCAGTGACAGGTGCGCTGATAGCAGCAGTTTCTCCATAACGGCTCAGGGTTTTTGTAGCTTTTTCCAAAAAGCATAGGATAAAATGCCGGCTGCAAACCAGATCAGCATGCCGAGCATCCCGGGGTCAAAAGACGGGGCGGTTTTGAACATGGAGTAGCTGGCCCCCACCAGGTCAAAAAACAATCCGGCGTAAGCCCATTCTTTGATGATCCTGAAACCGGGTACCAGTAAAACGATGGCGCCAAGGATTTTGGCCCAGCTGATAAACTGGATAAAATAGACCGGGTAGCCCATGCCGGTATGGATCATGTCAATAGAAGGCTGGCTGGGTCCAATGCCGCCAATGGCCGTGAATACCATCAGCCCGGCAAAGAGGATGGTAAATACCCAATAAAGAATGTTGGTTGTTTTTGTCGTCATAGTGGATTGGTTGGTTTTGGTAAATCAGTTGGTTGCCGCCGCTTGTAAGGCAGCAATATCAAATTTTTTCATTTTCAGAAAGGCCTGCATCACTTTTGGTGCTTTTTCGGGATCGTTCATTAACGAACCCAAGATGGACGGCACAATTTGCCAGCTCACGCCAAATTGATCTTTCAGCCAGCCGCACTGGCTCTCCTGGCCGCCATCAGCCGTTAACCTGCTCCAGTAATCATCAATTTCATCCTGTGTCTCGCAGGTGACTACCATCGAAAAAGATTCGTTAAAGGCAAATGCATGCGGGCCGGAACTTTCCATCACTCTCATTTCGTAGGTATTGATGCAGAATCGTGCATGTTTTATATGCCCTGCCACATCGCCTTCGCCCGTTTCGTAACGGGCAATGTTTTTCACCGATGAGTTGTTAAATACAGTTGTATAAAACCTGATCGCCTTTTCGGCATGGCCATTTTGCGGGCCAACAAACATAAGCAACGGAGAAAACTTTTGCTCCCCTGGTTCTCTTTTGGTCACCATCAGTTGCCAGCTGAGTCCGTATCGATCCGTGATCCAGCCAAAGCGTTCGCTCCAGGGATATTGGTTAATCGGCATCAGCGGCGTTCCCCCGTCGGCCAATTGTTCCCAAACAGCATTGATTTCATCCACTGTATCGCAGGCCACGAAGATGGATGCGGACGGATTAAATGTGAAAAGTGACCCGCCATTCAACGCCATAAAGGGTTCGCCGTGAAGACTGAACATAACCACCTGTGGGTTTTCGGAAGTAATGGCAGACCGGTTGAAAACCTTGCAGTAAAAGGCAGCTGCTTCCCGCGCATTGCCCCTGAACCATAAGCAGGGATATAAAGGCTGTGTCATAAGCGCAGTATTATTTTGAATAACAATTAAACATCCATTGAATGCCATACTGATCGGTGCAGCTCCCATAGTAGGCTCCCCAGAACATATCCTGCAAGGGCATGGTTATTTTGCCTCCGGCTGATAAGGCGTTGAACAGCCTGGCTGCTTCTTCCCGGGTATCTGTTTCCAGGGCAATATGTACATTGTTGCCTGCATTAACTTTAAATCCCAAAGATTCCGGTGCATCAGTCCCCATGAGGGAATGCTGATCAGTGATAGGAAGCTCTACATGCATCACTAAGTTTTTGTCGGCCTCTGCAAGAGGCGGCATACCGGGTTGCGGGGGAATATCGCCAAACCGGCTGATGGGACCTTTGAAATCGGTCTGGAAAACTGACTTGTAAAAGTTAAAAGCTTCTTCCGCGTTGCGCGGAAAGTTAAGATACGTACTGACGTGTGCCATGGTTGGTTGGTTTAAGGTGATTAATGGGTTTCCGTGTAACGTTTAAAATGATTGAGAATGCTTTGCCAGCCGCTTTGCTGCATTTCTACGGAATGGGTATTTTCTGCTTCAAAACTTTCCAGCACCCTGGTTGCTTGCCCGTTAGGGATAAAAATCACTTTTACTTTTCGTCCATCGCTGATGCTGTATTCGAGGCGTTCATATTTTTTTACCACTTCATACTCGCCGCTGAATTCGAAACTGAAACTGCCGTCCCTGGCCGCCATACTGATGCTAAAGGTTCCTCCTTCTCTTACATCATTGCTTGCAGAGGGGCAATGCCAGTCGTCGCTGGCATGGTTCCATTGTGTAATATGCTCCGGGGCAGTCCAGTATTCCCAAACTTTACTGACAGGAGCATTAACCGTGGTTTCGATGTTGATAATTGTTGCCATGTAATTTCATTTAAAAGATAAAACTATTTTTTCATCTGCCGTGCAGGCCGCACAAATGTAATGGCACATTGGCACCTGTCTGCTGTAGAATAAGGACAATTTCGGGGGGCAAATGCGACAAGCCAACCAGGAGCGACCTGCAACTGGGGTAGAAAGGTATACACGGCTGCTTGCCCAGGATAATAACCGGCATTGCCAGTAGCGGAATAATGTCCTATTGCACAACTTCCCTGGCGGTTATGTGTCCTGCATCGTTTCCGTCGCTTGCTAACCTGCTGGATGAAGAAATCGTTATCTGCTTGCAGGACGTTTTATGGATCAGGGAATAAACTTATATTAGTATTTACCGAAAATCATGAAACCCGGATAAAGAAAGTTTTTATGGGAATCCTGGCAGCGATTTTTTATAAACAGGTAGTGCTTTCCTCTGCTTATAAATGTTATACAAACAGGCTTGTTTACCTTGGAAAGCGGGGGCACCAAATTTTTGAAGAAGCAAAACTGGCCGGGGCGATCGGTAATAATTTTTTCTGGATTATGTTGTCATCATTGACGTTAAAACAAAAATGGTTTAGCCTGCTGGAATAAACGCCTGGTTTCAAATCGGAGAACGGGTAACCCGGCGATGCAAAGCTGAACCGTAACAAAAACCACATGCAATGAAAAAAATAACAGTGATCTCCCTGGTAATTTCGGCATCATTTCTTTCTGGCTTCGGATTGAAGTCAGTACTGGTTGCCCGCAACGCAGTACACGCTGATGCCATCAAAGTGACCGGTATCGGCGGCATTTTTTTCAAGTGCAAAGACCCGGGCCAGCTGAAACAGTGGTACCACGAAAACCTGGGATTACAAACAGACCAGTACGGGGCTGCATTTGTGTGGTATGAAGGATCCGACAGCACGAAAAAAGGACTTACCCAGTGGACACCGTTCCCTGAAACAACCCGCTATTTTGCACCCTCTGCCAAGGACTTTATGATCAATTACAGGGTGCAAAACCTGGCAGCGCTTGTGGCGGAACTGGCAAAGAAGGGCGTGACAATCGTTGACAGCATAGCAACCTACGACTATGGTAAATTCATCCATCTGCTTGACCCCGAAGGCAACAAAATTGAATTGTGGGAGCCCATTCCTTAACGAATGCATAAAGCCGGCGGGTAAGCCGGGTGATTATCGCTGGCACAGGTTTGCAGTATGTGAATTTCTTATTGAGGTATTTTAAAATATACAGCCAATGAAAATCAAACCTGAGGAATTGACAGATCACCAGTATGTGTTGCTTGACAGCCTGGCACACCATGAACTGGTTCCTTTTATACGAACATATTTGAAAAAAAAGACAAAATACGTTGTCATTTATTACCTGAGTAATCTGCTGGTAGTTGGGTTGACTGTTTATTTATTTGTTGATCAATATCACTTCAAAGGATTTGACCTTGGAAACCGCTTTACACATTTTGCCTACGGACTGGCGATCGCCTTTGCCCTGGTGCCACTACATGAGTACATCCATGTGCTGGCGTATCGGTCACAGGGAGCCGTCAACACTTCCTATGCTGCCAACCTGAAAAAATTCTTTTTTATGGCACTGGCCGATAAGTTTGTGGCAAACCAAAAAGAGTTTCAGGTGGTGGCGCTTGCTCCATTCGTGGTAATAACTGCCATCTTAATCGGTTTGCTATGGGTGCTGCCGGGTGACTGGTATCTAACAATAGCAGGGATTTTACTGGCGCATACAGCCATGTGCTCCGGCGATTTTGGATTGTTGAGCTACTTCGAATATCATAAAAAGAAGGAAGTGGTGACCTATGATGATGTGGAAAATAAAATCTCCTACTTTTTTGGAAAAGATAACCACGCTGTGAATGCAGAATGAAACAAATTACGGAGGCTATAAAACAACTGATTGAAATTTCTGATACTGAATTAGAAGAATGGCTTCTTCAATGCAGGGAGAAAAAAATCGCACGGCATGAACTGGTCAGTCATCCGGGTAGGATTCCGGGAGAAATCTTTTATATCAACAAGGGATTAAT
Organism: Chitinophagaceae bacterium; assembly: GCA_035760665.1. Classification (GTDB taxonomy): domain Bacteria; phylum Bacteroidota; class Bacteroidia; order Chitinophagales; family Chitinophagaceae; genus DASTSN01. Next base: position 2,539 of record DASTSN010000022.1, on the reverse strand, counting down.
TCGCGTCACTATAACCGGCAACGATGGCAATGAGCAAACTCTTCATTTTGCCCTCGAAAATAAATTTATTGCCGACTATTCCGCTTTCATTCTCAAACAACCCTCCCTGTATACCTTGCAAGCAGTAGAAGAAACGGAAGTTGTAGTGCTGCCAAGAACTGCTGTCGAATGGGGCTACAACAATTTAAAACAAGGAGACAGGTTGGGAAGACTGATCGCTGAGTCCTATTTTATTTACCAGGATAACCGCCTGAAAAACATGTATGCCAGTACCCCTAAAGAACGGTATGATACACTTTCGGAGGTTTTTCCAGACATTCATAACCGCGTGCCGCAACATATGATTGCATCTTATTTGGGAATCACTCCTGTGCACTTGAGCCGGCTGAATAATAATAACCGTAAAAAAATCTAAACATTTGTTATCGTTTTTAAACTGGCCTGTTGGGATGTTTGCAGTTGATCAATACAAACATTAGCATGAAATTATCGAAAAAGGAACAAAAGCGATTGAAAATCAAATACGGTGAGTGGGCCATTGTCACGGGTGCCTCATCAGGAATAGGGTTTGAACTGGCGTCTCTTTTAGCAGAGGCAGGTTTCCATCTGATCATTAATGCAAGAGATGAACAGCGTTTACAGCAGGCAGAAAACCTGCTTACACGGAACAATGTGCTCATAAAATCTGTGATTGCCGATGTCGCTGAAACGGATGGACTAAAAAAAATTATTCAGGCAGCTGAAGGACTGGATGTGGGGTTGCTGATCAATAACGCAGGGTATGGTGCTGCTGGTTGGTTTGTTGAGTCTTCTTTGCCGGAAGCAATAAATATGCTGCGGGTAAACTGCGAGGCTGTGCTTTCCCTGACACATTTTTTTGCACGAAAATTTCAGCAGCAGCATCGCGGAGGAATTATTTTTTTAAGTTCGCTCGTGGCCTTTCAGGGAGTGCCGTTAGCCGCTAATTATGCGGCAACCAAAGCCTACATTCAATCATTTGCCGAAGCGCTGGCACAGGAGCTGAAACCCTTCAAGGTGGATGTACTGGCTGCTGCACCCGGACCCGTGGATAGCAGATTTGGACAAAGAGCCAACATGAACATGGGCAAAGCAATCTTGCCCGATAAAATAGGAGCTCCTATACTTACTGCACTTGGCAGAAAAACCAATGTAGTTCCGGGATCGCTTTCAAAAATTTTGTTGTACAGCTTACGAATCCTGCCCAGAGTAATAAAAATTAAAATCATGCAGCAGGTGATGCGGGGGTTCACAAAGCATCAGCGGTTTAACGATGCCTTTGGGTAGCTATGAAACTTTAACAGCTTACCTCGTTTATAGTTTGAACGGACCGCTATTGGCGGGTTCTTCAACCCGCGCAATCCCTCCTCAGTGATCGGCCAGGTATTTTTGAATGGTGGCTGCATACAACCGTTCTCTTTCTGGAAGGTTTTCACAAAGACTGCCTTTTGCCAGGTTTGCCCGGCTGATTCAAAAAGCCGTTTCTGTATTGGTAAGTCCAAACACGAAGGGCAGCTTGCCGTTTGTAAGGGGCAGCATTTTTTTTGCTAACTTCAATTGCATGACCGTAATACCTACCCGGGGTAGCAACGGGTAAATTTGTGCCTGCAGAGAAGAAAACTGTTTTTATAATCAAAAAACGGCATCATGGCAGCAGCAAAATCAAAAACACAAGCAACCCAGGCCAGTGTGGCTTCGTTTATCAATGCAATGGAAGACCCGGTGCGCCGGGCCGACTGCCGGCGACTGGCGGAATTGATCGGGCAGCAAACCGGCTTTGCACCCAAAATGTGGGGCCCTTCTATCATTGGCTTCGGTAGCTATCATTACAAATATGAAAGTGGCAGGGAAGGAGACGCTCCACTTGTTGGTTTTTCACCCAGGAAATCCGAGTTTGCCCTTTATATTGCCAATTTCGATGGGAAGGAGGGGCTGCTGAAAAAACTAGGCAAACACAAGACGGCCAAAGCCTGCGTGTACATTAAAAACCTGGAAGACATCAACCAGTCAATCCTGCAACAACTCGTTACCGGTTCAGTAAAATATTACCAGCAAAAATATCCCTAGGACTGTCCAGTCAAGTTGCATTTTATGTACTGATTATCTTCCGGGATGCTTAAAAGTGCCAACGGCCTTTTTTATTATTCCTTTCCCTTGCAAAAAATTCTTGTCAGATCCCGCTTGCTGAAGCCAGGACTTCAGGACTTTTAAATGTTTCAAGAAGGAGTTGTGATTTGCTTTCAAATTAAGTTCTTGCGATCTTTGGTTACAACCCGCCATTCACCTGCCTCACTCTTGTGCAGGTTGTGATTTGCTTTCAAATTAAGTTCTTGCGATCTTTGGTTACAACCATGAGCCTGGATGACCTTGAACAGCTTATGTTGTGATTTGCTTTCAAATTAAGTTCTTGCGATCTTTGGTTACAACTGGTTTCCACCGTACCTTGTAATGACGGATGTTGTGATTTGCTTTCAAATTAAGTTCTTGCGATCTTTGGTTACAACTTGTGTCCGTTGTTGAT
>DASTSN010000021.1:0-11883 GCA_035760665.1 Chitinophagaceae bacterium | reverse complement strand
TATCTGTCATTATATACCTCCAGGATTGTATAGGTACGCAGACCTGTAGGCATTTTCCAGGTAACCCGCTGGCCTTGCCGGAATCCCAGCAGGGCGATGCTGATCGGCGCCAGTATAGAAATTTTATTTGCTTTCCGGTCCACTTCACCGGGTGGCACCAGTGTCATTTCCATGGTATCCCCCCGCTCTTCAGTCCGTATTTTGACCCGTGAATACAGCCGGACGGTATCGCCTGGAAATTCATCAGTATTCACCACTTGTGAACGCTCCAGTTCCCCTTTCAGCTTTTGCACATTATTGCGCTCAATGGCAGAGAGAAAAACATTTTTATCAATATAGCTGCTGAGGAGCTGGTAATCATCCTGCCTGATGACAGGTGTAGGAATTGTTTTTTGCATAGTCTTGTATCATTAAAGGTGAGTAATCAGTTTTTTAACACCGCCGGCATCCGCAGATACCACTGCTGAAATATAGTTTCATAGTCAGTTCATTCATAGGCTTGAAGAATGCGATTAGAGCTAACCGTGATGGAACAAACGGTTACTGTTTGAAAGTTCAGTATAAAAAGCTACAAATGAAATCCCCGTACCGGATTGTAGTCATTAGTACGGGGCAACAGCATGCAAGTCCCGTACGTTAAAAGCCGATGGCCCGGGGGTAAGCATTACCAGCATAGGACGCCGCATTTTTTTACAGGCATAGCTGCTGCGCTTGCAGGGGCGGTGTGAGTAGGAAGATATGTTTGTGAAAATGATCACGGATCAAAGCTATAGCATTTTCTCTGTTAAGAAGGTCCAGAATTGTTAAAGTTACGCTGCCCCTGCGTGCATTAGCACTGCTGTCCCTGAAGCATCATTCCGGGATGCGGAACAGCTTCTGTTACAGTCCATCCCTGCTCTCCCTGGTTAAATCTCCTCACACAACCGCTTCACCGTGTGCTCCGTTGCTCTCCGTGGTTAAAAGTTTATTTCTTAGCCCTTCTGCGACGAGTCTCACTCCGGACCATGAGTATTTACCTCAGTCACGCATAACGGCACTTTTCATTAACCGTCATGCCATAAAAACTGTGTTCTAAAAAATTACGTTAAACTAACCCTGGCAAGAAATCACCAAACAGCCGTTGCTAGATTGCTCCACTATGCCGGCTTAATGTGATAGTCGCGAAATATGTTCCCAAGAACTATACTTCAAAACGCTCCTGATCCATACGGAATGCCTTTCAGTCCTTCTTTTAGCTGCTTAAGCATTTGAGGATCTTATCGCTCCTCTATTATGGATCGCCCCACTCCATGCTTTCTGGCTCATATTTGAATGCCAACTACTTATTTTCAAAACTCAGTATCTCTACGTAGAAAACCACCCAGTGTTGCAGATAGTTTTGCATCAAAATAAACCTTTATATGACAAGAAAAATAAGTACCTCCCTAGCGCTAGTTCTATTATGCTTAACTACTATTCTTTCCCCCTCCTGCAAAAAAACAAATGATGCAGCGGACAATCCGGATTTATATAAGAATTCTCCTTCAAGCGCCATACCCGATGACCTAATAGGCGGATTATGGTTCTGGGGTGGTCTGGGTCCCATTTCCTATTACGACCGTGATGGACACGAAGTCGGGAACGGTACAGAAGCCGCCCGCCAGTATAGTTTCAGTGAAGTAGAGGGCCAGGGCCGGTTTGAGTTCCTGCAATACCTTGGAATACGCAATGCATCAAATTGCGTAACTGAAATTTACACTACCAAAAAAGGTACTGTAAAATTTGAAGGTGAAGACAAACTCACATTTTATCCTGTTGAAGGAAGTTTCAAAACAGTGAAAAACGGATGTGCCGAAAATGGCACCAGCACCCGCAAAGCAGAAGGCAACGATCTTAAACAAGAAACCTATTTATGGAAAGTTGCATTCTTTGATGGAGGGGGTCGCTTCTACATCTACAATGAAAACGATGTAGAGAAACAAAACCCCATATTTATATATCTGTTAGCACGATAAAATTTATTTGTCAATCAAATTTCATAATATGAAAAAAATAATTTTTCTGCTGATCGTTGCTCTACCTCTCGTCAGCATGTCACAGTCAGGACTACTGGACAAGTTCAAACAAAAAATAAATAATCGTGCTGCGCAACGTACCGATGAAGGGATGGAAAAAGCAATTGATAAAATTGAAGAAAATACAAAAAAAGCAGCATTAGAAAAAACAAAAAATGAGAAAAAAGATAAAAATACAGGTATCTCAGAAGTGAAGCCGGCTTCCGACCAAACATCTTTCGCAAGCTATTCACGCTACGATTTTATTCTAGGTGACAATATTGTGTATGCTGAAGATTTTTCCCAGGACGTAGTGGGCGAGTTCCCGCTCAAGTGGGCTACCAGCAACCACGGTGAAACTGTTACAATCAAAGGTAGCGATGAAAAATGGTTGCGCTTTTTCCAAAATGGTCTTTTCCTTTCGCCTTATATCAAAAGTCTGCCGGAAAATTTCACTGCAGAGTTTGACCTAATCCTCAACATCAATGAGAAAAATCTTAGTGAAGTTTTTCCTGAATTTGACGTTTTCCTGCTCAACGATGCTGAAGGGGATGAAAAAGGAAGAAACTTTTTTACTACACAGCGGGGGGTACATTCAACGAAAATTGCCATAGCTCCTGCAATTGAAGACAATTCAACTATTTACCTGCGGAGTGAAAGCTCAGGTAACGAAACATTCAGCAACGCCCCGAAGCCACTTGCACATCTTGGTGCTTTATACGGCAAACGAATACATTTTGCTATCTGGATCCAAAAGGAGCGCTTTCGCATGTGGATGAATGATGAAAAAATTTATGATGTACCGCAGGCTGTCCCTGAAAACGCTGCGTACAACCGACTTGGTTTTGCTATTTCCTCTTCCAGCTACGATGAAGAAAAAGTAGGTTATTATATCACTAACATCAAATTAGCTCAAGGTGCACCGGACATACGAAGTAAATTAATTACTGAAGGGAAGCTGATAACAAATGGTATTTTGTTTGATGTAAATTCTGATAAAATCAAACCTGAAAGCTTTGCTGTGATGCAAGAAATAGCCAAAGTACTCAAAGAAGCAGGAAGTGTAAACGTAAAGATAATTGGACACACCGACAGCGATGGCGACGAATCGAAAAACCTAGACCTCTCAAAACGTCGTTCACAAGCTGTAAAGCAAGCGCTGATTACGCAATTTGGTATTGCCGAAAGTCGAATACAAACTGATGGAAAGGGAGAAAGTGAACCAGTTTCGGACAACAGCACAAATGAGGGAAAAGCAAAAAACAGAAGAGTAGAATTTATAAAATTATAAGAATATGCCGAAACTACTAATGACTATTAGCATTCTCATTGTTGCACATATTTCGTCTTCAAATGCGCAGACAATTGCCAACAAAAGCATTGCTGACATCTCAAAGAATCTTCCAAAGCCACCAGAAAGTCTTGAACAGTCGATAAATCTGTATGGAAAACTACAAATGGGCGAAATACCCGAAGCGTTCCGCAAATCACTGAATGAATTGAGTGACTTGCGCGAAAACATCCTTAAGTCGCTTTATGACAAACTGGTTGCAGCGGGTAAAGGAAATATAGCAAATTACAGCCCGGATGAGCAAAAACTACTTCGCGATATTCAAACACTGCGTAGCAGCTGGGGAGATGGAGTAATGTATGGATTCAAAGTACGCATCGAATACAGGCCCGGTATTGCAAAACAATTCTGGTCCAGGCCACGGCAGCCAATAAGTTCAACCGCACAAGATCAGTATAAACGACTGGTGCAAATTGAGCAAAGTCTTAACTGGCTGAGCTTCCTGGAAGAAGCACGTAAACATGAAGAACTGGTTTTCCATGATTCAAAACTTGATGCGATCGATGCTGAAAAAATTCAGGCCCTGTCTGCAGTGCCAACGAAAAAGCAAAGGTTCGCTGAAGGCTCCGACGTGATGGTGGATCTTCCTGACCGTGAAAAGACGATTGAGGTAATGAAAAATTATGATGCTAAAAAGATGAAAATATTCTCGCGTGTTTATAATGAGCAAATCGCCTGGTGGAAGACAAATTATCTTCGGATTGAAACTGCAGCCAATAGCCTGGATTCCATATTACGGGAAACACAATTCGGCGAAAGCCTGCAGGGTCAAGACGCACAGTTACGAACTGCTATCGCCGATGTTCAGGAACGCATTGTTGGGTTGTTGAGTCATCTTACCAATATCGGCTCGAAAATTATAAGCATTTCACAGCAGGCTTATACAAGCACGCTGGCAACCGAAGAATACATAAAAAATTCCTATTAGCTTTTCTGCTATCCCCAAAATGTTTGGACTTCACTTGTGAGGTCCTTTTTTTATACAGTATAATATTACTTTAAAGTGAAAGCAATGTTTCCTTACATCTTAAAATCAGTTCTACTGATCATGTGTCTTAGTGTTTTTTCCTGCAAACACAAAAACCCTGTTTCCTCCATCGATCAAACAAAAAAGCCTCGCCCTATCGGCATTCCAGTTGCCCATGCGATTATAAAGACTCTTGGGAATAGAGGTGGAACAATCGTAAGTGAAGATGGCAAATTAGAAGTTGAAATTCCCGCCGGCGCACTCACAAAGGATATTGCTATAAGTATTCAGCCGATTCAAAATACAGCGGCAGGCGGTGTCGGCTTTGGATACCGCCTGCTGCCGCACGGAGATATCTTCAAAAAAAGGGTTAGCCTTCATTTTCATTACGAAAATGAATTGCAAAGGCTGAGCAATAAAGAGGCGATTACCATTGCTTTCCAGAATGAGAAAGGCATATGGTCTTGTGTAGGCCATTCTGAAAATGATACCCTAAGCAACACAATTTCAGTACAAACTGAACATTTCAGCGACTGGGCAATTATCCCCTCTCTCGAGCTATCTCCGGTAGTGCAAACAATTGGGGTGGGCGAAAGCATTACGCTTAAGGCCCAGAAATATGTATTCCCTGTGGGCGAAGATCTCATTGTACAACTAGGTACCGCCAATTCTGCCAATGGGGGTGTACCGGAAAAGATTGATCCTAAGTACATCGTTCGCTGGACCCTTTATGGGCCGGGTAACCTTTCCCAAAATGGTGCCGAAGCAATTTATACAGCTCCGTCATCAATGCAAGCGGAAAAAAAGGCTACGGTTGTTTGCGAACTTAAAGTAAAAAATATGCCTGTACTACTGATAAGCACGATTTATTTGATCAATGAGGGCATTACACTCTCGGTTGATGGAAGCGAGTGGAAAACTTATCCGGCGATGGCCATATCGATGCCTGCGTTAAATCAGTATCATCTCGGAAGTCTGCGTACCAGCCCTGACGTTCCTGAAATAGTATTTCAATGGCCAATGATAACCGGGAAAAAATCCAATGGTATTTATGACTGGAATATGCTGGGTGAAGAAGAAAATCACGTGGCATTTGAATTTGCAGAAGAAACCCTGCAGCAGATGTATGTTTCTGCGTATGATGATGGCATGGGAAATCATGATAGTCCCGGTTTTCTTTCCGTTGAGGAAAAAGAGAAAAGCGGAAAAAAATTTATAACTGGCGTATTTATATTGGATAAAGCCGCACTAGTAGATAATAATACCGGATCACAAAAAAAGATTTCCAGAATTACAGGAACATTTAAAGTGCAAAGAAACTGGTAAAAAAAGGGGCAGTTAAATAACTGCTCCCTTATCATTATTTTTCTACAAATATTCTTATCATTAAGTATTCATCAGTTATTGAAGTAGTGCCCTTATCTGTTTTAATTGCCTGGTTATTGTAAGTAAACATCGAGGAAAGTTTATAGGCTGAATCAGCCTCTCTGGACATCACATTTTTAAATTTAGTATACCCGTCTCTCTGGTAACCTGTTACCTGTGCGGCAGTATATACCATAGGTTCCATTACTTCGCCATTTAATTTGCCCGTCTTATACAATTTTAGCGCAAAAGAGAAAAAATGAAGACCGGAAGTGTCAGCCGATAACATTGCTCTTTCGCCATTCACTAAAAATCCGTTAGAATTAACAAGCGTAGTAAAGTAAATTTTTTCACCGCTAAAGAAGCGCTTAAGATAGCTGCCTGTTGCAAAATATGCAGCATTCCCCTTTTCCTGAGCCACATAAATTTTTCCCGATAAAGTATCTGTCGAACTAACAGATAGTCCATTCTGGAACTCAGTTGGAGCATAGTAAAATTCAATCATGTACTTTACGTTGTATAGACCATGACTGTTTCGGACTTCCGAATATTCCGACGTGCTGTTATGAAAATCGATATTTGTTCTTTGCGAAGAGGTATAATAGGCTATGACCCGGTATGGTTTCAGTTGCATATCTATGGCTGCACTCCCGGAAATAACATCTTTGCGACCACAAGGTTGTTCATAGCTATAATGTGCCACGATGGCTGCAAATGAATATTGCCTGCCGGCTTTGAATGTCACTTTCGCTTTACCCTGTGCATTTGTAGTTACCTTTTGTGGAGTAATGGTTCCTCCATATGTTCCTGCTCGCCAGAGGCTATCGTACATTTCCCCGGTAAAGGAAACAGTTCGGTTCTTCAGTGGGTAGCCATCACAATCTTTTAATATAATCTCTACCTCCGTTTCTTCACCCATTTGCAATTTGGTTTTCTTTGGTTTTACAAGGAGTAACTCCCCTGCCTCTGTCGAATGTGTTATGGGTTGGCCAAATGCAATATTCATGTTGTTTTCCCTTTCATTTGTCTCATACGTTTTAATGCACATTTCCAAAGAGCCAAGCGCCGCTTCAATCCTTTCAGGTAGGTTCTGGCAGCTGTTAGTGTCACTCATTATCTTAATGCTTTTTATAATTTTCCGGCTAATGGAAGTTTCTACATTCACTGTCACCAATAATGTTCCTCCACTGCCAACAACACTGCCTGTAATCAGGTATTCCCCAAGATGATAAGGCCCATCGTCCTGAATGTTAACTTTGGGGACTTCACCATCGGAGAAAATATCGCCGGGTTGCTTTACCTCATTGCCATCAAAAAAATCAAGGCATGAAGTATGAGCGGTAAGCCTATTGCGGAAAGCCGGAGCTACAGAAAAAATCTGGCGTTTAAGAGTATGACTCATCAAAACCGTATCGGCTTTTACATCAAAGTCAAATAGCAGTATCGTTGTGGAAGAACAGCCTTGTGTGCAGGACCTGGTTTGAGAATTGGCCCCTAGCCTCAGCAGGCAAACGAAAAAGAAAATCGATAATAATTTCATATTAAAACATTTGCCGGCAAAACTATTTCCAGGCGGAAGCAAGGTTATAAGTATTCTCCGCCTATTTTAGAAATACGTAGTTCTACTAATAAAAAATAAACCCCGTGAAATCAATTTTGATATAGCAAAATCAAGAGAAGCTGACTATTTTCGAATTTTATCTTATTTAACTAGAATGCTCCGAAAGATACAATTTCGCAGGCTATTGCTGCTGCCCGTCCTGATTGCAACTGTAACTGTTTTTGGGCAGGATGCTGCCATCAATTCTGTGCTGGCAGAAAAAGACGATAGCGCAAAAGTGATTAAGTTGGCCAATCTTGCCTATAGCTATATAGATGTAGATACAGCAAAAGCCCAAAAGCTATATGATGAACTAATGCGGATAAGCACCAAGCTCCAATATTCTTATTGGATTGGAATGGTCTGGATTAATCGTGGCTTTATGAATGCAAGGGTAGCTCGCGATGAAACAGCTATTCAAAACTATTACACAGCCCTGCATTATTTAAGCAAAACTGACAGAATTGACATGATTGCGATTTGCCATCTAAACATCGGCAATATTTCTGAAAGATTGGGAAAAGTTGAAGCCAAAGTTGAACATCTATCCGAAGCCATCCGCCTGCTGCAAAATACAAAGTACACGACGCTGATGAACCATGCCTACAACGCTTTGGGAGTCCTTTTTTTAAACCAGGGCGATTTCACCAGAAGCATCAATGATTTTCAAAAAGCAGCAGCCTCTTCCAAAGAAGCGAAAGACACATCAAACCTGGTTGAAGCCCTGCATGGAATAATCAATTGTCTTTCTTCCGAGGGGCATTTTGATGACGCTGACGTATATGGTAAAAAAATTATTGCAGTTGCAACTGCGTCAAATAAATACATGGATTTACTGCATGCCCATAATGCTCTAAGCGAAATGTATTGCAAATGGGGAAAAGCACCATTGGCCATAGAGCATGCCAAAAAATTACTTAATTATGCACAGGCTGCGGGAGAAGTACAATACCAGATCATCGGTTTAATGAATCTTGCAGATGGATATGCACTGGCCAAAGATTACAAAAACAGCATAATGAATTACAACAGAGCCTTGCAACTTGGCCAGGAGAAATCAGCGGATCTTCAGCTTGACGATATTTATAAGGGGCTGTCAGGAGCTTATGAAAAGCTTAATCAACCTTCTAAAGCACTTGACTTCTATAAAAAATATATTATTTACCGGGATAGTGCCAGCAACGAAAAAATAAAAAAGAATTCTGCTGAGCTGGATGTGAAATACCAAACCGCAGATAGAGAGAGAAAGCTTTCTGAAGGTCGGCTGCAACTGGCAGAGAGGGATTTGCAATTGCAAAAGAACAGAATCTATTTATACTATATTTTATTGGCGTTTGTAGCAGTCCTGGTTTTTGCATCACTGCTTTTCATTCGCTCTCAGCACAAGAAACGGTTACACAAAGAAGAACTGAAAGCCATACAGCAGCAAAATGAAATTCAATTATTGCACGCCCTTATGCAGGGTGAGGAAAAAGAGCGTAGTCGAATAGCCAAAGATCTGCATGATGGCGTAGCTGGTATGCTTGCTGCAGTAAAAATGCACTTTAGCAGTATTCAGTCTCCGAATGAAATATCGGAAACAGAAGGCTACAGACAAGGCATGAAATTACTAAATGAAGCCACACAGGAAATTCGCAAAACTTCCCATAACCTGATGCCTGAAGTACTATTGCAACATGGACTTGATGAAGCAATTTCCCGCTTTTGTGCAAACGTAAATAATAGCCGTGGCCTGCATATTCAATACGATAGCTGGGGAAAGATCGACCGATTTGGCGATAGCTTTGAGCTCTCTGTCTATCGTATAGTGCAGGAGCTGGTTAACAATGTGCTGAAACATTCAAAAGCATCGCAGGCCATAGTGCAAATGTCGCAGCAAGGCGACTTACTGACAATTTCAATTGAAGACAATGGAATTGGTCTTTCCGATGAAAATAAAGACGGCATGGGTTTAAAAAGCTTGCAAAGCCGCATCAGAGCCATGAACGGAAAATTGGAAATAGAATCCTCAAAGCTAAACGGCTTAAGCGCTTACCTTGAATTTGACGTGGCCGACTTAAAAAAAGAAACAGTTTTAGCCTAATGAATAAGATCCGCCTTGCTATTATTGACGATCACGCTGTGGTGATTGATGGCCTCAAAAGTATGCTCGGTACTTTCCCGGAAATTGAAGTAGTTTATACCACACAAAGCGGAAAAGAACTATTGCAAAATCTGTACACAGTTTTGCCGGATGTACTACTCCTGGATATTCAAATGCCCGAAATTGATGGCATCGACCTGTGTAAACAAGTGATAAAACTTCGTTCTGATACTAAAATCATAGCTTTCAGCTCTTTCGATGACTCCAACTATGTAAAACAGATTTTTCGCGCAGGTGCCAAAGGATATCTCCTCAAGAATAGTGCTAAGCAAATTATCGTTCATGCAATACAATCTGTTATGCAGGGCGAAGAATTTATGGACGATGCTATAAAACAAATTCTATTGCAGGAAAGCATCACAGGTCACCGTCGTTCTATTTTCGACGTGCCCTTAACCAAACGTGAAATAGAAATTCTAAAACTCATTGCAGAGGGTCTTTCGAGTCAGGAAATTGCCAATAAGCTTTTCATTTCTCTTCGCACAGTAGAAACCCACAGATTGAACATCAACCAAAAACTGGATGTAAAAAATACAGCAGGTCTCGTCAAAGAAGCCATCAAAAGAGGTTTGATTGATTGAATCAACACTATGTATACAAAAAACAATTTAATAGTTGCGATCTGTGGTTATATGCCCTCACACAACCGCTTCACCGTGTGCTCCGTTGCTCTCCGTGGTTAAAAGTTTATTTCTTAGCCCTTCTGCGACAAGTCTCACTCCGGACCATGAGTGATGGCCATGGACTCGGCGGTAAATTAATTCCCTCACACAACCGCTTCACCGTATTCGCTGTGCCCCTCCGTGCTCTCCGTGGTAAACTCTTTATTTCTTAGCCTGTTCCCTTCTGCGACAAGTCTCACTCCGGACCATGAGTGATGGCCATGGACTCTGCGTAAAAAATCCCCATCACAACAGCTTCAACGTGTTCACTGAATTTCTGTGTACTCTCCGTGGTGAAATTTTTATTTATTAGCCCTGTCTACTAATTACGTTAGTATAAAAACCTGCAACACGCATAAAAAATACGGCCGGTACCACAAAATAACGACCTGTCCACACCACTCACAAAGCTACACTAAGAGGCACTTCTATGAAAATGTAGAAGACAGGCCAGAAAAAAAGCATACCAGGAAAAGGGAAAAATAATACCCTACTTATTTTGTAGACTAATAAAACTCTAATATGTTTGTAAAATATTTCTTACTGGATACAGATACCATTAAGTATTCACTTTGCCTAAAATCAAAGAAAAAACCCAAACAAATATGAAAAGTTATCTGTCAGCATTACGATGTTGTCTCTAGATTTCTCGCTTCCTTCTTAACAATACATACCTTTTTTTATTCATTTAGTCTACCGTTTTTGTAGACTATAAAATCAAACCTCAACACATGAAACGCATTATTGCACTTTTAGGAACTGTATTACCAGGGTTCGTATTTGCACAGTTTACCGGTCGTGTTATTAATGAAAGAAATGAAGGGATTCCTTTTGCCAGCATTACAATAAAGAATAGCACCACCGCTGCAACTGCTGACTCTGCTGGTAATTTCTCTTTCGCTTTCCCTGAAAAGCTGCCATTTACAGTAGTGGTTACTTCAGTCGGGTTTCGTCCTCATGAACTAGTTGTTAGAAATAATACAAATAATGTATTGATCATGCTAGAAGCATTATATCAGCGTGACACAATTATTGTCACTTCCCGTCGTCGCAGAGAAGTATTGCAAAATGTTCCTATTCCAATTTCAGTAATTACAGGGTCCCAGGTGGAAGATGCCGGCGCCTTCAACGTCAACCGGGTGAAGGAGTTTGTTCCATCACTTCAGCTTTATACGTCTAATCCCCGTAATACTGGCATCAATATACGGGGGCTGGGCTCACCATTTGGTCTTACAAACGATGGTCTCGATCCCGGAGTAGGTTTTTATGTAGACGGTGTTTACTATGCCCGTCCCGCAGCTGCTACGCTTGACTTCATAGATATTGAACGGATTGAAGTATTGCGTGGTCCACAGGGAACTTTGTTTGGTAAGAACACCACTGCTGGCGCCATCAACATAACAACCCGTAAACCAGATTTTAAACCCGGCGCTAACTTTGAGGTGAGTTATGGCAACTATGGTTATATACAGGCCAAGAGTTCTATAACAGGGCCGTTAAGCAAGAAACTCGCAGCCCGGGTGTCTTTTTCAGGCACCCAACGTGACGGTGTAATTAGAAATATACGTACGGGAAGATCTACCAATGATATTAACAACTTAGGTTTTCATGGGCAATTACTTTTTAAACCTTCAGAAAACACTTCCATTACATTGTCAGCTGATAATTCCCGTCAACGACCCGATGGCTATGCGCAGGTTATCGCAGGTGTTGTACAAACAAAGCGACCGGCATATCGCCAATTCAATGCGATCATTGCTGA
>DASTSN010000020.1:0-7491 GCA_035760665.1 Chitinophagaceae bacterium | reverse complement strand
TTGAGCGGCCTTTTCTTTCGTTTGATAGTAAAGTGGTACAGCGCCGGTCGCCATACGAGAAATATGGATCGGGATATTATGCTAAAGGCAGCGATTTCACAAAGGATAATCTATCGTTCCGGCAGGTTCATCCCAGTCCCGATATGTTGGCAAATATATTTTGGGGCAGGAAATTTTTGGATGGAAAATTAGGGGTGGTGGTAAATGCAGGTATGCAGCATATTAAAGAAGGTTCCAATAGTTTTTTCATCGTTCAGAACAATGAACCGCAGTTGAACAATGTACCCGGCATTACTGATTTTACCCAACGTGAATATTCTAATAATAGTGATAGGCGGAATGTATATACGCAAGTCGACTATCATTTGAATAGCCGGAATTGTTTTCGTATCAATCAATTTTATACATGGAAGAGGGACAGGGAAGCGCGTGACTGGATAGATACGAGCCTGGCGGAAGGCCGCACCGGTCCCGGCACTGGGCGGATTGCTTTTTCGCAAAGATCGCGGCTGCACTACCAGTCGTTATATCATGTTAATATACAGGGCAATCATCAAATTAATGACGCATTGTTTCTGAACTGGGCAACGATTTATTCCAATGCTTACGGTGGTTACCCCGACTGGGCGGAGTACGGCGCCAATACCGGACGTATATCGGGCGCCGACGGAAACATAAAGCAAACGCCCGTTTTGCTTGCCCCCATGAACCGGGTATGGATGCATAATTCAGAAAAGGAAAAAGATTTGTCTGCCAAGCTGGTTTACAGGCCTGAAAAAATTCAGCAGTTAAAACTAAAAGCAGGAACATTATTGCAATACCGCAGCCGCGATAATTTTTACAACCAGTATATTTTTAACCCTGCTTATACTCAACCGGGTGGGCAACCCTATACGGATATTTACCACGCTGTCTGGTACAACAATGATGGCCCATAAAACCCTTTGGGCAACGTGAACACACCCGGAACCTACACTGCCAAAGAGAATATTTCTGCCTTCTTTGGCGAATTGGATTTTCATTTAAAGAAAATGGATATTGTAACGGGCATCCGCAATGAGCATACCCACCAATTGGTAACATCATCTGCGCCGCCGGTAGACGGTTTAGGACAGCAGGTAAAAATCAGCTATACAGATTGGTTGCCCTCTTTGCACCTGCGTTATGCATTAAACGAAAAGCAAAATCTGCGGTTTTCTTACTACAAGGCTATCAGCCGTCCGGCGTTGTACGACATTACTTTCTTCAATATGAGTTATGATGATTACACTGTTGCCGGCAATCCATTTTTGAAGCACAGTACGGCAAACAATTTGGATTTGCGTTACGAGCTGTATATGCCTGAAATACTGGACGAGTTGCAGGTGACGGCTTTTTACAAGCAAATAAAAAATCCCTATGAAAAATCATTGCTGAATGCGAGCGATACTTTATACCCTGTACCAAGCGGCGGCCTGTCTTACACACCCGCAACAAAAATCACTGAGCAGTTACGGAATTTTGGTACGGCATACAATTACGGGTTGGATATCTCTTTAGTGAAGAACGTTGGAAATATTGGTATTGCGGGCAACTATACGTTTACATCATCACATATCACGCAAAGTAAAAAATATAAACAGCGGGAAGTCCCTGGCAACGCTTCTTCGGATATTGTAACTGTAACGCGTTTGCAAAAACGCCCGTTGCAGGGGCAATCACAGCATATTGCCAATATCAGTGTGAGTTACCGTATACCGCGATGGGGCTATACCACACAATTGACGGGCTTTTACACGGGTAAGCGTATTGAAAATATTTCAGGGTGGTATAATATGGATAACTGGCAAAAGGGTTACACCACATTAAATCTTTCGATGGAAAAAACACTGAACCGCCATTGGCGTATTTTTGCCAAAGTGAACAACCTGTTGAATGCAACGCCTGTTATTTATATGAACAGCGCTGTTACAGGTATACCAGAACAGTTGGAGAAAGGGAAGCCCGTTATTGAAAAAACCTACACGTACAGGCAATATTTAATTGGAGTGGTGTTAAAGTTATGATCCATTACCTGGCATCGATTTCTCAGGCTGGTGCAACGTTAGCCCATACTCCTTATCCTAGCTTTTTCCGCAGCCATTTGCGAACCGGCTCATCATACCATTTCAAACTTGCATACGCCAGAATAATACTACCTGTCAAGATTAATAACGCATAAGGCCAGGCCTGCACGATGGTTACTCCCTTATGATTGCTGATCCAGGCAACGTAAAAATATACCAGTGGATAATGCACCAGGTAAAGCGGATAAGATATATCACCCAGGAATTTGCATATTCTTCGTTCAGTTTCAGTATGTACCATTCCGCTGGCGCCCATGTAAACAATGAGCGGAAAAATAATGATTATACATACTGATTCATAGACGCCATTCATCCAAATATGCTCGGCGCCGCCTATGCGCGGCATATATAAGACGAGGGCGACCAGGAGGCTGCACCATAAAAAGGCATACTTAATGCGGGTAGGTTTAGCTATCCGTGAAAGCAACAGACCTGCAAAGAAGGGGTATATCGTCCGGGTAATACCCACGCGTACCTGCTCTGTGTTTAGTGTCCAGCCGCCGCTGACATCCCCGTTGGTAATGGCCAGATGAGCGAGCGCTATGGCCGCAATTAACACCAGAATACCCAGCGCTGTTTTTGAGAGCTTCCTGATGCCGATGGCGTACAGGATATTGGCAATGTATTCGAAGAACAGTGACCAGCCTACGCTATTGAGCGGGTGCATTTCTTCCCAACCCCGTATATCCATGGATAAGGGAACGGGCAGAATAGTATAACCGATGAGCATCACCAGCAGCATTTTCCACAGCGGAATGGTATGGATGAGCGGCCAGATCGTCGAGTCTGTAAAATAGAACCCGATTGCCCCGAGGGTCATCCCTAACACCACCGTCGGTTGAAGCCGTTCGATCCTGCGCTTAAAGAAAGTGCCCACGGTCATTTTATGCCAGCGGTCGTCATAAGCATAGCCGATCACAAAGCCTGACAGCAGAAAGAAAAAGTCAACAGCCAGGTAGCCGTGGTTGACAAGAATATCCAGGTGCCCGGTTCCTAGCGGCTCTGTCAGGTGAACGGTTATAACGATAATGGCTGCAACGCCCCGTAATCCATCCAATATAAGGTAATGCGGCTTTGCGGTAAGGCTGTTATTCATTGGCTTTGGCTATGAAACTTAAGGTTGGGTAATAAAGGGTTAAAATTTATGCTGCAGCCGTTCATGGCCGTTGTGGGTTTGCTTTTTTATATTGTGCATGGTTAGCGGATAAGCTGGTGCTTTTCTTTCCTGTGCACCGGAAGTGCCGGGCCGATAGAAACAGAACAAAACCTTAAATGTCTCAATGTTCATACGTTCGTTCAATTATTGCTGTTTAATGGATTTGTAAAAATAGGTAAGTGAATTATTTAAATTCAATCAAATTGTATCAAAATTTAGGCGGATGGTTTCATTTTACAGATAAATAAGGGCTGAAATTGATGACCGGCAGAAGTAAAATACGAATGGGGATGATTGGTGGTGGAATCAGCGGCTTTATTGGTTAAATTGGGGCTGGGTCAGGTGCATATACAGGTTCCCAATGTCAAAAAAAAGCATTACAGTGTCCACTAATTAATAAACGATTTTATTAAATGTGGATGCCGTTATCGTTAACGTATAAGGGCTTTGTGTTCAGGCGGGTTTCGGGGCTGGGAACCAGTTTCAAGGGGAGCTACTCACTAGTGTGTAAACTTTTAATCAGGGCTTGTAGGCAGAAAAGTTACAACTTGGAGCCGTTCATGCTCGATTGATAGATATCCAATCTTCAATTGACAGCCTTACGAATGTGAGATAATAGTTGCCCGACTCTATCAAACGCCGGGCTATAAAAAACTTTTTCAACTGTACAGGCAAGCTGCTTAGGGGTATCCACTTGAATACTAAAAGAAGAAAAGGGCCCCAAAAGGGAAGGGGTAGTAATATTAGTAG
The DNA here is from genome assembly GCA_035760665.1 of Chitinophagaceae bacterium. GTDB lineage: Bacteria > Bacteroidota > Bacteroidia > Chitinophagales > Chitinophagaceae > DASTSN01. The sequence continues at coordinate 3,480 of DASTSN010000020.1, read as the reverse complement.
TTGTAAATCAAGTTAAAACAGCCATTTGTCCTGTTCTACGAACAGGGTCCACTAAACAGGGTACGGTTATAGGGAAATGGTGGCAAGTATGGAAATGGGCTTAACGGCCGAGGCATCGAAAAAGGATTTCAACTTAGGTTTCCCAATGCCATTACCGAAAGGTTTCTAAGCTGCCCTTCTGTATTTAAGTAATTAAAAGCTCTAAGACGCTCTGGAAATTTATTTGATTTGGAATCAAGTACAAATTCTGCAAGTTCTCGGTTATTCGTAGAAAATCTTTCATCATTTATGGAAAAGAACATAGATACTATTTGCTTCAGCACATTCAATGCATTGAAATTATGCATTGTGAATTCAAACATGTTAAATTGCTTTTTCCTTGCAAATTCAATAAAGGTATTCGAGTACTTTTGATAATCTATTACATAATTTCTTCCTAAGAAACTATTACATGTGCTGCATAAAGAATAATAGCCAACACCTCCTTGTTCAACTTTTCCTTTGATTTTGCTTTCAAGAGGATTTGATTCCTTCATGTAATCCATAAAAGGAATGCTTTTAAAACGTGTATTTTTATTAAAGGTCACTCTAGGGGGAACATGTTCATATGTCAGTTGACCAAATTTTGTACAAAGCCTACAATTTCCTTGCTGCATGTTTCAAGATTGATTTACTATCTATGAATTTACAAAATTGGAATACAAGCACCCAAAAACTATCTTACTATTTCTTTACGTGATAATGCAGCGATTGGAGGTAGGCATAAATCCTGATAATGATATTTCGTATCTTAGTAAAAGCTAGTTAACCAATATAACGTATGGGAAACAAATTGGGGTTATATAGAAGGAACTCGACTAAACGCTCAACTAAAAAAACAAAACCCGCGCTGCGCGCAGGTTTTGCCAAATTCCAGTGATCCCGCTGGGACTATATCAAAGGCTTAATTAGCGCTGCTTTTCGAGGATTTAAAAGCTAGTGTATCCGATTTTGTATCCTTCCGGAATAGCTTATTTTGTAGAGGTTTGAAAGAACTTTACAACACTCCAAAGATACGAAAACCCTTGCTAAATAAGCACAAACGGGTATAAATTATATTACCAATTGGAACGGTAAAGTATACACGCTTTTAATATGGCTTTGTTTTACCGGAGAAACGCGGTAACCATCTCCTGGTCTATCCCGGTAAACCGGCAGAAGTCTGCCACTGTTACCATGCTCCCCTTCTTCTTGCCGCTGGCCTGCCTTATCTGCTGCAGGATCTTCCTGGCTGTGCGCTCACTCCTGCCGGTAATGTTCATCACGTCTTTTGCATAAATCACTATGCGGTTAGGTACTATTTTCTGCGAAAATGGCATAATCGGAATGGAAATTTTTCTGGGTTAAAATGCCGGCTTAGGTTTGGGGTGGTTACCACAAAAGTACTGCATCCTGCGCAGATGTGAGCCTAACGGGCTTGGCTATGCAAACAGCCCTTTCTATCATTCAATTGTTTCTATATGGCAAGACAAAGTGGAATCATTCCCCTGAAAGGAACAATCGGCAATATCACTTTTTACAAGACGAAAGCCGGACACCTGGCACGTGAGAAAGGAGGCGTTGACGCGAACCGCATCGCAACAGATCCCGCGTTTGTCCGGACCCGTGAGAACGGGGCGGAATTTGGACGCGCCGGCAAAGCCGGTAAGCTGCTGCGGACCGCCTTTCGGGCGTTGCTGCTCAACATCGGTGACAGCTATATGTCGTCCCGTCTGACCCGTGAAATGGTGAAGGTGATTCAGGCAGATGCCACCAATGTACGCGGACAGCGCAACGTCATCGACGGTGAGGCCGAGCTGCTCAAAGGTTTTGAGTTCAACAGTAATGCCCGGTTGGGCAGTACGTTGTACGCACCGTTCACCACGGCCATTGATCGCGCTGCCGGTACCCTGATCGTCGATATTCCGTCGTTCGTCCCCATCAACATAGTGGCTGCTCCTGCCGGTGCTACCCACTTCAAAGTTTTGGCAGCTGGTGCAGAAATCGACTTCGAGGCGGAAACGTTCATCAATGGCAGTGCTGCCAGTGCTGAATTACCCATCGACGCCACCGCGACTGCTGTCATGGCTTTGACCGTAAACGTGACGGATAATACCACAAAGCCATTGTTCCTGGCGTTAGGTGTGGAGTTCTACCAGCAAGTTAACGGGGCGTTGTATAGCCTTAAAAACGGCGCATACAACGCGCTGGCCTTGGTGGACGTTTCCGGTATGCCGGCAGCACCAAACCCTTAATAACCCGGCCCACATGGGCCGGCATTTCTTCACCTCTAAAATTGTGTGTATGAAACTTGCACAACGACTCACTGCATCGACACCGCCTTTTTTCAGTAAGGTACGCAATATAGGTCTGGTCCTGACAGCGATTAGCGGCGCCCTGATGGGCATTCCTGCTATCCCTGCTATCATCGTGAAAATTGCTGGCTACATTGCTGTTGCTGGTACTGTCATGACCGGGGTTAGTCAGACAGCAGTATCAAATGAAGGCGGCTAGGCCGCTATAAAATAGGTTTCCCGGCTGAGGTGTGGTTACCTTTGGGATTGTTTGGTGTAAAGGCACTCGTTACAAACGGGTGCCTTTTATTTTTTAGTCCAGGAAGGACGCGCCAGCACAGATTGCAATTTCGATTTGGTTACAAATGCCTCCACAACAGCCAGAACATGAAGTTTATCTTCCGGGGAGAGTTGGTCAAACTGCTGTAGCTGGATTCTCTCTTCGCTTGACACCGCGCCTCCTTCCGGCAATGCGCCTGTAACCAGATAATCTATTGATGTGCCCAGCACCTCCGCAATCTTTGCTGCGACCTCGATAGATGGGGTAATAAAATCCCTTTCGTATTTACTTACAATGTTTCCACTGGTACCAATCTGCGCGGCCAGTTCTGTCTGGGTAAGATTCTTTTGCTTTCTTACGATAGTTACCCTTTGTCCGAATGTCATAAATAATTTGTTGATTGGGTTAATTCAAGTAAAAGTTCAATTCTACCCCAATCTAAGAAGAAGCGATAACACCACAATCATATATAAAATATCAACAATGCAAAATTTGTCCAATTGGCATAATTACACACCAAAAGAGCTATAAAAAATATCCTTAAAAGCACAAAAAAGTACTTATTTATTTGTTTTTAATTGTACTTATTTGTATATTTATGACAAATAAGTACAATTATGAAAAATAAACTAAAAACAAGATGTATAACCGTTAAACAGCTTCATCAGGAACGGGCATATCAGTGGATATCCGTTTCCTGTATTCAACTTGCAGGCGTTTGGCTTCACGATGCGGGGTTTGTTATCGGTGACCGGGTTAATGTACAGGTGCGACGTAACCGTATAGTAATTACCAATGAAAAACGGCCAGTTGTCCCCCTCCAACCGGAACCGACTACCAGCAAAAGGAAAATGGGACAAATTAGCCGCCTCCTGGCTTCCATAAATC
>DASTSN010000019.1:0-13376 GCA_035760665.1 Chitinophagaceae bacterium | reverse complement strand
ATAAATATCACAACTGCCAAAACCGTTTGGGCGATTGCAACCGGTAAAGACCAGCCATTTGCCATCCTGTGAAATACTTTGGGCGCCTTCGTTTTCCGGGGTATTAATGTTTCCCTCCAGCGGTTGGGCCTTGCGCCACTGACCGTTTTCTTTTTTACTGTAAAAAAAATCTTCGTTATAATCCTGCACACGCCTTGTAAAAACGAGTTCCTGCCCGTCTATCGTAATTGAAGGAAGGTATTCTGATTCGGTGCTGTTAATGCTATCACCAAGGTTTTGCGGTGCAAATACGTAATTGCTGCCGGTATGTTTTTGTGCAAAGTCAACGGCAAACTCATAACATTTTTTCCTGTACTGGGCGGCCTTGTAAGCCGTGGAAGTTTCCGGGGGATTTTTGGATAAAAAAGAGTTGATGGCTTCCAGTGCTTGTTCAAACTTTCCCAGCCCGGCGAGGTTAATGGAGTAGGGGAGTTTGTATTCGATTGTATAATCAGTGTCGCGGGCAAAGGCTTTTTCATAATTGTCAATGCTGTTTTGATAGTCTTTCAGCTGACCATATACACCCGCCAGGGATAAATAAGCATCAAGATAACCCGGGTCTATTGTTATGCTTTGCTGCAGTAACTGTATGGCGTTTTGGTAGTTCCCGTTCTGTGCGTTTTCCAGCGCCTGGTTATAGGCGGCGATGGCTTTTTTATTCACCTTTTCAGGGTTGTATTGTTGCGAAGCGGCGGAGAGAACCAGGCAGCAGGCGGCTGTTACAAATAACAAGTTTTTCATTGATCGGTAGTTATCTTAGGATAAACGAATCTATTCATTTTTTATTCGACCCCGCTACAAGAAAAGGAAAAAAATGAGCCCTGCGGCTTTTTTCAGGGTATGTTAATGTATTTGTGCACCTGCAGCGACAACGCCCATTGGGGATGTTGCCTGATATAGTCGATTATTGCCGGCGTCATTTGCCCAGCTTTTTCCCATTCCGGTTGCAAGTAAAGATTACAGGAGGGACTCACTTGTGCCGCATATTTTTCTGCCCATGCAAAATCGGACTGGTTAAAAACAATCACTTTCAGTTCATTGGCTATCGGCACAATTTCTGGTAATGGGGCTTTAAATTTTTTGGGCGACAGGCAAATCCAGTTCCAGTGGCCGCTCAGCGGGTGTGCGCCGGAGGTTTCAAGATGTGTTTTTAAACCGGCTGCCTGCAGGGCTGATGTCAGGGCGTCAAGGTTATGCAGTAATGGCTCCCCGCCAGTGATGACCACGATTTCTGCCGGCGTAGTTTTTACCATTTTCACCAAATCATCGATAGCCATGGATGGATGTTTCGCCCGATCCCAGCTTTCCTTCACATCGCACCACACACAACCCACATCGCAACCGGCAAGCCGGATAAAATAGGCGGCTTTTCCCTGGTGGTAACCTTCTCCCTGCAGGGTATAAAAATGTTCCATCACCGGCAAAGCAGTTGGGTGTATTGTTTTTCCTTCTTCCAGCATAACTATATCACTTGCAGTATCAACCAAAGGACTAATTTTTTATTTTACAGGAACGATAGGTATTTTTTAATAAAGCCGCTATCGTCATCGGGCCCACGCCTCCTGGTACGGGAGTAATCCATGCACATTTGGGCGCTACGGATTCGAAATGTACGTCTCCTTTCAGTTTAAAACCGCTTTTTTTAGTGCTGTCGGGCACTCTTGTAATACCCACGTCAATGACAACGGCCCCTTCCTTTACCATGTCTGCTGTAACAAATTCCGGCCGTCCCAGTGCGGCAATGATAATATCACCCTGCAGGCAGATTTCTTTCAGGTTTTTTGTATGTGAGTGGCAGATGGTAACCGTACAGTTACCGGGGTTGCTATTGCTGCTGAGAAGGATACTCATTGGTCTGCCAACGATATTGCTGCGGCCAATGACAATGGCGTGTTTGCCTTTTGTATTAATATTATAGTGTTCCAGCAGTAGCATGATGCCGTAAGGTGTTGCGGCAATAAATGTGGGTAACCCCTGCACCATTCGTCCCACACTCACCGGGTGAAAACCGTCTACATCTTTATCGGGATCAATCGTGTTGATAACCTGTTCATCAGAGATGTGTTTGGGCAGGGGTAGCTGTACCAGGATGCCATCCACATCCGGGTCTGCATTTAATTCATTGATGGAATCCAGCAATTTCATTTCAGAAATTGACTCTTCAAAGCGGAGCAGCGTTGATTTAAAACCGGCTTCTTCACAGGCTTTAACTTTGGCCGCCACATATGTTTCACTGGCGCCGTTGTTGCCGATTAAAATGGCAGCCAGATGTGGTATTTTTTTCCCTTCCGTGGCTAATTGGGCAACATCCAATTTAAGCTGGTCTTTAATCGCCTGTGCGGCTTTTTTTCCATCTAAAATTTGCATGGCGCAAAGGTAGCGCCTGTGGCTATCGGCCCCAAAACAAAGGGGTTAATTTAAATGGAGCAGCTTCAATAACGTTTTTCACCATATTTGGGTAGTTAAGCATCCTTTTTTTCAAAAGGCTTCATTATGGCGGGAGATTTTGCTGCAAGCGCCGGCCTGTCGTTTCCGGAAGCAGCTGTTAAACTGTCAATGTTCCGCTTTTTTAAAACGAAGAAAAAACGAAGGATGGCAACTTTAGCCTGCTGTTTGATAGCTGACAAATAGTTCTTATCAAGAGCAAATCAGCGGTAATTTATTTTGCATTCCAGCGATAAGGTTTTTATCTTAGAATGAAAACCTCATCCTTGAAGATACAGTTGTTTGCAATATTGCAGGTAGCACTGCTATTGGCAGTCCGTTCATCTTCGCAGACAGTGCGGAGGCCATTGCAAATTCCCCGAATAGGGCTGGCCACTTACAGCACGCGGCAAACTGATGTGTTCTCCGGTTTTGCCAACCAGGCTTCCCTGGCCCGTCAAAAAAGTTTAGCGGCAGGATTTTATACCGAACGCCGGTTTTCCCTAAAAGAATTAAGTTATTATAATCTTGTATTTGCCCTGCCTACTTCTTCCGGAAATTTTGGGCTGGAGGCCGGTTATGCCGGAACTATAAACTATAACGAATCGACGGCAGGAATTGCTTACGGAAGAGGGTTGGGGGATAAAATTGATGTGGGCGTACAGTTCAACTATTATGCTGTAAAAATTGCGGGCTATGGCAATGCGGGCACCGTCAATGTTGAGGCTGGTGCAATTGTACATGTAACCGAAAAATTCCAGGCCGGCATACACGTCTTTAACCCCGTGGGAGGCAGGATTGGAAAATACCGGGAAGAAAAACTGGCCTTTGTGTATTCCGCAGGATTTGGCTATGATGCGTCTGAAAAGTTTTATATCTGTACGGCGATACAAAAAGAGGAAAATCAGCCGGTGGATGTCATTACAGGATTTCAATACCAATTTTTACCACGGATTAATATAAAAGGCGGTGTAGCATCCGCCACTCCAGAATTTTGGTTTGGAGCTGGATTTTGGGTGTCCTCATTCAGCCTGGATGTCCTGGCATCATATCACCCTCAATTGGGTATTACGCCCGGCTTGTCCCTTGTGGTTGATTTTGGAAAATCATCGTCATCAAACAATCTTTAATTTAATACTGCTGGTTTTGACGAAATCAGGTTTTATATCAGTCGCCCTTGTTCTTTGGTCACTGGCCAGTGCTGCTCAGGAAATACCTGTTGAGGAAGAACAACAGTTCGAAAATCTAACTGAGGTAAACGAAGCGGAAACAGAAGACGATTCTTATGTGCAGCAATTAGTAGTATATAAAAAACACCCGTTAAATCTGAACACGGCCGGAGATGATGATTTGAGAGATCTGGGACTGTTAACAGATTTACAGATCATAAATTTTCTTCGATACAGGAAGTTATTGGGCAGGCTGATCAGTATCTACGAGTTGCAGGCAGTGCCGGGTTGGGATGTTTATACCATAAAAAAAATTGTACCATTTGTACGTATTGGAGATGCTGTAACGATCAGCGAGCATATACGGGAAAGACTGAGGGGCGGCGATCACAGCTTATTGCTGCGCTATTCGCAATTGCTGGAAAAACCAGTCGGGTATACTCCTAAGCCCGGCGGCAGTTATTACCTGGGCGGGAGGCAAAAGCTTTTTTTTCGTTACCGCTACCAGTATAAAACAAACTTTCAGTATGGTCTTACGGGCGATAAGGATGCCGGCGAACAATTTTTTCGCGGCCCGCAACGGGCTGGGTTTGATTTTTACTCCTTTCATCTATTTGCCCGAAATATTGGCAAAATAAAGGCCCTGGCGTTAGGAGATTTTACTGTCAACCTTGGCCAGGGGCTGATACAATGGCAGCGGCTGGCTTTTAAGAAAGGCGGCAACACGATGGCGATCAAGCGGCAATCGCCTGTCTTGCGCCCGTATACGTCTGCCGGGGAGTATAATTTTCACCGGGGTATTGGCGCCACCATTCAAACGGGAAACCTTGCGGCCACCGCATTTCTGTCATACAGAAAAATCAGCGCCAATTTTGTGAATGATACACTGAACCAGCCGGCTTATTTTTCTTCATTTCTTGTATCTGGGTATCACCGTACAGCAAGCGAATTGGAAGACCGAAATAATCTTGGCGAATTTTCCTATGGAGGAAACCTGTCCTGGCAAAACAGTAAATTTCACGCCGGCCTGAATATGATCGGGTATCGTTTTTCGCTGCCGCTTCTGAAGCGGCAGGAGCCTTATAACCTGTATGCCATCAGCGGGAGCAACTGGCAAAATTTTAGCATTGACTACAGCTACACCTTTAAAAACGTGCATGTTTTTGGCGAAGCTGCGGTGGACAAATATTTTCACAAAGCGATGATTAACGGCCTGCTGGCCAGCGTGGACCCAAAAGTTGATCTTTCCCTCTTGTGCCGCAGCATCAGTAAACGTTTTCAATCGCTCAATGGCAATGCCTTTACAGAAACCGCCTATCCTTCCAACGAGCAGGGTATTTACCTGGGCATCAGCATTCGGCCCGCAACAGCCTGGCAACTGGATGGCTATGCCGATCTATACCGTTTTCCCTGGTTAAAGTATTTAGTGGATGCCCCATCGTTTGGGAAAGATTTTTTGGTGCAGGTTACCTACCAGCCGGATCGTAAAACCCGGATATATAGCCGTTTCCGGGCAGAGACTAAACAGGCCAATCTGCCCGGCAATAGCAATATTACCAATTCTGTAATCCCTTTGGCAAAACAAAACTGGCGTACTGAACTTTTTAGCCAGCTTACGGAGCAGCTATCATTGCGAAACAGGATAGAGCTTTTATGGTACGGAGGAAAGGATGGCATAAGCCGGGAAACCGGTTTCCTGGCTTATGGTGATTTGACGTATAGCCCTGTTAATAAACCCTACTCAGCCAACATGCGGGTTCAATATTTTGAGACAGGCAGCTATGCTTCAAGGATTTACGCTTTTGAAAGGGATGTTTTGTACGGCTATTCGATTCCTGTTTTTTATGACAAGGGGTTTCGGTATTACGTGAATGTTAAATGGAGGCCATCTCCCTCGGTCAGTTGCTGGTTCAGGTGGGCAGGTACTGTTTACCAGGGAAAAAATGTCATTGGATCGGGGTTGGATGAAATTGAGGGAAGTTCTAAGAACGAGCTTAAGATTCAGCTACTTGTGTATTTATGAAAATACTATTTGTATCTACGATGCATATATGGTTGAAAAAATCCATCTATTTTAAGCTTTTGTTAAAAAAAAATTTATCTTAGGCAGCAAATTTCATGGTTAAGGCGTCTTATTTCATGTCCTGACTCATTGAAATGGACGGCTTTGCGAAACTAAGTTCTAAAATCAAAATTAACGTTCACATGAGAAAAATCGCATCACTGCTTCCAGTGCTGATGTTGCTTTGTTCATTGGCATTTGGACAAACCCGATCAATTACCGGGAAAGTAACAGATGATAAAGGGGAACCGGTCCCTTTTGCCACTGTTATAATTAAAGGAACAAAACAAGGTGCTTCTGCCGACGCTGATGGCAGATTTTCGATTAGTGCTAAAACTGGGGATATACTTGTTATTAGTGCCCAGGGGTTTGAAACGAATGAATTTAAAGTAGGAACAGGTGCGGCCATTCAGGCAACACTAAAAACTGTTAGTTCCTCATTGCAGGAAGTTGTTGTAACAACTGCCCTTGGAATCAAACGTCGGCCCAAAGAAATTGGGTATTCTACCGCAACAATTTCTGCGAATTCGTTAACTGAAGGCAAATCATTCAGTCTTGCCCAAGCTTTAACTAACAAAGTTTCGGGTTTGGTGGTTTACAACACCAGCGCCTCTGTCAATGCATCTCCTCGCATTGTATTGCGTGGTCTTCGTTCTATGACGGGAGATAACACTGCTTTAGTGGTATTGGATGGAGTAGCCGTTCCTGCCAACACATTAAACTACATCAACCCAAATGATGTGGAAAGTGTGAGCGTCATGAAAGGTGGACAGGCTGCAACGCTGTTCGGTTCAGATGGTGTGAACGGTGCTATTATCATCAATACAAAAAAGGGTAGTAAAAGACCAGAAATCACATTGACCCACTCTTACAATGTGGAACAACTTGCGTACTTGCCGAAATTTCAGCAGGGTTTTGGTTCAGGTTCTGCATATGGAGCTAATCCACATGAAGACTATCATCCGGCGGAAAATCAGCAATATGGTGATGCTTTTGATGGTAGTACTCGTTACCCGGGACGTGCTTTGCAGGACGGATCTTATCTTACATATCCTTATTCTTTTGTTCCGGGTGTTAGAGAAGGAATTTGGAATACCGGTCAAACCAATCAAACAGACATTTCATACAGAGCAGGTAATGAAGCTAGCAACATCTATACTTCTTATCAAAGAGTACAGACTGCGGGTATCGTTCCAGGCGATAATTATGAAAGAAATGCTTTGCGGTTAAATGCGTCTAATACATATAAACGTCTCACTATTAGTTTTGATGCGACCTACACCTGGGATAAAACGGACAGGACTACTACCGATTTCTATTTTTACTCACTGAATGTACCGGGTTGGATTCCTATTAATGATTTCAAGGATTGGAAGAACAATAAGTTTGGCGATCTCAACGGTTATTTCAATGATTATTATTACAACCCTTACTGGCTGCTGGATAATAACCGCTCTCTTGGAAAGAATAATTATTTTAATGGAAACATTACAGCTAAATATAAAGTCAACGAGGCGCTTAATTTAAATGTACGGATTGGGATAGCTAATACCGAAGGTGTAACTACAAATACTGGCAACCCATACACATTTAATACGTGGGCAACAAGTACAAGCGGTGCTTACTTAGTAGGATATAACAGGGATTATGACTATATCTTAACGGGAGCTGGTTTCTATAAAGCAAGATCTACAATTGCTGGAAGTATGAGTGAAGGATACAGTAACGGAAACCGGATTAATGGAGATGCCTTTGCATCCTATAATAAGAATTTTGGTGATTTTTCCCTGAAAGCAATTTTGGGCGATAACGTTCAGATACGGAGAGGTAAAAATATTGGTGTTTCAACCTCGGCGCTAACTTTCCCTGACTATTTTAACCTAGTTAACTCAGCAACAGGTTTGTACAGCGGATCGGATTCGAGGTCTGAGCAGAGAAAAACAGGTGTTTATTTAGATGCTACTCTTGGGTATAAGAATTACCTGTTTTTACATGGAACAGCCCGCCATGACTGGACTTCGGTATTTTACAAAGAGGGTCGTGATTCCAAATTGTATCAATATACAACATGGGGTGGTGATGTCTCTTTTTCAGTACTGGATGCTCTTAATTATAAGAGCAATATCCTTAGCTATGCTAAAATACGGGCAAGCTACAACACCAATCGTAATGATAACATAGGTCCGTACAATCTTGATCAAACCTATGGGTTTGCCGCAGGCTTTCCTTTCTCTGGTTTGATAGGTATGGGTGCAGGTGGTTCTTTACCATTCTCATCCTTAACTGCAGAGAAGGTTGCCTCCTCTGAAATTGGTCTGGAATTAGCTTTCCTGAAAAACAGGATTACGGTAGAGGCTTCGTATTACAGGCAAATAGCTGACCAGCAAATTCTCAGTGCCTCAGTTTCACCGGCAACAGGTATCCAGTCAATTTTGACAAATGCCGCCAAGGTAGATAATCATGGATTAGATGCTGAATTAAAAATGAATTTAGTGCGGAACCGTGACTGGAATGTTAATTTAGATTTCAATTACACTTACAATACAAATAAAGTATCAGCATTATATGTTGATGGATTTACTTCACTGCAATATCAAACAGGTGGAAATTTGAACTTGAATGCTGAACTGAATCAAATGTTTCCCTACTTGAAAGTTACTTACTTTAACAGGGATCCTGCGACTGGCCAGGTCATCGTAGATCCGTCAACAGGCTGGCCTACCAAAGCATCAGGTTTGGAAGGAGTTGGTAATACTATGCCAAAGCAACTTTTAGGTGTTAACTTCAATGTATCCTGGAAAGGTTTTACTCTGGCTGCTAATGCAGAATATCGCGGTGACTATGTTATTTATAACGCATTGGGTGAAGACATGATGTTTACCGGAACTTCTGCAATAAGTACCATCTATGGTCGTCAGCAGTTCCTTTGGCCCAATTCAGTTGTTTACGATGCAGGAAGTGGAAAGTATTTGCCAAATACAAGCTATGCCGCATCCCAATACTATGGTACATATTATGGTTTTGGTGATTTGAGTAACGGTTCCAGCTTGCATAATGTTGGTGAAATATTTTACAGCTCTGGTGATTTCTGGAAGCTTCGGGTAGTTTCACTGACTTACGATTTTGACATGCAAAAACTTGGCAAACTGGGTAATGTTGTGAAAGGCTTAAGTCTTACAGCATGGGGCCGTAATTTGAAGACCTGGTTAGCAGCGGATAACTGGTTTACTGATCCAGAGTTTTCGAATACGAATGGAAATAGTATCGGTATCAATACAACGGCAAATACACCTCCTACACGTCAGTTCGGAGGAACAATAAAGGTTGTTTTCTAAATGTTAATATTAAAAATTTTCGAAAATGAAATTGTTTAATAATAAATTTTTCTGGATAATCGCATCGTTACCGGTTGCGGCTGCATTCAGCGGGTGCAAAAAGTTTCTTGATGTGAATACAGATCCTAATAATCTTACTGCATCAAAAGCGCAGTACCTCATTACAGGGGCACTCAACAACACGGCAAGAAACCAAGTCACCAGCAGCATTCATGTAGTCGTCGGAGGATGGAGCGGACTTTACGGCCATAGCACCAGCTACACAGGAGGTGGAAATGAAAAGACGTACGTTGTAACGAACAATGACTTCGACTGGTGGTCAGGCGTATATGATAACATTTATGATTTTCAGAAAGTAATTGAAAGAGCCGATGCTGATGGTGTAGGTTTTTGGAAAGACCCGGCAATGGTCATGGAATGTTATAACTATGCCCGCCTAGTGGATACATATGGTGATATTCCGTTTACTGATGCAGTTCATGATGTTGCCAACCTTTCACCCAAATACACAAATGCCAAAGATGTATATGATTCACTGATTGTGCGGTTGGATCAGGCAATGGCCAATATGCAGAATGCCACATGGCCGGCAATGGGTACGCTAGAGGCAAAACAGGATATCTATTTTGGTTTAAATAAAACTGATTGGATTCATTTTGCCAATACGCTGAAACTACGCTTGTTATTGCATCAGGATTTTATGGGGGACAGGGATGCTTACATTGTAAGCAACATACAATCAACTGCTGCTTTGGGATATCTTGATAAAAATGTTCTTTGCCAACCAGGATACGCTGTTTCAAGTGGTAAGTTGAATCCTTACTATTCTACATATGGCTATAATGAGTCTAACACTGTGCAGGGGAATCATCAATACCGGAAGATGAATAAGGTGATTATTCAGTGGTTGAAAAGTACAAATGATGACTACAGGTTGCAGGGACTTGCATGGCCCGACGGTGCACAAGTAACAGCACCTCTACCAACCTGGCCTTCAACGGCTTCCTCTTACAGCTATGATGGAGTACCCTTTGGAGCAGGTTCCGGCGCTGCGACGGGAAATTCATCCGCAATGGGACCCTTCTACATCCAGAAAGGCGTAACTGGAAGCGCTACAGGTCCTTTGGTAGTTTTTACCCTGGCAGAATCCAAACTGCTTCAGGCAGAAGCTGTTCAAAAGTATCCGGCACTTTCCGCTTTAGGAGATCCAAAGACTTTATATGAAGCTGGCGTTCAGGCACATTTCCGCCTTGTACGTAACATGTGTTACACCGCAGGCGTAACAAATATTGCTAATAATGCAGCCAATGCTGAAGCTGATGCTGCTTTTGCTGCTTACATAGCACAGCCTATTGAGAATGTAAATTGGGATGCCAGTACAGATAAGCTAAGGGCTATCTTAGTTCAGAAATGGGTGGCTTTTACGCACATCAATGGTTTGGAAGCGTGGACCGACTATCGTAAATCGTCTGTTACTAAAGTCACGGGGCATACGTATTACAGTATTCCACTTGATCCGAGGTCGCAAACTGCTGCTTCGAGTACAGATGAGCCATTGCGGATGCTTTATCCTCAAATAGAATTCATCACCAATGGTAATAATGTTCCAAAAGGAATTGATCAGGTACAGTCAAGTCCTATTTTTTGGGATGCTAATAACTAAGAGATAGTGACGTTTTGATTGTAAATTTTTAAAAATAATTTTATGCGTTTAATACAGTTAATTTTTCTTTTTGTCGTAATGTCTGTATTTACAGCTTGCGTGAAATCAAAGAATGATTGGGCCGGATTGCGTACAGATTCCGGCAGTGTTGTTATTAGTATCCTCGAAGATGAGTATATTGATCAGGATAATCATGTAATTGGATTCGGATACGCTCCATTTGCAAATTTTGATTTTACAGGGCCCGATGAAGATGTAAAATTCTTCAGTGTACACATTGCACAACCTCGATCAAAAAAACTAAATGGTACTTTAAAACTTTCTATTTCTGCATCAAATGGTTCGGGTGATCCTCTTCCCGCCGGGGCACTAACAATCCCAAGCACCGTAGATATACCTGCATTTGATGGAACGGAAAAGGATGTACCCATTTTGTTTCATGTTAACAAAACGAATCTTGATCCAGCTTCTTATTATTCTGTTGTATTTACCATCGATGATGCAGATCAGGGTGTTGTAAGTAGTAATGCAAAGCAGGTTGAAGTTTTCCTTTATCCTGGAAAATATTATGGCCGTTATATGGTTGAAACGACAGTCACAGATCCCCTTGGATTCTTACAAATAGAAAAGAATACAAAACCAGTATTGCTGGATGATCTTGCTTTTACATACGGAAGACCTGCATCAATAGATGATCCTAATTATCTTTCATTTATTGATGAATACTATGTCGGTTTGACAGGTTCCTCAGCAGGATTAAGCACTTTTGTGAATAATTTAACCAGTGGAACAACGGCACCACGGTATTCTCTGTTGTATCCTACCTTTCATTTGAATGCTTCTGGTACAGTTGATGGTGTTTTTGATACCAGAAACGGAAGTGATTTGAATGCCACTTTCACAAATGACTTATCTAATAAGTTCGTGTTCAACAATAATGGAGATCGTACATTTGAAGTAAGCTACAATGTTACTTTAACTGCTCCAGTTTCTGGTGGAGGTACACAAAGCCGAAACTTCAACGTAAAGGAAAAGTATACCTATCATCCAGTACAAGTGCGGGTGTTTTATTGATAACTATCAACTTAACAGTAATTACAAAGAGGCTGGCTCAATTTTTTGAACCAGCCTCTTGTAATTTATTTCTACGTTGCTAATTCTTTTATAGTGAAATTATATTATCGTCTTTTTCTTATTTCTCTTTTCTGTATCTCATTTTTACACAATATTCAAAATGAGTGAGGGGTAAAAGCTGTATTTTTATCTTATATTACTGAATAAAAAAAGTATGAATCAGGATTCTAATCAACCCAACCAGCTTAACATAGAGATTTCAGAAGATATTGCAGAGGGTGAATATGCAAACCTGGCGATTATCACCCATTCGCATGCGGAATTTGTCATTGATTTTGTAAACGTGATGCCGGGAACGCCAAAAAGCAAGGTAAAAGCGAGAATCATCCTAACGCCTCAGCATGCCAAACGATTTATGAAGGCATTGACGGAAAATATTGCCCGGTTTGAGGCAGCCAACGGCACTATTAAAGACCTGGAGGAAATCCAGTTGCCGTTCAATTTCGGTGGTCCCACAGCCCAGGCTTAAATGAAAAGGCAGATTCTCGGCCGGTTCTGCTTCAAAGCAATCCTTCATCGGCAAAGCTGTAATAGCCTTCGTCGCTTACAATGATGTGATCCAGTACTTTGATGTCAAAAAAACGGGCCGCTTCTTTAATTTTTGCAGTCAGCTCTTCATCGGCACGGCTGGGCCGCAGGCTGCCGGAGGGGTGGTTATGGCAGAGGATGATGCTGACAGCTTCTTCCTCCAGAGCTTTTTTTAAAATAATTCTCGGGTCGGCAACTGTGCCGGTGATGCCTCCCTGGCTGATGATTTGCAGGTGATTGATTTTATTAGCCCTGTTCAGGAACACCACAGCAAACACTTCGTAATGATAGTCTTTCAGTTTGGCCTGCAAGTAGGTAGCAATGCTATGGCTGGAGGTGACTACCGGTTTTTCCAGAGAAGCGAGGGCCTGTCTTCTCCTGCCCAGTTCCAGCGCTGCTGCAATGGTTACAGCTTTCGCCTCGCCAATGCCTTTGATTTGCATCAGGTCCTTAATGCTTTGCCTGCCAAGTTCCTGGAGGCTGTCTTTTCCCGCTTTTAATACGTCCCGGGCCAGGTCAACGGCCGTTTTTTCTTTATTACCATGATTGATCAGGATAGCCAGCAGTTCAGCATCACTCAGGCTTTCCGGACCCTTGTATAGTAATTTTTCTCGTGGCCGATCGTCTTTTGCCCATTTTTTAATTGAGTACTTCTGCTCTTGCATGCACCAAGTTTAATAAATAATTTTATTTCTGTCAATTTTAACACTATCGAAAAACCTGTTAGAAATTGACCAACTGGTTTAATCCTTACTTTTTTGAAAATGAAAAATTCAAATCCATGAAAGCCAAAACAATTACTCCCATGGGGGCCTTACACCCGGTCCTGTTCTTTGCCTGTGTTTATGTAGTGGCCCTTTTACTGTCTATTTTCATTTGTTCTTCTATTTTTTACAGTTTAAATGGTACCGCTTCCGACGATGCGGCGCTTGTAAAAAAACAGGAACAGCCTGTGGCTGCTCAACCTACCTTATCGGCGTACAGCAGCAGTATGGCTTCGCTGCACTGATAAAATTCCCAGG
>DASTSN010000018.1:0-5346 GCA_035760665.1 Chitinophagaceae bacterium | reverse complement strand
CACGCGGCATGGCTGGTTCAGACTTGCGTCCATTGACCAATATTCCTTACTGCTGCCTCCCGTAGGAGTCGGGCCCGTGTCTCAGTGCCCGTGTGACTGGTCGTGCTCTCACACCAGTTACTGATCGTAGGCTTGGTGGGCTATTACTCCGCCAACTACCTAATCAGCCGCACACCCATCAATAAGCGCCGTAGCTATAATATAAAAGCGATGCCACTTCTATATGTTACGGGGTATTAATCCAAATTTCTCTGGGCTATCCCCCACTTAATGGAAGGTTGTGTACGTGTTCCGCACCCGTTTGCCGGTCGCCAGCCTCTGTATTGCTACAAAGCTGCTGCCCCACGACTTGCATGTATTAAGCCTGCCGCTAGCGTTCATCCTGAGCCAGGATCAAACTCTCCATTGTAAATGTTGTTTGATACTGACATTATTAATTCAAAGAATTAACGTGTCAAATCGAATGTATTTCGCTTGACTTACCTATGTCTTGAGATTCTCAAGACGTGCTGTTGCTTCCCAACTTTCAAAGATCTTTCGGCTTTCATTTGCCGCCCGTTTTAAACGGGAGTGCAAAGGTAGTGGCCGCATTATTATCACCAAAATTTTTTTCGAACTTTTTTCGATTTTTTTTGGTTGATTTTCAAACTGTTTTGTGAAGAACTAACCCGTTTTTTTCAAACGGATTGCAAAGATATAGTGTCTGATAATTCCCACCAATTTTTTAGGTGATTTTTATTCACACCTTCTTTACTTTTTTCACTTTAAAGAACTCTGCTTTTTTCAAAGCGGGCGGCAAAGATAAGGGAGAGTTTATTGCTGGCAAATAATTTTTGTGCCAAAATGCGGTACTATTTGTAAAATACAGTACTGGCAAGGCTTTCCGGATAAAAAAAATTTTGCTTACACCGGCAGGTAATCTGTGGGATATTCTACCCGCTCCAGAAATAAACCATGCGCCGGTACCGCGAAACTCGCCCTGGTACAGTCTTTCGCTTCAATTACCTGCCTGAATTCGTCCAGGGTCATTTTATTTCGCCCAACTTTCAGCATCGTGGCCGTTAATGCCCTCACCATGCCGCGTAAAAAGCGATTGGCCTTAACCTGATAAACCAGGCAATCATCTTGCTGCCGCCATTCGCTGATATAAATGTTGCAGTTAAATGTTTTTACTTGCGTATTTCGCTTCGAAAAAGAAGTGAAATCTGTATAGTCCCTGATAGCAGCTGCTGCTGCCTGTAGTTTTTCAAGATCCAGTTTATAAGGATAAAAAAAAGCCCTGTCCTTCAAAAAAGGATTTTTTTCTGCGTAAAGGAAGTATTTATACTCCCTGGCAATTGCATCAAAACGGCAATGCGCACTGGCAGCAACAGGAATAATTTTCCTGACGACAATATCATCCGGTAGTATGGCATTGATCTTATACTGAAAGTGTGGATCTAAACCGCCTTTAGAATCGAAATGAAAATAATTCTGTATTGCATGCACACCGGCGTCTGTACGGGACGAACCAGTCATCTGCACTTTCTCCTTTTGCAAAATAGCGAAGGCTTTTTCCACCTCTTCCTGCACAGATATGGCATTTCTCTGCATTTGAAATCCCCGGTAGCGGGTGCCTTTGTATGCCAGTTCAAGGAAGTACCGTTGCATGAAGCTTGTTTTTATCCAGCACCTGTCATTACTTTTTTAAGTGGTCATTAGTTGTGAAGCATCGCCTTGAATCGCTTAATATAATAAGCATCTGTTAATTCAGCCTGTAAGGATGGAAAGTTTTCCAAGTCAGATACCTTGCTGTAAGCGGCATCAAAAAATTTATATTTTCCCTCATTGGTCAGGAATAAAGTGCTGAGATTCCTGAGTTGTTCCGTACTGAAACATTTTGTTCGAAATACCTTTTCGGCTTCCGCCAGCATTTTATCTGTATGTTTCTGTGCAGCCATTTTCTTACGCAGCCTGAAGAAGTCGTCATCCGATGCTACTTCATGACAATTATTGGGTGTTATAATTTTTGTGGTTTCTCCGTTGGTTTCTTTTTTCACATCAGGCTGTTGCTGGCCTTCATTTTTCTGTTCATTAACCACCAACTGATATTTATTATCATCGGGTATCAGGATTGAAATCGTATCCGTTCTGCCATCAGGATATTCATCCGTGTACACAAGTCCAAACCCCGCCGTCGTTGATGTTTCGGATTTCCGGGTAACCCGGGTTCGTTCAAACGGTGCCTGCATATTAATAGCAGCTTTCTCTTCAGTTGATGTTGCCTGCACAGCATTTGGCTTTTCTTCTTTTTGTGCTGCCACCGTTGTTACTTGATTGCCTGAAACTGGTTTTACAGTTTCTGCATTTTCGTTTCTTTGACTTACTGACACACTATCTTTCTTTACGGTTTTGGCATCAGCTGTTTGTACGGGGTTTTTATCAGTTGCTTGTTCGTAGGATGATATAACAATATCTTCCTTTAACGTTGAATCGTCTGCTGCTTTTGAAAGAAGTTCAGTGAAAGCGCTTACCGGTTTACCTGCACCCGGCTTGGTTTTTTGTCCTTCATCAATACCATGAATAACTGAAGCATTTTGCAAATCATACAATGCCCAGCCCTGACCGGCAGCGTTTTTCAGTAAATAACCATGATCCCTGGCCTGAATGCTGCAGGTAAATTTTTGTTCTCCGAACTGGTTGCCCGGAAATCCAATGGCAAATGTATAAGTACTATCCTTTAAGCGGGATAAAACAATATATCCTGAAGCGGTAGAACTAAACACAGATTCCTGCATTTTGACAAAAAAAGGCTGGCCTGATTCGGACTGGATATAGACAAAATAGATACGCTGGCCGATAGCTGAAGAAACGATGGCAACAAACACAAGTGATAATAAAAGCCTGTTCAACATGTTATAGCAGTTAAAAAGCCAAATTTAGTTGAAATAAAGCTACGCTTCCTTGTTAAAAAAACGCCTCTTATCCAAATTCTTGATTCCCGCATAATCACGCGTCTTAAATTTGTTTCTTCTAAAACTTACATATGCAAAGACTATTCATTCTACTTAGTGTAATTATGCTAGGTATCCAGGTGTCGGCCCAGCAAGCTGAACCACCTGCAGATACCAGCTGGAAAAAAGACTACCGGGAAACAGCTACCCGGATCAATGACCTTGTTCATACCAAACTGGACGTACGGTTTGATTTTGATAAAGCCTACATGTATGGTAAAGCATGGATCACACTCAAGCCGCATTTCTATCCAACCGATTCGCTTACGCTGGATGCAAAAGGCATGGACATCCATAAAGTTTCGATTGTAAAAGGAAAATCCCTGAAAGAATTAAAATACGGTTATGACGGCTGGCAGTTGCGGATAAACCTTGATAAAACCTATAAAGGCGGGGAAACTTACACTGTATATATCGACTACACCTCCAAACCTAATGAAGTAAAAGTACAGGGCAGTGCTGCCATTACAGAGGCAAAAGGTCTTTATTTCATTAACCCGCGCGGTGAAGAGAAAAATAAACCCACACAAATATGGACCCAGGGTGAAACTGAAGCAAATTCCGTGTGGATGCCGACCATCGATAAACCAAATCAAAAAACCACGGAAGAAATATACATGACAGTGCCTGGAAAATTTGTCACACTTTCCAATGGTTTATTGATCAGTAAAAAGAAAAATGCAGATGGCACCCGGACTGATTACTGGCGGATGGACCTTCCCCATGCGCCTTACCTGTTCTTTATGGGAGTTGGCGATTTTGCAGTTATAAAAGATACCTACAAAGGCAAAGAAGTAGCCTATTATGTAGAAAAGGAATATGCTCCGGTAGCCAGGAAAATATTTGGTAATACACCGGAAATGATTGCATTTTACTCCCGCATCACCGGAGTTGATTTTCCCTGGCCCAAATACGACCAGATCGTTGGCCGCGATTATGTCAGCGGCGCCATGGAAAATACAACAGCTACCCTGCACCAGGAAAATGCACAACAGGATGCCCGCGAACTAACGGATGAAAACAGCTGGGAAAGCACCATTGCACATGAACTTTTTCACCAGTGGTTTGGCGACCTGGTAACGACTGAAAGCTGGAGTAACATCACCCTCAATGAATCATTTGCCAATTACAGCGAAACCCTTTGGAATGAATACAAATACGGCAAAGATGCCGGCGCGGAACAAAACTACCAGGACATGCAGGGCTACCTGCGCAGCAGAAGCAGCGACAAGAAAGACCTGGTTCGCTTTTACTATCGTGATAAAGAAGATGTGTTTGATGCAGTAAGTTATAACAAAGGCGGACGCATTCTTAACATGCTGCGCAATTATGTTGGGGACAGTGCTTTTTTCAAAGCACTCAATCTTTACCTGACGAACAATAAATTTAAATCTGCGGAAGCACAGCAGCTTCGCCTGGCTTTTGAAGAAGTTACCGGCCGGGACCTTAACTGGTTCTGGAACCAATGGTACTATGGCAACGGGCATCCAAAACTTGACATCAATTACAGTTACGATGCAGACAATAAAAAAGTACAGGTTATTGTAAAGCAAACACAAACGAACGAACAAACCTTTAAACTACCTGTAGCCATTGATGTGTATGGCAATGAAGGCAAAAAACGCTACAATGTGTGGGTAGTGAATAAGGTGGATACCTTTACGTTCGATGCGGCAGAAAAACCGTTTCTTGTTAATTTCGACGGTGATAAAATGCTGCTTTGTGAAAAGAAAGAAAACAAAAATTTGGACGAATATATTTACCAGTATAAAAATGCCGGCACTTACTTAGACCGGCGAGAAGCCATTGAGTATGCTGCGAAACACCAAAGTGATCCCCGGGCTGTATCGTTTTTGACAACAGCGCTGAAAGACCGGTACGATGGACTTCGCCGTCTTTCGATCGCCGTATTAAACCTGCAAAACAAAGACGTAAAAGACGCCGTGGAAAAAACGTTGGCGGACCTGGCGAAAAACGATCCGAAACGGCTGGTAAAAGCTGCCGCCATTGAAGCGCTGGGACAATACGAAAACCCCGACTATGCGCCACTCTTCAAAGCTGCAGTGAATGATTCTTCCTATTCAGTTGCAGGAAATGCGCTGATAGCCTTGTCTGAAATTGACAGCACCACAGCGCTTACCGAAGCCAAACGGTTATCATCACAACCGGCCAAAGGACAATTGTCGGCCGCCATCACTTCCATTATGATAGCTTCCGGAGATGAATCTGTTGCAGAAACGATCCTGAGCAATTTTGAAAAGATGCCTTTATCCCAGGCCAAATTTGAACTCGTTCAATCCATTGCAAAATTCCTGGCAAAATCAAAGAACACCGATATCGTTAAAAAAGGAGT
>DASTSN010000017.1:0-4808 GCA_035760665.1 Chitinophagaceae bacterium | reverse complement strand
TCACACCGGCTGATTTGTTAAAACAATGCCTGGCGCTGAGAAAACAGGTGGCAACACTGGACATATTCAGGATGGACAAAGAAGGGTTACTGAATCAAATGGAAGACATGCTCAGTGATGCGACAATTGAAAAAATTTTGGCATTCGGAGAAACGGAGATTAACCGGAAAACCACCGGTATTCTTTTAAAAATTTGTGACAGCCTGAATTACCGCCAATCCGCCAGCATCAGCCGGCAACTGTTTAAACTTGCTGGCGACAACGAAGAGGTAAAACTTCAAATCAACGCATTCCTTCGTCAAAAACAACAACAGGAAAAATGGGAAAAATTCAAACCTTTTCTCCTGCTGCTGATCACGTTATTACTCTGCATGTTTATTTATTTTGCTACCCGCTGAACAATTATCTTTGCCCGATGCATTATGTTTCCGCGGAAGGTATAACAAAGAGTTACGGTATTACGCCGCTATTTTCCAATATTTCCTTTCATATTGAAGAAGGCGATAAAATTGCACTGGTCGCCCGCAATGGCTCAGGAAAGTCCACGCTGCTGAAAATACTCGCCGGGAAGGAAACACCAGATGAGGGGAAAATCTGGATTCACAAAGATGTGGAGGTGGTTTTATTTGAGCAAGAACCCAGCTTCCGGGAAGAGTATTCCATTCTCGACAATATTTTCTTTCACGACCATCCAACGATTAATGCGATAAAACAATACGAGGCTGCCACAGACGAAAATGACGCTGATAAGCTCAACAATGCTATCATTAAAATGGATGAACTTGGCGCCTGGGATTTCGATACGAAAGTAAAACAGGTGTTGGGAAAACTTAATATACATAACCTGCAGCAAAACGTAAACACACTAAGTGGCGGACAACGTAAACGGGTTGCGCTTGCCAAAACACTTATTGATATTGGCTTTCAGCATAAACACGTACTGCTGGTGATGGACGAACCGACCAACCACCTGGACGTGGAAATGGTGGAATGGCTGGAACATTTTTTGAACAAAGAAAATGTTACACTCCTGCTTGTCACCCACGACCGTTATTTTCTTGATGCCGTGTGCGAGGAAATCTGGGAACTCGACCGCAGCCATCTTTATACCTATAAAGGTGATTACGAAAATTTCCTGGAGAAAAAATCGGCCCGGGCCGAAAGTGAATCATCCTCTATAGATAAAGCTAGAAACCTATACCGCAAGGAACTGGAATGGATGCGCAAACAGCCCAAAGCCCGAACCACGAAATCAAAAAGCAGGCAGGATGCTTTTTACGAAGTTGAAGCGAAGGCAAAACAGCAGGTCGCCGATCAGCAGCTCCAGTTGCAGGTAAAAATGAGCCGTCTTGGCGGTAAAGTGATTGAGCTGAAAAAAATTAATAAACAGTTTGGTGGAAAAATTCTTATCAAAGGTTTTGATTACACATTTAAGAAAGGAGAACGAATTGGCATCATTGGCCGCAACGGTGCCGGCAAATCCACGTTTCTCAATATTTTGCAAGGTCTTGAGTCGCCAGACAGTGGCAAAGTAAATATAGGAGATACGGTTGTTTTCGGCAATTACTCGCAGCAAGGTCTTGAAGTGAAAGAAGATATTCGGGTAATAGAATATGTAAAAAATATTGCTGAAAACTTTCCCCTTGCCTCCGGCGGATCGATAAGTGCAGCTCAATTCCTGCAACTGTTTTTATTTGATCCCGAAAAACAATATACTTATATCAGCAAACTCAGCGGCGGGGAAAAACGACGCTTGCACCTGCTCAGCATATTATTCCGCAACCCGAATTTCCTGGTGCTGGACGAGCCAACGAACGACCTTGACCTTCCGACACTAAGTGTACTGGAAAATTTTTTAAGCGAATTTCCCGGTTGCCTCATTATCGTATCACACGACCGTTATTTTATGGACCGGTTAGTCGATCACCTGTTTGTATTTGAAGGCAACGGCGTCATAAGAGACTACCCTGGTAATTACTCGCAATACAGAAATTCGAAAAAAGAACCGGAAGAAACAACAAGTGCTACCCGTGAAAAAGAAACCGTTTCCCAGCTAAATACAGAAAACATACACCCAAATGGACAAACCCCACCGGAGAAAAAACGACTTTCCTACAAAGAGAAAAGAGAGTTTGAACTCCTGGAAAAAGAAATTGCGGAACTTACTGAAGAAAAGAAAATCATTTCCCAAAAACTAAACAGCGGCGATCTGTCCTACGAAGAATTACAGCAGCTTTCACAACGCATTGGCGAACTATCAATTCAACTGGATGAGAAAGAACTGCGCTGGCTGGAACTGAGTGAAGCTGTATAGGTCTGCCAAAATGATAAGATCTACAAATTTTTACAAGAGTATAGACATGGCAGAATGCATAGAAGATCAGTGGTTTTCCGAAAGCTGCACATTCTCAATGCCTTACAAAAAGCACTCGTAAAACTACGATCCCATCTCTCTTTCTAACGAAAATAATCCCGTCAGTAACCTTGCAAAAATCATATTCTTTACTAACTTCGCAACAGAACACGTTCCGACCCCTATAAAACACAGTAGTTTTCCAATAGACCTTCTCAACCATTTCCGGTACTCCCTCTGGAAACCACATTTTTAACCGCATTTTTGAAAACAAAAAAACTTCTGTGTATGAAAAAAATCAACTCATTTTTTCATGACGAAAAGGTTCAAGGCAACATTGTACTTGTTGTAGTATTTGTAACAATCGCTACAATTTTAATTTTAACCTGGGGCAAATAAATTTTGTACCAACCTGATTGAACCAAGCCCTGGCTCTTCTTTAAAGAAGCACCAGGGTTTTTTTATGCCATGTTGCTAAAAAAAGTTTTCCAGCTCGTATTTATTCAACCTGATTAGTATCAAAGCAATAGAACATAAAATCGTAAAAACCCCATCACGTGCTACCCTTGCTTCCATCTTAATTTTTTTTACAGATCAAAATTTTATCTACTTTAGTAGTAGCAATTCGTATCCAAGGTTCCTGCGAAACAGCCTGATTTTAATTTGTTCATGAAAACGTTATTTATGCGCAGGAACTTCACTCCCGACCCGGTGCTGCTAGATCAGCTTCTTTCCAACAACACGACAGCTTTCGAAGAATTATACCATCGTTACTGGTATCCATTGTACAGCTACGCACTCAGCAAACTGGACTCCACAGACGACGCTAAATTAATTGTGCGGAATATCTTTGTGCAGCTGTGGCAGCAACGTCTTACCCTTTCTGCAAATTTTAGCTTACCATCATACCTGTACGCCGAAGTGCGCAGGGCAACAGTTGCCTGCCTGAATAACAAATTAAACACTCCCAATGAAGGTATTGTGACAAATAAAATACTGCCTGGCTTCAGCGTTCAACAATTACAAAAAGCACGACAACCCGTAAAAACTATTATTGAAACAGCATCCGGTCATCACCCGGATATGCCCAATTTACTCAACTATAAAAGCCCTGCTGAAAGATGGCTGGAAAAAATGAACGGTCTCGCCGTACTAAAACTACTCAGGCATTCATTTTTATCCATACTCCATATTTAAGCAGCCAATCCGGAAATTACCTTTCTCGAATTCCGTTTCCGTTCCAATCCGTTGGAAAACCGAAAAGATCTGACAATTGCAAAACGTATAAGTTCTTTGGTTTTCACAATAGATTCGTATAGCTTTTATCGTATCCAAAAAAACCGTTTATACAGGCTGGTATTTTAGTAAAAAAGAGATGAACAGATTTATAAAACTGTAGGTATATGAAAACTGATCAATTACAACAAAAACTTACGCGGTACCTCAGTGGGCAATCAATGCCGGCTGAAACCCGTCAAATTCAAAACTGGCTTTCTGTAGTTGATAAATCTGAGTTACAGCAGTCAGAATGGGAGAAAGAAAAAATCCAGGAAGAAATTCTTGCAGAAATTAAGGCGTATACAGCCTATCCGCTTTTTTTTCCCAGGCCAAAACCCTGGTGGAAAAAAGTTACAGCCATTTTTTAACCGCCTGGATAACAGCCGACACGTCGATGGTTTCCATGCATTTAAAATGCCTGCGCGGGCACCTATTATACCCGATCTTGGAACAGGGCCGGCACCACAGGTTATTTACTTCCAGGATTTGATAGGGCAGATCACTTCGTTGTGCTAAATAATTTTCTCCGTAATAAGGATACATTCCAAATGCAGGAACGGTATTTCCCCAGAGTGACACAATGGGCCGCTTAAACGCCGCCGCAATATGCATAAGCCCTGTATCGTTGGTAACCACAACTTTCGCCCTGCGTACCAGGTCGGCACTTTCATTGAGCGTGAATTTGCCGCAAGCATTATATATTTTTACCGGATCAACTGAAGCGACCTCCTGTCCGTTTACTCCATCTTCCTTACCCCCCAGTACTATCACCGGGTGATCGATTTGCCGGCAAAATTCTTTCAGCTTATGAACAGGGTATTTTTTTGTATTATGCGCTGCGCCAATGACCAGCCCAATATAACCCGCTGCATGGGAAACAGGTATGTCCGAATCTTTAACAACTTCTTTTTCCCCCACAAAATAGTCTAAACCGGCGCCATCGTTGGTTACGCCAAAAGATGTAACCGTTTGCAAATACCTGTCCACAATGTGCACATCCGGCATAAGGTTCCATTTCAGGTTGGTATAAATAAATTTTTCAATATTTAGTTTGTTAAACGAAACTGCCGGTTTATCCAAAGCCCGCTTTACCCGCAGGCTGCGCAGGTTATGATGCAGGTCAATGACATAATCGTACTGCTCCGTTTTCAGTTCATGCAGCTTTAGCGCTGAACGA
>DASTSN010000016.1:0-67298 GCA_035760665.1 Chitinophagaceae bacterium | reverse complement strand
CTATAAAACTGTTGTATATAAAGGGCAGCTCACCAGCATGCAGGTGCGTTCTTATTTCCCCGATCTGAATAATAAAAGGGTCGTTAGCGCATTTGGTCTTGTGCATTCTAGATTTGCCACAAATACCTTCCCGTCATGGAAACTGGCTCAGCCGTTTCGCTTTATTGCCCATAACGGAGAAATCAATACGCTCCAGGGAAACCTGAACTGGCTTAAAACCAGCGAGCATGGGTTTACGTCTCCGAACTTTACGCATGAGGAGATGGAAATGCTGCTGCCGATTGTGACGGAAGGACAGTCAGACTCTGCCTGCCTGGACAACATGATCGAGTTACTTACCATGACAGGCCGCTCACTCCCGCATGTAATGATGATGCTTATTCCTGAAGCGTGGGATGGCAATACACAGATGGATCCTGTGAAGAAGGCCTTTTATGAATATCATGCTTCCATTATGGAACCCTGGGACGGTCCTGCCTCAATATCATTCACTGATGGGAAAATCATTGGCGCTACGCTCGACCGGAATGGTTTGCGGCCATCACGGTACTGTGTAACCGCCGATGACCGGGTTATTATGGCTTCAGAAACCGGTGTATTGCCGGTTGACCCTGCATTGATTATAGAAAAAGGAAGACTGCAGCCAGGAAAAATGTTTGTGGTGGATATGGAGCAGGGACGCATCATCAGTGATGAAGAACTGAAACAGACAATTTGCTCGCAAAAACCATATGGTGACTGGCTGAACCAATATAAAATCCGCCTGGAGGAACTGGATGAGCCGCGGGTGCAGTTCACCCATTTGTCAGACGAATCAGTGTTGAAATACCAGAAAGCATTTGGGTATTCATCTGAAGATATTGATGCCATCATAAAGCCTATGGCGTTAGATGGTAAAGAGCCGGTGGGCTCAATGGGAACCGATATTCCACTGGCCGTATTGAGTGATCAGCCGCAACACCTGAGTTCGTATTTCAAACAATTATTTGCACAGGTGACCAATCCGCCAATTGATCCCATCCGTGAACGGATGGTCATGAGCCTTGCTTCGTTTGTTGGGAATAACGGAAACCTGCTCGATGAAGATCCAATGCATTGTCATACTGTGGCGCTGAAACAACCAATTCTGACCAGCAAAGAACTGGAAAAAATCAGGAGTATTGATACCGGTATTTTCCAGGCTAAAACTTTGCAAACTTATTTCAGGTCCGATGGTAAACCTGACTCGTTAAAACGAGGTCTTGACCGTCTTTGCCGGTATGCAGAAGATGCGGTGTATGATGGGTTTGAAGTTTTGATACTTTGCGATCGTGCGGTTGACAGCGATCATGCTGCTATTCCGTCATTGCTTGCTGTAGCCGCAGTTCATCACCATCTTATTCGTAAAGGTCTGCGTGGGCAAGTAGGGATTGTTGTGGAAGCGGGCGACGTATGGGAAGTGCATCATTTTGCCTGCTTACTGGCGTTTGGCGCTACGGCCATCAATCCATACCTGGCACTGGCGACTATCAGGAATATGAAAGCCAACGGTACACTGAACACACAATTAACCTGGGAAGAATTAAAGAAAAACTATATTAAAGCAGTCTGTGATGGCTTGTTGAAAGTTTTTTCCAAAATGGGTATTTCAACGTTGCAATCTTACCAGGGAGCGCAGATATTTGAAATTCTGGGATTAAACCAGGATGTGGTAGACAAATATTTTACCGGTGCAGTCAGCCGCATCCAGGGTATCGGGTTACAAGAGATTGCGAGGGAGGCCCTGGTGAAACATTATTTTGCCTTTTCGAAAAAAGAAATTCCTGTTGACCGGTTACCGGTTGGCGGTGTGTACCAGTGGAAGCGGAAAGGGGAGTTCCATCTTTTTAACCCCCAGACAGTCCATCTGCTTCAGTATTCCACGCGGATGAATGACTACAACACATTTAAAAAGTATTCAAAGCTGGTTAATGATCAAAGTGAAAAGGCTTGTACGTTACGCAGCTTGTTACAATTTAGAAAGAACAGGCCTTCCGTTTCGATTGAAGAAGTTGAACCGGCTGAAAATATTTACAAGCGATTTGCCACCGGGGCTATGAGTTTTGGCTCCATTTCATGGGAGGCACATACCACGCTGGCCATTGCGATGAACCGGCTTGGAGCAAAAAGCAACACCGGAGAAGGCGGCGAAGATGAAAGCCGTTACAACCCGTTGCCCAACGGAGATTCCATGCGCAGTGCGATCAAACAGGTCGCATCTGCCCGATTCGGAGTTACCAGTTTGTATCTCACAGAGGCTGATGAACTGCAAATAAAAATGGCGCAAGGCGCTAAACCCGGAGAAGGCGGCCAGTTACCCGGTCACAAGGTTGACGAATGGATTGGGAGAACAAGACATTCTACGCCTGGTGTGGGATTAATTTCTCCCCCGCCTCATCATGATATTTATTCCATTGAAGACCTGGCACAACTGATATTTGATTTGAAGAATGCAAACAGGGCTGCACGTATTAGTGTAAAATTAGTATCAAAAGCAGGTGTTGGAACAATAGCTGCTGGTGTGGCCAAAGCTAAAGCTGATGTTATTTTAATTTCCGGTCATGATGGCGGAACCGGGGCTTCGCCTATGAGTTCTATCCGGCATGCCGGACTTCCCTGGGAACTTGGGTTGGCAGAAACACATCAAACACTGGTGAAAAATAAATTAAGAAGCCGTGTGGTTGTGCAGGCAGATGGCCAGCTACGTACCGGCCGGGATATCTCCATTGCTGCCTTGCTCGGTGCCGAAGAGTGGGGTATTGCCACAGCTGCCCTGGTAGTGGAGGGTTGTATTTTGATGCGTAAATGCCACCTCAATACCTGCCCCGTTGGTGTGGCAACACAAGATCCTGAATTGCGAAAAAGATTTACAGGAAACCCGGATCACGTAGTGAATTATTTTCGGTTTATTGTACAGGAATTGCGGGAAATTATGGCTGAACTTGGATTCAAAACCATTGACGAAATGGTTGGCCAGGTAGATTGCCTGGAAGTAAAAGAAAATATCTCGCATTGGAAATACAGTAAACTGGACCTTTCGCCAATATTATACAAAGAACCAGCTTCGCTTTATACAGGCTTGCACTGCCTGGAAAAACAGGATCATGGTATCAGCGAAGTGCTTGACTGGCATTTGCTGAAAATGGCACAACCTTCATTGGAACGGCAGGAACGGGTCGAGGCTTCTTTTGCTATAAAAAATACAGACAGAACCGTTGGAACAATTCTTTCCAACGAAATCACCAAACTGTACAGGGCGGGATTGCCGGATGATACTATTCATTTCAGTTTTACAGGAACAGCGGGACAGAGTTTTGGCGCCTTTACAACGAAAGGCATTACCCTTGAACTCGAAGGTGATGCAAATGACTATTTTGGGAAAGGTCTCAGTGGCGCACGATTAGTTATTTATCCGCCGCGCCAGTCTTCCTTTGTGCCGGAAGAAAATATTATCATCGGTAATGTCGCTTTTTATGGTGCTACATCCGGCGAAGCTTTCATCCGTGGAAAGGCTGGAGAACGATTTGGCGTGCGCAATTCAGGCGCAAGCGTTGTTGTAGAAGGTGTTGGCGACCACGGGTGTGAGTATATGACAGGTGGCCGAGTAGTGATTTTGGGTGATACGGGAAGAAATTTTGCTGCCGGGATGAGTGGAGGTATTGCTTTTGTTTATGATGTCAAAGGAAAGTTTGCAGACAACTGCAATAAAGAAATGGTGGATATTGATCCGCTGACAGCAGACGATATTGTCGAATTGCAGGATATGATTACACGTCATTATGCATACACAGGTAGTACCGTGGCAAAATTTGTGCTGGATGATTTTGAAAACCAGCTTAAAAATTTTGTCAAAGTATTTCCCAGGGATTTTAAGAAAGTCCTGGAAGAGAAAAAGCAAAAAGTAGTTATTAATAAATAAACGATGTCATTCACTTGTATTCCCTGAAACGAATCATGCCGATCCGTGCAGGGAAAATGATAAAACAGTAAACAACAAAATATGGGGAAGCCAACAGGTTTTTTAGAGTTTACCAGGGAAATGCCTTCAAAAGCAACTGTTGAGGAAAGGGTTCAACACTACAAGGAGTTTGTGCAAAAATTTTCCGATGATCAGTTAAATCAGCAGGCGGCACGATGCATGAACTGCGGGATTCCATTTTGTCATAATGGCTGTCCGTTAGGAAACGTAATTCCTGAATTTAATGATGCTGTCTACCGTAAGGAATGGAAAGAGGCTTACGAGATACTGGTCTCCACCAATAATTTTCCCGAGTTTACCGGTCGTATTTGCCCGGCACCTTGCGAGAGCGCCTGTGTGCTGGGTATCAACCAGCCGCCGGTAACAATTGAGGAAATTGAAAAACATATTATTGAAATTGCATTTGAAAAAGGATTTGTTCAGCCTCGAAAACCCAATGTGCGAACCGGGAAAAAAATTGCCGTTATTGGCTCCGGACCGGCGGGTTTGGCAGCTGCTGCACAACTTAACTATGCGGGACATACAGTAACCGTATTTGAAAGGGATGATGCTGCGGGAGGGCTTTTACGGTATGGTATTCCGGATTTCAAGCTCGAAAAATGGGTTGTTGAGCGGCGTATAAAGCTTATGGAAGAGGAAGGTGTTGTATTTCGCTACAACGCCAACGTGGGGGTTAATATTAATGTCAATGATTTGTTGCGGGAGTATCATGCGATCGTACTGGCGGGAGGGTCTACTGTACCCAGAAACCTGGACATACCCGGCAGGGATTTAACAGGTGTATACTTTGCCATGCAGTTTTTAAAACAACAAAATAAACGGAATGACGGGAAAGATCCGCTGGCGGGGCAGGGCATCGAGAGCAATATTATCGAGAAACATGTATTAGCCTCAGGAAAAAATGTTGTGGTGATAGGAGGAGGTGATACCGGATCTGACTGCGTAGGTACTTCAAATCGTCACGGTGCAAACTCGGTTACGCAATTTGAATTATTGCCAAAACCGCCCGAGGGCCGAACTGCTTATATGCCCTGGCCCACCTATCCGATGACGTTAAAAACCTCATCCTCTCACGAAGAAGGAGTAGAGCGTAAATGGGCTGTTATAACGAAGGCTTTTTTGGGTGATGAAAAGGGGCAACTGCGGGCATTAAAAATCGCAGACCTTGAGTGGAAAATAACGGAGGAGGGAAGACCAGCCCAATTTGTGGAGCGGCCTGGCAGCGAGCGGGAGATTCCGTGCGAACTCGCACTCCTTGCGATGGGGTTTGTGAATCCCCAATATGAAGGTCTGTTGCAACAACTTGATATCGAACTAGATGAGCGGGGAAACGTAAAAGCTTCTGAGAAATCGTACAAGACCAACCTGCATAAGGTTTTTGTAGCCGGCGATATGCGGCGTGGACAGTCACTTGTTGTGTGGGCTATCAGCGAAGGACGGGAATGTGCCCGCAAAGTAGATGAGTTTTTAATGGGAGGAAGTTCAATATTGGAAAGCAGAGACGAGAATTTACTCTTAGCGATTTAATGTTTTAAATCAATTTCTTTGTATTTATGCCACTTTTAATAAGTGGCATTTTTTGTTTTATAGATCATTTTCATTGGATAATTACCTAAAAAACAAAATGTTATTTAAAATTTTGATTTCATATTATAAAAATAAATATATGAATATTAAAAATTATAAATATGTAAAAAATGAATATTTTTGGAATGTATAGTCAAATTATTAAAATATTTAATTTAAAAACTATTTCATGTCTAAATTGAGTTTTAAACAGATTGCTCCCTTCCTGGTATTACTTGTTATTGCCGTTGCGGCAATTTTTGTTAAACCGGTTGCGGATTTTGCTGATACCAGCAAGTACAATGCAGCAGATATTGCCTGGATTATTGTGGCAACGGCCCTGGTTTTTCTGATGACACCCGGGCTGGCTTTTTTCTATGGTGGAATGGTGCATCGCAAAAATGTTCTGTCTACCATGATAAAAAGTGTGGTGGCCGCTGGGGTGGTAAGCGTATTGTGGATTGTTGTGGGATATAGTCTTTGTTTTGGCCAGTCCATTGGCGGTTTCATTGGTAATCCTATGACGCACCTGTTTTTTAAAGGTGTTAATTCTGGTGAGCCCTGGAGTCTTGCCCCCACCATTCCTAAATCACTTTTTTCAATGTTTCAGCTCATGTTTGCAGTGATCACGCCGGGATTGGTCGTTGGTGCCGTGGCTGAACGTATTCGATTTACTTCTTATATTTTATTTACTGCTCTTTTTAGCATTTTGGTATATGCTCCCCTGGCTCACTGGAGCTGGCATCCTGACGGTTTTTTATTTAAAATGGGTGCACTGGATTTTGCAGGTGGTACGGTTGTACATATTTCTGCCGGTTGTGCTGCATTAGCCGGGGCTATCGTCCTCAAGCGCAGGCGTGTACACCTGGAAAGGAAGGAGATTCCACCTGCGAATATTCCTTATGTATTGATTGGTACAGGTTTGTTGTGGTTCGGTTGGTTTGGTTTCAATGCCGGTTCTGCGCTGGGGGCAAATGCCTTGTCGGTTTCAACCTTTGCAACAACTAATACTGCCGCGGCGGCTGCAGGTTTAAGCTGGATGTTTTTTGACGTATTAAGAGGTAAAAAGCCTTCTGTTCTCGGATTTTGTGTTGGTGCTGTTGTAGGGCTGGTAGCTATTACACCTGCCGCTGGTTTTGTAGCTATTCCGCAAAGTATTTTTATAGGCGTAATTGCTGCGATCATTTCTAATGTAGCAGTGTATTACAAGCAAAAATCAACGCTGGATGATACACTCGATGTTTTCCCCTGTCATGGTTTAGGTGGTATGGTAGGGATGTTAATGACCGGCATTTTTGCCACCAAAGCTGTTAATGGCGCCGGCAACGATGGTTTGTTATATGGAAACTATGCTTTCTTTTTTACGCAGTTAAAAGCCATGTTAATTGCTGTGGGATACAGTTTTACGGTGTCCTTCCTGATTTTCAAGTTCATCAACTTTATTCTGCCCCTGCGTGTGAGCAGCGAGGAAGAGGAGGTTGGGCTTGATGCTTCACAGCATAACGAAAAGTATTTGCAGGGAACGCTGCTGGTACACAGCAATGGCAAAATGCAGGAAAAGGAAGTGACTGAATAAGTTAAGACAGGTTTCTATATAATAGGAAAAGGTACAGTTTTATATACCTCTGACCAGGTTAAAACCGTACCCTTTCTTTAATAACACTTAAAATCAATTGCAATGTTAAGAAAAATCCTAACAAGTGCCGCTATTGTGCTGGCTACTTTTTCATCTGTTTTTTCACAGGATTCTACAACCAAGGGTAGTTTGCTGCTATCCGGCTCAGTCGATGCCTACTACCGGTATAATTTTAATAACGCCAAAGATGGCGGTCATACAAATAATTACAGCAGTTTTACAAACTCACAAAATTCATTTGAACTGGGGATGGCTTCCTTAAAAGCCGACTACACGATTGGCAAAGTAGAGGCAGTTGCCGATCTTGGTTTTGGCAAAAGGGCGGAAGAGTTTTCTTATAACGACCAGGGAGCGATGACGGCGATCAAGCAGGCATATGTTTCCTATGCACCGTCTGAAAAGATCCGCTTTACAATGGGCAAATGGGCAACCCATGTTGGATATGAATTACTGGATGCCTACCTGAACAGGAACTACAGCATGGACTACATGTTTTCCTATGGCCCGTTTTTTCATACGGGCATCAAGGCAGATGTGACACTAAACAGTCATGTGGGTTTTATGGTGGGAGTTGCTAATCCTACCGATATGGTCACAGCCAGTTTTGCCAAAAAGTTTTTCCTGGCACAGTTGCACCTGGCAACAACCAGTAGCAAAGTGAATGGGTATATCAACTATGTGGGTGGTAAGGATCAAACGGATGGCACATCCAACCAGTTTGATGCAGTTGTAACCGGCACGGTAACGGATAAGTTCAGCATTGGGTACAACGGCACAATAAAGACCTACAAGCCCTCAGGTGGCAGCAGTAATGCCTGGTGGGGCTCAGCCTTGTATTTGAATTATGATCCAACATCAATTTTTGGGTTAACTCTTCGGGGGGAATATTTTGGTGATGACAAAGGAGTGGCGGGTTTCAATACCAATCTTTTTGACCTGACGCTTTCCGGCAATATACGGCTGGATAACCTGACTATTATACCAGAAATCAGGCTGGACGGCAGTAAGGATCCGCTGTTTTACAAAAATTCGGATACAGGTACTCCAACGGCGAAAGGAACAGGCACGTTTATCCTGGCTGCTACTTATCATTTTTAAATAAGGGCATATCTGTTTGAAAAGTAAAAAATGCCAGCAGCTATTCACTTAAGTGAAAATAACACAAAACTATTCGCCAGCCATTGCTTTCCAGATGATGTGTGCATCACCACTATTTATCAACCAAAACTTAAAATCATGAAAGTTAAAGCGCTCCCAACAGTAGCAGGAAATATTTTAGATACACGTAAAAAAATCAAACGGCGATTTTCGGGTATAAGGGTTTGTTTCTTTTTGCTGGCCTTCTTACTTGCCATGACTGATGCGGGCATAGCCCAGGAAGCTGACCCATCCGGCGTAAATACTGGTACGATAAAAGATATTGGACTGGATTCCCTCAAGACAATTGATACGACAGTTACGGTTAAAGCCGATACCCTTGCAACAACTGTCAACCAGATTACCAACGCCGTTAATACAATTGGCAGCGCTACAGGGCATAATAAAATTGCGATCAATTTAATGTGGACTCTGATTACAGGCTTTCTAGTGATGTTTATGCAAGCAGGTTTTGCCATGGTGGAAACGGGCTTTACCCGTAAGAAAAATGTAGCCCATACCATGGGGATGAATTTCCTGGTTTATGCGTTAGGAATATTCGGTTTTTGGGTTTGCGGATTTGCCTTCATGTTTGGGGGCGCCGGCTCAATTGGGGCGCTGGGAGGTACTCCCGGACTGGATCACGAAGTGACAATACATCTTTTTGGAAAAAGCTTTGATATCATTGGTTCTTCCGGATATTTTTTAAACAGCAAGGTCTACGATGTGGGCGTTTTTACATTATTCCTGTTCCAAATGGTATTCATGGATACAACGGCTACAATTCCTACAGGGTCAATGGCTGAACGGTGGAAGTTTAAAGCTTTTGTCGTTTATGGTTTATTTATTTCCATGTTTGTATATCCTATATTCGGTAATTGGGTTTGGGGGGGCGGCTGGCTGGCCGATCTTGGAGTAAATTTTAGACTGGGTCATGGTCACGTTGACTTTGCGGGTTCATCGGTAGTGCATATGGTAGGCGGTGTTGCGGCGCTTGCAGGCGCCATAGTTATTGGTCCGCGGATTGGAAAATATGGGAAAGACGGCTCTGTTCGTACACTCCCCGGGCACAATATTCCCATGGCGATTATTGGAACCTTTATACTTGCCTTTGGCTGGTTTGGCTTTAATCCGGGGTCAACTCTGGCAGGAACTGATTTGAGAATTTCAGTCGTAGCTGTTAATACTATGCTGGCAAGCGCCAGTGGTGCGTTGGCCGCGATGCTGTATATGTGGGCCCGCTATGGCAAACCTGATCCGGGAATGATGGCGAATGGTATGCTTGCTGGTCTTGTAGCGATTACAGCACCCTGCGCTTTTGTAAATGCCACTTCATCTATTTTAATTGGCGCAATAGCGGGTGTTTTGGTAATTCTTTCCGCGTATTTCCTGGAGAAAAAATTGAAGATCGATGATCCGGTAGGAGCCTTTGCTGTGCATGGTGTCAACGGTTTTTGGGGTGTGCTGGCGTTGGGGCTATTTGCAGACGGCTCGTACGGCGATGGCTGGAATGGGGTTGCGGGCACGGTAAAAGGATTGTTTTATGGTGATGCCCGCCAGTTTATTGCTGAATTGATTGGCGGACTTACCTGCTTTGTTTTTGTATTCCTGGTAATGTATGTATTCTTTAAAATATGCGATAAAACAATTGGTTTACGGGTTAGTGCAAAAGATGAAACCGAAGGACTTGACATTCCTGAAATGGGTGTAATCGGATACGATGATTCCGATGGAGTGCCTGTTGGCGAAGCCGTGGCCTAAACAACCAAATTTCCTGGTCATAAAAACTCACCGGGCAGGGAATTCGTTCAAACATTAATTGCCTGCCCGTCTTTCAGGGTAAAAATCAAAAGGGACAAAATGAAAAGACATTCATCTTCCATAAAACCTCGAAGGTTGCATCACAGGATTATGACCCCCATCCGGGATTTTTTGGCAGACAGCCGCGCGGGCGGGATCATATTAATTGGCTGCACTATTGTATCGATCATTCTTTCTAACTGGACATATACAAGCACAGCGTATACAAATTTCTGGCAGCGAGGGGGGATGCAGATCTCGTTCGTTCATCTGCCAGAAACCAACCTCTTGTGGGTTAATGATGTGTTCATGACATTCTTTTTTTTCCTTGTGGGCATGGAGATAAAGCGGGAGTTGACCATTGGGGAGTTGGCTTCATTTAAAAAATCATTACTGCCTGTTTTGGGCGCAGTAGGTGGTATGCTTGTTCCCGCAATAATCTTTATGTTTTTTAACCGGGCAACGGGATTCAGGCACGGATGGGGTATACCTATGGCCACCGATATCGCATTTTCATTAGGGGTTCTGTCGTTGCTTGGTAATAGAGTTCCGTTACAGCTAAAGATTTTTCTGGCAGCTCTTGCAATTATTGATGATCTGGGAGCTGTGATTACAATTGCTCTTTTTTACACAGCTAAAATTAACGTATTTTATCTGCTGGCTGCTGTATCTCTTTGGTTGCTGGTTTATCTGCTTAACAGGTACAAAGTGCAGAAGTTGTTTCTTTATCTGGTGCCCGGTGTTTTACTGTGGTATTGTCTTTTTAATTCAGGCATACATGCCACAATTGCTGGTGTGATTATGGCTTTTAGTATGCCCATTAAAAGTCTGGGGAAAATAGAACATTACCTGCAGCGGCCTGTAACTTTCGTTATCATGCCTTTATTTGCCCTGGCAAATACGGCGATTGTATTTCCTTCGGATTTCAGTAGTGCATTTTCTTCCACGGTTAGTTTTGGCATTATCGCGGGACTTGTATTTGGTAAGCCGCTTGGGATATTTTTATTTTCCTTTATTGCCACCAAACTCAAAATTGCCGTGCTGCCATCTGGAACCAATTACAAGCAGTTATTCGGTATGGGTATTTTGGGAGGTATCGGATTCACAATGTCAATATTCACGGCAAACCTGGCATACGGGCAGGAATTGTTGCTGGTCACATCAAAAATATCTGTGATTTGTGCATCTGTTCTTGCGGCATTGTGCGGATACGCTTATATGTTTCGGCTGGATAAGTCAGCTCAGCTTTTCATCCGGCAGGCAAGGAAAAGGCAATCCGGAAAATCTCGACAGCAGGATTTTGTTCTGCAAGAAGAGCCTGCAATCATTTAATTACAAAATATTCCCGCTTCAGCCTTGAACAGAGCTGAATGGATAAGAGTTTTTGTAGGGCAAGCAATCGTTTAGGCGCTCCATGTCTATGGGGGGCCTTTTTTATAACGTATCAAGCTGAGTTTCTTCCTGCATTGATGATGCCAAAAGAACAGCGCATGACTAGTTTCTCGTATTTTGATTTCACCGGCACCTGCGCTAATGCTTCTTCGAGCTGGCGAACTTTTGTTAAAGCGTACTGCTGGATCGTAATCAGTGGCAGTACAATTCGTTCTCTCATTTGAATGGACAACTGGTCTACCGGGTAATCGGCCATTAACTCTGTTCTTCCGGACAAACGCGTTATATAGGACCTCGTCAGTTCGTATTCTTTGTAAACAGTTTGCCAGATTTCTCCATACTGTGGGTGATCACTCAGGAAAGCAGTCAAAGGAAAAAATGATTTAAGCATTGACATTTCACAGTTATCCAGCAAGGTTTTGAAAAAGAGAGACTCTTTATACAGTTTTTTCAGTTCGGGTAATTTTCCTTTTTTGTCCATCTCCTGCAAGGCGCTTCCTACACCGTAATAGCCGGTAACGTTTTGCTTAAGCTGGCTCCAGGAGCCTACGAATGGAATGGCCCGTAAATCCGTTAATGTTAAACGAGCCGTGCCGCCTCGTTTGGCAGGACGACTGCCAATATTGGTGTCGCTATAAAAACGCAGCGGACTGGCGTGTAATAGGTAATCAAGAAATTGCGGATGATTTTTTAATTCGCTATAACTGGCATAACTGTATTCTGCCAGCTGTTGCATGAGGGATTCTTCCTGTTCGTTGAGCGTAACACTTTTTGTGGAGAATACATCATTGGAGATACCGGCATGAATCAGTTGCTCAATATTGAACTGGGCGGCATCGATGATACCGAAATTAGAACTTACTGTTTGTCCCTGAATGGTCAGTTGAATTTCTTTGTTGCTGATATTATGACCCATGGAAGCATAGAACTTATGGGTTTTGCCACCACCACGTGCCGGTGGGCCACCACGGCCATCGAAGAATATAACATCAATATTATATTTTTTCGAAATACGGGTCAGCTCTTCCTTGGCTTTATAAATGCTCCAGTTCGCCATGAGGTAACCACCATCTTTGGTGCCGTCGGAGAATCCCAGCATAATCGTCTGCCGGTTACCTTGTTGCTGTAAATGTTTTTTATACACCGGGTTGCTGTAAAGCAATTCCATCACCGCGGGGGATTGCTGCAGGTCTTCTATGGTTTCGAACAATGGAACGATATCAATATTTAAATCCTGCATTTGCCAGCCGCCCAGTAAAAAAAGCCCGAGGGGTTCAATGGCGTCCAGGGCGCTGGTGCAATGGCTGATGATATAGCGGTTACAACCTTCTGTGCCGTTATACTGCTGAATCAGTTTGATTGCCTGAATCGTTTTTAGTGTATCCTGGTGCACAGGATTTTCCAGTACTGAGGGGTCTATGCCCTGGCTGATGGAAGTCAGGATCGAAATTTTTTCATCATCATTCAATTCGTCATAGTTGTCCGGTAAAGCAGAATGTTTCCTTGCCAGATTTGTCAATAGATTTTCATGAATAGAACTGTCCTGACGTATATCAAGCGAGGCGAAATGCAGACCGAAGACTTCTACTTTATTGATCAGGTTATTTACCATTTGCAGAAACAGGCCATTGTGCTGATGAATCACTATATCACGGATGCGTTCAAGCGTTTGCAGTATTTCGTTTTTGGATAGATTGGTTTTTTGACCAGGAATGAACAGGTTGTTATATAATTTCGTTTCAAGTTCAGTAATCAGTACGTCTACGCCTTCGAAAGTAAGCCTTCTCTTTAACCGTCTAACATCCAGGTAATAACATTTGATAATACCGCTTCTGAGTGCATCAGCCACTTGCATGGTTGTGTCAACTGTTACGTATGGATTACCATCGCGGTCGCCACCGGGCCAAAAGCCCATGCGAATAACAGGATTACCCTGTCCCAGTGCTTCGGGAAATTGCGATTTTAGCGCAGTGGTAATTCTGCCGACGGCAGGATAAAATACATTTTCCAGATACCAGATCAGGCTTACTGCCTCATCGTAAGGGGTTGGTTTTTGTTTTTTAAAAAAGGGCGTTTTGCCCAATTGCTGCAGGTAGGTATTTACCTGGCCGGCACTATTTTCCGATAAGGCTTTTGAGAGATCGTTGATAATACCCAATACCGGTCCGGGATAAAACTGTGTGGGGTGTGCTGTCAGGACCAGCCGTACAGCAAAGTCTTTCAGTTTTTCGGTGAGTTGTGCTTCTTTGTTATTAAGTATGACCTCCGATTCCAGTTGTTTCAGGGTTCCTACTCCATTGAGATCGTTAATTTCCCGGAATGCGGCATCTTCCAACGCATCAAACAGCACTACCTGCCGTTCTACATATTGTACAAAACGAAACAGCAAATCAAGCTGGTCGTTTTCGTTGGTGTAGGAGGTGTGTTTATTAAAAAATTCTTCAATGATTTGAGTGGGGCTCAGTTTCTTTTTATAGCCCTCTTCGCAAATATTGGAAAGCAGTGATAAAAGAATACCTGTTTTTTCTATACGGTGAAAGGGGAGCGAAGTAAAAAGACTGTTGTAAAGCTGGAACTTAATACCAACAGAGTTTTTGAATTGCTGCAAGGCCTTCGTTGAGGGATGATCCATTTCCTTAAAATATTAGAATAAAATAAAAACAGTTATAGCAAGCAGCAAAATGCATGTGAAATTAAATCATTTCCAGAAAAAATATCGAATAATTGAATTTTTTCAATGGTTTTTGCTATTTTCGCTAAATAATATAAAAGTGAAGACTTTTTTTCTACATATTATTCAAGCAGCTGTGATCGCCAAAATCACTACCACCTCCACTATTTTCACAACAACCCCTTGAGGGTTGTACATTGTCATATCACCTCCGGGCTTTCGGGCCTTCTTTCCGGCAGAATCATTATTCAATTATTGCTAAAAAAAATTACAAACAAATATTCATGCAGGTTTTAAAGTTTGGCGGTACTTCGGTAGCGAATGCCTCCAATATTCAAAAAGTCACCACCATCATTCAGCGGGCTTTAAAAAAAGACAGGACCATTGTGGTAGTTTCTGCGTTCGGAGGTGTTACAGATATGTTGTTAAGAGCAGGAGAACTTGCCGCCCTTTCGGATGAAACGTATAAAGAAAAATTACAGGCGATTGAGCAGCGACATTTAGAAGCAGTGAAAGAGCTGCTTCCGGTGACACAACAAAGCAGTCTTTTAAGCCAGGTAAAAAAGCATTGTAACGAACTGGAAGATATTTGCAATGGTATTTTTTTACTGGGAGAATTGTCAGCAAGAACGAAGGACAGGATTGTAAGTTATGGAGAACTGCTGTCATCCCTGATAATTTCAGCCGGACTGAATGCTGGCGGTATTTCTAATACACGTGTAGACGCAAGGGAATTAATTGTTACCGACTCCGGTTTTGGTAATGCGGTGGTTGATTTTAGTGCTACCAATAAAAAAATTACCAGCTATTTTTCCACTGTCAGTGAATCCCTTTTTATTCTCCCGGGTTTTGTTGCGGCAGATGCATCTGGTGCTACCACCACACTGGGCCGCGGAGGCTCCGATTATACTGGTGCTATCCTCGCAGCTGCCATAAATGCTACCAGTCTTGAAATTTGGACAGATGTAAGTGGTATGATGACAGCAGATCCCAGGCTTGTGGCAAATGTGCGACTGATACCGCATATTTCTTACCAGGAAGCCATGGAACTATCGCACTTTGGTGCCAAGGTTATTTATCCGCCCACTATACAGCCGGTAATGAATAAAAACATACCCGTATGGATTAAAAACACATTTGCCCCCGATGATTACGGAACGCTTATCGAAACGGAAACCTCGGAGAATGGAAATATCATTCGCGGAATTTCCAGCATTAACAATATTGTACTGCTGAGCCTCGAAGGAAGCGGCATGGTGGGGATCCCGGGCTTCTCTAAACGACTTTTCGAAGCGTTGGCCAATGAGCGGATCAATGTTATCCTGATTACACAAAGTTCTTCGGAGCATTCAATTTGTGTGGGTGTGGAAGAGCGTTATGCGGAGTTGGCTAAAGCATCTGTTGATAAAACATTTGCTTATGAAATTGAAATGGGCAAAGTGGAACCATTGCTCGTAGAAAAGGATCTTGCCATTATAGCACTCGTAGGTGACCATATGAAAAGCCATACGGGTGTAAGCGGCAGAATGTTTGGCTCGCTTGGCAGAAATGGGGTCAATATCCGGGCAATAGCACAAGGATCTTCGGAACGAAACATTTCAGCGGTTGTTGCTTCCCGTGATGTTAAGAAAGCGATAAACGTTTTGCATGAAGATTTTTTTGAAACTACTTATAAACAAATCAACTTGTTTCTGGTGGGTGTGGGCAATGTTGGCAGCCGGTTGCTGGCGCAACTGGCGCAGCAGCAGCAATACCTCCAGGAACATCTCCGGTTACAGGTAAGGGTAACAGGCATGGCTAATAGTCGTAAAATGTTATTTAACGATGAGGGCATTGATTTATCCAGATGGAAGGATTTGCTGGAACAGCAGGGCAAGCCAATGCAGTTGCAGGAATTTGTGAAAAACTCACGAGCCAGGAATCTACGGAATTCCGTTTTTGCTGATGTTACTGCTAATCCTGAACTGGCCACCTGTTATGACCAATTTCTGCAGCATGCAATATCGGTTGTGGCTTGTAATAAAATTGCCTGCTCATCTGCTTACCATTATTACAAACGATTAAAAGATCTGGCAAGGGAGTACAATGCATTGTTTCTATTTGAAACCAATGTTGGCGCCGGGTTGCCGGTGATTGGAACACTTAACGACCTGATGCGGAGCGGCGATAAAATCAACAAAATTGAAGCAGTACTAAGCGGCACACTAAATTTTGTTTTTAACCATTATGATGGCAGCCGGCCGTTTGCCGAAGTGGTAAGACAGGCGCAGGAAGAAGGCTATACCGAGCCGGATCCGCGGCTAGACCTGAGTGGAACTGATGTGATGCGAAAAATTATGATTCTTGCCCGGGAATCTGGTGTCCCCATCGAAATGGACCAGATTGAAAACAGGTCGTTTTTACCGGCTTCCTGCATGGAGGGAAGCGTGGCAGATTTTTATAATGAGATGATGCGCTATGAAGATCATTTTTACAATCTTTACGCCGAAGCAGCCAATGCCGGTAAAAAACTGAAGTTTGTAGCCCGGTTCGAAGATGGCAAGGCTTCCGTAGGGTTACAGCACATCGATCCGCGACATGATTTTTACCACCTTTACGGAAAAGATAATGTTGTACTGTTTTATACAGATCGCTATAGCGAACAGCCATTGGTGGTAAAAGGGGCTGGGGCCGGTGCTGAAGTTACGGCCAGCGGTGTTTTTGCTGATATCATTCGCACAGCTAGCAATTAAGATATGAGTGAGGAACAAAAAATAAAAATAAAAGCGCCGGCTACTGTAGCTAATCTGGTATGCGGCTTCGATATTCTGGGTCTTGCTCTGGACGACCCGGGAGATATTATGGAAGTTACTCTCAGTGACCAACCGGGGATACGCATCACCCATCTTGATCATTACCAGTTACCGGTACAACCAGAGCAAAATGTATCGGGAGCAGCTTTGCTGGCTTTGCTGGATGAGTTGAAGCAGGAGGTGGGATTTGAGGTAGCAATTAATAAACAAATCAAGCCTGGCAGTGGCTTAGGATCCAGTGCTGCAAGTTCGGCAGGTGCAGTAGTAGCAGCGAATTATTTATTGGGAAATATATTTTCAACAGTTGATCTTGTTCGCTTTGCCATGAATGGAGAAAAGGTTGCCAGCGGC
This sequence comes from Chitinophagaceae bacterium, assembly GCA_035760665.1. Lineage (GTDB taxonomy): Bacteria > Bacteroidota > Bacteroidia > Chitinophagales > Chitinophagaceae > DASTSN01. The sequence continues at coordinate 49,956 of DASTSN010000016.1, read as the reverse complement.
GTGAAGCATGCCGATAACATAGCTCCCTGCATTTATGGAGGTGTGACGCTGATACGGGCGATTCACCCGCTTGACATCGTTCAATTGGATGCGCCTCCGATGTTTGTTACTGTTGTGCATCCGCAAATTGAAGTGCGAACTGCTGATGCCCGCCAGATTCTGCGTAAAGAAGTACAGTTGAAAAATGCGATCCGGCAGTGGGGAAATATTGCAGGGTTGGTTACTGGTTTGCTCAAAGGTGATTACGATCTCATTGGACGGTCCCTGGAAGATGTAATCATCGAACCCGTTCGAAGTATATTAATACCAGGTTTCGATGAAATGAAAACAAAAAGCAAAGAAGCCGGTGCCTTAGGCGGTGGCATTTCTGGGTCCGGACCTTCCGTATTTATGCTGAGCAGGGATTTGGTCACTGCCCAGACAATAGAATCCATCATGACCGATGTTTACCAGCGAATTGGCGTTGATTATAAAACATACGTCACGAGTATCAACAGGAAAGGAGTGGAAATTTTACCCGGCTAACCAAATATGTTTAAAGAATGAAGTTTTATAGTCTCAATAAAAAGTCTCCCGCTGTTGATTTTAAAGAAGCAACTATTCGGGGACAAGCATCGGATAAAGGTTTGTATTTTCCGGAACATATCCCGGTGCTGCATAAACGTTTTTTTGAGACAATTCGTGAGATGGACAACTCGGAGATTGCTTTTCATGTGATCAGACCTTATGTGGAAGGCTGCATTCCGGAAGCCGAACTTCGGAAGATTGTAAAAGAAACCATAGATTTTCCCATTCCACTGGTGCAAGTGAATGACCGGATGTTTTCACTAGAATTATATCATGGGCCTACACTGGCCTTTAAAGATGTTGGTGCACGGTTCATGAGTCGTTGTCTCGGTTATTTTTCCAGGGAAAAGGAGCAAAAGGTTGTTGTACTTGTTGCCACTTCAGGCGATACTGGAGGGGCAGTAGCTCACGGATTTTATAATGTAGAAGGTGTGGAGGTGGTTATCTTGTATCCGTCTGGTAAAGTGAGTGCAGTGCAGGAAAAACAACTGACAACACTGGGCATGAATATTCATACACTGGAAGTGGAAGGCAGCTTTGATGATTGTCAGCGATTGGTAAAGCAGGCGTTTGCTGACGAAGAGTTGCAAAGAGAAATTTTTCTGACGTCTGCTAATTCTATTAATGTGGCAAGGTGGTTGCCGCAGCAATTTTATTATTTTTTAGCCTACAAGCAGTGGGCAGAGTCAACGCCCCCGGTTTTTTGTGTACCCAGTGGCAACTTTGGGAATATCTGTGCAGGAATACTGGCGTATGTATCAGGGTTACCGGTAAAACATTTCATCGCCGCCTGCAACGCCAATGATGTAGTACCTGCTTTTTTGCAAACCGGTCAATACCGGCCTAAAAATGCTGTGGCAACGATTTCCAACGCGATGGATGTGGGGGATCCCAGCAACTTCATTCGAATGTTGGAGCTATTTCAGCATAAATGGGACGACTTGCATGAGATACTCAGTAGTTATAGTATAACAGATGACGAAACAAAACTTACCATTCAAAAAGTATACAAGCAATACGCCTACGTTCTCGATCCGCATGGAGCAGTCGCTTATGCATCGCTTGAGCGGTATCTAAATTCGGTTAAGGATGACCGTGGTATTTTTCTGGAGACAGCGCATCCGGTCAAGTTCTATAATATAGTAGAGCCGGTTATACATAAACAAATCACTATGCCACCAGCATTAAATGAAATTGTTTCAGGTGAAAAGAATGCTGTAAAAGTTCCGGCCGAATATAAATTAATCAAAGATTTCATTCGTAGAACTACGTAAATAGAAACATGAACTCGTAGATTTACGATGACCTGGATTAAGATTCTTAAATCTTCGAAATCAGTTTTCATGCTTATTTAATGATGTGCTATGCATGAATTCTTGTAAAATGAGAAATAGGTTGCTGGTAATCAAATTGTTTTGTGAAAAAATCGATAAGCTCGTTTTATTCGACCAAGAATTCTCAAAAAAAGAAATGTAGCGGTGTCGTAGAAATAACTACGTAAAATTTCTATAAATTATTTGCGTATGTAAAATTTGTAGGTATATTTGTGAGGCTTACGATAAGTAAGTTTCTCATCCGCTAAACTTCTTGATAAACACACCATTATCAGCTAACTTTTTTGAATAGCCCCTTTGGCTAATATCCTCGTCGAATTACTAGGTTCCGATGTTCTGTCATAACTGTTAGTAGTAATTTTTCGCGCCGTCCCGTACCCGATGGAGAACCATAACTGTTATAGACTGAATAATACTTATATGAAACAATTCAAATTCTTACTCCTGTTTGGAATAGTACCCTTTTTATTCTCCTGTGTAAATACAAAAAAGGCTATTTATTTTAATAATCTCAATGAATCTGTAATCCAGGGAACGGCTGATGATCTTGAGCCGGTTATTCAAAAAAATGACCTGCTCAGTATTTCTGTAACAAGTTTGAATCCGGAAGCCTCCCAAATGTATAACGCCCCTAACACAACGACTGGTATTAATAATAATAATAATGAAGCTTCAGGCTACCTGGTAAATACGGAAGGCTATATACAATTTCCGGTTTTAGGAAGTATTAAAGCAGCCGGTCTTACAAAAAAGCAATTAAAAGATAATATAACAAAAGGATTAATTGACGGCAAGTTGCTCGTTGATCCGATTGTCAATATTCGCTATTTGAATTTTAAAGTTACTGTATTAGGTGAGGTGAATCATCCTTCTGTGCTGAATATACCCAATGAAAAAGTAACATTGCTGGAGGCGCTTGGGCTAGCAGGCGATTTAACGATTTATGGCAGAAGAGATAATGTGCTTATCATCCGCGATGAAGATGGCGTGAAGACGTTTAAGCGAATTGACCTAAATACAGATGAGTTATTCCGATCGAATTACTACTACTTAAAATCTAATGATATCGTGTATGTTGAACCAAATAAGCAAAAGGTAGCAAGTGTAAGTAACAGTAGCCGGTGGATACCTGTTCTGCTAAGCGCTTTGTCAGCTGCTATTGTTGTAATTGATAGATTAGTAAAGTAAATAATTTATGGGAGTCGATAATAATAAAAAAACTGAGAATAGCTCAACAAATATATTGAGTTTGATTACGTTCCGTTACCTGCCCTATTGGCCGTTATTTTTAATACTTTTTTTAGTGTGTGGTTTAGCTGCGAAACTGTATTTAAAGTACTACGCTACACCTTTGTATCAATCAACGGCCACAATTCTGGTAAAAGATGAAAAGAAAGGGGTAGAGGAATCTAAAACACTTGAGTCTATTAATTCTGTAGATTCTAAAACAATCGTCGAGAATGAATTAAAAGTAATTAATTCAAGAACGTTGGTGGAACAGGTCGTAAAAAATCTGTATTTGTATGCACCGATTTACGAGGAAAGTGGCGTGAGGACTGTATCTGCATATGCCAGCTCGCCTATTGTTATTGAGGCGCAGGATCCCTCCCGGATCAAACTCTCTAAAGAGGATAACAAGAAAGATGTAAAAATCTTTTTTACATATAATGAAGAACAACATAATGTACGGATAGGTAAGGATACCTACCCGCTGGATAGCTTTGTTAATACGCCTTTCGGCACATTAAAATTCAAAGAAAACCCAAGATATGAAACTGAGTCTGCCGGTGCCGGACCTTTGTTTTTTACGTTAGTTAACCCTAAAATTGTATCTGATGGATTAGTTAGTGCCTTGCGGATTACAGCCCCCGATAAAGTATCTTCTATCATTAATCTTGAGATAAATACCGATGTTCCCAGGAAAGGAAAGGATATTTTAAATGAATTGATCAAAGCCTATAACACTGCTGCAATTAACGATAAGGATAAGTTAGCAGCAGCAACGGTGGCTTTTCTCGATAACAGGATCAATATTGTTGGAAGAGAACTCGACTCGATCGAAAAACGGGTGCAAACTTTTAAATCAAGCCGCGGTATTGTTAATTTAAGCCAGCAGGGAAGCCAGTACCTTCAAAATGTTGGTGATAATGATAAAAAGTTAACTGATTTAAACACCCAACTCACTGTTTTAGATGAGGTCGAAAAGCAAATTAGTGCCAATGGCAGTATGGCGAGTATAGTTCCTTCTTCCCTTGGAATAAATGATCCGATTTTGTCATCGCAACTGGAAAAATTGTACTCCGCGGAACTTCAGTATGAACAATTGAGGCAAACCACTGGCGAAAACAGCCCCATATTAAAAGGAGTCGAAAACCAAATAGATAAAATGCGTCCAGATATTCTTGAGCGCATTAAAAGTCAGCGCAGAAATCTGGAGGCCACTAAAAATTCCTTGGCCAGCACAAATAGTTCCTATACTTCTATGTTGCAGACGATTCCTGAACAAGAAAAAGAACTTGTTGAGATAAGCCGTCAGCAAGCAATTAAAAATGAAGTCTATCAATTTCTACTGCAAAAAAGAGAAGAAACGGCACTAGCCCGTGCTTCCACTATTTCCGATAGCAGGGTGCTTGACCCAGCCGAAACGGCACCAGATCCGATTAGTCCTAAAAAGATGTTTATTTATCTGATAGCTGGAATATTAGCTCTGGTGATTGGTATAGTATACGTTAGCATGAGAGAATTTTTAACTAATAAAATCATGTTCCGCTCTGAAATTGAAGAATTGACAACTGTACCGGTTGTAGGTGAAATCACGAGCGTTTCAAAAGGAAATATTTTCGTTAAAAACTCAAAAAAGATTGCTAAAACAGCTTTGGCTGAACAGTTTCGTCAGCTGCGAATGGGATTGGGTCTATATAGTAAGCAAACCCAAAAAAGGAAAATTCTGGTTACATCAAGTATCGGGGGTGAGGGAAAGAGTTTTGTGAGCGGCAACCTGGCGAAAAGCCTGGCCTCCTCAGGCAAAAAAGTTGTACTGATAGATTTTGATATGCGTAATCCCAAAACAACCGGTTTGTTTAATCTTGATAATAAAGCCGGGCTGAAGGAATATTTGGAAGAAGCAAAGGAAACGGATGAAGTTATTCACGCTACAGATACCGATCATCTTTTCGTTATTCCTGCAGGTGAAATGGCTATCAACCCTACCGAGTTGTTGTTGGGATCCAGGCTTGGTGATTTATTTGAGTACCTGGAAAATCATTTTGATTATGTAATAGCTGATACGGCACCAGTACAGCCAGTTACTGATGCCTATGTAGTTTCAGAATATTGTGATGCCACTTTATTTGTTATCCGGCATAAGTATACACCAAAAGTAATGGTGCAATTATTAGATGATAATAATAAAATTAAAGCATTAAAGAATTTAAACATCGTATTTAACGGTGTAAAACCGAGAGGATTTTTTGGACGGACAGGATTTGGTTACGGCTATGGCTATGGTTATGAATACGGCTACGGTGAGCGTAAGTATATGGGGCAGGCTGGAAAAGCGTAGTTGTATTTGATAAAACAGATTGGTTAAATATTTTAAATAACTCGGTTGTTCTGTATGTAACTGAGAACAGCGAAGCTTTATCCTTGAGAAACTGCAACATTTTCGGACCAAAAACGTACTATTATGATCGAAGCAAAATGGTTTGCAGTCTACACACGCCCCAGATGGGAGAAAAAAGTGGCAGAATTGCTAACAAAAAGAAAAATTGAACACTATTGCCCGCTTAATAGAGTTCAAAGGCAATGGAGTGACAGGAAGAAATTGGTTTATGAACCTTTGTTCACTTCCTATGTTTTTGTGAATTTAACAGAAAAGGAACATGTGACAGTTTTGCAAACGCCGGGCGTGATCAACTTAGTTTATTGGTTGGGCAAGCCAGCCGTAATCAGGAATGAGGAAATTATCACCATTAAGAAATTTTTGAATGAGTATTCACATGTTCGTTTAGAAAAAACGCAAGTGAACCTGAATGATCATGTTCGCATAATTAACGGGCCTCTCATGATGCGAAAAGGCAATATTGTAGAGGTTCGCAACAGTACAGTTAAAGTGATGCTACCTTCACTCGGTCATGCACTCGTTGCTGAAGTAAGAAAAGAAAATATTGAAAAACTGGTAACAACAGAACAGCAAAGAATTCGGGTGTAAACGACTTGCTCTTCGTTTTTTTCAATTTATCATGTCTATTAGCGAAGTCACATTGATCGATTTCCCAAAGATCCTGGATCCAAGGGGTAATCTGTCCTTTCTTCAGAATCAGGATCAAATCCCCTTCGAAGTAAAGCGGGTATATTGGATTTATGACGTACCCGGAGGTGAGCAACGCGGCGGCCATGCTTATAAAAACCTTCAGGAAATCATCATCGCACTTTCCGGAAGTTTCGATGTGGTGCTTTATGATGGGGAAAACGAAAGGAGATATTCTCTTAACCGATCCTATTACGGCCTGTATATTCCCAAAATGATGTGGCGCCATTTGGAAAATTTTTCTACCAATGCGCTGGCTTTTATCGTGGCCGACCAACCATATGATGAGCAGGATTATATCCGAGACATCAATGAATTTAAACAAACAAAAATTTGAGCAGCAGCCGATATACAGTTTTTGATTGCAGTATCCTGCAGTTGCCAAGAATTCATAACCGGGCAGGAAATATCACACCCGTTACTAATCTGGAAACAATACCCTTTACCATAAAGCGTATCTATTACCTCTACGATATGCCCGGCGGGGAAAGCAGGGGAGCGCATGCACATAAATCCTTAGAGCAACTAGTCATTGCTGCCAGTGGCAGCTTTGATGTGACATTAGATGATGGGAAAAATAAAAAAACGATTCACCTTGCCCGGCCCTATATGGGCCTCCACCTGCTGCCAGGTATGTGGAGGGATATCAGTAATTTTTCTTCAGGTGCTATCTGCCTTGTACTGGCTTCTGAAATATATGACGAGAATGATTATATCAGAGATTACCACGACTTTTTACAGTATAAGAAAATATTAAGTCCCGAGATCGTGGTCAATAAATGATGATTGTATCATTTATTATTTGTACGTATATTTTGAAATAAATTAAGCTGTCAACTTTATTTGTTACAAACATTTACATTTTTTTTAATATATGGAAGTAAAAGTTACAACTGAAAAAATAGTACATATTTGTGGCTATGACAGCAGCTTCCGCCAAGCATGGAATAATTTCCTTGACCATGCAAAAAATGCATCCTTTCTGTTCCACCGTGATTATATGGAATATCATGCTGACAGATTTAATGATTGCTCCATTGTTGCCTGTAATGAAAATAAAAAAATCATGGCGCTTTTCCCGGCAAATCTTACTACTGACAATACAGTAGTCTCTCACCAGGGCTTGACGTATGGTGGAATGGTAGTGGATAAAGAAGAGAAGTTGCGGGACATGATCGTATTTTTTAGTGAAATATTGAAACACTATCATCAAAAAGGTATTGATAAATTAATTTATAAAGAAATACCTGCTATTTATAACAATATTCCTTCCGATGAAATGCAATATATCTTTTTCATCCTGGGTGCACGGCTTTTCAGAAGGGACGCAGGAGCTGTTATAAAAATTGCAGAACGCTTCTCCTACCAGCGGAGGCGTCTTTCAGCCATGAAAAATGCGCGGAAAATCGGTGTCGAGATCAGGCAGGATAATGATTTTGACATTTTCTGGAATGGAGTACTGGAGCCAAACTTGCAATTGAGGCATGGGGTAAGACCTGTCCATTCAGTCGAAGAAATCAAATTACTGCATAGCCGCTTCCCGGATAAAATCAAGCAGTTTAATGCGTATTACCATGGCGAGATTATGGCTGGTGTTACAATTTTTGAGATGGATAAAATTGCCAGGGCGCAATATACCAGCGGTACTTCTGAGGGTAGAAAGAATGGAAGCCTCGATTTACTATTCGATACGCTGATTAGTGAGGTGTATCCTTGTAAAGATTTTTTTGATTTTGGGAACTCGAATGAAAATGATGGTTTGGTATTGAACCTTGGGTTACTGGATTGGAAAGAAGGCCTCGGCGCAAGAACATATTCGCAAAACTTTTATGAAATGAACACGGCAGATTATGTTCGTCTTGAGCATTTAATCAGTCAGTAATCCAGGATTTATTAGCAGTAATTTTATTTGAATATGGTTAAACAAGAAAATCGCTGAAATATTTTGTTCAGTAATTTTCTAGAACGTAGTGACAATCTTTTCAAGTTTTTTATTAAACCTTATGCCTCAAACTGAAACCTCTTCATACGAAATCGTCTTTGTCGGTAGCGGCATTTCCTGTGCTGCTGTTCTTTTGAAACTGATTGAAAAAATTGCATTGTTAGCAAAAGAATCAAATGCGAATAAGCCTGTTAATATTGCTGTAATTGAAAAAGCACCCAACCTCTGGACCGGGGTTCCGTATGGCGACAGGTCTTCTGTTAATTCATTAACCATTACCACGCTTGGTGACTTTGTACCTGTAGCTGAACGAGATGAATTTTATCAATGGTTAAAAGATCATCAGAATAACTGGATGAATGACTTAAAGGATAAAGGTGGACCCGTTGCAATAGCATGGATTCAGCGTAACCTTTCATCCATCAAAGAAGATCGTTGGGATGAAATCTATTTACCCAGGTATTTGTTTGGTAACTATTTGAGAGAAAAAGTGGAAAAAAAGATAAAAGAATCTGAACAGGCAGGGCAAATTTTTATTCATATTATTAAAGGCAGGACTATAGATATAAGACAACAAGAAAAGGATGCTTATGAAATTGTTGGGGTAATCGATAATCTCCGTGAATTTACAGTGCATGCCGATAAGGTTGTATTATGTGTAGGTAGCCCGCCCATGAAATTCCTAGACCAGTCAATTTCATCCAGGGATGAAAACTACATACATGATACATATTCTCCTTCCCTGGAAGATAATATTTCAAAAATGAAAGCTGTCTTGCAATCAATCGAAGACAAAGCTAAGCGAAATGTGTTGCTCCTGGGGTCTAATGCCAGTTCATTAGAGTTTCTTTATCTTGTAAACGGCGATAAAGAGTTGAAAGGGCTACTTAATAAAATCATTGTGTTGTCAACCAGTGGCGAACTTCCAAGACGAATAACACCGGGACGCTTTTTAAAATATCATTTTGAAAATATGGAAGTTTTAAAAAGCAGGAAAGCTTTTAAAGCTGATGATCTGATGATCGCCGTTCAGAACGATCTAGAACTGGCCTCAGTTGCAGGTGTGAATATAGCCGATGCCCACGATGCATTAAGTGATCTGCTTGTGGAATTAATTAGCTTACTGAGCAAGGAAGAGAAGGAAAAATTTCATTGCTTTTCAGGCGCTGATTTTTCAAAATTGATCAGGAGGGCAGGGGCTGAATATCGTGATGCAGCATCTTCACTGGAAGCCGCAGGTAAAATGATGATCCTAAAGGGAGTTTTTACAAATTTGTTGAAAAAGCCCGAATCACAGAAGGCATACCAGTTGCTGTATAAAGAGGTTTCGAATGGAGAGGTTAAGCAATACCCGGACATATTTAGTGTGGTCGTCAATTGTGGCGGTTTTGAACAACTGAGCACATCATCTTCTTCACCACTCATTGCCAACCTTATCAAGAATGGTCTCTGTGAAATCAACTGTACACAACGTGGGGTAAAAGTTAGTGAAACCTTTGAAGCCAGCGAGCGGCTTTATGTTATGGGGCCATTGCTCGGTGGGCTTTTTAACAGCAAAGGACAGCTCTGGCATGTGGAAAATGCAAAAAGCATATTTCATCTGTCTGGCCTGCTGGTGGATGAAATGATGGAACACTCTTTTGCAGATGTTGTAAGCAAATAATGAAATTTGTCTTATTCAGGTTGTTTAAATAAAGTATTTCTCATACAATGATAAAATTTCTAGACCTTCAAAAGATTACAGAAAAGTATAGCCAGGACATTAAGACGGCAGTAAACAGGGTGATTGATTCCGGCTGGTATTTACTGGGAAATGAAGTAAAACAGTTTGAAACAAATTTTGCGGCCTTTTGCCAGGCAAAACATTGCATCGGTGTAGCCAACGGGTTAGATGCATTGATTCTTATATTAAAAGCCTATAAAAGTATGGGTGTCATGCAGGATGGTGATGAAGTGATTGTACCTGCCAATACCTATATTGCCTCTGTCCTTGCTATTACGGCAGTGAATTTGAAGCCGGTTTTAGTAGAGCCTGAATTGGCAACATATAATATAGATGCTTCGCTTATTGAAAAGGCTGTGACGCCCAAAACAAAAGCCGTTATGATTGTACACCTGTATGGGCAGTGCGCTTATAATGACAGGATCAAAGAAATATGTGAGCGATATAACCTGAAGTTGATTGAAGATAACGCACAGGCACAAGGTGCGTTATTTAAAGGGCAGAAAACCGGTAGTCTTGGAGATGCTGCTGGTACCAGTTTTTATCCAGGTAAAAATCTCGGGGCACTTGGCGATGGGGGAGCGGTTACTACAAATGATGATCAACTGGCTGATATCATACGGGCCGTTGCTAACTACGGGTCAAAGGTTAAGTATGTAAACGATTACCAGGGCCAAAACAGCCGCCTGGATGAGATTCAGGCGGCTGTTCTCGATGTAAAACTCAGACACCTGGAAGAGGATAACCTACGGAGAAGGGCGGTAGCCAACAGGTACCTTACCGAAATCAGGAATCCGGCAATTATACTGCCTCATGTTGTGCAGCAGGAGGGACATGTATGGCATTTATTTGTGGTGCGTACAACTGACAGGGAAAAATTGCAGCAATATCTGTTAGATAATGGCATTCAAACACTGGTACATTATCCTATTCCTCCGCATAAACAAAAAGCTTATACAGCATGGAATGATCTCAGGTTTCCGATCACCGAGAAGATTCACCAGGAAGTACTGAGTTTACCCATGAGCCCGGTATTGACGGATGATGAGGTGATGAAGATTGTACAAGACCTCAATAAGTTTTCATAGGCTGGTTTTGCTGGTTAATTCACAGGTTAAAAAGTTATTTGACAGAATGGTTAACGTCAAAAAGTGGTTATTCAAAGTATGCGAAAAGCAATGGATAATAGGAATTGCTCAATGCACAATGGAGGAAGTGATCAGAAATAAGAAAATTCCTTCTTCTTTTCGTTGGATAAAGCCTGATGATTCAAAAAAGTCGTATGCAGATCCATTTATTTTAAACATTTCTGAGAATAAGTTAAATCTTTTATTTGAAGAATACACGACGGGGCGTTACGACGGGATGATAAAGTCAATGACGTTGAATTCATTATTAGAGGTACAGGCAGAACAAACTCTCCTTAAGACCGATACGCATTTATCGTATCCTTTTTTGTATTTTGATTCCGGTAAACTGTATCTTTTCCCGGAATCGGGGCGTAGCGGAGCATTGTCTGGATATGAATATAATCCACGGAATGTAGCAATAACTAATGAATTTATCGTACTGAATAAACCATTGATTGATGCTTCTTTGCTTTATTATCAGGAACGTTACTGGATTTTTGCAACACAGTTAGGGGAGTCTTCTCAAAAGGAGCTACATATTTATCATTCTGATAAACTGAACGGCCATTACCGGGCGCATAAGATGAATCCTGTTAAATCATCGATGAATGGATCACGACCGGCGGGAAACTTTATTACTGTAGATGGGGCTCTTTACCGCCCGTCTCAGAATTGCAGCAATTACTATGGAGAATCAATAACGATTCAAAAAATCGTAACTCTTAACGAGGAACAATATCAGGAGGAGGTTTATTGTACCATCCCTCCGCCTCGTCTTGACCGGATAAATTTAGGCATTCATACAATTAATGGGTCAGGTCAATGGGTCGCAATTGACGTTTTAATAGGAAGATTGAACCCGTTTAAGAAGATAAAAAAATATTTGCAACGTAAGTGGGCTTCTATTCAAATTATGCAATAATAAAATACTCAGAGATTTTCTATGTGCGGAATAACCGGTTTTATTGATTGGAGCAATCGATCATCTTCCAGAAATGTATTGGTCGATATGACTAATTGCCTAATTCATCGTGGGCCGGATGCCGCTGGTGAATACTATTCAAGGCTTGATGATTATATCATTGGGTTGGGTCATAGAAGGTTATCGATAATTGATTTATCAGTTTCCGGTAATCAACCAATGCAATCCTTAGATGGCAGATATATAATCGTTTTTAATGGAGAAATATACAACTATGCAGAAATTAAAAATGATTTACTAAAAGCCGGATACCAGTTTCAAAGTAATTCTGACACTGAGGTTATCATCTATGCCTTCAAAGAATGGGGGTACGCAGGAGTTGGCCGATTTATAGGGATGTTTGCCTTTGTTCTTTATGATAAAGTTAATCACACGTTAACCTGTTGCAGAGACCGGGCCGGTGTTAAACCCTTTTACTATTACTGGAAAGACAACTTATTTCTCTTTTCTTCAGAATTAAAGTCTTTTTTAAAGCATCCTGCTTTTGAAAAGCGTTTGAATCATGAGGCTGTCCGGGCATATTTCCAGCTAGGATATGTACCTGCACCAATGAGTATTTATCAAGAGGCTTTCAAGTTGCCTCCTGCCCATATTTTAGAAATTAATCTGATAACGCACGAGACTAGGCTCACCCAGTATTGGAATATCAACAATTATTATAATCAACCTATTATAAATATTGACTTTCGAGAAGCGCTTGATGAAACGGAACGAATAATGGAGAAAGCCTTTAATTATAGAATGGTTGCTGATGTTCCTGTAGGTGTTTTTCTAAGCGGTGGATATGACAGCACCTGCGTAACTGCATTACTGCAAAAGAATCAAAGTCGAAAAATCAAAACTTTTACAATTGGGATGCAGGATCAAAAATTGGATGAGGCACCTTTTGCAAGACGAATTGCAGATAGACTTGGCACTGATCATCATGAGTTGTATTGTACGGAACAACAGGCTTTAGACATGATTCCGCATATTCCCTATTATTACGATGAGCCGTTAGCAGATGATAGTGCTATTCCAACTATGTTGGTGAGTAAAATTGCCAGGGATATTGTAACTGTTGCGCTTTCTGCTGATGGCGGGGATGAAATTTTTGGAGGATACAACCGATATGCCACTATGATGTCTTACTATGAGAAACTGAAAACTTTACCACAAATTCCAAAGAAGATTGCATCGTTTATAATGAATTGGGCACCATTGAAAGCTTTTCCTATTCTGTATAAAAATAATCTTTTTCAGTTTCGATATCAAAAGATAAAAAGTGTATTAACCGACTCGTCTGTTTCAAATATTTTCAGAGTAAATACATTGTTATATCTTGAAGATGAAATAAATAAAATGTTTCTGCAAAATTCAGATGCCCGAGACCTTTTTTTTAATTTACCCAGTATAAACAACACGATAGATCTGCTTTCATATGCTTGTGCAGCTGATTTTTCAAATCATATGGTCGATGGAATTCTTCAAAAGGTGGACAGAGCCACTATGTCTGTAAGCCTGGAGGGGCGAGAACCATTCTTAGATCAACACATTATCGAGTGGGCAGCTAAATTGCCGCCAACATTCAAGGTGAAGAATGGGGAAAGAAAATATTTATTGAAAGAGATTGTACATAAGCATGTTGAAAAAAAATTAATGGATCGTCCTAAAATGGGTTTTGCGAGTCCTGTTGACATCTGGTTGCATAATGTATTAAAACCCCAGATAGATTATTTTTGTGATCCCAATTATATCGAGCGCCAGGGAATTTTTAATCTAGATTATGTTACAAACATGAAACGGTGCTATTATCAAGGAAAGCATGAAAGAAAAGAACGACTTTGGTCTTTTTTTATGTTTCAGTTATGGTACGAAAAGTGGATGAATTAAGTATCGTAGTGACAATTTAATGCCATAGTTTAGAGTGGGTAGCTATATTTTACGAATCTGTACGTTTGAAAATGATTTCAAGACTAAAAAAAATAATTTCTGCAGACCTTGTTAAGGTTTCTTCACTAAACGCTGTTTCCACTCTGGTGCGGATACTCACAGGTTTTATAAGTGTCAAGGTGGTAGCTAAAATTATTGGGCCTACCGGTATTGCTTTATTAGGACAACTAAATAATTTTTCGAGTATTATACTTAGTATTTCTGCAGGTGGCATAAATACGGGTATAACGAAACACATTGCTCAATATGCAGACTCCCCAAAGCGTTATAGGCTTTTTCTCTCTACAGGTTTTTGGATTACGGTTTTTTTATCAGTTTGTTGTGCGCTGTTGTTAATTTTTGGTGCTCGTTTTTTTTCTGTTGAAATCCTCAAAGACAGTCAATATGTTTCCGTTTTTTATATTTTTGGCGTTACCATTATATTATTTGCACTGAATGCTTTATTGATCGCTATCATAAATGGTTTCAAAGAGTTTAAAAAATATGTCATTGTTAATATTGCTGGCAGTATCATTGGGCTTTTGTTTTCAATAGTCTTGGCGATAGTCTTTGGCGTTTATGGTGCATTGTTGGCTTTGGTTACCTATCAGTCTGTTATTTTCATTGTTACACTGTTTTTAGTATCTCGTTCTGAGTGGTTTAAGGTAAAGTTTTTTACAGGACGTTTCAGCAGGACGGCAGCTTTAAAACTCGGTCACTTTTCTTTGATGGCTCTAACAAGTGCCATATTGGTACCCTTAGGACAGCTTTTTATTAGAAACTTTATTACTGAACATCAGTCCCTTAGTGATGCTGGTTTGTGGGAAGGTATAAACAGAATTTCAACGATGTACCTTATGGTACTAACAACTTCTTTTAGTGTTTATTATTTGCCCAAATTATCAGGTTTAAAAACTGATCAAGAGGTTAGAAAAGAAGTATTTTACGTTTATAAATTTATGGTGCCTTTTCTGTTGATCACCTTATCATTAATTTTTTTGTGTAGAACGCTTATTATTCATATTCTTTTTAACGAGCGTTTTCTAGGAATGGAGGATTTATTTTTATATCAGTTAATTGGTGATTTTTTTAAAATGGGTTTTTGGGTACTTAGTTTCATTTTCCTAGCTAGAACCATGACAAAGTACTATATCGTTATGGAGTTTGTGGGAACAGGCTTAAACGTCTTTGTATGCTGGTATTTTACTTCTCGTTTTGGCGCATTAGGAGCAACAATGGGCTTTGCATTAAGCAATTGTATTGTTTTTATTATTCATTTGGTCATATTCAGAAAATTATTATTAAGCCATGCCCAATAACTATTTAGCCAGTGTTGGTATTTTGTGTTATAATCAGGAACAATACATACGGCAAACTATTGAAGCTGCACTAAACCAGCGAACCAGTTTTCCTTTTGAAGTTTGGATAGGTGATGATGCATCATCTGATGATACTCGAAAAATTGCAGAAGAATATGAACGTAGTCATCCTGAAATTGTAAAATTATTACCAAAAGGTCCAAATAAAGGGGTGGTTTTGAATTGCTGTGAAATCATAAAAAATGTTGAAGGTAAATATACAGCTATGTGTAGTGGAGATGATTATTGGCATAATCCACTAAAATTACAAATGGAAGTAGAATTTTTAGAGCAAAATACTGACTTTGGGCTCGTGCATACTGACGCAAACTATTTTTTTGAAAAAACTGGTTTCTTAGTTGAATATATGAATAGAAAAAATAAAATGACTATTAAAGATGGTGATGTATTTAATGAACTTTTGACTGGAGAATTCCATATTAACGCACTGACAGCCTGCTTTCGTACAGAACTTTTGCGGGGAAAAAATAATCTTGATCTTTTTTATTCTTTAGGATTTAATCTGGAAGATTATCCGATGTGGCTTGAAATATCCAGGCATACTAAAGTAAAATATCTTGATGAAAGTACTGCCACATACCGAATCTTAGGTGATAGCATTTCAAGGCCGGCTGATCCGGATAAAAAATTTAAATATGCCGATGGGATAAATAAAATCAGACAGTTCTTTTGTCAAGAATATAATGTTGATGAATCAATTCGGCACCAAGTTAATATCGAACATTGGGAAAAAATTTTCCGGCTTTCCTACAAGATGCTCAAGTATAATGAAGCGTATCCGGTGTTTCAACAATTGAAAAAAGCGGGCTTGGCAACAAGTAAAATGCAATTACAACTCGCTTTATTGAGATACCCCGCTGTATGTTCAATTGCGCAAAAAATAAGTCGTTCTTTCAAGCCAAAATTAGAAAGGCAGAATATGTCGTGAATAACAGTAAAACGAAAATTAAACATGGCTGCCTTATATATACTAGGACATATTTACCCCGAGAAAACAGGAGGGATGGAAATTTTTAATTATTACTTTCTCAAGCAACAGTCAGAAAACAGTCAAGATGTTGTTTACTATCTCAGCAGTTGTTCAATAGATAACCTCCGTTCAGTGAATATTCCAATGTCCATCAAAAAACCTATTCGCTTATTTTATGGCATTCAGCTTTTCCGTACTATATTTCGCTTGCGAAAAAGAATACGCTATGTATATCTTAGCTATGCCCCGGTTTCGTGGGTTATCCCGTTTGTTATTTCTGTGGCATGTAGCATTTTCAATGTGCCCTATATAATTACAATTCATTCAGGCGAAAGCCCAATGAGAAGGTTCATGTATCCTTACCGTATTTTTTTTAAAAAAGCTTATGCAGTGGTTGGAGTTTCAGAAACTATTTGTGCTGAATATGGTAAATTTTTTCGTATAAAAAAATTACTGTTTATTCCACCTCTGATTCCATTTGAAAATCATTTTGGGAAGAAGCAGGAAATTCGTGAACAACTTGGAATTGCCCCTGACGAGAATATGCTTTTATTTGTTGGTGCACTTTCTGATATTAAAAATCCCGGCACAGTAATTCGGGCTTTCAAGCAGCTTGGACATGAGTTAATACAATCAAATAAATTAAAGCTAGTCTTTGCTGGAAATGGCGAGCTGATGGATACTTTGAAAGAGGAAGTGGTGGTAAACAAGCTTGAGAAGTATGTTTCTTTTGTAGGAACTATTTCTAGAGATCAAATGCCCTTGTATTACGTAGCAGCTGACTTTTATATAACAGCATCTGATTATGAGGGAACTTCAATTGCGCTATTAGAAGCTATGTTTCATCGTTTGCCTATAATTGCTGCGGATGCACCTGGATTAAATCGTATGATTAAGCATAATTGTAACGGTCTTCTTTTTAAACCAAAAGATGAAAATGCTTTAGCAAATACAATAAATCGGTTGCTGGGTAATCCTGAATTTGCAAAATTATTAGGCCAACAGGCTGGTCGTGATTATCTGGAAAAATATTCTTATCAAGACATGATAAATGATTATGAAACGCTTTTCTCAGCAGCTAAAATCCTATAAGTTATCATGATTGTTTTTTTGATAATAGGTGCAGCTTTATTTGGAATAACACTTATATATAAACCGGGCTATATTGCTGTGCTTTTGTTTACAATGATTATAGCAGATATAAACATTGAAATGAGTGCGCTTCCACTTAATGTGCGTGCAATTATCAGTTTAGCTTTATTTGCAAGAATTATTGCAGATTCTGTAATAAAAAATACACCTTCATTTTTTTCAAACCGCCTTTCATTGCTGATTTTTCTTTACTTAGTTTATACTTTGCTCATTTCAGTTCCGTACAATTTATTTACTATTGAGTTATTAAAAATTTCCCTTATATCACTATTGTCAGCTTTTTGCGGTTACTATTTTTATTGGAAGGAAGGTGATTATAACCTCCTAAAACAAAGTATTATTCTTTCGGGTTTAATTTGTTTTGCCGATTTAGTTTACACCTATAAGGTTTATGGTGGATTTCCTGTAAGGAGAATTTATTCCGCATATATTGGGACGCTAGTTGAAAGTAACTGGAATTTCTTTGGTTATATATGTGGTATTGCATTTGTTTTTATTTTGAATGATTTTGTTTACGGAAAACTGAAATATAAAATAACGATTTTGATTATGCCAGTCATGTTGTTGGGGGTATTGATGTCAACTTCTAGAAGTGCTTTGCTCGGTGTACTGGTTATTACCATCGGACTAGGATGGTCAACCATGCGATCAAGGGAGCATATCAGTAAGTTCCTTAATTTAATTCTAATAGGATTATTCAGCTTTTTCATTATTCTTTCTTTGTTTAATGGATTAAAAAATAATTTTAATTTAAGTAGTTCGTTTTCTGACAAAATAATGTCGCGCATCATTGATGAACCTGTTGCTGTAATAAATAAAAATTTAGGTTATGAGTATAATGCAAGTGCATTGGGTGCCATGAATTGGAGAGAAGAGGCATCTGGAAATGCATTTCATGCTTTTCTAAATTTAACTCCACTTGAACAAATTTGTGGCATTGGAATTGGTGGTTTTTTGTATCGAAATTTAGGGTATGGACTCAATCCTCACAATGGTTATTTATTGATACTTTTCGAAACAGGGTTAATAGGATTCTTATTGTATTCAATTCTCATTGTATCTTTGGCAGTTCAAACAAAACAAGCTGCAAATCATTCATCGATTTTATCGTCTATTTTTTTCGTCTTAGTGTATTGTATAGGGCAAAATGGTGAAATGACTTCCACACTGATTTTTTTATTTATTGGGACATTAATGGCTCAAAACAAATTTGATTATTATAAAACCGAAATATTAAAAATTAAGTAGAGTCAATTCTTCTTATACTATAAGAATGAAAAGACAAAATTTTTTAATTTCTCAATTTTGGTTGTACTATCCTTAAGAGTTGATGAAAGTTTTAATGATTAATGACTCTCTTGTTAAGGGAGGACGTGAACGCAGAATGCTTGAGCTTATCAAAGGTCTTTTGCGGGATTTAAAAGGTGTGCAGATTCACCTTATTCTGCTAACAGATGTTGTCGAATATAATTATGTGTATGACCTGCCCATTACATTGACAGTTATTAAAAGAAGGTACAAGAAGGATTTAGCATCATTTAGAACTGTCAATAATATAGTCAAGCAATTTAATCCTGATATCATTCATTCTTGGGGTACAATGAGCAGTATATATTTATCAATACTTAGGTTGTGGAGACGTTTTGTTTTTGTAAATAGTTCTATAGCTAATGCCTATCCGAATATGAATCTTTTTGACAAACATTATATACGAGTTAAACTTTCGGCATTATTTTCTGATTGTATGATTGCCAATTCCATGGCTGGCATTAAAGCTTATCGTATACGCCCTGGTCAGGCTGTTTGCATATATAATGTAATAGATCTATCCAGGTTTGAAAATCTTGAGAATTCGGAACTAGTTGCTTATAAAATACTAGGCAGAGATAAGAAAGATTCGTTTATCGCTGTTATGGTGGCTGCTTTTGAAAAGCGAAAAGACTATCCAACTATGATTGATGCTGCCATAACCAGCTGTCATAAATGGCCTGAAATTATTTTTCTATTAATTGGTGAGGGCTCACAATTAGAGGAGATGCGAAGAAAAGTTCCTGTAGAATTGCTGGATACACGTATACTTTTTCTAGGTAACCGAAATAATGTAGAATCGATTTTACAAATTGCAGATGTGGGTTTACTGATTACACCAAGCGAGGGGTTATCAAATTCTATTATAGAATATATGGCTTTGGCTAAACCCGTCATTGCATCAAAAGGGGGTGGTGTGGAAGAGCTTGTTAAAGATCGATGGAATGGCTTTTTGGTTGATCAGTCTAGCCCAGATCAGATTGTTCAGGCGCTGGGCAAGCTTCGAATGAATTCAGCACTACGAGCGAATATGGGAGAGAATGGAAGGAAATGGGTGTATGAAAATCTTGATAGTAAGAGAATAACAAAGGCCTATATAGACATATACTGGCAGTTGCTTGCAAAGGATTGAGTATGCCAAGAATGGAGGAGGGGTTACATGGATTATTATATTTTTGCTTATCGTATGTTTACGTTGTTAAATAGTATAAACAATTTGTGCTAATCGTAAATAAACTATTTTAATTTAAACTGTTTTCATTGATATTGTCATCAGATTAACAGCTTTTCCACAAAGCAAAAATCTTGATTTAAATTAATTAGGCTTGGTATAAAGCTTGCCTAGTAGTAGCAAAACAATATTCAATGGAAAACCTAAAAAATTATTTGGGGAAAGGTAAAATGCTATCTATTTTACTAGGAGTTGTCTTCATTTGCAGTTGTCAGAAAGATCAATCCTCTATTGATGAATACAGATACCGTAGAGGTATTAATTGGCGTAGACCAACCTCATCTGTTGATTCAACAAGTGGTTCTGGTACAACGACAGATTCTACACAAAACCAACCAAATTCAACTGGTACTAACACTGGTACTTTACCAAAAGTTTCGGCTGGTGATAACGTATCTGTTGCTGTCAGGAGCGTTACGTTAGATGGTAGCCAGTCAACAGGTGGCACATCTTATTTGTGGACGAAAGAAGCTGGGCCCTCTGCTACAATTGCTGCTGCAAACAGCCTTAAAACAAATGTTACTGGGCTTGTCACTGGCGAGTACCGGTTCCGTCTTACGGCCAAAAATTCTGTGGGTACTGCATCTGATACGGTTCATGTTTCTGTGATTTTGTCAACTACAACTTCCGGTGGCACAACAGGTACGGGTGGGAGTGGTACAACAAGTGGCACCACTGGTAGTACCGCCACATCTACTCGCCAAAATATTCTTTGGTCGGCTGATGCTGAAGGTACCACATGGGCAAATCCTTTTTATGAACTTAGCTCTGCTTCCTGCTGTACTTATTCCATTGTACAGGATAATAGCTTTAAAGCAGTTGGGCAAAGTTCAATTAAGTTTAGCTTATATAAATCTGATCCTTTGGTCGGACTTGGAGCCAGAAGTGAGTTGACACCTACTTTTGTAGAAAGTAATCCTAGTGTGGAAAGGTGGGTTGGCTTCAGTGTTTACTTGCCGTCTGCTACCTGGGGTATTGATGTTGCGCCAGAACTGATCCATCAGTCTCATGCTCAAAATGGAGAAAGCCCTCCATTTGGCATCAGAACTTGGAATGGACGTTACTATATAACGGTGAATTATGACAGTTCAGGGAAAGTTATTAATAAAGATTACGATACAGGTATACCATACAAAACTGACACTTGGAATAAAATAGTATACCATATTAAATATGCAAATAATAATACTGGATTTATTTATGTATGGGTAAATGGAACGTTGATTTTTCAATATGTAAACCGGATAACCCAATATGCAGGGTTAAGTAAAGGTAATTTTTACAGGTTTGGTATTTACAAGAATGCATGGAGTGATGGCTGGAAATCAAATGTCAGTACACGTGTATTTTATGAGGATGAAATGCGGATTGGTAGCGAAAAAGCTACATATAATGATGTAGTGCCAGGCAACTAGCATATTTCGATTAGTAATCTTTTTCAACAGGTTATATTATTGTGCTCACAATAATATAACCTGTTTTGCTGTTATTTAAATATCTAAAGACTAGAATGGATGACTTTTTTGAAAACCACGCGATCAAATTGTAATGAAAAAAAGGGTTTTAATTCTTGGGCCTGATCTTCGCTTGATGGGAGGTGTAGCCAATTATTATAGAACATTGAGGTTGCATGAGCTTGACAATATTGACTATTTTGCCGTCAATGATGGCAAAAAATCTTTTTTTAAAAAACTAAAAAGGCTAATAGAAAATTATTTTCGGTTTGTCCGGAAAGTCCGTTTGCAGCAGCCTGATATAGTTCATGTAAACCCTTCATTACAAAGAAACTCATTTTATAGGGATGCCATTTTCATCATGCTGACCAAACTACTGAGAAAAAAAGTTATTGTTTTTTTTAGGGGATGGAGGGAAGATTATGAGGAAAAAGTAAGAAGGAATTTCGTCCAAAAAACGCTTTTTAGAATTAGCTATGCAAAAGCAGACACTTTCATCGTTTTAAGTGAACAATTTCAGAAAAAGCTTCACCAAATGGGTGTTTCACCAACAATACCATTTTTTACTGAAACTACTGTGGCTGATTCGACATTCTTAAATGAGCTGAACTTCCCCTTACGATTTGCGCAATTCAAAAAAGAGGTGGTATTTCTTTTCTTGGCCAGGGTCGAAAAGGAGAAAGGTATTTATATCGCCATTGATGCATTTAAAATCTTTAGTAAAACCCATCAAAATCGTCGGGCAACCCTGATCATTGCTGGAGATGGACCTGAGCTGGATCGAGCCAAACAATATGCAGAGAAAAATGCTATTCCAAATATTCAATTTACCGGCATGGTTACAGGAGAAAATAAGAAGAAGGTTCTTCTGGATGCGCATATTTTGATTTTCCCTAGTTATACGGAGGGGCTACCTAATACAATACTGGAATGCATGGTGTACGGTATGCCTGTAATAGCTAGGAGTACAGGCGGTATCCCTGACATCATCCGGCAGGGTGAGAATGGCTATATTACCGATAGTTTTGAACCTGTCGTATTTTCCGGGCTTCTTGAAAAAATTGTTTTTGATCAGGCAAAATATGAATATATGTCTTTGCAAAACCATAAGCAGGCCAAGGAAACCTTTACAACAGAAATTGTGAAGTCAAGAATATTGAAAATCTATCATTCTTTTGAAATGCCCACTAAATGAAACCCGTTGAGTTGCCCCCCTCCCCATTTTACAAGGCTATCGGAACAGGTACTTTCGAATCTGAAATGACGGGCGACCTATTTGTGGTGAACAACATATGCTTAAAATATACAAAAGCTGGTAGGTACGGGGATATGTTCAGCAGGATCATCTCTTAACCATATTTTTTAGATTTCTTTTTTGTAGTTAGAATTTATGATGTCACAAAATGATTTATTAGCTTCTTTCAATAAATTAAAGCTATACTGCGAAGATCAAGGATATTCAGGATGGGATCCATATGACGGTTTGAATAGCAAGCTATTCCAAGTAATCCCATTTTTGCCAAATAGTAAGTTTGCCCGGCTCGCTTGGATTCAGTTTTTTAAAAGGTCTGCGATTAACTTTAGAAAAGTAGCAAGTGTTGAAAAGGGAATGAATCCCAAGGGCATAGCTTTATTTTTAGCAGGCTACTGTAATTTGGCAAAGACGATTGGATTTGAGAAAGATGTGTTGTTGTCAAAAATTGAAATGCTTTCCGGCATTCTGATTCAATTGAGCACTAAAGGCTTCTCAGGCAATTGCTGGGGGTACAATTTTGATTGGGAATCCAGGGCTTTTTTCCAGCCGAAATTTACCCCGACAATTGTGGCTTCAACTTTTGCTGCCAATGCGCTACTTGACGCGTATGAAGTGCTTAATCAGGTAAGGTTAAAAGACGCTGCTATAAGTACTGGTGAGTTCATTCTAAATGACCTGAATAAAACTTATGATACTGACGGTGATTTTGTATATTCATATTCTCCATACGATCATACCTCGGTGTTTAATGCATCATTACTTGGTGCGCGGTTGTTATCAAGATTGTATAAATATTCAGGTAATAAAAATTTGTTGGAAGAGGCCGAAAAAGCCATTGCATATTGTTGTAAACACCAAAATGTAGATGGCTCCTGGTTTTATAGTACACTTCCATTTCATCAATGGATCGATAATTTTCATACTGGGTTTAACCTAGAATGTATAAATGATTTTTATCTTTTTAGCAAAAATGAGCGGTTTGTAACTAATTTTGAAAAAGGACTTAAATATTATCTCAATACATTTTTCGATAAAGTTGGTAGATCAAAATATTATAATAACTCACTTTATCCTATTGATATTCATGCCCCATCTCAGTTAATTGTTACACTTTCCAAGGCTGGCTTATTTCATCAGCATAAAGAGCTAATTGATAGAGTTGTGAATTGGACTATCAAGAATATGCAGTCTGATAAAGGATATTTTTATTATCAAAGGAGGAAGTATTATACCAATAAGATACCCTATATGCGTTGGTCGCAGGCCTGGATATTTTATGGCTTATCTCATTATCTTTTAAATAATCAAGCAAAGTAAAAATGAAAATTTGGTTCGATCTTTCTAATTCGCCGCATATCAATATGTTTTATGAGATGATTTGTGAGTTAGAAAAAAATGGACATGAAATAATCATTACCTGTCGCCCTTTAGCAAATACTATTGATTTGCTTGACCAAAAAGGCTTGCGATACACCGTTGTCGGAGAGCATTATGGAAAGAATTTCTATAAGAAAGTGTTAGGCTTTCCAGTCCGTGTATTTCAGTTAAGAAAATTTCTTTCACCACTAAAGCCTGATATTGCTGTTTCCCAAAGCTCTTTTCACTCGCCGCTTGTGGCAAAATTGCTTGGTATTCCCTCAATTTATACAAACGATAACGAACATGCTCTTGGCAACTTGGTAGCATTTTATTTTGCCACCAAAATATTTATACCCGAAAATCTCCCTATTGAAAATATTGCTAAAAAAGGCATTTCCCGAAAAAAAATTTTTCATTACCCGGGGGTAAAAGAAGGTATATACCTGTGGCGTAAGGGAGAAACGCTTAATCAAAAAAGACTCATTCAGGGAAACAGCTCGGTTAAAATCTTTATACGGCCTGAGCCGCTTACTGCTCAATATTATAAAGGAGGGCTAAATTTCTTGGATGACCTTTTGATGAAGATCCAGGACCAATATTCGATCACGGTTTTGCCCAGAGATAAAACGCAGTTACAGCATTACAAGCGTCCGGGAATGGAGCAACTGATTGTACCGGAAAAGCCACTTCAGTTTGATGAAATAGCCGGCGACTGTACGATCTTCATCGGGGCCGGCGGTTCAATGACAAGGGAGTTGGCAATATTAGGTGTCCCTACCATTTCTGTTTATCAGGACGAACTCCTTGCAGTTGATAAGTATTTAATAGAAAAAGGTGTGTTAGTACATAAACCAAATCTCAAAGAAGAGGATATTAGTGTTTTAATAGCTTGCTTACAAAATAAACAGCCTGATTTCGAGTTAATGCAAAAAGGAAAAACTGCATATTATTTTTTTATAAATGAAATTTTAAAATTCCAGAAAAATGACTAAAGTTGGATTAATTGGAGTAGGGAAAATGGGTGTTTCACATCTTTCCATTTTAGGAGCGCATCCCTTGGTGGAAATTGTCGGAGTCTGTGATACTTCGAAGATGACCATACAGTTTCTTGAAGAATACACCAAGTTCCCCTGCTTTCAGGATTATATTAAAATGGTTGAAAAGGCTAATCCCGACGCTGTTTTCGTAGCAGTTCCTACCAAGGCACATTATACAATGGTTAAGGAACTTGTCAGCCGAGGTATTCATGTTTTTGTAGAAAAACCGTTTTGCCTCAATACTGCTCAAGGCGATGAACTTGCAAAACTTGCTTCCAGCATGAAAATCGTAAACCAGGTTGGGTATCATAATAAGTTTGTAAGCACATTTTCTTTTGTAAAGCAAATTATTAATGCTGGTTTAATCGGAGAAATTTATCATTTTGTTGGAGAAGCTTATGGCCCGGTGGTAGTGCGAAAAAAGCAGGATACCTGGCGATCGGATCCTGCAGAAGGTGGTGGCTGCTTAATGGATTATGCTTCCCACGTAATCGATTTGCTGAACTACCTTGTTTCTCCTCTTACAAATGTTAAAGCCAGTTTGCTTAAATCTGTATTTTCGAAAGAAGTCGAAGATTCTGTATATGCGCTTGTGCAAGCCAGCAATGGTGTAACCGGAATTATCTCTGTTAACTGGAGCGATGAAACGTACCGGAAAATGTCAACCTCTGTAACGATCCAGGGTACGAAAGGAAAAATCATATCTGACGCTAATGAACTTAAAGTTTTTTTTAATGAACACATAAACTTTGAAGGATTTTCTAAGGGTTGGAATATAAAATATGTAACAGATCTTACCCCTCCGGTTGACTTTTATTTGAGGGGGGAAGAGTATTCGGCTCAAGTGGATTATTTTATCCGGGCTGTAGAGGGAGAAGTACCAAATGATATCAATACCTTTCAGTCGGCAATGAACACTGATAGAGCCATTGAATTAATCAGAAAGGCTAACACGATCTAAATCATATTATGGAAAAGATTTTATTTGGCGATAACCAATTTTTTGCAGTTAACCATATTTCGGATGAAAAGTCAAGAGCGCAGGCTATCCGTTTTAAAGACCTGGGTGCGGTAATAAAAACCCTGGATGATGCCCGCTTAGCGGGAATAAATACATTTATGTGTACTACACATGAACGCATAGCAGAGATTTGCAATATCATAAGAGATAATCCTGATAAATATCAGGGGTATCAAATTTTTCCCTGCATGCCATACGCACATAAATATGCTAACGCCATAACAGAACTGGGTATTATGGGTACGCTCCGGCATTATGTTCCCGGCAATTTTGTGGGTTCGTTGTTTAAAGGTGGTGTTGCTTTTCTTTCCAAGGACTTTTCGTCAATCATGGAGTTGCTTGTGGATGCGGAGATGAAAATGTTTAAGGGGATTAATACACCCTATATATTTCTACAAAACGTTATAACTGATTTGTTATTAGGCCTTGGCGCAGCTGAAATCTTTGCTGAATTCCACCACTATATCCGAAAGAAATATAATGCGGAAGCAGGCTTTATAACTATGAATTTCCCCCGACTTCTTACCGAGTTGAAAAAAGTTGGTATTGAAAATCCAGTTATCTGCACCTCTATTAATAAGGCAGGTTTTCGAATGTCCGGGGGTAAAGATATCTATGAAAACACGCTTAAGAAAGGTGGGTGCAGGGTAATTGCTATGCAAATACTAGGAGGTGGTGCTATTCCTGCCAAAGAAGCAGTTGAGTATATCAGCTCATTGCCCAATATTGAATCTGTATTATTCGGGGCTTCATCTAAGTCAAACATTGAAAATACCGTTTCACTAATCCGTCAGTTTAGTGCATGATCAAAGATGTGAATTGCGCTCATTACAGCATACCCCCATAAATGATAATATATGATAGTGACTATAGTTGCAGGAGCAAGACCGAATTTTATGAAGGTGTCTCCCATTATTAAAGTAATACAAGAAAAAAGTAAACAAGGCACCAATATTCAATTTCGCCTTGTGCATACAGGTCAGCATTATGATAAAAAAATGAGTGCAGATTTTTTTGAACAGTTAAATATACCCGAGCCGGATAATAATCTTGAAGCCGGTGGCGGTACGCAAGCTGAACAGACAGCAGCAATCATGTTGAGGTTTGAGAAGGAATTGATTGAGCATAGACCAGATATTGTATTGGTCGTTGGTGATGTTACATCCACAATGGCATGCGCGATAACCGCGAAAAAACTTTGCATTCCTGTCGTTCATGTAGAAGCTGGTATTCGGTCCGGAGATATGACAATGCCCGAAGAAGTTAATCGCATAGTGACAGACGCTATTTGTGATCATTTTTATACCACTAGTGAGGTTGCTAATAAACATCTGAGAGCAGCAGGTGTGGATGACAGCCGTATTCATTTTGTTGGTAATACAATGATTGATACGCTCTACCAAAATATAAACAAACTCATCTGCCCAAAATGCTGGACCGAATTTAATTTGCATATAGGAGATTTTTTTTTGATGACCTTGCACAGGCCAGCTAATGTTGATGATGTCAGAAACCTTGATGCCCTGATAAAGGCAATTCTAGATGGGACGAGTAACTACCCAGTTGTTTTCCCTGTGCATCCGAGAACAAGGGAGAAGTTGTCAATGCTGAATTTTGATAGTATTAGGTTAATTCAAATTGATCCTTTACCGTATCTGGAGTTTATTTATCTGGTAAAAAATGCCCGGGCCGTTATAACCGATTCTGGTGGAATAACCGAAGAAACCACAGTATTGAATATTCCTTGTTTAACATTGCGTAATTCTACGGAAAGACCCGAGACGGTAACTTTGGGTACTAATGAGCTAATAGGCACTAACCCAGATGATCTGAAGCCCTATTTAACTAAAATATTAAATGGCGAATGGAAGAAGGGGATTGTACCACCCTTTTGGGATGGCAAAACAGCAGAACGGATAGTTCATTCGTTAATAGAAATATACATGAAGTAACATAAATATTCTCGTCGAATATATTAAAATGGGTTTTTTTCAAAAATATACAGATAAACTTTTTTTGAAGCAATGGGCTCTTGGAATTGCAAAAGGTGATATAAGGGAGTTGCTGCAAAAAACAAATGGAGAACTCGATTTTCAATGGATCACGCCAAAAAACAAAACACAATTTTATGCAGATCCGTTCATTATCAAAACACCCGATGGATTATTCCATTTGTTTTATGAAGATATCAAACAGGCTGAAGGGTATGGTAAAATCGCTCAATTTGTGTTTGATGATCAAATGAATCTTTTGAAGCATGGGATTATTCTTGATGAGGGCATTCATATGTCGTACCCGTTCGTTATTAGGGAAGATAAAAAAGTATACATTATACCTGAAGCATCCAGGAGCGGTGCGCTTTACGCTTACGAATTTGATAGTAGTTCAGCAAAGCTTGTCAATAAACGTAGAATTGTGAATCAGCCAATTGTGGATCCAACTATCTTAAAATTCAAGGATAAATATTGGCTTTTTGGGTCAATGAAAGAAAGCAGTAATTCATCACTCTACATTTTTTACTCTGACGATTTATTTGGAAACTATACCCCACATCCGAAAAACCCTGTTAAAATAGGCTTACAAGGGTCGAGACCTGCTGGTAATTTTATAAAGATTGATGATATAATATATAGACCTGCTCAGAATTGCAGTTCTTACTATGGGAAATCAGTCGACATTTTTAGAATTATTTCTTTAACAACTAATGATTACGTCGAAACGTATCATAAAACTATCATTCCATCAAAAAACTCAAAATACAATTTTGCATTACATACTATCAACGGAGACAGTGGAATAATTGTAGTAGATGGTCTCAGACGGTATTGGCAGCCATTCGGGCAATTTATTAGAAAAATCAGGTCATGGATTTAGTTACTATGTTAGCCCATAACACTGCTTAATTTTTTTTCATTTCCTAAATTAGGATTTCAAAAATAATATATGAACAGACGATTTTTACAGTTTCTGCAGGTGACTGTTGCGGGTTTCGATGTCATTATTTTAAATGTCGTCTTTATTATATTCTGGTTCATATTCAAAAACCGTATTTCGGTGGATTCTTTTATGTTTTACCTGCAGTTCTGGGCCTTTATCAATATTTGCTGGATATTTTTTACCTGGGCCGGCGGGGTATATGCCGCTAAATATATTATATCATTTGAATCGCTTACCAGCCGTACGATGCGCATGTATATCGTATGGGTTTTCTGCGGCTTCTTTTACTTGTTCCTGGCCCATAAACTAACGATTTCAAGGCTTTTTGTTTTGTTTACAAGTTTATCCTTTGGTGTGGGTTTATTGCTTAACAGGTTTGCGTATATCGGGCTACGGGATTATTTTAAAAACAGCGGAAACTTTGGGAAAAAAATCGTCATTCTTGGGTATAATAATGTTTCCAAGCGGCTGGCTAATTACCTTGAAAAAGAAGGCATAAATATGAGAGTGGTGGGCTTTGCAGAAGATTACAGCAAGGTTACGGAGTTGTCTAATTATCCGATTATTTCCGGAATCAGGGATTCCTTGAAAGTGTCGAAAGAGATGCAGGTGAATGAAATTTTTTCTACCATTACACCCGAGCAGGATCATTCCATTTACCAGCTCATGAAAGAAGCCGAAGCCGAATGTATTCGCTTCAGGATTGTTCCAGATCTTTCTTCTTTTATTCGTCATCCGGTGCATATCGACTATTTGGGCGATATGCCAGTCATTTCATTGCGGAGTGAACCGCTGGATGATGTAGGAAACAGACTCAATAAGCGGTTGTTTGATATCGTGGTATCATCGCTGGTAACCATTCTTATTCTTTCATGGATGGTTCCACTCCTGGGACTTCTTATAAAACTTGAATCACGGGGCCCCATTTTTTTCGTTCAAAAACGCAGCGGGAAAGATAACAAGCCATTTGGATGTTTGAAATTCCGCAGTATGCGGGTAAATGCAGATGCCGATAAAGTGCAGGCCGTTCGTAATGATGCACGCATTACCAGACTCGGGCGTTTTCTGCGCAAAACCAACCTTGATGAATTTCCACAGTTCTTAAATGTATTGATGGGCGATATGAGTGTCGTGGGACCCAGGCCGCATATGCTTAAGCATACGGACGACTATTCGAAACTGATCAATCAATACATGGTGCGGCAGTTTTTAAAACCCGGAATTACCGGCTGGGCACAGGTAAATGGCTACCGGGGCGAAACCAAAACCGTTGACCAGATGAAAGCACGTGTGGAGTATGATTTGTGGTATATGGAAAATTGGAGTGTGTGGCTTGATACCCGCATTATGTTTCTGACAGTGTATAATATTTTTAAAGGCGAAGAAAATGCTTTTTAGAAAAAACGTATTCCGTTCCGTTTATACTGTTAGCTTCTTTTCCTGAAGAATCTTTTGTTTTATTATAATTTATCAAGTTTCTCCCTCGTTAAATCTCCTTTCACATTCCCGGTATTCAGTGTAGACGCCGGTTCAAACAACATAACTGCCACCTCTTCATCCGCCACCGGGCGGTGTTCTATACCTCTCGGCACTACCAGGAATTCCTGCTCGTTTAGTTCCTCAACCCGATCCCTAAACTCGATCTTTAACTTTCCTTTCAGCACGTAAAACAACTCGTCTTCCTCATCGTGCTTGTGCCAGACAAACGCACCTTTCAATTTCACCAGTTTTACCTGTTGCCCATTCAGTTCAGCTACTATCCGCGGATTCCAGTAATCCTCGAAAAGGGCTAATTTCTCCTGGGTATTAATTTTAGTCATCCCCCATATAATTTTTCTTAAAGGTAAACGGAAATTTCATGTGAACGTTTAATGCCCCGGTTGCAGATTACTTGTGTACGTCATCCTTCCAGCCTTTTGTAGCAGGATTGTTAAATCTTTTTTTCAAAGGCGGTTGGTGAGTTTTGTGAGGGTGATCAGGCAAAGAGTTTTAAACCCGCTGCCATAGAGGCTTTCAGGCAACTGACGCCAATCATTTTTTTGAATGACGCAGGTCGTTGGTCAGTTTTCTAAAATCATGAATTATTGCAGTGAAAATGATGGCATAAATTTTTCGGTGTGATAATTATCTCTCAGCTCAAATCGTTTGTTATGAACAACACCTTATCTCTTCAATTGTATTCCGAGGTTGCGATTGCAAAGCCACTCGCCCCGATTGTGCCAATGGGTAAAGCCAAAAAGGAAAGGCCGAAGGTAAAAATAAAGCAAACGACGATGCAACAACCCTCAAAGGAAGCGGTGCCCAGTTTTTACACTGAGCCGATTTTTAAGCCCAAAAAGCATGATATGCTGTAAAGAGAAAATCAAAGGGTTACTTTTAAACGCGGGGAGCGCAACAGGTGAGAAGCAGGAAAATACAGATTCCCAATTTTTTTGCAACAAGGACAAGCATGATTGTTCCCGCGGAGGGGATAGGGTTGTCAGGCCATGCCTTCTTCAATAATTTCATGCAACTGATCTTCGCTCTGCAATACCCAAGCCGGCATGGGTTGAGAAAGTATTTTCCAGTGTCCGTCTTCCTTTTGCATGCGAAACATAATTCGGTTACCCCGGTCATCAACAACATCCACTGTAAATAATCCTTCATTAATGCCTCCCAGTTTCCGGAAGTTAAATTCCCGGAGGCGGCCATTTACTTTTAAAAGACGGGTGAACTGTACATTTCGGATAAACTGTATCTGCATAACCAGGCAATTTGAATGATAAAGATTACAGCAATTCTTATGCTAACTAAATGCTGCAGCAATAAAAGTTTTTCACAATTTTTAATTCTTAGAAAACAGGCGTAGCACGCTGGCAGTTTACCAGTGAGGAATCCAGCACGGCTGCGAATGCACAATGAAAGAGAGTTTCCTGTATATTTAAACATTAAACAAAGCGGGACATGAAATTTTACAAATCTTTAAGTTTATTGATCGCCATTTGCTTTACTTCACTAGCCGGTTTTTCGCAACTGCGGTTACCTTCCATTCTCTCATCGGGGATGGTACTGCAACAAAATGATTCAGTAGCGCTGTGGGGATGGGCTGAACCGTCTCAGAAAGTTTTTGTTACCACCAGTTGGAATGAAGCTACAGATTCTGCGATCACCAATCATGGGGCTAAATGGCAATTAAAAATCAAAACCCCGATAGCTGGTGGCCCGTATACCATTACAATAAAAGCAGGTAACGCAATTGTGTTAAATGATGTAATGATCGGGGAGGTGTGGGTTTGTTCCGGCCAATCTAATATGGAAATGAATGAACAATGGGGCCTGCCGGATGTGAAAGCTGCATTTCCAACCTGTGCCAATAACCAAATTCGTTTTTTTCATGTAGCAAAAGCTACGGCAGCCTATCCGCAGGACGATTGCACAGGACAATGGCAAAGCTGTGATTCCAACACTTTGAAAAGCTTTAGCGCTGTAGGGTATTTCTTTGGAAAAAAATTAAACCAGGACCTGAACGTTCCAGTGGGATTAATCAGCTCCAACTGGGGCGGTACACCGGCCGAAGTTTGGACACCTGCCGAAAAAGTAAACAATGATCCGGCATTAAAATCTTCCGCAGCCAAGCAAGAAGACTTCGCCTGGTGGCCCCAAGAGCCAGGCGCTACTTACAACGCCATGATTTACCCGCTGACACATTTCTCCATCGCCGGTGTAATCTGGTACCAGGGCGAGGGGAATACAGCTGCTCCGGCAACCTACAGCAAACTTTTTTCCTCCATGATCACCGCCTGGCGAAATGCCTGGCAAAAAAACCTTCCATTTTATTATGTGCAAATTGCACCGTTCACATATGGTACCACAAATGTTGGCAATCTGGTGCGTGAACAGCAAACCAAAACCCTGCAACTCCCCAATACAGGCATGGTTGTTATTTCGGACCTGGTAAATGACACGACCGATATCCATCCTAAAAATAAACACGAGGTAGGCTACCGGCTGGCCAATTGGGCATTGGCAGAAACCTATCATAAAGCAGGCATTGTCTATAAGAGCCCGGTTTATAAAGCAATGGCAATACAGAAAGATAAGGCCATTATTTCTTTTGAAAACGCAACAAACGGCCTGCTAGCAACCGGAAAAAAGATCGAGGCCTTGCTGGTGGCCGGGAGTGACAGGATTTTTTATCCCGCCACAGCTGTCACTGATCATGATAAACTGGTTGTGTGGAGTAAACAAGTGAAAGAACCGGTGGCCGTGCGTTTTGCTTTCAGCAATGCCGCAATTGGTAATTTATTTAGCCGAGAGGGTCTGCCTGTTTGTCCGTTCAGGACCGATGACTGGCCCGTTGAGCAGGTTGCGGTAAAAT
The DNA here is from genome assembly GCA_035760665.1 of Chitinophagaceae bacterium. GTDB lineage: Bacteria > Bacteroidota > Bacteroidia > Chitinophagales > Chitinophagaceae > DASTSN01. The sequence continues at coordinate 16,598 of DASTSN010000016.1, read as the reverse complement.
AGAGGAAATTTTATATGTTAAATCATTCGTTTCGAAAACAGGTCTGTATATTCAACCGGTTACTATCAGCAATATGTGCTGTACTTTGTTTTTCTTTAAATATCAAAAGTCAGCCGGCAGGAGATATGCATGAGTTAAGACAACAAATTATTGAAATAGTAAATCGACAGCAAGGAACCTTTGCCGTTGCATGTAAAGATTTGACCAGCGGGAAGGTTTTGCTGATCAATGAACATGAACTTTTCCATGCTGCCAGTACGATGAAAGTGCCCGTGATGATTGAAGTGTTCAAAGAGGCTAAAGAGCACAGGCTCTCTTTAAACGATTCTATTATAATAAAGAAACAGTTTGCCAGTATTGTTGATGGCAGCCCTTATGAACTTGATTCGACGGACGACAGCGATGCAACATTGTACCGGCATATTGGCGAAAAACGATCTGTCGGTGATTTGCTCTACCAGATGATTACCATTAGCAGCAACCTGGCCACAAATCTTCTGATGGAAAAAGTAAGTCCCGCCAATATTATGTCAACTCTGAAAACAGCCGGGGCAAATGACATGCAGGTACTGCGCGGAGTGGAAGACAACAAGGCTTTTGATCAGGGATTGAATAATACAACTTCGGCCTTTGACCTGCTGATATTACTGGAAAAAATAGCTGATGGCAAGATCGTTGACAAACAATCCTGCAGCGAAATGATCAGGATTTTGATGGATCAGCAGTTTAATGAAATAATCCCCGCTAATCTGCCGCCGAACATCAAAGTGGCGCACAAAACCGGTTTTATAACAGGTGTACAGCACGATGCAGGAATTGTGTTTTTACCACACGGCCGTAAATACGTGCTGGTCTTACTCTCAAAAAATCTAACGGATGCGGATGCAGCGGTACAATCCCTGGCGCTTGTTTCAGAAATAGTGTATCGGTATATCAGTTCGGGTAAATAAAAAAGTACTCCTGGCCGGCAGCAGGCAGTCCATTTATAAAAGTCCTTTCTGGTGTTTCAGCACCTTGGCTTCAAAATAAAAAATAATTTCTTCGGCGATATTTTTTGACTGGTCGCCCACTCGTTCCAGTTTCCGGATGATGGAGAGTGCATACAAGGCCTCATAGATGCCGGCTGGGTTTGCCTGTATGTAATGAGCAATCCGTTCGTCGGCTTTTTTATTAATGGTATCGAGCACTTCATCGCGGGAGAAAATGGTTCGGGCTAAAATCGTATTCTCATTTTCAAATGCCACCTGGGCATCTTTCAGTATGTCTGCCGATAAATCCATCATATTTACCAGTTCGGTGGATTCCAGCAGGGTATCATTAAATTTTGCCGGTGAGTCGGTGATGTATTTGGCAATACCTTCGGCAATATCGCCAATCCGCTCAAGGTTATTGTTTATTTTCAACACCGATAACAGAAATCGCAGGTCGACTGCCACAGGACAAAAGAGGGCAAAAATATTTTCACAATCCCGGTCAATTTTTAATTCAAATGCATTGACTCTTTTTTCGGTTTGTACAACTTCTCTGGCCAGGTCTTTATCAAACTGGAGAAGGGCATCTTTAACTTTGGAAAGCTGGGAGATGACCAGTTGCCACATATTGGTCAGTTCAGTACGAACACCCTGCATTTCTATTTCGAATTGTGTCATAACGGTAAAGTTTGGTCTTTAGCTAAAGCGGCCGGTAATATAGTTTTGCGTCCGCACATCCTTGGGGTTGGTAAACATCTGCTTGGTGTCGTCATACTCCACCAGTTCTCCCATATAAAAAAACGCAGTGCGGTCACTTACCCGGGCGGCCTGTTGCATATTGTGCGTAACGATGATGAGTGTATAATTATTTTTCAGTTCATGAAAAAGCTCTTCAACAGTGGACGTGGAAACGGGATCCAGCGCGGAAGTAGGTTCATCAAATAAAAGCACTTCCGGCTCCATTGCCACGGCCCGGGCAATACAAAGCCGCTGCTGCTGACCACCGGACAAGAATGACCCTTTTTTGTTCAGGGAATCTTTTACCTCTTTCCATAAAGCCACGCGGGTGAGAGAATGTTCCACAATCCGGTCTTTTTCTCCCTTTGGTAATTTAATGCCGTTCAGTTTATAGCCGGCAATCACATTGTCGTAAATACTCAGGTTGGGGAAGGGGTTGGGCCGTTGAAACACCATGCCGATCTTTTGACGTACCAGGATAGGGTGCATGCCGTATACATTCTCTCCTTTCAGTAAAATTTCACCTTTGGTGGAGGCGCCGGGTACCAGTTCATGCATGCGGTTAATGCCGCGCAGGAAAGTGGTTTTCCCACACCCGGAAGGACCCATGACAGCCACCACGGTATTGTTGGTAATTGAAATGTTTACATTTTTCACAACGTGGTTGTCACCGAAATAGGCGTTAAAATCTTTACTTTTTATAACTGTACTTTCCATTTACTTGTCATGAGCTTTGTAAAAATATTTAAGAATAAGACAAATGCCAGCAGCACAACCGATGCTCCCCAGGCAAGATCATGCCAGTCGTTATATGGGCTGGTGGCATAATTGAAAATTAATAAAGGCAGGCTTTGCATGGGCCGTCCAATATTGGTGCTCAGATACGGGTTGCCAAAAGCAGTGAAAAGCAGAGGAGCCGTCTCTCCGGCGATTCTTGCTACAGACAACATTACCCCCGAAAGGATGCCGCTGATGCCACAGGGTACCACCACTTTCAGGATGACCCTGTGAAAAGGCATACCCAGTGCAAAAGCCGCTTCTTTCAGGGAATCGGGTAATAAACGTAAAGTCTCTTCCGTGGAACGGATGACAATCGGCAACATCATAATGGCAAGCGCTACGCTACCGGAAACAGCAGAGAAGCTGCCAAACGGCTTAACCAGCCAGAAATAACATACAATTCCCACCACAATGGAGGGGATACCCTGCAAAATGTCAACAGACAAACGGCTCCAGTACGCCAGCCGGCTGTTTTTGTTTTCACTTAAATAAATACCGCATAAAATACCAACCGGTATGGCTATGAGCGCTGCCACGACTATAATTAATAAGCTGCCCACGAGAGCATTGGCAATACCACCACCTGCTTCGCCGACGGGTTTCGGTAGTTCTACAAAAAACTGCCAGTTAATTCGTTGGATACCCGCCTTAATGATATAATACAAAATAGCCAGCAACGGTAGAATACAGGCCACCGAGAAAAAGATGGTGATGGCCTGGAATATCCCGCTTTTGCCAATCCTGAATTTAAGCGATGTCTTCATGCGCGGTTAATTTGTAAAACGGCTGATTACTTTTTTTCCTATCATGTTAATGATAACAGTTACCACGAATAAAACCAGCCCAAGTTCGATCAATGCCGCCAGGTAAGTGGGATGATCCGCTTCCGTAAATTCATTGGCAATCACACTGGCCATGGTATTACCCGGTGAGAAAATACTTTTGGGCACCAGGCTGGTGTTGCCGATTACCATGGTGACGGCCATCGTTTCTCCCAATGCGCGGCCCAGCGACAGTAAAATGCCCGCAAACAGCCCCGACTTGGTATAGGGAATAATGACTGAACGGATCACTTCCCAACGTGTAGCACCAAGTGCATAAGCACCTTCCTTTAATGTGGAGGGAACCATTTGAATTACAGAACGCCCCAGCGATGCGGCATAAGGAATGATCATTGTTGCCAGGATCAGGGATGAAGTAAAAATGCCGACACCCACTGGCGCAACACCTATTTTTGTTTCAAAGGTTCTGACAAGTGGCACCAATACCGCCAGCCCCCAGAAACCATAAATCACGGAAGGAACGGCGGCAATTAATTCCACAAGGTTTTTTAATAAATTGGCAAACCACCCATTTGGATAATATTCTCCCAGGAAAATAGCTACACCGATGGAAAACGGGATGGAGATCAGTAAGGCCATAAACGAGGTCAGTAACGTTCCTAGTAAAAACGGGAATGCACCATAAATATTCCTGACCGGATCCCAGGTTTTGCCCCAGATGAATCCTGCCCCCATTTGTTTGATGGCAGGCACTGATTGCACAACCAGTGTAAGCATGATGGCCAGTACCAGTATCACCAGTGAAAGACCTGTAAGGACAAGACCTCCCCTGAATATTTTTTCCACCCGGATCTGCCGGAGGGAACTTTTTTTCTTCCTGGCTGTCTTCGCTGCGGTAATCATCTTTTCTTATCCATTACCCCGGTCATGACCGGGGTAATGCGGTTTGAATTGTAAAATGAGTCTGTTTGCCTGGAGAGACTACTGTAAAACAGGTTTACCGTCAAAAGTAACCGATTTCAAAATAGCATCCCCTACATTCGTGGCGGCAGTTGACAATGGCGCATAATCAAGCGGCGCACTGTATTGCTGACCCTCGTGAATCATCCATGAAATCATCTTTACCATTTTAGTAACCCGGTCCAGTGAACGCTTATTATAATTTTGTTCCTTATACAACACAATCCAGGAAAAACCGGCAATCGGATAGCCCTGTGCCGCTTCCGTATTGGTTAGGGATACTTTGGAATCCGCAGGGATATCTATATCGGCTGCAGCAGTCACACTGGCAATATTGGGAACGATAAAATTTCCGGCTTTGTTCTGCACTTTCGCATATGGCATTTTATTTTGAATGGCATAGGCAAGTTCGATATAACCAATTGCCCCTTGTGTTTGTTTCACGGTACCAGCAACACCTTCGTTACCTTTTCCACCAAGACCGGCCGGCCAGTTTACAGAGTTTCCTTTTCCAACCTTCGTATTCCACTCATCGCTCACTTTTGTAAGGTATGTGGTGAAAATATTCGTGGTGCCGCTGCCATCAGAGCGGTGAGCCACCAGGATGGGTAATGAAGGCAGTTTTACCCCGGGGTTGATCGCCGAAATTTGTGCATCATCCCATTTGGTGATTTTCCCTAAAAAAATATCCGCAATAACGGACGGCGTTAGTTGCAAAGTATCTTTTACATCAGGAAGGTTGTAGCTTAAAACCACGGCACCTGCTGTAATGGGGATATGAAGAACCGGTGCACCGGCAGCGGAATCCTGTGTGGGATTCAGTGGGGCGTCAGAAGCACCAAAGTCTACCGTTTTATTGGTTAGTTGTAAAATACCGCCTCCGGAGCCAATCGATTGGTAATTCACCTTTACGCCGGTGGCTTTGTTGTATTCAGAAAACATTTTGGAAAAAAGCGGATTGTCAAATGTACTGCCAGCACCCAGTAACATATTGTCATCTTTGGCAGATCCGCTACCGTCGCCGGAACCACTGTTGCATGATGTTATTCCTGCGAACAAAGCAAGGGAGGCTGCCAGTGCAAAACCCCTGATAACTTGTGTTGCGTGTTTCATATTATTCTGCTTGTTGTTTAAAAATGTAAGTATGTCTTTAAAACTTTTTTATTTACCAAATACAAAAAAGAATGTCATTCTGTATACCAGGTCATGATCAGTTTCGTGGCTGGATTGCTCGGCTCTATACCTGTTGTACCAGATATTGGGCATAAAATGAACATTCCTAGCCGGGGTAAAATCAAGTCCTGCCGTTATAAATTGTTCTTTGTTATTAGGTTCATAGGTGGCAGTTAACCCGGTGTATTTAAAATAGGTTGTATTGTCAAATTTTGTATCGGGATTGTAAGCATCGAAGCGGGTAAAAAACCGAAGCTTATCAGGGATAATGTTACCGTGAACATAAACAGAAATACCTTCGGCTGTTGCATTCAGCGTGTCACGCCTGTTAGCTGTTTCAGCTATTACATCCTGTTTGCCATTGTTGATAAATGCTTCCACGCCAACCGTCAGCGCCGGTGTGTTGTAAGCGGCAAAGGCTTTTACCATATTCCTGGCATGATGAAAACTGGACGTCCAGTTCATACGCTGGTAATCAGCATATAGGTCAACGATAATTTTTTTATCCAGGAACATCGCATATACGTCGCCGTAAAAGGTTTTGAAGTTGTCTGATTCAGGTCTTGCTTGGCTGCTGTTACCAACCATTAGGTTGTAACCATAATTGCCGGCGGCATCAAACTTGCCCTGCAATTCTGCACCCAGGTCGTAGGAAGGTAGGCGCCTGATATCAGCTATTGTGCGTTCAACGGAACGGTAATTCCATATTCTTTCCGACAGCAATGGGAACGTAGGTGGTGCCACCTGCCCCACAACAAGGTCTGTACCTTTCCAGATATTTTTCCAGCGGATATTTGCCAGTTTGATATAAAATGTCAGTTTATTATTGGATAACAGATCACCGCTCATACTGCCGGAAGAAGGCGGGTTTCCTGCCGGAGCATTATCTTCAGCGGCCAGCAACAGTTCGGCAGCAAATTTTTTTGAAATGTTGTAATCGTATCCCAGGTAAATACGGCGAAACTGGAAAGCAGTGCGGTTGGCCGGAATACCCGTATACTGGTTCGCACCACCCCGGTTCATCGAATCCCGGTGAGCTTTGTAATAAAAATCCCCGAAGGCATATCCCCAGATTCGCCCTGAATTCGGGCTACCGGCTTTAAAAGCCGAATCTGAGTTTAAAAGGAATTGCGCTTTCAAAGAACTGAAAAGAAATAGTAAGGCAATAGCAAAGGAGGCCCGCAGGAATCCCCTGTTTTGTAGCATAGAAGTAGAGTTTGCAGTTTTTTAAAGCAAGGCTTGCGCCTCGTGTGATTGGGCACAAAAGAAGAAAGAAGCAATTACTGGAATGTTACCGCAATGTTACCTTAATGTTAACAAAATCATCGTTTACGAAAAAAACCTGCATAAAAATGCGGATCATTTCCTGCGAATCCTTGATGCAAGTCTTTTGACAGGTCGTTATTATTTTATAAGAAGCATGTAATAAGCTCCTGAAAGGCTATTTTATAACAGGTAATTAAACAGAAAAAGAATTTCAGGCGGTATAAGCGTGCTGCAGGGGTTTTTGTTCCGTACAGGCTTTTTCGAACAGTTCGATCGCGTTGTTGGTGATTCGTTTGAGATTATTAAGAATGCCGGTTTTCATCTCCTGGTCTTTCACTTCCGGGAAACTTTTGAAGTTGATCAGGTTAATATCAATCAGCCAAAGCGGCAGGCGGATCATGTATTTATTCAAACCTTCATTGTTTTCGTATACAGCCACCATTAAGGCTTTAATTTCCTCGATCTTGTTCAGTAATGACTGTCCGGGCTTGCTGTAGGTTTCAATCGTTGAGGACTGAATTTCCTGTTTAATCTGGTTGATTTTTTCTGCTGGATTCATACTGAAAATTTTTACTGGTGGAATGATGAGGATTTTCAGTAGGTAGAATTTAACGGCATCCCAACTAATCCGTAACGCCTATGCAATTAAATCTATTTTTGATTTCAAAAGTCAAGGTCCTGTTGTCTCACCAATAGTTGCACAAGAACGATCGGGGATAGCAGGCGGCTGCTATGTTATAAATGGTTGATTATCTTATTGATACAGAAATACAGGATGGGCGGGGTCTTATGTTATCAAATTATTAACTCAATGTTAAGCAGGTGTGCATGGCGGAAAAACCGTAAGCCAGCTACTCCATGATTTATACCCATTGAAACGGGTTACCCGAAGCTATATGCGAAATGTTGATGCCGGGCAGCTTGGGTTGCAGCCATTCCACCAGCCATTCCATACCGGGTTCTTCACTCACAGAATGCCCCAGCACAATAAGCGATGTTTTTGCGCCTGCTTTCAGGCCATCGCGTATGTATTCGGCCGTTTCCCATTCATGCACTTCGCCTACGATAAGAACATCCGGTTTTTCTTTTTCCACCAGCCCGATTTGCTGCTGGCCGCCGGCAGCGCCAGGAAGTAAGCCAACCCGCCGGCATTGTTGCGCTAAGTTGCCGATTACCCGTACCTGCTGAATACCAAGCGTGGTTTTTACATGCAGAGCAATATCTTTCAGCGAGGTGGCCGGCATGTTGAGGATTAGCTGGCCAGGTGTATAATACGGCAGCCAGCCGGTCTTTTTTAATACACCATAACCAATTCCATCGGGCTTGTGGCTGTGCCAGTAGTCATGAAAACGCCAGATCGTTATACCATGCTGCTGCAGCAGCGCCTGTTTTTTTTGTACAATTTCATTATCGGGAACCCAGTTGATATCATCTGTATGATTATAAAAGGTGGGTTCGTGTGCAATAATAAAGTTGGCTCGCAGTTTGGCTGCCTGCTCTATCACGTCCATAGTGGGAAACATGGTTGTTACAATGCCACTGACCTGCATAGCAGCGCTGCCACTTTTCAGGGTGTCTACTGTTTGGGGAAACGGGGCACCGGGGATGTCCTTTAAAATGATATCAATAATCTCCTGAACAGTATAACTCCTTTGGTTGCTCATAAGGCTGCCGGCTTCGCTTAACCCTGGTACCGACAGCAGGGCGGCTGCACCGGCAGCTTTGAGTGAATGAATTATAAATTCACGGCGGCCGGCTTGCTGGCCTGTAGCTTTCTGCAAGTCATTCATAACAATGATGTTTAGTTCAATAAATATACTTTTTTTGAAACGCAACTGCGGCTGCACTGTTTACCGGGTTACTTTTAACAAGCTGCGACTGGCAGAAACCAAAGGAAGTTGTACTTTTAAATACATTTATAAAAACACCTGCGATCAGTTCGCTGTGATCAAAACAGAGTTGAATGAAACACTTCCTTCTATTTTTTTTACTTATACCTGTTGCTGCACTATCGCAGGATTGCCAGTTGAAAAAAACAACGGATGAATTTACCCGTGAGACCAAATTGTCTACTGGCTTTTTCCCCCTGCAAAACGCATCTTTATCTGTTGATGCCGACAAAAAGGAAATAGACTTTTTCTTTTCGTTAAATGGTGCTAATAAATGTTTTGATAATACCTCTGATATTATCATCTTTTACCAGGGCACACGACAAAAAAACTCATTTAAAAACAGTGGAACCATGAATTGCGAAGGGCTGTTTCATTTCACCGTTCGCAACGGGCACCAAACACCGTACGTGCTGCAGCGACTGTCAACATTAAAAGTGGACTCGATTAAATTTACCGGTAATAATAAAATTACCACAGTGATCAGGCCTACACCGGAGCAGCAGGAAACCATTCTGCAAACAGCTGCTTGTGTGGCAAAGGAGGCACAGACCCTGCTGCAATAGACTGCGCAGCCTGCTACGCACTGCCAGAACGATTGTTTTTACCTTTAAACAGGATGCTGATGTTAAAGTGGGCCATCATTTTATTATTGATAGCGATTGTGGCCGGAATTTTAGGGTTTACAGGGATTGCCATTGGTGCCGCAAAGATTGCCAAGAGCCTGTTCTTCATTTTTCTCGTGCTGTTTATCCTTTCACTGATCCGCGGGAAATCAGGCTAAACCCAGTCACGTTATTTGATAATGTTTTTTTCCTCACATTCCTGGTAAAGGATTTTGATCAACTGTGTACATAGTAAACCTGCAGGCCTGGTTAATGGGTCTTTTTTCCAAATGCTTTTTCTCCCGCCAGGATGGCTACCGGTAAAGCATTTTCTTTCGGTGGCACGGGACAGTTGTATTTATTACTGATATACGCACAGTTTGGATTGTATGCTTTATTAAAATCGATGGTAAGTTTATCACCATGAATATCTTGTATTCTAAAATCAAGATAGCGTCCCGTTGCGTAACTCTCTTCACCCGTTGTTAAATCAGTGAACGGAAGAAACAGGTAATCGTGGTACTGATCATTTCCCAGCAAATCCTGCGACTGGTAAATATTCAGCTGAAGCGCTGTATCATGCAGCACAAAATGGGCAACACCGAAAACACGGAAAATTTTTTTTATCGGACCAGATGTTTCCATCTTAAACCAGTTGGCTTTAGCAATTTTTTCAAATGTTGCCGTGACCTTATAGGATTCATCCGCCGGGAAAAACCGGAAATAAACAGTATCCTTTCCATGAATAACATCATGATGCATCATATAGTCATGGCGATAAGCTTGGAGCGAGTCAGCATAGGTGGCGGATTGTGCCATGCCAAGCAATGTCGCAAAAAGCAGCGCAGATAATAGGGTCAGTTGTTTGTAACGCATCAGTACTTTTTTCAAAAAAATCATTCAATTGGTTTAATGGGCAGGTGCACTTCGGCCATCATGCAACGGGCACTGCCTCCACCGTTTTTTTCAATAACAGTCAATGGCGAATGTACAATGTCGTTGAATTGCAGCAATTGGTTTATTTGATCCTGGTCCAGTGATTCATATGCTTGCGAAGACATCACCAGTAATTTTTCAGCTTCCTCATTTTCCACCTGCAGCATATTTCCAGCAAAATGCTGCATTTGATCGGTACGGATAGGAATGATGGCTTTTCCGCTGTTCCGGATAGCTGCTGTCACTTGCTTTCGCTCTGCTTCATTGGGGATGGCATCGAGACAAATGACTACATAACGGTCTGCCACGCACATCATTACATTGGTGTGGTAAATGGCCGTTCCGTTTGTATCAACAGCTGAAAATACAACGGGTTGATATCCGAGCCGGTTACAAAAGTCATCCAGCACCGTTTTATCGGTCCGGGGTGACAGGCAGGCATAAGCGATTTTGTTCTCGCGGTCAAGTACCATGCTGCCGGTGCCTTCTAAAAAGCGGTTAGATGCTTCATAAAAGCTCAGGTCGGCTTGCTGCCTGATAATAAATTTTTTGTCAAGTGTATCCAACACATGTTGCTTTCGTTCCAGGCGGCGGTTCTCAGCATACATAGGGTAGAGGACAATGCCGCCATCTTCATGAAAGGAAATCCAGTTATTGGGAAAAATCGAATCAGGCGTTTGCGGGTCGGGTGTATCCTGCACAACGGTTACATCCACCTTATGCTGCTGCAATACCTTTACAAAGCGATCAAATTCTTCCAGCGCTTTTTGTTGTACATACGGATCGCTATCAGCAACCTGGAAAGCATTGTTGACCGCTGTTTGCGGATTGTAGCCAAAATTGACAGGCCTGATCATCAGGATATGCGAAGTGGTTTGCATAGTGCAAAAGTAACAATGATTCAACAGTTCATTTACTCTTCCGGCTCATCGCGCAGCAGGGGCATGCTCATGCAGTGAAAACCACCGCGGGCCCGGGAAAGTTCTGCAGAAGGCATCAGGATGAGTGTATCAGTCAGGTTATCCGGTGTTATGTCGCCGGCCTCCAGTTGGCGTATCAGTTCATGCACATGCACTACCGAAAAACCATTTTGCCGGAAGGCTTCCACCGTTTTGTCATTCCGGTCGTAGCTCAGTACCACGCCTTCCTTTAAAGCCAGCAAATTGCAGGAATCAGTCCATTGTTCCCTCGCATCATAAGGGAATTCGTTATTGCCCGAATAAATGAATCTTATTTTCTCCCCGCAGCGCAGGTCGTTTTTACTGATGTCGTAGAGCAGTTCTTCGAGGCTTTCAAAATACACAGGGTTCTCAATGTCTTTACGGGCAAACTGGATGATTTTAATTTTTTCATCTTTTTTCGTGGTTTCCAGCGTCCGCTGCACAGGATCCGCATCCTCCATTTTGATGGCTTTTTTGGAAAAGCTGCCCAGCATCACCCATACATTCCGTTTTACCTGCGTAAATACGGTATCGATATGCATATAGTCCCGTTTTTTGGGGATTTTAATCACCGTGATTTTCTTCACCAGTTTTTTTTCAAATAAAATATTGATAACACGGTGCGCCGCTTCCATGGTAGTGCGTTCACTCACCCCGATTAATACATGATCTTTTGAAATGACCATAACGTCCCCGCCTTCCAGCGTAATTTTTTTCTCATCACCGTCCTTTGGCAGCAGGAAGTGCTGGAATGTGTCGGGAATTTCAATAATGTTTGCCCGGTATTTCTCAAATAGGGGATGATTGAAAAAAATGTATTTCGCCAGCAAGGCTTCCCGGGTACGGGCTTTTTTGGCCGGTTTGTTCAGCAGGATGTGGTCATTAATCACAATGCCGATATCGCGGGTAAAAATGAAATTGGGAATGGGCGGGAAGAGCATCCTGTCATCTTCGATGGAGCCGCTGATAAACACTTTTGCCAGTTGCAGGGGCGGTAATTCCACTAATTCAGCTTCTGTATCGTAAGAGCAGTTTTCAATGGCGCAGACCGATGCAACCAGTTTCAGCTTCACTTCCCGGTCAGTAAGTATTTCGGAAAGCAGCCATTGAAGTTCCACCACTTTATCGGACCGGAAAAATGATTCTTTTTCCGGTTTATAAAAGTCACGGCGATTTGATTCATCATCGGCTTTGTGCAATTGACCCTTGATCTTGTCCGGGTCAAGAAAATACAGCAGAATCTTGGTGTAATAATCGTATTCCTTTTTTCGAATGGTGTCTAGATGTACAATATCTTCAAATAACCAGTCCTGCGCTTTGGAAGGCACCACTTTTCCAAGACCGCTGTCCGGGCTGTGCACCAGCAGGCGGCGCAAGGTGCCAATTTCTGATGTAACAGATATTTTACTTGAGTTTGCCATAAATGTTTTTTTGAAAATAATGGAAGAGATAAGCTGGCAGCGGTTGCGTGAGACCTAATCCGGTATATAATAGTTTGCCGGCAGCATTTCTGCGAATGTACAGGTATATTGATATCCCTTACCAAAAGAAATCATACGAAAATTTGATGCCGTAAAAGTACAGCATTACAGCGAGAGCGGCAACTCGCAGGTCTGCAACAGGGCCGCAGCAGCTTACATCAGTTCATGGGCGGCCAGCACCGGCACCGAACTGTGAAAAGCCAGTCGTTTTGTATGCGAAGATTTAAAAAATCCGCCAAGACCGGAACGGTAACGGGGAACAATGATCAGCAGGTCAATATTTTTATCGGCAACAAACTGTTCAATGGCTTCATGAAAATCATTCATACCGATGAAATAAAATTCAGGATCAAAATTAGAGAACATATCCTGCATCGTTGCCCGTTCCTGTTGCATTTCTTCTGTCAGCGCCACATAGTGCTCGCTGCTGACATTTACAATGTGCAGCTGGGCCTTAAAATATTCTAGTACGGTTTTAATAAACCGCACCGGCGTGGAGGCGCCCACGTTTTTAAAATCACTGGTCAGGGCCACATTGTTGATTTCGGTATACGTTGCCTCGGGGGGAATGATCATAACCGGGCAGATATTTTTTTCTGCCATTTTCAGGGTGTTGCTGCCAATGAGCAATTGCTCGATCGGTGATTTCCCGGTAATACCCATTACAATTAAAGTAGCTGTTTTCTGGTAGGCAAGGCGTTCCAGGCAGTCGATCAGGTCTTCACCAAATTCTTTTTCAATATCTATGTTTTGATCACCTTTTTGTTCCAGTTCCTTTTTCAGGTTTTCAAGGTATTCGCCGGCATTTTCTGCATGATCTTCGTCCTCAAACATATGATACAGGATTATACGGGTATCTTCCCGTCCTTTGAGCATTTGGGCGGCGTAGCGGGCTGCATTTAAAGATGTTTCTGAAAAATCAATCGGAACAATAACGGTTTTCATGACAAAGTTGGTTTTGGTAGTCCCTTCTACAGGGTCAATAGCTGCGTGAAAATAAGATAATTTTTATCAAACCTGCATCCTTTTTTGCATAAATACCATCTGCAATTCAATTAAAAATAGGAAAGGACGGGTAAAGCATACTGTGCGAAATCATTTTTTTAGAACATGATTCTTCACTAACTTTTCCGCCCAAAATATTTGCTGGTGAAAGGCTTTGTTTGTTGCACCGGATTTCATTCGCACATTTGGTTCAACAGGTCCGGCTTGTCATCCTTACTTTAAACAGCTTAATACATATGAAAAAAACAATTCTCCTGGTTAGCCTGGTTATTAGCATCACTGGTTTTGCACAAAATGATTACAGTCACAAACCTGCCATTATTCCGGAACCGGTATCACTGGTTCAAAAAACAGGTGTCTTTACATTAAAGAATAACGTAGTAATTAATGTGAGTGGTGACGATGCCGCTGCGCTGAAGGCAGCCGGCTATCTTTCCAAAGCCATCAGTACCGCCACCGGTTTTAACGTCACCACCCGTAAAAACGGGATAGCGGCAACCATCAACCTGGCGCTGTTAAAGAGTCCTAGTAAAGAACTGGGCGACGAAGGATACCAGCTAAGCGTGACCGCGAAATCGGTTAGCATCTCAGCCAATAAACCGGCCGGTTTGTTTTATGGAGTTCAAACATTTTTACAATTATTACCCAAAGAAATTGAAAGTAAAAAAGCCGTTGCCAATGTAGCCTGGACGGCTCCCTGCGTGGAGGTAAAAGACTATCCGCGTTTTGGCTGGCGCGGGTTGATGTTCGATGTCAGCCGCCATTTCTTTACAAAAGAAGATGTGGAAGCCTACATCGATCAAATGGTGAAATACAAACTCAACCTGCTGCACCTGCACCTGACCGATGATGAAGGCTGGCGGATAGAAATCAAAAGCCTGCCAAGGCTGACCTCCGTTGGCGCCTGGAATGTAAAGAAAGTGGGCACCTTTGGTGATTTTTCTGAACCGGGGCCCGATGAACCCCGCAGTTATGGCGGCTTTTATACGCAGGACGATATTAAAGAGCTGGTAAAATATGCACAAGACAGGTTTGTCAATATTCTTCCCGAAGTGGATATACCCGGACACAGCCTTGCCGCCGTTGTTTCGTATCCTGAATTATCCTGCACACCCGGCGCGGAAAACTACAAAGTACGCTCCGGCGAAAAAATCATGGAGTGGCCGGAAAATGGACATTTCTACGGGCTGGTAGATAACACCCTTTGCCCGGCTAACGAAAAGGTCTATGCGTTTCTTGATAAAGTGTTTACAGAAGTGGCGCAGTTATTCCCTTTTCCCTACATCCATATCGGCGGCGATGAGTGTGCCCGCAACTTCTGGGAAAAAAGCGATGCCATCAAAGCCCTGATGCAAAAAGAAAACCTTAAGAACCTGGATGAAGTGCAGAGCTACTTTGAAAAAAGAGTGGAAAAAATTGTGGAGTCAAAAGGCAAGCGGGTGATTGGCTGGGATGAAATTCTCGAAGGAGGCCTGGCACCCAACGCAGCGGTGATGAGCTGGCGTGGTATCAAAGGCGGCATCGAAGCGGCGAAAATGGGACATGAAGTGGTGATGAGCCCTACCACATTTGTATACCTGGATTATATGCAAAGCGACCGCGTGATGGAGCCCCCTGTTTATGCTACACTGCGGTTAAATAAAACCTACGAGTTTGAACCCGTGCCCGATGGCGTGGATGCAAAATACATCAAAGGCGGACAGGCAAACCTGTGGACTGAACAGGTGTATAATATGCGGCACGCGGAGTATATGACCTGGCCCCGCGGACTGGCGCTGGCAGAATGTGTTTGGAGCCCGAAAGAAAAAAAGAACTGGGATGATTTTGCTGCCCGCGTGGAAAAACAATTTCCCCGCTTCGATGAAGCACAGGTGAAATATGCTCCTGCCATGTACGACCCGATCTTTCATGTTTCCCGTAACGCCGACAGCCTGCCGGTAGTATCACTGGAAACTGAAATAAAAGGGCTCGACATCTATTATAGTTTCGATAATTCCTTCCCCGATAATTTTTACCCCAAATACACAGAGCCGCTGGTTGTACCCAAAGATGCCTCGCTGATGCGGGTGATCACATACCGCAACGGTAAACCCATCGGCAGGATGGTGAATATGCCCGTTGCAGAATTAAAGCGCAGGGCTGGAATAAAATAACTACTGTCATTCGCTGATAAGAAAAGCGTTGCCGGATCTTACCGGTAACGCTTTTTCTTTTATAATAAGGAAGGTTGATCAGTACGTAATTTCTAATATCTTCTTTTGCTGCAGTTTTTGCATTGGCCGGGGAATGATTTGTACGATTTCCTCCCGCAGCGCTTTAATAATCCTCGTCTTAATATGATCGCGGTGGGTAACCAGGCTCACCTCCCGTGCGGGGCTGGGTTGTTTTAGCCGCTTTACCTGGCTCAGCTGCGGCTTGTTCAGTTCCATCACGGCCAGTTCGGGTAAAATGGTAATGCCATCACTCTTGTCCACCATCCGTTTCAGGGTTTCTATATTCCCGGTTTCATACCGGAAACGGAAATCACTGCTTTTGCGCAGTTCGCAAAGATTCAGTACCTGTGACCGGAAGCAGTGCCCTTCCTCCAGCAGCCATAATTCGTTGGGATCAATTTCAGTTGCCAGTACATACTTCTTATCAAACAACGCATTTTTTTTGGATACATACACAAACAACTCTTCATAAAAAAGCACATCTTCTTTAATCGAGGGATCCTTCAGCGGCGTTACCACCAGCCCGCAATCGAGCCGGTTATTTTTCAGATCGTGAATCACGTCCTCGGTAATACATTCCTTAATCACCAGTTGCAGCTTCGGGTACTTTCCATGCATGTACTTATAAAGAGAAGGTAGCAGGTAAGGGGCCAGCGTGGGAATAATGCCGATGCGCAACTCCCCGGAAAGGGTATCCTGCTGTTCATTGATCAGTTGTTTGATCCATTGGGCTTCCCGCACCACCACACGGGCCTGCGCCACTATCCGGGCGCCGATTTCCGTGGGAATGACCGGCTGCTTGGTGCGATCAAAAATTTTTACGCCCAGTTCCTCCTCCAGTTTCTGTATCTGCATACT
>DASTSN010000015.1:0-40005 GCA_035760665.1 Chitinophagaceae bacterium | reverse complement strand
CTCGCCAAAGCTGTTAAATAAAAAGCGCCGGTAAAAACCGGCGCTCTCAGCAATAATTCCAAAACGCTTATTTAATCTTGCTGATGTTTGCTTCTTCAACAAAACGTACACTGCGGTTGATTTCATAAGTTTCGGCAATGTCGCTTTTACGAGCTCTTACTTTAAAGAAGAGTTTGTCTACTCCAAGCTCATCCAGGTTCACACTGAATTTTTTGTTGATGCTGGAACCTTTTACATTATCCGAGTAAAGGATATTACCATATACATCGGTAATGATGATGGAGTATTCATCTTCCACTTTATTATTCAGGCTGAGCTGAAACAATGCGTGATTGTTGTCAGAGCCAATAAATTTCAGTTCCGTGGAAGGATTTTCGTTTCCTCCTTTCGCTGCCGCCGGAGCTGCAGATGCGAAGCTGAACGTAAGCATCAACGCTGCAACAAGGATACCATAGTTTTTCATTGTCTTTTTCATAACAGGTCAAATTTTAAAGTTTACAAACTGATTTAACTTCTTGCTATGGATTGCAACCGGGCAGGCAAATCGTGAGGGCAATTGAAAAGCTGGATTTAGAAGCTGCCAGCTTAGTAGAGCAGTAATCGATTTGATAATGTAAAAGTAGCCGTGTGTTACTTACCGAAAAAATCATATTCTTACAATATTCAGCATGTCCAAAAAATCATTTGTTGTTGAAATGACTGATTTACAAGGCATTCAGCGCATGGAATGTATGATGCCCAACCACCAGCATGCTTTTCCTGGCTCAGCCTGGTATTTATTTTCAAATTGTTAAGAGATTTAACAAAATGGTTTACGGTAAAAACACGTTCTTGCGGCTCCGAACCAAACGCATAGTCGATTGTTTTAATATAGTAATGAAGAAATAAAAGAAGGAGTAAACATGTCAAATAAAAAAGAAGTTCTTGAGATTATTCAGCCAAAGGATGTGTATGTAGGTAATCCCGATGCAAAAGTGGTGCTGATGGAATTTGGCGAGTATGAAAGTGAAGAATGCGCCAAAGTGAACGAGATCGTGAAGAAATTACTGGAAGAATATGATGGAAAGATCAGGTTTAATTTTCGGCACTTCCCGCTTACGCAAATCCACCAGCGTTCACAAAAAGCAGCAGAAGCAGCTGTAGCGGCAGCCCAGGAAGGTAAATTCTGGGAAATGCACAATTTGTTATTTTCTCATCGTCGTAACCTGGGCGTAATCAGCCTAAAGGAGTATGCTCGTACGGCGGGGGTAACCGATAAAAATTTTCTCACACGCATGGTTGATTCAGCCTATGGATGGACAGTAAGAGCTGACCTGCTGGAAGGTCTGGATAAGGGTATCAGAAAAGTGCCCGTTTTCTTTATCAACGGCGAACAATTGAATGATGCACCCACCTACAAAAATCTTCGCGCAGCGGTTGAGGAAGCTTTGCAGAAAAGCAGGCGAAAAACAGCTGGTAAGCAAAGAGCCTAACAGGAATATTCCTTGTTATGGATAGTGGCTATAAATGCACAAAAAAGGACAGTCATTGACTGTCCTTTTTATTAAACTGATTAATTATTAATCAGCAAGGATGCATTACCACCGGCTTTTTGAATAAGAAGGCTTGCTGCTTCTTTCTTCTTTCGGTTTGGCAACCGATACCCGGATAGCACGACCGTCAACGGTAGCGCCATCTAACTCGTTAATGGCTTTCTGGGCAGCCTCATTATCAGACATTTCTACAAAACCAAAGCCCCTGCTGCGGTTGGTATATTTGTCCATGATGACTTTGGCAGAACTTACTTCGCCGTACTCTTTGAAAAAATCTCTTAAGTCTTCGTCCTGTACTGCGAAGCTTAAATTAGAAACATAAATGTTCATAAAATGAATTAATGAATAAAAAAAGTTGAGCAAAAGCAGGCGTAAAGAGAAGACTAACTAATAGCAGATTGATGCGTAGCAGAAAAATTCTTTCACTTACATGATGCTGTAAAACTCAAAATAACGGCGCAAAGATAGTCTTTTTAAATGATATCATATATTTATTTTCAAAAAAGACAAGTAGCCGGCGGTATTGTTTGAATAAAGAGCATACCCAAAGGTATGCTCTTTGTGTTAGTGCGTTTTATGAATAGTTAATACGTCGGCAAATATTTTGTCATCAATTTTTGAAGCGGCAGAACGAGAGCCTGATACAAATGCGGAATCGTTGTTATCGGAATGATTATAAAATTTCATTTCAAGCCCGGCAACTTCTTCCAGGTGTTTTTGAGTTTCTGCCTTGGTCAGCGTTGTCAGACTTCCTTCACCCTCGAAAAAATAATGGGTACCAATATAACGTTTGACGTGTGCCCTTGTCTCCATGGGAAGAAAATTTTGCAGTTTCCAGAAATTTCTGCTGCCGGATAAACGTATAGCTTTATATACGGGGCCGGGACCTCCATTGTAGGCTGCTATTGCCAGGAGCCAGTCGTCAAATTCGTTGTATAAATCACGGAGGTATTTTGCTGCGGCTACAGTGCTTTTGCCAAAGCGCTTCCGCTCATCGTAGCGGTCAGAAACTTTTAGCCCCAGTTGACGCGCCGTGGAAGGCATCAGTTGCCAGGGACCCGCAGCGCCAACAGGCGATACGGCTGTACGGTTTAAATTTGACTCAACAACTGCCAGGTATTTTAGCTCCACCGGTAACTCATACGCTTCAAAAACAGAGTCCATCATGGTAAAGCAATACTGGCTTCTTTCTTTTGCCTTTAGCAGGTCTTCATTATTTGTCTTAATGAAGTTTTTTACAAATTTTACTGCATGGGGGTTAAGTGGTACGGGCTGCGCCACAAAACTGTCTTTTACAACCGTTGTTTGCGCCAGTTGGGTTGGATGAACATTTCGGCCTTTAGCTGCTGCAATTAATAAAAACAGTAACTGGCAGAAAAAACTCATCTTCCACACTTGTCTGTTCAACATCGTTTTAAGTTTTAATAAAACAATGCCGACCCTCAGGTTTGGATTCTCAGTACTAACGTTTCAACATAGGAGTATTGGGAACAAATACAGCATAATTTTCCGGGGGCGGATGTTAAGGTTTTTCATTATTCCGGAACACTGTATTCCTTGTATTGAATTATTGCTAATAATTGCAAAGGTAACTGATATACCCCGTAAATAATAGTAGGTGAAGTCCGCCAGAAGCAAGCTTGCACGTAAAGCCGTGGAAATCACCAGTATAATTTTTTTAAAAAAATCCTGAAAATTTGGCAGTAAATAAGGGGTTTTACGATGTTCTGTTTATTACACTCTAGTTATCACTGTGTTGTATAGTTGTAAATATCTTTTGTTCAATGCAGGAGAACTTGCCGGTATTGATGTGGTTAAAACAGTTCTTATCGCGATGCATGAGCCTCGGGAGAGAGAATGATAGACAGGACAAATATTTTTTTGTTTTGTTCAATTGCTTCATTGGCACTGACGACCTGTTTATCCAGTAATGCGCTGTTATCACAATTGAGACAGCTGAGTAGTACGCCAGCCTGTCTGAAGTTTAACTCGCCTTTGTTGCCCGGAACTATCATGCCCTCAAATTCTGATCGTTTTCCAAAAAATGAAATATCACCCCCGTTCATTTGTGTCAGTTCGGCGAGGTTCATACCTGGTTTCAGGCCATTGGCCAGCGTCCAGCTGCTTTCGGTAATTACGGGTGCATTTGTAATTGCGCTTTTGGTTTGCAGACTTCCTCCGAATAACAAATAAGAAAGTTTGTAATTATTATCCTGATCGTCCCAGATAAAAATCACCTGTCTACTTGTGTTCGGATACAATACTGAACACTTATTTATTTCTTTCTCAGAGAAATAATAAATATCTTTTTTAACGTTTGACTTCCCAAAAACATATTCCAGGTTTTCATGTGAATTAAATGACAGTAAATCTTCAGCAAAATGAATGTCTTTCAAAGCAGGTAATATTCTTTTTTCAATTATAAAATCATATAACTGGCTTGTATCGGCTTTTCTTTGCGACACATGAACAGCCAGGTCATTTTTCTGGAATAATAAGTCGGAAACGCCGGGCTTGTTAGTATATAGAAATCCCTTTGCTTTTAATTCAGTTTCTATGCGGGCATACTCCTCTGCCGAAGCAGTCTCGTATAAAAAAGACCAGCCTCTGTTATAGGTATACATGACCACGTTTCGTTGTATTGAATCGGCTGCCGTATGCTTTCTGTAATTGTAGTTATCGTATGTATAAACTATCGTATCATTCCTGGAAATAATACTGACTGCAATAAATCCTTTTTTGGAAACGTAATCAGAAAATTTTTGGTAGGGAAAGGAAGTAAATGATATAAAATCATTCACAGTCAGGTCCTGGCTATGGGCCAACGTGAAAATTATTGTGCAATACACAATGAATAAAAGTCGTTTCATCCTAAGCAATTAATTGCGGTTAGTGGTGGGGATTCAAGAGGAATTGGAGAAATAAAATGACCCCATGACAGATGGAAGGCCGGCAAGATAATTAAAAATTGTAAAATTTGCAATGGCCCCTTATTGTCCTGCCGGAGCAGTTATTGTGTCGTATGATTTTTGTCAGTTAACGTGATAAACCTGAAAGTAAACGGCCTGCCTCTTTATCGCAATAAACAGTAAAAGCAGGATGGTTACGCAGCAATGATAACGGTACGTTTTCAGTTTGCTCGCCTTCCAGGCCGTGCTGAAGAATTGCGGCTTTTTTAGCGCCGCTTACAACAAGTATGAGGTGTTTTGCCGCCAGGAGCGTAGCCAATCCCATTGTAATACCATTTGTGAGTGTACGGGCACTGTTGAAATATTTTTGACCCACCTCCTGTGTTTGTTGGGCTATAACTGACACATGCGATGTCAGGTGAGCCGGGGTGCCCGGTTCATTTAAGCCAATATGACCGTTCATGCCCAAACCCAGGACGGCTACATCCAAACCACCATGTAATGCTATATAGTCTTCCATTTTTTTACATTCCATATCGGTGTTAACGGCTTTGCCATCAAAAAAACAAATCCTGTTTTCTGGTACACGCAATGGCTGAAATAATTGCTGGTCAAGGATATACCGGCAACTGCCCTGATCTTCTGCGTTCATGCCTATCCATTCATCCAATCCTGCAAAATACCAATTGGCAATATCAAGTTCGCCACTCTTCACTTTTTCAACCAGCTCTTTATACAGGCCGGCAGGCGAATCACCTGAAGCTACGCAAATCAGCGGATGGGTGGATTGATTCATGAAAGCAATCACGTCAGCAGCAGCATTTTGAGACATAACTTCGTATGAATCGGCAACGATGATATTCATTATTTAAAAATAGAAAGTATAAAATGTCATACTGTTAATAACTGTAACGGGTTGGCAAAATAGCAAAGAACACATAAAGTAATAAAATACTATTTTTCCGTCACTTCCAGTATTTCATCAATGTCATCAAAATCCAGTCCGCTTGTATAAATAAAGAGGCCTTCAGGCACCTGCTTCCATGTAAGCGGTTGTTTGCCTGAAAATTGATGCACTGAAGAAATTTTTTGCGTAATGCCGGGCAGCAATATAAAAGGTGAAGAAGGTTGTTTTAAAATGTGCACAAATATTCGCTTACCTTTTACTGTAACATTTCCCCAATCCTGTACCGGTATAATACCACCCCTGGTATTGTAAATGGTTTCACCGTTAGCCTGCAACCATTGCCCCACCTTTTTAAGCGTATCAACAAATTCAGGTTGTATGGTTCCATCTGGTTGCGGACCTACATTCAACAGAAAATTTGCATTTAACCCGGCGGCCTTGACGAGATATTGAATAATGGTCTTTACGCTTTTGTAACTGTTGTCATTAATATTAAACCCCCAGGAGTTGTTCATGGTTTCGCAGGTCTCCAGCGGTAAATCATTACTGACGCCTCCACTGTTCCACCCATGCGAATTACCGCCTGGCAGATCTTTTTCAAACATTTGGTAGTCTTCTCCCGGCTTTACAGCAGTGTGGTGGTTGTTGCCGATCATTACATCGGGCCGTAATTGATGTATCAGGCCGTAGATCTCGTCATAATGCCAATTTACATCTTTTCGTTCCCAGTCTCCGTCAAACCAGATTCCACCGACAACATCACCATAATTTGTCAGCAGCTCGGTTAATTGCGCTTTCATAAAGCGGATATAGCTGTCCCAGTCTGTATTTTCCGGTCGCCCGTTTACAATCGGTTTTCCAAATCCATAATCTTTTCTTCCCCAGTCGAGCAACGAGTAATAAAAATTCAGTTTGAGTCCCTCTTCGCGGCAGGCTTCTGCCAGGTCCTTCATCGGATCTTTTTTGAAAGGCGTGGCATCTACAATATTATAGTTGGTTGCTTTGGTGGCAAACATGCTAAACCCATCATGATGCCGGCTGGTGATGGTAATATATTTCATGCCGGCTGCTTTGGCAATTTGCACCCATTGACGGGCATTAAAATCATGCGGGTAAAATGCGTTGGCCAGTCGTTTATACGTGTCATAAGGAATATGCTGGTTGTGCATCACCCATTCGCCGTCGCCCAGCAGGCTGTAAATACCCCAGTGGATAAACATACCAAATCTCCGGTCCTGGAAAGCTTCGCGGCTCTTGAGATTTTCAGGACTGGGTTTATAACCCGGCTGTGCATGCGAAATAAGAATGAAAGACGGAAACAGAATAGCAAGCAATAATTTTTTCATTTTTCAGCTTTTTTAAATACTGCCAAAGACGGCCTGATTTTTTGCCGGCAATTTGCCATAAGACAGACAGGTTTTGCTAATATTCATTCAGGTATGTGAGTAAATGATTACCGGCATTGCATAGCAACGATTTACTAAGGAAAGATATGAAATCAGATCCCAAATTTGCCAGTTGTTTTGAGAATAAACAGTTCTGAAAACGATGAAATGGTAATTAGCGGGAATGATTGGTTAATCCCGGTTAATTTTTTTTAGTCGTTCAACAGTTCCGTCAGGCCTGCCGATGATGGCCATTGCGGCCATATTGATAAAAAGCCCATTTTCTACAACCCCGGGAATATTGTTAAGCGCTGAACATAAAGCTGCTGCATTTTCAATGCGTTCAAAATAGCAATCGAGGATATAGTTACCATGATCGCTGATAAAAACAGTGTCTCCTTTTTTTCGTAAAATCACTTTACTGCAGGAAAAATGGTCACTGATATGCCGTTGGGTATGTGTCCAGGCAAAGGGAATAGTTTCTACCGGCAGTGGAAACTTCCCGAGGGTCTGTACTATTTTTTCTGCGTCTGCAATGATAATTAGTTGCCGGGATGCGGCGGCCACGATTTTTTCCTGCAGTAAGGCGCCGCCACCGCCTTTAATCAATTGCAAATCCGTGCTAATTTCATCAGCACCGTCAATGGTGATATCAATTGATGTCACCCCATTCGGGTCAATCAAAGGAATTTGCCATTGCTGCGCTAAGGCGGCTGTTTGGGCAGAGGTGGGCACAGCCGATAATGGAAAGCCTTCTGCTATTTTTTTAGCCATCGCCCTGATAAAATAATACACGGTAGAGCCTGTGCCAATGCCAATGGTCATTCCGGGTTGCACAAATTGAACAGCATATTCCCCGGCTATTTGTTTCATTTCATCCCTGGTGAGCATGCGGGTAAATTAAGTATGAATGTGTAAAGTTTGATAAACCATCGCATTTTGATAAATAAATTTTTGAAAAAAGATAGTCTGCTTAAGATGGGAATGTAAGGGCTTATATTTTATGCAGAAAAGCAATAAACTAGTGTAAGCAAAACCTGTATTGCATTCTCCAACGATATTCATTTCATTAACCAACTCAGGTATCTTTTGTTTTTTGCAGTAAATTGGCATCAAAATTTTTTTTAATTAATAAGAAAGCACAGATTATGTCCGCAACGAAATCATTTGCCGCTTACAATGAGAAAGATCCGTTAGCCCTGTATGAATTTAACAGGAGGGATGTGGGTCCAAAAGATGTTCAGATAGAAATCCTCTATTGCGGGGTTTGTCACAGCGATATTCACCAGGTTCGAAATGAGTGGGGTGGATCAATGTACCCGATGGTTCCCGGTCATGAAATAGTTGGGCGGGTGACGAAAGTGGGGGAGAAGGTAACAAAATTTAAAACCGGCGATCTGGCCGCAGTAGGTGTGATGGTGGATTCCTGCCGTACCTGTAAAAATTGCGCCACAGGATTAGAGCAATATTGCGAGGAAGGATTTACCGGCACTTATAATGCTGTTGAACGGGATGGAAAAACCATTGCACAGGGCGGTTATTCCACACTGATAGTAACGGATGAACATTTTGTGCTTCGCATTTCTCCCAATCTTGATCTGAAAGCCGTTGCGCCATTATTGTGCGCCGGTATCACTACCTATTCGCCGCTGCGTTTTGCCGGTGTGGCGCCAGGTATGAAAGTGGGAGTGGTTGGCCTGGGAGGCCTGGGGCATATGGGGGTAAAATTTGCTGTTTCTTTTGGCGCAGAAGTCACCGTGCTGAGTACCTCACCTTCGAAAAAAGAAGATGCCAAAAAACTGGGAGCCCACCGGTTCCTGCTGACTACAGATCCCGGGGAGATGAAAGCACATGACAGTTATTTTGATGTAATTCTGAATACAATTTCTGCTAATCATGATTATGACAAATACCTGAACTTACTTGGCTTAAACGGCCGCATGATGGTGGTAGGCTTACCGCCGCAGGACCCGAAAGTGAAACCATTCGCTTTGTTGAAAAACCGCCGAAGTGTTACAGGGTCCATGATTGGCAGCATTAAAGAAACACAGGAAATGCTGGATTACTGTGCAGAAAAAAACATCGTATCGGATGTGGAGGTGATTCCCATACAGTATATCAACGAAGCATATGAACGGATGCTGAAGGGTGATGTGCACTACCGATTTGTGATTGATCTGAATTCACTACGCTCTTAAAATGGGCAGGTAAAAACAATAGCTATGGCTCATTCCCGCAGACATTTTATAAAAAAGGCTTCGGCTGGTCTTGGATTGATGCCTCTGTCGATCCTTGTTAATTCATCCGCCGAAACAAACGCCCAACCGTTAAATATTGTTTGCGTGGGAGGGCATCCGGATGATCCGGAAAGTGGCTGTGGCGGAACACTGATCAAGCTTGCCAAGGCAGGTCATAAGATAACAGTTATTTATCTCACCCGCGGCGAGGCGGGGATACCCGGTAAAAGTCATGATGAAGCGGCGGCTATTCGTACCCGTGAGGCGATGGCCGCCTGCGAGATCATGCAGGCTAAACCTGTATTTGCGGGACAGGTTGACGGAGAGACCATTGTTGATAACGAGTGGGTGGAAAAATTGCTCGGGCTTTTAAATCCATTGACCCCGGATATTGTATTTACGCATTGGCCTGTAGATACACATAAAGATCACCAATGTGCCAGCCTGCTAACGATCCAGGCTTATTTCAGGATGCAGCGCAGTTTCCGCTTGTATTTTTTTGAAGTGTGCACCGGCGAACAAACTGCCATCTTTCATCCCACCGAATATGTTGACATTAGCAAAGTCCAGGAGCTGAAAAGGAAAGCAGTTTATTGCCATGCCAGCCAGGATCCCCCGGGTATTTATAATTGCGGGCATGCTGCTATGGAGGACTTCCGCGGGCGGGAAATGGGAACAAAAGCAGCAGAAGCTTTTGTGAAAATGACCGGAACATTGTTTGCAGGATAATCAGTAGTTTTAAGAGTGTGATGCTTTATTTATTATCAATCGATGATTCAGTTTACCACATCCATTAAGCAATTTGCCGAGCAGGGTGAAAAAACAGGGTGGACTTTCATTGAAATACCTGCTGATTTGGCTGACCGATTAAACCCGGGGGTAAAAAAATCATTTCGGGTAAAGGGTAAACTCGATCACTATGCCATTGCATCAGTGGCCTTGTTGCCTATGGGGGGCGGCCGCTTTAGTATGGCGTTGAATGCTGCCATGCGAAAGGCAGTTGGTAAACGCAAAGGCGCCATGCTAAAAGTGCAGCTGGAGGTGGATCAAACCCCGCTTGAACTATCACCCGAGATGATGCAATGTCTGGCTGATGAACCATTGGCGCTGGAACGATTTAAAAAATTACCACCATCTCATCAAAAATATTACAGCAACTGGATTTTATCTGCTAAGACAACTCCTACCAGAGCAAGGCGTATTGCGCTGATGATCCGTGCCATCAGCAAAGACCAGTCCTTTTCTGAAATGATGCGGGAAGCCCGGAAAGAAAAGGATGGACCTGGCTTTTGAAAAGCCGCATGACCTGCAACTGTTTATTTCAGGGCAAGTACAACTACTGAAAATGGTGGCAGTGTTACTTGCAGCAAACCGCCAGCAAGCTTGGTTCCGTTAAAAATTACCGGCTTTATTTTCTCAGGCTGTTCAAATGTGTTGTGATCCTGCAGTTTGGCAGCTGTCAGAATCCTTCCGGTTACACTGCTTGTTTTTACATCATCCAACTTTACAGTAACGGCCTGTGCTTTAACAGCATCAATGTTTACCAATGAAATATGAATGATTCCGTTTTTGTCTTTAGAAGCCGACACTGAAATGGCGGGTAACGATTGATTTCCCAGCACATAATCGCTGCTGTTTACTGTCACGGGAATCATTGTTGCATCCTGGTGCACATTATACATCTCCATTACGTGATAGGTTGGCGTAAGAATCATTTTGGCACCATTGGTTAAAATAACTGCCTGTAAAACGTTTACAGTTTGCGCAAGGTTGGCCATTCTTACGCGGTCGCAATGATTATTAAAAATATTCAAGGTTACGCCGGCAATCATGGCATCCCGCATGGTGTTTTGCTGGTACAGAAAAGCGGGATTTGTGCCCGGCTCAGTATCATACCAACCGCCCCATTCGTCTACCACCAGGGCCACTTTTTTTTCTGGATCATATTTATCCATGATGGCCGAATGTTTTTGAATAAGCTCATCCATAAGCAAAGCCTGCTGCATGGTGGCGAAGTACTCCGCTTCGCTAAAATTGGTAGCCGAGCTTTTTTTATTCCAGTTAATCACGGAATAATGGTGCAACCCGATTCCCTGCAGTAAATAATGTGGAATATCCCTCATCATCACTTCTGTCCAGTGATAATCTGCATCGCTGGCACCGGAGGCAATTCTGAAGAGCGGGCTATCCCCGCCAGACGTCATGAAGGTGGCATAACGGCGATAAACATCCGCGTAATATTCAGCCCGCATGTTGCCCCCGCAGCCCCATGCTTCATTTGCAACCCCCCAATATTTTACATTCCAGGGTTCTTCGTGGCCATTTTGCCTGCGCAGGTCGCTCATGGGGTTTTGGGAATTCGAGTTCATGTACTCAACCCATTCAGCCAGTTCCTGTACAGTTCCGCTGCCTACATTGCCGGATATATACGGTGCAGCGCCAATTTGTTCACACAAGTCCATGAACTCATGCGATCCGAAACTGTTGTCCTCCGTCACACCGCCCCACCATGCGTTGACCATGGCAGGCCGTTTGTTTTTCGGGCCGATGCCGTCTTTCCAGTGATAGGTATCAGCAAAACAGCCTCCCGGCCATCGAAGCACAGGCACTTTTAATTTTTTTAATGCGTCCACAATATCCTGGCGAATGCCCCGGATGTTGGGGATGCTTTGTGATGAGTCGCCAACGTAAAAACCGCCGTAAATGCAATGCCCCAAATGTTCTGCAAAATGACCATAAATATTTTTGTTAATCGTTTCGCCGGAAGCAGCGCCATGCAGGGTGACACTATTCTGGCTAAACAGGGTTTGGTGAAGACAGGTGGTGAGAATAAAAAAACAGAATCGATTAAACATAGCAGTGTTGTTGGTATCAATTTAAAAGTAATGATTTTACTGTAATTACAACTGCTGCTTACCGTAAAAGCCGAATCGTGAACTGGGTATTTTCTTTAGAAAAATTTAGTAGTACTGCGTTCGTGTCAAATAAGTTATTGTATTAACTTTCCATCATAATTTGCAGTGCAAAACACACTAAAATAGTGCCCAAAACGTTTGAAAGGATACGTTAAATCCGTCATCTTATGAGCCAGGCCGATAACAATCAAACATCTTCTGTATTTTCTATTTCCCGGAAAAAATTCTTCATAGGGTTAGCCGCTGTGCTGGTAATGGTTGCCATTGTGTACGGCAGTATTACTGCTTTTTCAGAACGGAATCGCAATGCTGATGAACCGGGAATACCGGGTGCTAAAAAAAGCAAGGATAGCACTACCGCACCGGAGTCGGCAGCTACGCTTGATACAGCAGCATATTCTCAAAAACTGCTGGCCATTGCGAATGGAGACAGCTCCGGCCGCTGGCCTGTACAACAGGCGTTTCCGATGCCTGGCGCCATTCTGCCATTCAACAGGATTGTGGCGTTTTATGGCAATCTGTATTCAAAACAAATGGGTATACTGGGCGAACTGCCGAGGCAGGAAATGCTGGAGAAGCTGAAACAGGAAGTCGCTGTTTGGCAAAAAGCTGATACAACCACTCATGTCATTCCAGCCCTCCATTACATTGCTGTGACCGCACAGGGCAGCCCGGGAAAAGGCGGTAAGTACAGGCTGCGCATGCCTTTTCATCAAATAGATTCCGTCTTAAGTATGGCCAAAGAAATCAATGCCCTGGTATTTATCGACATCCAGGTAGGCCTTAGCACCCTGCAGGAGGAGATCCCGCAATTGGATGCCTATCTGAAATTGCCCAATGTGCACCTGGGTATTGACCCGGAGTTTTCCATGAAAGGAGGACAGGCGCCAGGCAAAGTAATCGGCACGTTCGATGCTGCCGACATCAATTATGCTATTCATCATTTAGCAGATATAGCAAAGACCAATAATTTACCGCCTAAAATCCTCGTGGTCCATCGCTTTACACAGGCTATGGTAACCAATTACAAACAAATAAAGCCACAACCGGAGGTGCAGGTTGTGATGGA
This sequence comes from Chitinophagaceae bacterium, assembly GCA_035760665.1. Classification (GTDB taxonomy): domain Bacteria; phylum Bacteroidota; class Bacteroidia; order Chitinophagales; family Chitinophagaceae; genus DASTSN01. The sequence continues at coordinate 27,051 of DASTSN010000015.1, read as the reverse complement.
TATGGATGGGTGGGGAATCCCCGCTAAGAAAATCACCACCTACAAGCAGTTTATTTATAAAGAACCTGTACAGTTTACCGGTTTCAAATTGTTTTATAAAAATGATGTAAAGAATAACAGCCGGATGCTGACACCCCAGGAAGTACTGAAGCAGATACCACAGCCCTTGTATATCCAGTATCAATAAGCGAAATTGACAATTGTCAATCGTGAAAATTACTCGCCTTTTTTGTAAAAATTCAATAGGTTAGTAATTTTACATTTCATACTTCGCTTGCTATGCACCAGATATTTTATGAAGCCGAACAGGAACAAAGGTCTATAAACTGTCGCCATTGCGACTGGCAGGGAACTTCTCAGGACCTGATTAAAGGCGATTACCTCGACTTGATTGAAATCACAGAATTATTTTGTCCCGCCTGTCAACGCTATCTCGGTTTTGTACAACATACTTCCATTGCAGAAAAAACTGCGCAGTAGTATACTTCTTCGTCCTTTAACCGGCCATGTGTTGAATAAGCCGGGTTTTTAGAGCTACTGGAATTTTTTTTCCACGTATTAAACCTTTATAAAACTTTTCGGTCTGATTTCGGGCAGTTTTATACTGCCGGTTCATGCTACCATATGACTCCCACCTGCGATGCCTGAAGAGGATTAATTATTTAAACAAAATGTAAGTGTATGAAAACGTCCTGGAAATCTTTCGGTGGGCTGATGGCTGCTTTTGCACTGTTGGCCATTTTTATTGCTTCCTGTTCAAAAGACCAGTCGGTGGGAAAAGTACCCCCGGGGCAGCAAAATGTATCACTGTATCTTTCTGACGATCCTGGCTTGTTTGACCATGTATTTATCGACATTCAGGCTGTAAGGGTGCTGGTAGATACCTCTACAGCCGATTCATCAGATCATCATCACCACGACTGTGACTATGACGATCACAAAGATACCAGTGTGGTGTGGATGGATCTGAACATTCGCCCGGGTGTATATGATCTCCTTTCGCTAAGAAACGGAACGGATACCTTGCTCGCCTCCGGCAATATTCCCCAGGGAAAAATTAAGCGGATCAAAATTACATTAGGGAGTAACAACTCCCTGGTTAAAGATAGTGTAAGCTACCCGCTGCACCTCTTTCCCGGAGATTCTGTCATTACCATAAAACTTGTTGGTAATGAATTTGATGAATACCTGGCCGGGCATTTACAGTTATGGCTGGATTTTAATATTGGTAAATCGATCGTCCTGTTACGCAATAATCAGTTTTACCTGCGGCCTTATATCCGGCTGTTTGTAACAAAAGCTACAGGCAGTGTCGCCGGCATCGTTGTACCATGGGATGCCTATCCTGTTGTAAGTGTTTACAATGATAAAGACACAGCCTATGCCATTCCTTGGCACGATGGCAGGTTTAAAGTCCGTGGCCTTGCCCCGGGCACTTATACAGTATTTGTAAATGCTTCCAATGGTTACCAGGATACAACTATTTCCAATGTGTCGGTCACAGCAAGGCAGGTGACAGAATTGGGTAAAATAACCTTACACAAATAAGCTATGGCTTAAAATAACAAAAGGGCTTCTGCACAGGAGCCCTTTTGTTATCCAATTTATTCAGCAGGTTTTTTCTAAAAAAAGCATTCTTTGCGGCATCCGGCAATTTCCGTTATTTGCAAAATGATCACATCGCTGAATGATTTTCAACAGCCATTTTTTATCGGCATTGCTGGTACGGGCATGAGTGCCCTGGCACAATATCTCAACGGTACCGGCAAGAGAGTCTCTGGTAGCGACCGGTATTTTACAGCGGGAGAAAATAACAGCACCCGTGAAAAACTGGAGGCCGAAGGTATCGCCTGTTTTTTACAAAATGGCGAAGGTATTTCTGCCCAAACAGATTTAGTGGTTGTGTCAACAGCGGTGGAAGATACCGTGATAGAAGTCCAAAAAGCAAAACAGCTGGGTATTCCGATAATCAGGCGCTCGGAACTGCTGGCGCTGATTGCAAAAAGTAAAAAAACAATAGCTGTTGGGGGTACAAGCGGGAAAAGTACCACGAGTGCCATGCTGTTTGAAATTTTACAAGCAGCCGGCCTTAGCCCGAGCATCATCAGCGGTGCAGGTCTTGTTAGTATTATCAAAGAAGGGAAAATAGGAAATGCCAAAGTGGGAGCCGGGGACTGGCTGGTGATCGAAGCCGATGAAAGCGATGGTTCCATCATTCAATATCATCCCGAGATCGGTGTGTTGTTGAATATCGATAAAGACCATAAAGAAATTGATGCGTTGATGGATATTTTCACCACGTTTAAAAATAACAGTTCGCGTTTTATCGTCAATCAGTCTCATCCGCTGGCCAGCAAACTTTCGCAGGATTCACAACAAGATTTTTCAATTGACAAAAGCTCGAATGCAGGGTTTATTGCAACTAATTTCACACAAACTGGTCTCTCCATTTCATTTCAAATCAACAATGTGCCATTTCAGCTAAACCTCGTGGGCAGGCACAATATGGAAAACGCGCTGGCTGCCGTTGCGGCTGCTGTTCAGGCTAACGTTAGCCTTGAGCAATGCGCAGCGGCTTTAAAGAACTATGCGGGCATTTACCGGCGGCACCAGTTGATCGGGAAAAAAAACGGTATCTGGCTGATTGATGATTATGCGCACAATCCTGTAAAATGCGCTGCTTCTATAGAAGCCTGCCAGCTCGTAGCCCCGAAAGTAATTGCCTGGTTTCAGCCACATGGATATGGGCCAACCAAGTTTCTGCGACACGATTTTGTGAATGAAATTGCCAGGGTGTTGCGCCCTGCAGATGAAATCTGGATGAGCGAAATTTTCTATGCCGGCGGCACTGCCGAGAAAAATATATCAGCCGGGGATTTAATCAGTGATCTGCAGGCACTGGGGAAATCTGCCTGGTTCGTGGAGAAGCGTGATGCGTTTGTAAAAACCGTAAAAAATCATTTTACTAGCGACTGTGTGTTGTTGTTAATGGGCGCAAGAGATCCTTCACTCGAGCAGTTTGCCAGTCAGGTATGGCAAGAATTATAAACCGGAATGCCGTTTTTACTCTTTCTTTGCTGTTAAATAATATCCCGGGTATTACTCAATAGTCTATTTATGGCATCAAATCGCAAGGCAGCCCTAGGGTTTATCTTTATAACATTGCTGACGGATGTGATAGGTTGGGGTATTATTATACCGGTCATTCCTAATTTGATAAAAGAACTGACGCATAGTGGCAACAGCGTTGCTGCAGAATATGGTGGCTGGCTAACGGGATCCTTTGCCATCATGCAATTTTTATGCGCCCCGATCATTGGAAACCTCAGTGACAGGTATGGAAGAAGACCCGTCATCCTTGTATCCTTGTTTGGTTTTGGAATTGACTATCTTTTTCTTTCGTTTGCACCGACGATCGGCTGGCTGTTTGTTGGGCGAATTGTGGCGGGTATAACCGGCGCCAGTTTTACCACGGCAGCAGCTTATATCGCCGATATCAGTACGCCGGAAAACCGGGCAAAAAACTTTGGGATGATCGGCGCCGCATTCGGACTGGGTTTTATTATCGGACCTGGTATTGGAGGCCTGTTGGGACATTTTGGCCCCCGGATTCCGTTTATAGCTGCCGCAGTCCTTTGTTTACTGAACTGGCTGTGGGGATATTTTGTTTTGCCCGAGTCTTTGTCTCTGGAAAACCGCCGTCCGTTTGACTGGCGCCGTGCTAACCCTTTTGGAGCATTTAAGCAACTGGTAAAATATCCTGCAATTGGCGAATTATCGTTATCCCTTTTATTTGTGTATATCGGATCGCATGCTGTGCAAAGTAACTGGAGTTTTTTTACGATCGAACGATTCAAATGGTCGCCGGGCATGATCGGACTTTCCCTTACGGTTATTGGATTACTTGTGGCAGCTGTACAAGGAGGATTGATCCGGTATATTAATCCCAGGCTGGGCAATGAGAAAAGTGTTTACACCGGGCTGGGGCTGTATGCAATTGGCATGTTTCTTTTTGCTGCGGCAACCCAGGGCTGGATGATGTTTGTCTTCCTGGTGCCGTATTGCCTGGGCGGTATTGCCGGCCCTGCCCTGCAATCTATTATTTCCGGGCATGTGCCGCCTAATGAACAGGGTGAGTTACAAGGTGCATTAACAAGCCTGATGAGTGCAACTTCTATTGTAGGTCCGCCATTGATGACAAACCTCTTTGCATTTTTTACACAAAACAATGCGCCGGTTTATTTCCCGGGAGTATCTTTTTTATTAGGCGGTATTTTCATGCTGACCAGTGCTTTGCTTGCTTATCATGCGCTTAAAAAAGAAAAAACCGTTGTGGAGCTGCCCGCTCAATAACCGGCTGTAGCAGCTATTGAAAATACCGAAGATACAAGCACAGCTAATCAGTATCCTTGGTCATAATCAGTTTACAAAATACGTTTCAGGCTGCATATTCTGCCACGTTTTCTTTTGCTACTGGCATAAACATGAACCAGCAAAGTGCCATCAGCAAGCTGTCAAGGTTAGTTTTTGCTGATGTATTTGGAGAGAATTGTACAGATGGTTTGCCACCCGGTGTAGTTAATTTACAAACAATGTAAGGTTGTTCTTTGGTTTCTTTATAAAAAACAATGCCGGCCAGTGGGCTATTCGTAAATGTATAATAGAATTTTTCGTTGTCAAGTTCAATAAAGTCCTGGTGGTTTTCGTGGCCAAGCTGGCCAATCTTTACTCCATATTCATTACGCACCACAGTTTTGCTTTTCAGGAATCCTTCCTTGCGGATGATAAAGGTTCGCTTTTCATCGCAGCACTCGATACGAGCAGAGCCAATGGAAGGATTGTACGTGAGGGAAAGCAGGTGAGTATCTTTATGCCAGAGTTCATATAAATCGCCACTGCTGCCGGTTGAAATCAATTCCCATCTCATATGTAGGTGCTTTTAGTGAACAATCGTTTCTTAACAAACTTCACAGGACATTTTCAGCAAGGTACAGGTATGTGGTAAAGATACTGTAGAATTCTAATCAGATGTGTAAATAGTGGATAAGCTGTGCGAAACTGTTTGATTTTTCAAAAATATAGGGGAGACTGATGGCTGATTGCACTTTAAAAAAGGGAAGCATGAGCCCGGGCAGCGGGCATGAATAAAAGAGCTTAGGAATGCTGCAGCATCCGGTGTATGATCATATAACTGATAATGATAAGCAACAGTATGATAAGAACAGCGACATAAAGCCAGGGCTGTTCTTTGATGCGGAGTTTTTCCCTTCGTTGTTTTTTCTTTTCCAGTTTCTGCTGCAATTCACGGTTCAGCTGGTCTACCAGTATGGAAATTTGTTTTTTATCATCAAATTGCCTGAGACCATCAAGGGCATCGTCAGCAAATTCGTTATCCAGCAGCTTTTCTTCCACTTCATGTTTTTTTTCTGCATCCAGCTGGTCCTGCAGGTATAACAAAAGCGTTTCCTGGTCTATATCAGGCGATAAGTGTGATAATATGTCTTTTAGCCCTTTTGCCATTGTTCACGAATTTGCATTTGTTTTTCCTTCTTGTGCTAATTTCTTTTCCAATAGAATCTTGAGGTTCCGTTTGCCGTTTTGAATATAACTCTTTACCTGCATCATCGAATAGCCTGTCTGATCGCTGATTTCCTGGTAGCTTTTTTGCTGAAGATAGAATAAAGTTACACATCGCTTTTGTTCGTTGTTTAGTTCCTGCAGGGCGGTAGTCATCAAATCCAGGGTGGTATCATTTTGCAGCAGGGCCTGCCGGTCTGCGGTTTCTTCGGGTGTCAGCGTCAATTTTTCGTTCAGTGCTGTATTGGTTTTTCCCTGCCGGTCACGGATTTTCATCAGGCAATGATTTTTTGCCACCATGTAAATCCAGGATTTAAAATAGTCAACCCTGTATTTCTGCAGTTCAGTAATAGCTTTTAAAAATATTTGCTGCACACTATCTTTCGCATCCTCCTGGTTTTTCAGGTATTTCATGCATACACCCAGCAGCAACAACGTATACCTTTCCAATAATATGCCCAGCCATTTGTTGTCATGACTTTCATAAAATTTTTCAAGCAGTTCCTGGTCGGTGATATGTTTGAATTTCTCGGCCGTCACAATAGAAAAACTCTTTTAAAAAAGATGCAGCAACCAGTTTTTTGCATAAAAATGGCGCCGTGTCTTCGCAATAAGTTACATGAAAATGATCAATATTTTATGACCACAGGCCTTTTAACCATGCAATGAATGAGGCTTCTCAGCCAAGCATTTTAATAGCGGTGTAAATGAGAATAATCGCGAAGATTTTTTTGATCGTTTCCTGCGGGAGCGATAATGCAATTTTACTACCCAGCCAGCCGCCAATAACAAAAGCGATGCTGATGATGGCCACCACTTTGATGTCGACAAAGCCTTTGATATAATAATTCATCACGGCCAGGATGCCTACCGGTAGCAATAATACTCCCAGCGAGGTGCCCTGTGCCTGGTGCTGGGAAAAAGAAAGAATATAAACCAGTGCCGGGACTATGATAATACCGCCCCCTAAACCAATCAGCCCGCTGAGCATGCCTGCAAACAGGCCAATCAGCAGTAACAGTAACATTGTTTGAATGGTCATAAAAGTAATAATGCACTGGTAAAATAAAACATTTACCGGTAAAACTTAGCCTTTAATACCAAGGGACATGCTGGTTATAATAATACCAAGTACAATCAGCGCGATGACGATGTATAATTTATCTTTTTCTTTGATAAAGCCAATAATGGAAAAAACAATCCTTGCTACTGGCGTGGCGATGAGCAGGATCACACCGGCCTGGATGACGGCCTGTCCTTTTCCCTGACTGATGCCGGTTAAAATTTCCGGCAGGCTGTGAAATGGTTCTAAAATCCCATGGAATGTGTGATAATCAGGCTGTGTGTTCCCATGCCTTACCAGGTACAGCACGCCACCTATGAGTACGATTACTGAGGACAGGATGACACCCCAGCGCAGCAGGTTGCCCAGCGCCACTTCAATGTCTTTATCACCCCAGTATTTTTTAGTATCCTTCATGCATTTAAAGATTATGTGCTGCTCCGTTGTAAATCATTTCTATCGCCAGAGCGGTAATAACAATTGCAAATACCCATCTCAACCATTTTGTATCAGATTTCGTAAGAACGAGTGATCCCAGTGAGGCGCCGCCCAATACACCCAGTGTGACGGGCAGGCAGAGCCCCGGGTCAATATAACCGCGTTGAAAGTAGACAACCGCACTCGCCGCTGCGGTGACGCCAATCATAAAATTACTGGTAGTAGTAGATACTTTAAAAGGTATCCGCATGATATTATCCATCGCCAGCACTTTTAAAGCGCCGGAACCAATGCCGAGTAAACCGGATAAAATACCTGCCAGCAACATCATAAAAAATCCGCCGGGAATATTTTTAACCGTATAAGGAATGATAGCGCCGGTATGATCAGGATACGTGTTGTTAAGCCGCAGCAGCCTGGCCAGCTTGCTGCGCGGGTCGTTCTCTACATGTGATACTTTTTTCTGCAGGGATAAAATAGCGGAAAAAATTAGAATACACCCGAATATGATGGCAATCACATTCGTGGGAGCAAACACGGCCAGAAAGGCCCCGCCGATAGCGCCGAGCGTAGTGGCAATTTCAAGAAACATTCCCAGCCGTATGTTGGTGATCCCTTCTTTTACATAGGCTGCGGCAGCACCGGAGGAGGTGGCAATAACGGCTACAATTGACGTGCCGATGGCATAGCGGATATCAATCCCAAAGACCAGCGTCAGCATGGGGATGATGACCACACCACCACCAAGCCCGGTAAGTGATCCCAGGAAACCGGCCAGCATTGATCCAATAAAAACAATCAGCGTAAGTGTTAAAATCGTCATGAATCAGGTAACAAGTTGTTGGTGATAAATGGTATACGGTACAGTCCCAGAGCTTATAACAGCCGTTGATTACGGTTGTTTAAAATGCCGGTTGTAATGGTCGATGGAGTCTGATACAATTTTCAATGCTTTTGCCTTGTCCCCAAAATCTTCGACTACCACGGTTTTGTTTTCCAGTTTTTTATATTCTTCAAAAAAGTGACGCATTTCGTCAAAGAAATGTTTCGGCAGCTCTTCGATATTGTTGTAGTGATTCATGCCGGGATCGTTATTTGCCACGGCAATGATTTTATCGTCCGCATCACCGCTGTCGATCATTTGCATCACGCCAATTACTTTGGCCTGCATCAGGCATAAAGCCTGAACCGGTATTGTAGTGATCACTAAAATGTCCAGCGGGTCTTTATCATCACCAAAAGTTTGCGGAATAAATCCGTAATTGGTAGGATAGTAAAAAGATGAATAAATCACGCGGTCTAGTTTCAGCAGGCCGCTGTCTTTATCTATTTCATACTTGGCCCGCGATCCCTGCGGTATTTCAATAATTGCATTGACAATCCTGGGGGCGCCGTCGCCGGGGCTTATACCGTGCCAGGGATGTTTTACCGTCAGCATCGTTATTCATTTTTTAGGTTTATAATACAGGACCTCTACTTTTTCAAGCGTGATTAAACCGCCTCTGCCGCATTGATTAAACAACGCACTTACTGTAGGGAGAAAGGCATCAATTTTCTCAGCCGTATCAACAATTTCTATTACAACCGGTAAATCTTCCGATATCTCAATGAGCCGGGCAACATGAATGCGGCTGCTGGCGCCAAAAGACATAACGCCTTTGAGCACGGTGGCGCCGGCCATTCCTTTTTCCCGGGCCGCTACTAATATCGCTTCGTATAATAACTGGTGACCGATTTTGTCGCTTTCACCTGTGAAAATGCGCAGTAATTTCGATTGTCCCTGTAATTCCATATTACATAAGTTTTACGAGGGCAATTCCCGCAAATACAGCTGCAATACCTGCGGCAAAACTGCCAATGCTGTAAAGAAAAAAATAACCAATATCTCCGTTGCGCAGCAAGGTCATGTTTTCATAGGCAAAGGTGGAAAACGTGGTAAAGCCACCGCAAAAGCCGGTGGTTAGCAACAGGCGCCAGTCTGCCGTGAAAATCACACTCTTTTCAGAAGCCGCATAAAACAAACCGATCAGGAAACAACCGGCCACATTTACCAGAAAAGTGCCCCAGGGGAACGGATGCGGATATAACTGGTAAATCCATTTTTGACAAAAATAACGCAGAATACTGCCCAGGCCGCCGCCAAGGCCAATCAAAAGCAGGGTTCTTATCATTTAAGTGTGTCTTTCTGTAAAGTAAACTGCTGGCTGGTATCCGTATCGTGCTGAAATAAATATTTCAGGTCAACCAGCCATTGAGCATTTTTTCGTACTACACGCAATGTATCGTGATCGTTTTTATAAGAATTGGAATAAATCACCACTGTTGTGGAATCATTCACGGGGCTTACATTGTGTATGTTGATGGATGCTTCCCGGTAACTTCGTTTAGTATCAGGATCCAGTTTCTGATAGTTGCGCTCGGCTGCATCTAAATACTGGTTGTTGACCGAGTCTGTGAAAAGGAATGTTCGGGCTTCTTTGAATTTACCGTCCAGCGCCGCCCTGATGAAGTTCCTGGCTGCGTCAATATCGTTCTCTGATTGTTTTACCTCCGCATCAGGATTGTTGCAGGCTGCTGAAAATAAAAGCAGGAATGAAGCAACGATTTTTACATGCTGTTTCATTCCTGCAAGCTAATAAATCTTTGGCAGCTACCCTCAGGATTTGTCTTTATTCAGCCTGATTTCTTTGGGCTCTTCTTCTTTGCGTTCTTTTTCGTAAGCCCGCAGAATCGCTTTCACCAGCCTGTGACGCACCACATCCTCTTCATCGAGTTCTATATGTGCTATACCATCAATATTTTTTAAAATCCTGCTAGCGGTTTGCAGTCCGCTTTTCTGGTTACGCGGTAAATCAACCTGCGTAAGGTCGCCGGTAATAATGGCTTTTGCATTGGCGCCGATACGAGTCAGGAACATTTTCAATTGAAGGTCGGTGGCGTTTTGGGCTTCATCCAGTATAATAAAGGCATTATCCAGCGTACGGCCGCGCATGTAGGCCAGTGGGGCAATTTCAATAGTCCGGGTGCTCATGTAATAACCCAGTTTGTCCGCTGGGATCATATCGTCCAGCGCATCATACAAGGGCCGAAGGTAAGGATCAATCTTTTCTTTCAAATCACCGGGTAAAAAACCCAGGCTTTCGCCGGCTTCCACAGCCGGCCGGGTGAGGATAATTTTTTTGACCTGTTTATTTTTTAATGCCCTTACGGCCAGCGCTACGGCAGTATACGTTTTACCTGTACCGGCCGGGCCTACAGCAAACACGATGTCGTTACGCTCAGCCACTTGCACCAGTCGTTTCTGGTTAGCGGTCCGGGCTCTGACTGTTTTTCCGTTTGGTCCAAAAACCAGTATATCGTTCGGGTTACGCTCAACAAAATGGTCAACGCTTTCGGCATCATCGCCACCAAGAATTTGCTCGAAATAGTTTTCGCTCATGTGCCCATTACGTTCCAGGTACTGCACAATGAGCTCTATTTTTTCTTTGGCATTTTCTACTTGTTCAGGAGCGCCGCTCAGTTTTAATTGTGTGCCCCGGGAGAGGATTTTCAGGAGCGGGAATTTCTTTTTCAGGATATCAAGTTTTCCGTTATTTACGCCGAAAAACTCAATAGGGTTAACGGTTTCGAGGTTGATGATCGTGTCTGTCAATGCACTTCAGTTTTTAATTTCACAATCCCGGTGCAGGGTACTGGTAAAAAACGATCGTATTCACCGGGTGATTTTCACGCTGGTTGTTCAGCAGCAAGGATAAACAACCTTCTTCAAATTAACTGATAAAAATCAGTGTTTACCAAAGTTACTTATTCACAAGTGTGAACAGAAATTTTCAGGTATAAATATTCTTTAATGTAATAAAACTGATAAAATGTTCTTGGTATTAGCTTGTCCTGTCTACTTGGTCTGCAGGAAAAATTGATATCCTGTAAAATAGCCTGCAGCAACATGCCGGTTAGAAAAGATTACCAGCGGGCAATGATTTTAAAATTCAGCAGCCTGGGAGTAAGCCGGTTAGGAATAGTGTACACAGTATTGGAAAAGTCTTTAACCAGCATATAAGAAATCGTGTTGTCTCGGTCAATCAGGTTGAAAACTTCCAATGTTGCCCAGATATTGTCGAAGTTGCGGAATGGGCTGTGGCTGCGCCGGTTACTGCGTTCGGCATCCAGCAGCAGCGCACTGAATCCAATATCAACCCGTATGTATGGCGGTATGATCAGGGCGTTGCGGTATTTAACACTGCCGGGAATATTATACGGCAGGTTGCTGCCGTAGAGGCCGTTGACATATACTTTGAAATTTTTATTTGTCGACAGGTAGTCCTGGAAAAACAGGCCGAATGTGATCGTCCGGTCTGTCGGGCGCCGGAACCAGCCGCCTTCCACGGTGCTGCTATCTACCGGCTGATTCAGGGAATCCAGCGTATACACCTTGTAAAAATCACCGTCGAGGTTTTCGCGGGTACGCATCAGGCCAAGGCTTACCCAGCTTTCTGCATCTTTTACCAGCTCGCCGAATAAGCGCATTTCCAAACCTGCCGCATAGGCTCTCGCGTTATTATTACCGAAGTAACGGATACGTACATTGTCAATATCGTAGGGATCCACATCCGTCATGTATTTGTAATAGGTTTCCGTGGTCAGCCGCATGGGGCGGCCCCAGCCGGAAAAATTATAATCAAACCCTGCTGTGACCTGCCAGCTTTTTTGTGATTTCAAAGCCGTGTTCAGCGAGCCGTCATACTTTCTCAATTCCCGGTAAAAGGGCGGCTGATTGTACGAGCCTGCTGCAGCCCGGAAAATAATATCCCGCTTCCAGCGGGGTTTCCAGCTGGCACCTACCCTGGGCGAAACAAAAAATTCCTGATTCAGCGAGTTATAATTGTACCGCAATCCTGCCTGCAGGGTAAATGCGTTGGCTGTATCGCCGAATGCAAAATTGTCCTGCACGTAACCGGATAGCTTATTGACCTGCAGGTCGGCCCTGGATTTGAGCACATTGTTTAACTGTAAAATCGCAGGATTGTAAGGTAACGAATACCCCGCTGAATCTTGGTATTCCCATTCGTTGAGTTTATCAGTGATCAGCGTTCGGTCCAGGCTGATGCCCCAAAGGTAAACCTGTTTACCTTTATCGAACGTGCCTTTGTGTGAGATATTCCAGTCTACAATATTGAGCTTGTTGCGTGCATAGTTTTGATTTATTCCGGCCCCCAGCGGGTTAATGATCAGGCCAAAAGTGGGCTTACTTTTGTCAAAATCCCGTTCGCCAAATAAATAGGCGCCCGTGATATCCTCGTTTTCCTGTTCATTGTCTTCAAAACGCGATACCAGCCATTTTAATTTCAATTGTTTGGTAACCTGGTTAGTGGCAGATATGCCCAGCATATTGGTGCCGTACTGGTCTTTTTCCTGGCCATTAAAATAAATATCAAGGCCAAGGTTGGCAGAAAAGAAGGGAGAAAAAATAGACGAGGTCAGCTGACTATATTGCGGTACCAGCGAAAATTTTGTTGCGGAAAGATTGCCCAGAAACTCAGCCTGCCATTTGGGGGTAAACTGGTAACTGATGAAAGCCTGTACGTCGGCGGAGGAGGGTACATAGTTTCCCTGTGTTTCCTGCCGGCTCAGGATATTCCGGTTGGTACGGCTGCGGGCGCCTACCAGGTAACTGAGTTTATGCTTTGCGGCTACCCCTTCCAGGTGAAGCCCCTGCTCCAGTAAACTTACATAAGCGGATCCCCCGTTCGTTTGCGGCTTTTTGTATTGCACATCCAGCACGCTGCTCATTTTATCGCCATAGCGTGCCTGGAAACCCCCGTTGTAGAAATTAATATTGCGTACCAATTCCGGGTTAATAAAACTGAGGCCTTCCTGCTGGGCGTTATTGACCAGGTAAGGCCGGAAGACTTCAAAGTCGTTTACATATATCAGGTTCTCATCATAGTTGCCACCCCGAACGGCATATTGTGAGGTCAGTTCATTATTGGATCCTACAAATACTTTAATCAGGCTTTCCACACCCATAACTGGCGATGGCAGGTTCAGGACGTTTTTAGGATTGATTTTGATCAGCCCTGCTTCCCGCCGGTCACGCTGGTCAGTTACCACTACTTCAGACAGAACACGGCTGGATGGTTCCAGCCGCAGGGTCAGCGTTTCCTGCTCGTTTTCATTCAACAAAAAATTCTTTTGTTCTGTTTTGTAGCCTGTGTATGAAAACACCAGGGCAAAAGCCCTTTCTGCCGGCACTTTCACCCGAAAATAGCCTGAATCGTTAGTGCTGATACCGGTTTGCCGGCCTAAAATTACCACCGAAACCCCGGGCAGGGGATGTTCGTTTTCATCGAGAATCTTTCCGGATACGTACGCTGATTTTTTTTGGGAAAAAACCGTAGTGCAAAGCAGCAGCAGGCTCAGTGAAAGAAATATACGGTGGGTTAGTTTTTTCATAAGAGAATCGGCATCAAGATACAAATTGTTTTTACAAAACCTGAATGCCGCGATACTCTCAGATTTTTTTCAGGGCCGCAATGGTGGCCCTGGGATCACCGGATTTAAATACCGTATTGCCCGCTACCAGCACATCGGCGCCGGCAGCAATAATATCGGCGGCATTTTCCAGAGTCACGCCCCCATCCACCTCAATTTTTACAGGCAGGTTCCAGTCATCAATCATACGCCTGAGTTCCTGGATTTTTGATAGCGTATGCGGGATGAATTGCTGAGCACCGAAACCGGGATTCACACTCATCATGCAAACCGTGTCAATATCCTGTAAAATATCAGTTAGCTGTGATACCGGCGTGTGCGGGTTGATGGCAACGCCTGCTTTCATCCCCAGCGATTTTATTTGCTGGATATTGCGGTGCAGGTGTGGGCAAGCTTCAATGTGTACAGAAAGCTGATCGGCGCCTGCTTTTTTAAACTGCTCGGCATATTTCTCGGGCTCCAGAATCATTAGGTGTACATCGCAAAATTTACTTGTTGTTTTACGGATAAACTCAATGATCATGGGACCAAAACTGATATTGGGCACAAAGCGTCCGTCCATGACATCTAAATGAAACCAGTCTGCTTCACTTTCATCAAGCATTTTACAGTCGTTTCCCAATTGCAGGAAATTGGCAGAGAGTAAGGAGGGTGCAATGAGCGCCATAAATTCTTTTTTTCGTTGGGCGCAAGTTAATTAAGTTCACCCGTTTGGGCGTAGCTTTTTGCTGTGCCAGTTATAAGCGGTCAGCTGCTGCTTTTGCTTCGGTGAGTGATTTATCAAAGCCCCAGGCACGCAGGTAATTGGTTTTGGCCTCCGCCTTTTGTCCCAACGCTTCCTGGCATTTACCCATCCAGTAGTAAGCATCAGCATAAGCCGGTGAGATGGTGGCGGCCAGCTGAAATACCTTCAGGGCAGCTGTATTTTTTTGCTGGCGAAAAAGAATTCTTCCTTTATCCAGGTAGGCATCGAGAAAATTATAATCGTGACTGATGGCTTGGGTAAACAAATCAAGTGCCTTTTGTTCATCATGAATATTGGCATAATAAACGCCTTTGAAATAATAGGGTTCAGCATGATTGCCCAGCGAATCTTTCAGGATTAAGGAGTCGCAAAGACTAAGCACACGGGGATTTTTGTCCTGCGCATAGGCAAAGGCGAGATCATAATTCAGTTCCACATCAAAGGGTGCCAGTTGGTAGGCTTGTTCCAGGGCGTTGATGGAGCCCGCCGTATCTTTTTGGGCATTCAGCAAGTCAGATTTCATCATCAGGGCATCCACCTGGTTGGGATATTTTGCAGTGATCGCATTGCACACAGTCAGTGCTTCGTTATTTTTATTGAGGGCCATGTAAGCACGGGCAAGATCCAGCTGAAGAAAAATACTGTTAGGAATTTTTTGTAAGGCTGCATGAATAAACGAAATAGCAGAATCCGGTTGCTTATCCAGCAGGAGGTTGCTGATATTGGCAGCATATTCTTCGGCAGGTTGCAGCGACCAGGCTTTTTCAAAATCAGCAAGAGCCGGTTCCGGCAGGTTGTTTTTTTTCAGTTGCTGCGCCCGGCGAAAGTAAAGTTGCGGATCTTTCTTGTTATGGCGTATGCTGTCTGTAAGGCCTGCATACGGGGGCTGGGAAAGAATATCGGCGTAGGACGATTGTTCTGCCGGCCCGTTACTGCAGCTATTCAGCAAAAAGCTGGCGGCGATGAGCGGCAGGAAGGCTATTTTTGAAATCCGGTTCATATTTCAAAACTAACCGATTTTACTGTTCAGTAAGTATGACAGAATGCTGACAGGGATTTTTTTTAACAAAAATATCTTTGCTGTTCGCCATACCCGACTGTAACCGTTGGATTAAAATAACAGGCATGCGAAACATCATTTTATTCTTATCACTGTCCGCCTTTGCTGTGGCCACAGTAGTTTTTCAAAAGTCAATTACTTCCGGAACAACCGTAATTGGCGGTAATGCGCCGGCAGCTGGCGACACGCTGCAATACCCCGAAGAAACTCATTTCCGGAATGTGCAGCAGCTAACATTTGGTGGTGATAATGCGGAAGCTTACTGGAGTTATGACGGCAAGTACATTATCTTTCAGCGAACCAATGCTAAGGAAGGCCTGCCATGCGACCAGATTTTTGTCGGCAAGGTGCCGGAGAAGCCCGGCGACAAATTTGAATATAAAATGGTGAGCACCGGCAAGGGGCGTACTACCTGTGGTTTTTTTACCAAAGACGGCAAACACATAATCTATGCCTCTACACACCTGGGTGCAGATACCTGCCCGCCGGTACCCGACAGGAAAAAGTATGGCAACAAGTACATATGGCCGTTATACGATACTTATGATATTTTTATGGCCGACCTGGATGGAAAGATTGTCAAACAACTCACCCATTCAAAAGGGTATGATGCGGAAGCTACTTTATCGCCTGATGGCAAAGAGATGATTTATACCAGTGATAAAGACGGGGATATAGATTTATACATTATGAACCTGGCGACAGGTAAAGAAAAGCGGATAACACATACCCTTGGTTACGATGGCGGCGCCTGGTTCAGTCCCGACGGAAAAAAAATTATCTGGCGGGCATCAAGGCCGCAAACTCCGGAAGAAATAAAAGAATATAAAGAACTGCTGGCTGATAACCTGGTGGCACCCACTAATATGGAAATATTTGTGGCCAATGCCGACGGCAGCAATCAGCACCAGGTCACCCATTTTGGACAGGCCAACTGGGCGCCTTCTTTTTTCCCAGACAGCAAACATATCATATTCGCTTCCAACCAGGAATACAAACGCGGGTTCCCGTTCAACCTGTATTCTATTGATGAAGACGGCAGCAACCTGGAAAAAATTACACACGAAAAAATATTTGATGCCTTCCCCATGTTTTCGCCAGATGGCAAACGGCTGATTTTCTGTAGCAACCGCAACAATGGCGGCACACACGAAACCAATATATTTATTGCTGATTGGGTGAAATAAGCTGCCTTGCTTTCCCGTTTTCAAAGGAATAAAGACGAAGTGCAGGTAAAATAGCCGTGTAAAGCGGCTTGTATTCTTTTTTTGCTCTTTTTTACTTTATTGGAATAATATTTGGGTATTCAGGACATTCCGAACTATATCAATCATACCCCGTGACCACTAGGCAAGTAGTAGTGATTTTGATAACAGTTTTTACTGTAGCATGCCAAAAAGACGCCACTGTTTTTCAGCATGCCAATACCACGTACCGGCACGATCTGCATGTGGGTGCCTCCTGCCGCGACCTGGTAAGCGATAAATATTACAAGTCGCTGGTGATTGAGATGCAGTATATCGGTAATTATTTACCGGCTGCCAGTACGATTGATAGCCTGGAAGGTATGCTGAACTGCCATATAAATAAGCCGGGGGGCATCTCAGTAACAGCCAAACAAATACAGCCATCAGATGACCTTTTTTCACTGGCTGGTATCAAAGGCATTGAAGATAGAAACAGGACCACTTTTACAAAAGGCGATACCCTCGCAATTTATGTGTTGTGTTTGGACGGGTTTTATGCTGATGATAGTCTTGTGCTGGGGGCGGCTTACCGCAATACTTCCATTGTGATGTTTGGCAAAAGTGTACGACTGGATGCAGCTAACAGTCAGACGCCTGTGCCCGAACTGGAAGCAACAGTATTGGAGCATGAATTCGGGCACCTGATGGGCCTGGTGGATGAAGGCGCGCCGATGATCCGTAACCACCGGGATACCAATCACAGCAATCATTGCAGTAACCCGGATTGCCTGATGTATTACGAAGCCAATGACGGCTACTACCTTTCGCAGGGCGGCAGCCAGCTTACCCGGATACCTGTGCTCGATTCAGCATGCGTGGCAGATCTCCGGGCCATTGGCGGTAAATAATATTCTTTTGAAAAACAACGTTCAGGTTTTGTAAATTGTCATGTCTTATGAAAATGCTACATTCAAAAAAAGGGATTTTTGGTTCCGGGTTGGTTCTTTTGTTGTGCTGGATTACTTCCTGCCAGAAAGACACGAACAACTTTACCAATAATAACGGTACTTACCGGCACGATTTACCGGTTGGTGCCTCTGCCCGCGATTTGCTAACGGATACCCTTTATCAGTCCCTGGCTGTAGAAGTGCAATATATGCCCGGCGCAGCATTACAGGCAACGACCCTTAATCATTTAAAAGCCACCCTGAATAAGTATATCCATAAACCGGGTGGCATCAGCATCAGCAGTTCCCAGGTGTTGCCCTCCGACTCGCTCTTTACCCTGGATGGCATCAAAGGCATTGAAGACAGAAACAGGACCGTTTTTACAAAAGGAAATCAACTGGCCGTGTATGTGCTGGTGACCAATGGCTATTATACCGATGACAGCCTGATTCTGGCGACGGCATACCGCAATACGTCCGTTGTCTTATTTGGCCAGTGTATTGCTGATTATGACTTGAACAATACAAATGCCAGGTCGGTGGTGGAAGCCACAGCGCTGGAGCATGTTTTCGGTCATTTATTAGGGTTAGTAGACCAGGGCGCCCCGATGCAGCACGATCATATTGATCCGGGCTATGGGCACCATTGCAAAAACGAGGATTGCCTGATGTACTTTGGTGCCACCGATGGTTATTTTGTTTCGCAAACCTGGGCTTACGACCGCGTGATTCCTGCGCTGGATTCAAGCTGTGTGGCCGATATACGCTCTATCGGGGCTAAATAATTTTCAATTCTGCCGTGGAGGGTTTAGATTTGTCCTAAATTACTTGATTATGTATACAGGCTTGTTACACCTGCACAGTTTTTTACGTTGGGTTATTTTACTCTTACTGGTCATCATTGTTTTGCGCAGCCTGGCTGCCGGCAGCAGGCCTTTCAACCAAACAGATAAAAAACTCGGTCTTTTTGCGATGATCGCCTGCGATATCACTTTGCTGGTAGGCCTTTACCAGTGGGCTTTTGGCGATACCTGGGGCCTGATCAGCATTAAAACAAGAGGTTTTGCAGAAGTGATGAAAGATCCTGTTGCCCGCTTCTTTGCTGTGGAGCATATGGCCGGCATGCTCCTGGCCATCATTTTAGTGCATATCGGCAAGGGCTATGCGAAGAAAAATCTCCCCGATAACGTGAAGCATAAAAGAACCCTTGTATTTTTCGGGCTGGCCCTGCTGATCATCCTGGTGTCTATTCCCTGGCCCTTCAGAGTGGTAGGCGCAGGCAGGGGCTGGTTTTGAGTTACCGGTTTGCCGGGCATTAAAAACTCTTTTGTGTTACAATTTCCTCCAGGGCGTTGTTGAATTGCAGCATCTCGTCAACTGTTCCCATGGATACGCGGCACCATTTGCCGCCAAAATGTTCCCGTTGCTGTACGTAAATCTTTCGTTGCCCGAGCTGCTCCACCAGGTTTGCCTTGACTGAATCGATATTGAACAAAATGAAATTGGTGGAGGAAGGGATATAGGTAAGTTTAAGGCGGTCGAGCACCGTATAGCACATGGTTCTTGCCAGTTCGCATTTTTGTTTGCAGTCCTGCACGAAGGAGGCATCGTTCAATGCACCGGTGGCAGCTGCCGCAGATACAACGCTTACATTAGCGTTGGGCCAGGGCTGAAGATTTCCCAGTTTTTGAATGGTGGCGGGATGAGCAATCGCATACCCCACACGAGCGCCGGCCAGGCCGTATATTTTAGAAAAGGTTTTTGCCACAATCACATTCGGGTTTGTTACCGCATAAGTTGCCAGTGACGGGAGCCCGGCATATTCGGTATAGGCTTCATCGATAAAGACGAGGCTGTCTTTTGAAACTTCCTGGGTAAAACTTTTGATCACTTCCGGGTGTGTGAAAGTACCTGTAGGATTGTTTGGATTGCAGATATAAATAAAAGAAGGCTTATTTTGATAATATGCAGCCAGCATTTTGTCCAGATCAAGGTTAAAGCTGCTGTTCAGCGGTACTTTGTTGAACTGGAAGCCCAGTGCCTTTGCCTGCCGTTCCCATACATTATAGCTGGGATCGGCAGTCAGCAGTTGCCTGTTTTGCAGCGAAGCCAGTAACAGGCCTAGCCCAATAATCTCTGAAGCACCGGCGCCCAGTAAAATATTTTCCCCGGCCACCGACCATTGCGCTGCGATTTTGTTGACCAGGGGCGTAATCAGGTCATCCGGGTAGCGGTTGCTGAGTAAATAATTTACCAGAATGGCCCTGCGGGCAGCGGGAGATGGGCCGTAGGCATTCTCATTGCTATTTAGCAGGATGGCATTACCGTCTGTGTTCACTATTGGTGGTGCTTCCCCGCCGGCAAAACCTGATTGCCTCCATCCCAGAGCTGCCAGCACCAGGGCAGTTTGTTTCAGCCATGTTCTCCTGTCTGTTTGCATACGGCAAAAATATAAAAGTTCACCTGCTTCTTACAGACAGGCAAAACGCTGATTTAGTTGCCTTTATTGGACAACCGGTAAAATAATTCCAATTCAAAAGCATAAAACGGATGAAAGCTTGCCACTATCGTTTGCCTAATTCTATCACTTCGCACTGTTGAATATCGTTCCCGTCAATCACAAAGCGGATCAGTGTTTTCATTTTGTGCCAGCCCTGTTTGCCGGCAGCGCCGGGGTTCATGTGGAGGCAATTCATTTTTTCGTCGTATATAATTTTTAGAATATGCGAATGCCCGCTGATGAAGAGCTGTGGATGCTCTTGTAAAAGCGCCTGCCTTGTTTCCGGATTGTATTTTGGCGGCGCCCCACCGATATGCCGCATCAATACTTTCACCTCCTCGCACATAAAAACCAGCTGTTCAGGAAACTGTGATCGTATGGCCTGGTCATCAATATTCCCATATACGCCTTTCAGCGGTTTAAAGGATTGTAGTGCCGGCGCTACGGCTGGTCCAAAGTCGCCGGCATGCCAGATCTCATCGCAGTTTTTAAAGTGCGTGAATACAGACTCTTCCAGGTGTCCGTGGGTATCTGCTATTAATCCTATGCGGGTCATGGTCTTTTCTTATTCAAATGTATAAAGCCGGGTTGCCCCGTTGTGATCGTGACATGTCATTTTTATCAATCAACTCAATCAATGCAGCCCTCTTTTTTTAACAATTGCAGTATCATCAGTGCACCCGGCGCAGTAACAGGTTGCTGCAGGTATTCTTCCAGTGTAAAATAGTGCAGCCGGCCAATCTCACCCGCCGCCTGCGGTTCTTTGTTGGTGCGGGTAAAAAAGCATTCCTGTTCCATGGTAGTGCCTTCCCGTTCCCCAAAAGCCGGTGCGGTGATATGCGTATAATACTGCAGGTCGTCCGGTTGCAGCTGCAGGCACAATTCTTCGGCTATTTCCCGGCACAGGGCCGCCATCGCAGTTTCTCCTTTGTCTATTTTGCCCCCCGGCAGGTAATAGCATTGTTTATTGTTGCTGTACGCCAGTAAAAGTTTCCGGTCTTTGATCAGTACCAATCCAGCTGTGTGCAATTGCATTTGGTAAAGATAGGCTATTCGCCGGCCGGCACGGGATGCCGGTAGCTATCTGCCAATTTCTTACATTTGTTTATGCCATTTTTCAGAAACTTTACATATTGGATTGATAAACGAAAATGGAAATACATTTTCCTGCTGGCCACCCTGGAACTATCACGAAAAGCCGGTTGCCGGCTTTTGCAGGGTGTAGTGAAGGCCTGCTCCACAACCCGGTTACCGGGAGGGATGAATAAGGTACGTGACATGATCATCCTCCTTTCATTTCCTGCCCCGGCTGTGCAATAACATATGATTTTCCCGATCAATTTTCCTGTACAACATAAAACATTTCCCGTTATGCCCCACTATTACACACTTGGTTCCATCCCGCATAAGCGGCATACGCAGTTCCGAAAACCCGATGGTGGTCTGTATGCCGAGCAGTTGTTTTCGACCGAAGGATTTTCCAACGATTATTCCTTGTTGTATCATTACCACCCGCCCACGCAAATTATTCAAACCGAACCGTCGCACAGTATGGCTCCGGAGATTGCTGAGGAAAAAATGCTGCAGCACCGCAGTTTTGAAGGATTCCGGGTTGCCCCGGCTGCCGATTACCTGGCAAGCCGCGTACCGGTGCTGGTGAATAATGACTGCCATATTGTGCTGGCGGCGCCGCAGGCAAGCATGCAGGATTATTTTTACAAAAATACCGATGCTGATGAACTGATCTTTGTGCACGAGGGGCAGGGTGTGCTGCGCACGATGTATGGCGAGCTGCCCTTTGGCTATGGTGATTACCTGGTGATACCACGGGGCACCATTTACCAGATAGAATTTGCCGGGCCGCAGAACCGCCTGTTTATCGTGGAATCGTTCAGTCCTATCCGATTTCCCAAAAAGTATGTTGGGCGCAACGGGCAGCTGCTTGAGCATTCGCCTTATTGCGAGCGGGACATCCGGCCGCCGCAGAACCTGCCTGCCTATGACGAAAAAGGCGATTTCCTGATCAAAGCCAAAAAGAAAGGTATGCTTTATGGCCTGCACTACGGCACGCATCCCTTTGACGTAGTGGGCTGGGACGGCTGCTGTTATCCTTTTGCCTTTTCCATTCACGATTTTGAACCCATTACCGGGCGGGTGCACCAACCCCCTCCCGTGCACCAAACCTTTGAAGCCAACAATTTTGTTGTCTGCTCCTTTGTGCCGCGGCTGTTTGATTACCACCCGCAGGCCATCCCGGCTCCTTACAACCACAGTAATATCGACAGCGACGAAGTGCTTTATTACGTGGATGGCGATTTTATGAGCCGCAAACATGTCACCCGCGGCATGATCACGCTGCATCCAGCTGGCATCCCGCACGGTCCGCATCCTGGCGCCGTGGAAAAAAGCATTGGCGCGAAAGAAACCAAGGAACTGGCTGTGATGGTGGATACCTTTCACCCCTTAATGCTGACAAAGCAGGCGCTGGCTATCGAAAACAAAGATTATGTCATGTCCTGGGCGGAATAAGGCAAGGCTCATCGCCTTTCGTTTTTGAGTAATCATCAGGGAAAGCAGGGCTAAGCTGTTGTGTGAAGAGATTTAACCACAGCGAACACAGAGGGCATAGATAACATGGTTAGATGGCTGTATTGATCAAGAGCAAAGAAATTCATGCTAGGTCTTCAATTATCATAATCCACGGAGAGCACGGAGATACACAGCGCACATGGTGCAGTAATCGAGAGAGAGAATTAATTTACCGCCGAGTCCATGGCCATCACACATGGCCCGGGGTGAGACTCGTCGGAGAAAGAGTTGGCCGTTTACCCCAGCTAGCTGCAACATCTTCGCAGGCTGGGGAGTGATGGATGAGCAGTAAAATGCCGCCCGGGCTTCTGTGAAATAAAAAAACCGTTGATGCGATCTCATCAACGGTTTGGCCATACTGCCGTTGTACCCCATCGGCATAGGCTGTTTTTAAACCCTTTATCTATTGAACAATACTGGCCAGCGAGGAGCTGAACATCACCTGGTCGCGGGTGCCTACGGCGGCCACCCGAAACCAGTACTTTTTGCCCGGCTCCAGGCTGGTAAAAGTAAACTCCCGGTTGCTGCTCATGGCGCTCACCCATACGCTGTCCGCCGTCAGCGGATCGGGGCTGTATTGGTGTGTGTACGACTTGGCGCCCCGCACCGCCTTTACCCGCACCAGCATCTCGCCACTGTTGGCGCCACTGGTTACTTCCAGGTTTTGCGGCGCGGCAATGGGTGGTGTGGGTTCCCCGTCTTTGGCCAGCGGAAACAGGCTGCTCTGCAGCTTTGCCTTGTCGCCATTGGCGGCCAGGGTTACGTAGGCCCCCAGGGTGCGCAGCAGCGCCTCCAGCTCGGCCCGGCGGGTGTTTTTAATGGTGATGAGGGTGCGGCTACCCTCCCGTGCTGCCTCCAGCGCATCGGTAAACGCCGTAATGGCGGTGCTGACGGTTTCCAGCGTGGGTTCGGGTGTGGGAAAACTGGCATTGCCCGTAAGCCCTGCCACAATGTTTTGCGCCTGTAATACTACCTGCGCATCAGTGTATGTGGCAAAACTGGTTTTAATTTTAGCAATTTTCATACGATAATGTTTGAAAGATTAACAATCCCGGCTTGTAGCCGGATTTACTGCCTGGTTAAGTGGTCTTGTGGCCGGCAAGGCTGCCCAACAAGGTGCGGATACGGATCAACTAACGGTGCAGCCGGTATGCATCCCGGCTGTGGTATACCAATAATAAAAACTGCCCGGCGGCGGCATTTATTGCCCGGCGGTAGCAACTGGTAGCAGGCTGTGGCCAACGGCGGCGGACTGCGCCCTGAAAACCAGTGCCTAAGGGCTGCACAGCATTAAAAAATAATTTTAAAAAAATTTTTCCCGCAACTGGTGGCTGCTTGTGGCTGTTGCAACGGGCAAAGGCCCTGCAGCCGTTGTGCCAGCTCACATACGTGAAAAAATAGTACAGTGTATTACCCTGAAAAACAAAGCTTTTGCTGCTGAAGCTGCCTGTTTTTGCCGTAAAACGGAGGTTTTTTGCGCAAACTTGCGTCATTCATGAATGAAAGAAGGTCATCATTGAACGAAAGATGGCCATCATTGAACGAAAGATAGCCATCATTGAATGAAAGATAGCCATCATTGAATGAAAGATGACCATCATTGAATGAAGGATAGCCATCATTGAATGAAAGAAGGCTATCATTGAATGAAAGATAGCCATCATTGCATGAAGGAAAGCAAACCGCCAGCGGGGGAGCTGCCTCCTTAGGCGACTGTGAACCAGCCTTTTACAACCCACCCGGCCTGCTGCCCCTGTACCGGCTGCCCGCCGCCAAGTATGCTATATTATATATATGGCGTGATGCGCAGCAAACGCGGGGCGTGGCAGCCCCGGCAGTAATGGGTTGATTTTTAGGAAATAAAGCATAATTTGTAGGGGCTCAGCTTGTAATCTCACGGGAGTGCTGTTCTGTTATTGCCAGGGCCTGTTGGGAAGTGGCTAACAATATGGAACATATAATACATCAATACTTTCCTTCCCTGCCGTGTCTTCTTACACTTCATCGAACTTCATAGACCTGTCTCACAGCGAAGCTTTGTGAGTGGGGTGGACAGGTCGTCGATTAACAAAAATAGTATCATACCGGGGAGCAAGGTATATAGGAGGGTATAGGGTATCAATGTTTAGAAGATGTTGATCTGACGTAGTGAAAAGCGTAAACACCGTGTCGCTTTCCTTTACCCAAACCCAATAGCAGACACGGCGGGGAATAGGGCAATCCTAAAAACAAAATTTCGCCAAGCTTAATGTGCTGACAGACACCAACGCACATTGCGGCACATGGATAGGCACACAAAGCCAACCAGCCCAAGAGGCGAATTTTGCTAACGCATCTTTAGCCACAGTCTTACCTTTGTTGACATGGACGTCTTGACACCTGAACAGCGGCGGCGAAACATGCAGGCTATCAAAAACAAAGCAACAAAAGCCGAAGTGACTTTAGCCCAGGCTCTTTGGGCACGTGGACACCGTTACCGCAAAAACAATAAAAAAGTTTTTGGCAATCCTGACCTGACATTTGTCAAATACAAGCTTGCCATTTTTGTTGACGGAGAATATTTCCATGGTTACAATTGGGAGACCGAAAAGCACCGTATTAAGACCAATCGTGAGTTTTGGTGGAGTAAAATTGAAGGCAATATGCGGCGAGACCAGCTTGTAAATCAAACTTTGGTGGAAAATGGGTGGACAGTCTTACGCTTTTGGTCACAGGAAATACGAAAAAATTTAGCATCTTGCATTGAGAAAATAGAACAAACTATTAGACAGTTATGCCGGTAAAATATTCAGACATTAAGAAAAAGCTCAAGTTAGAGGTGGACAAGAAGACCGGCGAAGGTCTTGCTCACCTAACTCATTATTTCCAAAACCACGAAAACGGTGTTTCGGAATACTTCAAACCATCAGCAAAACAATACCTCGCTGACTTGCATAAGAAATTAAGCATCATTGAAGAGCCAGACTTTCAATATTACTTACCAATCAAATGGGATATTCCTTTTCCTCCACCACCAAATCCTAAATTTAAATTCATTGATTTATTTGCAGGCATTGGTGGCATCAGGCTTGCTTATCAAAACCTAGGTGGCAAATGTGTTTTTACAAGTGAATGGAATGACCAGGCAAAAAGAACTTACGAAGCCAATTTCGGCGAAGTTCCATTTGGCGACATTACAAAAATCAGGGAAACAGAAATTCCGGACCACGACATTTTGTTAGCAGGATTTCCCTGCCAGCCTTTTTCTATTGCAGGAGTTTCAAAGAAAAATGCTTTGGGTAAAGCCCATGGATTTTTAGACGAAACACAGGGGACACTGTTTTTTGACATAGCCAGAATATTAAAGCAAAAAAAGCCAAAAGCTTTTATGCTCGAGAACGTAAAAAACCTTCGTTCCCATGATAAAGGCAAAACTTTCATGGTGATTGAAAACACCCTTAAAGAATTGGGCTATTCGGTTCATGCACAGGTATTGAACGGAAAACATTTTGTACCACAACACAGGGAACGTATCATAATAGTTGGATTTCGTGAAGACATTTACGAAGGGTTAGAAGATTTTCAATTCCCTAAAATGCCTGAAAAGAAAAAGGTATTCAAAGATATTTTGGAAACTGTCGTTGAAAAAAAATACACTTTGACAGACCACCTTTGGAAATACCTTCAGGATTATGCAGACAAGCACAAAGCAAAAGGTAACGGCTTTGGTTTTGGGTTAACCGACCTTAACGGAATTTCCAGAACATTATCAGCCAGGTATTACAAAGACGGTTCAGAAGTTTTGATACCACAACAGGGAAAAAACCCAAGACGATTAACACCAAGAGAGTGCGCAAGGTTGCAAGGTTTTCCTGATGAATTTTTAATTCCTGTTTCGGACACCCAAGCTTACAAGCAATTTGGCAACTCCGTTACAGTTCCTTTAATCCAAGCAGTAGCAAAACAATTAGTAAAAGTATTATTAAGCCCAAATGGAGAGCATAGTAACGTCAGTTATTCAAACAGCACAGCAATCTGATTTAGTTTTCACAAAATTTATTACTCCAAACGACACTGGAACTACAGGTGGACATCAGGCAGGTTTTCACATTCACAAAAACGCTTGGCAGCTATTCTTTGACAAGCCCGGTGTTAAGGGTGAAAACAAAGACAAGTTTGTAACCATTAAATGGCAGGATGATTTTGAAACCGCCAGTAGGTTCATCTACTATGGCGTTGGTACAAGAAACGAATACCGGCTTACACGATTTGGAAAAGGGTTTCCTTATCTATCAGATGATAATGTTGGCGACCTTCTGATAATTTGTAAAAAAGTGGAAGCCTATTATCATGCTTATGTTCTACAGACGGATGAAGAGATAGAAGATTTTTTCGCAGCTCTTAACATTTCTTCAACCGAAACCAACAAACTAATTCCAAAGCAGGAAGAACAAACAGCAGAAGATAAATTGTT
>DASTSN010000014.1:0-3464 GCA_035760665.1 Chitinophagaceae bacterium | reverse complement strand
ATTTTTCCTATACTCTTATCAAAATCCGTTTCAAACGTTGCATTGAAAGATTTATCCTTTGCCCGGAGACCATGATAACTTAACCGCAAGTATTCATCACATAAACCGTTGATATCCGTTAACTCCTTCTGCCCGCTGCTGCTGCGGCTGTGTTGCAGCATCCCTTTGACGATTGCATCAGCCCGCTTACCGTGGTGATTGATTTTTTCTGAATTTTCTTTTATATCATTCAGTATAGTGCTTAATTCTTCCATGTTGCCTTTCTTCATCTCTTCCCGGGCTTCATCAATCATTTCCTTGTTTATTTCAGAAAAATTATTCACGAAGTTCAGCGGGTTTTGTATTTCATGGGCGATGCCTGCCGTCAGTTCTCCAAGGCTGGCCATCTTTTCGGATTGTATCAATTGTGATTGCGTGGATATTAATTCCTGGTAGGATGAGGCGTTTTCCAGCGCTATCGCTGTGTAAATCGCAATATTGCGCAACATGAATAAATGGTAGTCGGTATAGGCATCTTTGTTAAAACTCTGCACGGTCACTACGCCCAGCTTTTTACCCTTAGAGATTAAGGGCAAAAAGATAACAGACATGGGTTCTTCACCAACTAATATTTCGTGTTCGCTTTCTATGTAATTTTTGTGTTCTGCGGCAAGATCTCCCATGATGATCTCACGGTTCTCTGTGAAGCATACCGGCGCTAACCGGTTTTTGTCTTCCACCGAATTTGTATAAAAGGGTAAGGGCTTACCTTTTTCATACGTGGCCGGAAATTCAATTCTTTTTAGTGAATCATTATAAATACCAATCCCAAATACACTCGCGTCCATCAGGGTGTTTACATTGGCATACACCGTGCTGATAATATTTTCAACCGAAAGGGATGAGGTAATCTTGTGGCCGATTTCTTCCAGCTTTTCCAGGTTGTCTTTCTGTTGGGAAAGCTCTTTGGCTTTTTCATCGATCTCCTGTTTCTGTTGCTGCAATAAATTATTGGCCTTTCGCCTTTGACGATTGTTTCTGAGCAATACAAAAACCATAATAACAATTAAAACCAGCACGGCCAGTGTGCTGTAAAGCAGGGTTTCCTGTGATTTTTTTTGTTGATTCAGCGTGCTGATCTGTAACTCCTTTTTTTCGATTTCATTGTTAATCTGCAGCACGGCTGTGCGGTTGCGCACTTCTGCGCCGGTCATGCTGTCCTTGTAAGCCGCGTACTGTTTATAATAGTCAAATGCATTTTCAAAATCTTTTTTGAAGGCAGCAGCGTTGGCCAGCGCCAGTACATTGTCCCGCATAAATTCTATCGTGCCGGCTTGTTTAGCAAGGGTAAACCCGCTGCGGGCATAATACAAGGCACTGTCAACCATTTGCTTTTTAAGATAGGCGCGGGAAAGAATATTCTGTATCCAGGAGACAGCGGCGATATCATTATATGGTTTTGCGATAGTAAGGGAACGGAACGCAAATTCAAATGCCAGCGGCAGCTTATTCATACGGACATACACATCTGCCAGGTTGCTCTCGTTTACATATTGATTGCCTGGGATATTTTGTAATTGTATTGATAAATTATAGGCCTCGATGGCTTCGGGGTATTTTCCGCTGAGCCGATAGCCTTCGCCAATACTGGTTTGTAAACTGCTTTCCAAATTTTTATTGCCATATTTTTTATTGGCGTCCTCTGCCATTTTAAAATAGCGCAAGGCCTCAGCTTGATTTCCTATAGAAAAATATATCGAGCCAATATCAGCCCATCCAATGATTTTAAAATACAGGTCATTCGTTTCCTGTGCTGCCTGTAACAGCTTAAGACAATACTGCATCGACGAGGGATAGTCACTTAAAGAGGTGGAATAAATTTCTTCGATACCTAACAGCAAAAATTGATACAATCGTTTGTTACTTGCTTTGGTAACAGCCTCTTCGGCCTGCTTGAAAGCCTCCAGCGCAGCTTTTGGATTTGAAGTCATTTTTATGGTACCGTCGACAAATAGTACACTGGCAGTTAGTTCAGGGTCGGCTACCAGCTTCCGGATGGAATCAGCCTGCTGTAAGAGGCTATCCGCTTTTTTTTCATCGCCCCGGGATAAATTCCACCGGGCCAACGACATAAGTGCCATACCTTTTCCTATGGCATTCCCCGTTTTTAAAGAAATGCTAAGCGCTTCCCTGGTATATTTTTCTTTTTCTTCTGGGGAGATGGTATGAGAGAAAATTAATTCGTTTAGCAGTTTTACGCGGTAATCATCCTGCTGCGGGTGCGCCGCCAGCTCTTTTAATACTTTATCATCCGCACTCTTCTGCGCTTTTGATAGGGTCGTCACTAATAACAATGAAATAAAAATTACAATGGTCCTGGTCATATGATTCATTTATAGTTCTATGGTAAATGTGTTACAGCTACCTCTTTGCTTTACACTTTTATCCCGATAGAATCGGAACGGCTCTATGTACTTTGATAATTTCGTACACTGCATGCATTACGCCTGCCCGACTCAGTCATTCATACGGGCATTGTCACGGATAATAGGATATAATATTTTATTGGTAATGCGTTATACTGCAATATAATGTTTAATTCCTTTCCATTTAATAGTTTACTCTCCAGTTTATTTCCCTACCCTTATTTTCTTTCTCATCCAACGGGCAGTTGAATTATACATGTTGTCCCTTCATTTTCTTTTGACTCCACTTTTATCTCCCCGCCATGCGCTTTCTCACTTTCCTAACTCGTCGGAATCACGGATTACCATGAATGTGAGGATTTCACAGATTTTTTTTTCCGTGTAATCAGTGTAATCCTTCTAATCTGTGATTCAGACAGGTAATTGAATCATAAACGCCGTTCCCTCCCCTTCCTTACTTTCTACTTTTATTTCACCGTCATGAGATTTAATGATATCATAACTCAAACTTAATCCCAAACCTGTTCCACTGCCGGTTGGTTTGGTGGTAAAGAACGGCTGAAAGATTTTTTCTTTGATAGTTTCGGGGATACCGTTGCCGTTGTCATTTACTGAGATAACAACATGTCCGTTTTGTTTTATTGTATTGACGGTAACAGTTGGTTCATAACCCGGAATCGTTTGTTTGGCTTTTTCATTCACTGCATAAAACGCATTGTTGATCAGGTTTAGCAGTACCCTCCCGATTTCCTGCGGCACAATATTTATTTTTCCAATACTCTTATCAAAATCCGTTTCTAACGTTGTATTGAAAGATTTGTCCTTTGCCCGGAGACCATGATAACTTAACCGCAGGTATTCATCACATAAACCGTTGATATCCGTTAACTCCTTCTGCCCGCTGCTGCTGCGGCTGTGTTGCAGCATCCCTTTGACGATTGCATCCGCCCGTTTACCGTGGTGATTGATTTTTTCTGAATTTTCTTTTATATCATTCAGTATAGTGCTTAATTCTTCCATGTTGCCTTTCTTCATCTCTTCCCGGGCTTCATCAATCAT
>DASTSN010000013.1:0-112597 GCA_035760665.1 Chitinophagaceae bacterium | reverse complement strand
ATATCTGGTAATTATGATGCAATCCTGGCAGGGATTCACAACTTTGGTCTGCGGCCGGCTAATAATTATGGTATCAGTAACGAGGCTTTACAGCTTTGGACTAAATTACAGGCCTTCAATTCTACCACTTTAGTATTTGGAAATGTTATTGCCACCAGTAACTTTTGTTCAGCCAAAAATTTGCTTGCTTGCTATCAGGATGATGATATTACTCAGCGGATTGCAGCTGCTATCGTAAAAGGAGACCTGCTACCGAAGGGAACGCTGCCGGTATCTGTTTGTGATTGGAAATTTGGAACGGGTATTACTCCTCGTCATCTGTATCCAAGCCAGTCTGCTGACGCTTATCCAAAACTGCGGATCATCGACTCAATTGCAAATGATGCCATTGCTCAAAAAGTATTTCCCGGTTGCGTGGTGTTTGCAGCAAAAGACGGGAAAGTGATTTATTATAAAGCTTTCGGCAATTTTGAATATGGCCCTTCGCCGAAAGTATCACTCGAGAGCATTTATGACCTGGCTTCGGTCACCAAGGTATCGGCCACTACTATTTCTGTAATGAAATTATACCAGGAAGGCAAGCTGGATATCAATAAAACGCTGGGAGATTATCTGCCCTGGACCGTAGGGACTGACAAAGCCAGACTAAAAATCAGGGATATTTTATTGCACCAGGCAGGGTTGGTGCCGTTCATTGCATTTTATAAAGAAACAATTGATTCTGCCACTGGCGCACCACTTCCCGCATATTACTCTTCCACGGAAAAACCGGGATATTCTATCCGTGTGGCGAAGAATCTTTATTTGCGTGACGACTGGAATGACAGCATGTATAACCGCATTGTAAAAAGCCCGCTGGGCCCCTCCCCCAAATATGTGTACAGTGATCTGGATTTTATTTTATTAGGGAAAATAGTGCAGGCCATCAGCGGCCTTTCACTCGATCAGTATGTGCAAAAAACATTCTACAACAAGCTTGGGCTGGCAACAACCGGCTTTAAGCCTGTAAATCGTTTTCCGGTATCGCGTATTGCACCAACAGAAGATGAGGAGGACCATTTTCGCCGGCAACTGATCTGGGGTGATGTGCATGATGAAGGCGCTTCAATGTTTGGCGGTGTGTCGGGTCATGCCGGTTTGTTTTCCGATGCCTATGACCTGGCGATGCTTTATCAAATGCTGGTAAATGGAGGCGAGCTCAACGGAGAACGATTTTTGAAACCAGCAACAATCAACTATTTCACCGCCTATCACAGTGCTATCAGCCGGCGGGGCCTTGGATTTGATAAACCAGAGAAAGATAATGCAGAGCGAAAAGAGCCCTATCCCTGCTTAAGTGCTTCACCGGCAACCTTCGGGCATACTGGTTTTACCGGTACTTGTGTATGGGCCGATCCCAAATATAACCTGGTATTTGTGTTTTTATCCAACAGGGTCTATCCCACTAGGATTAATAACACACTTTCATCGTTAAACATTCGGCCTAAAATTCAGGAAGCGTTGTATGATGCCATCAAAAATGATGAACTGCACTGATCTGATTAATTAGGTAAGGATAGTAATACAGTTTTGATAGCATGAAAGTGCGTCCAGGGAATGAAATGATTAGCGCCAGGAATCATTTTTATAGTCACTTTTTGTGCATTTACCAGCATTTTTTTGGCATACTGTACGTTACCCGGGGGGACCATGTCGTCTTTTTCACCATGAATAATCCATACGGGGCAGGTGATTTTGTAAAAATCATTTTTTAAATGTACCAGGTCTTTTTTCAGGTACCAAAGCTCCTGGTTACTGGGTCGAAATGCCCCGGGAACCAAATATTTTAAAGGTGTTTTGTATAGAAACGGGCGCCATTTTTCGGGCTTTTCTTCCTGCGGATCTACCGAAGCGGATAACAGGACTATCCCTGAAAAATAACCAGGATTATCAACAGCTAACCGAACGGCCATTGGCCCGCCAAGCGAATGCCCGATAACGTATGCAGGCTTGTTGTTATTCAGTTTTGTCAGCAAAGGACTGATGAGCTGTGATTGCTGTTCCAGGTTTTTTGCTTCGCCAAATTCGCTGTATCCAAAGCCGGGCCGGTCAATGGCTATCATCCTGAACTTGGCCAGGAGATCCCCGTCCATTAAGTAACTGCTGAAGGCATCCCATCCGCCCGGCGAGCCATGTACAAACAGCAGGGTGGGCAATGTGTCGGCTCCGGTTTTTACATAATGCATCCGGAACCCGTGTATGCTGACAGTTTCTGTTACGAGGCTTACGCCTGCTTTTGCAAAATTCTTTTTTGCTTTTCGATCGCTTATGCGAAATTTCATACAACTCTGTGCCAATATCAGCCAGGCAAATAAGATGAAGCCCAGTAAAAAAAAGGTCGTTGTCAACCGGCGGGTTCGTTTCACACAATAAATCTAATAAAAAAACTGTCCCCGCTCCGGGAACAGTGTAAAGAAAGTCGGATTACTTATCAGGCTTTTTGGGTTGCTGCTTAGGATGCCTT
Source organism: Chitinophagaceae bacterium (assembly GCA_035760665.1). GTDB lineage: Bacteria > Bacteroidota > Bacteroidia > Chitinophagales > Chitinophagaceae > DASTSN01. Next base: position 110,094 of record DASTSN010000013.1, on the reverse strand, counting down.
GGGCGTTGTTGTTTTTGCTGTGATGGCTGCTGACCCTTTTGTGCACGGCCTTGAGGTAGTTGTTTTTGTTGTGGTGGACGTTGACCTTTTTGCTGCCGTTGTGCCTGCTGGCGTTTGCGGTCGGCTTTTTCCAGGCTGCGCAGGCTTATCTGCCCTACCACATCTACAAACTCCGGTTCTACTTCTTTGGGTTTGCTGGATGTTACTTCCACAGCTTCCAACTCATCGGGGATAATTCCCTGCTGATTCAGTGATTTAATTTTTTTAACCCGTTCTATTGTTAGCGGGTACTGTCGGGAGCTGTCGGGCAGCATGTACCACATCAGATTTTTGAAAATATCTTTTTTAATCAACTGGGCTGTGCCTTTTGCTACTTGCAGCACATCGCAATTATCAGGAAAATGCTGTAGGGCATCCAGGTAGGTATCCAATTCATAGTTCAGGCAGCACTTGAGGCGTCCGCATTGACCACTGAGTTTGGTTTGGTTGATGGATAAGTTCTGGTACCGGGCGGCAGCTGTATTAACCGATTTAAAATCGGTGAGCCACGTGCTGCAGCAAAGCTCACGGCCGCAGCTACCCACACCACCTACTTTGGCGCTTTCCTGCCGGGCGCCAATCTGGCGCATTTCTACTTTTACTTTAAATTCGGAAGCGTATATTTTAATCAATTCCCTGAAATCTACCCGGCCATCAGCAATATAAAAGAAAGTGGCTTTGCGGCCATCGGCCTGTATTTCCACTTCGCTGAGCTTCATATCCAGTTTTAGTTGTTTGGCAATCGCCCGGCTTCGGATGAGTGCCTCTTTTTCCCGTGCTTTGTTTTGTTTCCAGATGTCAATATCGCGGTCGCTGGCGCGGCGCAATACTTTTTTCATTTCGGCATTATCCTCTTTCACCCCGCGTTTTTTCATTTGCAGGCGTACCAGTTCGCCACTCAGGGATATTTCACCCACATCAAAACCACTGACGCCCTCCACGGCAATCAGTTCCCCTTTTTCAAATTGCTGCAGCGTGGTATTACGGTAAAAATCTTTGCGGCTTCCCTGGTTAAAAGATACCTCTAATATGGGGCAGATGTTGTCAGTATCGGCCAGTGGCAGATTGCGCAGCCAGTCATACGTGTTCATCCTGTTGCAGCCGCCCGTGCTGCAACCCCCGTTGCTCTTACATCCGTTAGGTTTACCGCCAGTGGCGGTTCCACAATTTGTACAACTCATTATCGGCTACAATTGAACTTCAAAAAATGCGGAGAGGACGATTCTACCAGCAGCGGGCATTCTGTTCAGCACCTGTTGCGTCGCACACTTTTACACGTATATCGCTATGCAGCAAACTACATTTGGTAAAGTATAAAGAGCCGGCATGACCCGGCAGCGATGTGTATCTACAGTCAAAAAACCAGCCGCACGATCAATCTCTCCTGTTGCTATTCCCTTTCTCTGTTTTCAACCTGTGAAAAAGGCAAAGCGTTCAAAAATACAATTTTGTATCGAATCAAAGAGTTTAAGTTCAGAACTGCTACGGATGAACAGAAGCTGATTTTGCATGCAAGTGCCCCGCCGACCGGGTTGCCCCTTTTAAGTAATCGTCTGTCGTAATACAATTCTTTATTGCCTATTTATTCGAAGTCCAAAGGCTTCAGGATAAAAATTTCCTGTTTTAGGCTAAAATATTACCGACTTATAAAAAATTTTTAAAAAGTTTTCACAGTTATTAAAATATTTAATTACTTAGTGGAATTGTTTAATAAGAGAGATCAAATTAAACTGTTAACCCAAACAACTGCATAACGACTGCGCATGGACATCAGGCCAAAAGAATACAAAAGAAGCATTCTGAAGCATCTTTATTTCAGTCCCCTTCTTACCTGCACAGAATTAAGCCTGAAAATTGATAAAAGCCTCCCCATTGTAACAAAGTTGCTGAATGAACTGATTCAGGAAGGTTCGGTTCTGGAGAAAGGGCTTGCAGCTTCCACCGGTGGCCGCCGGGCTATGACCTACGCTCTTCGACGAGACCTGATGTACATTGTATCTGTGGCAATGGACCAGTTTTTTACCAGGGTTGCAATCATGAATATGGAAAATGAGTTTGTAAGCCCGGTTGTAAAACTTGATCTGCCGCTTGCCCAAAACTCCTCAGCACTTGCCCTGCTTACTGATAAGCTTGATGAAATCATCCGGTCTTCAGGTATTCCAAAAGATAAAATTGCTGGCATTGGCATCGGTATGCCAGGTTTTGTGGATGTAAATAAAGGATTGAATTACTCATTTCTGGATTCTGGGGGGGAAAGTATTGCTGAGATTATTAAAGATAAAACTGGTATCCCCGTTTTTATCGATAATGACTCCAGTCTCATTGCGCTGGCGGAGTTAAAATTCGGGCTGGCCAAAGACAAGCAAAATGCTATGGTGATAAATGTTGGCTGGGGCGTGGGACTCGGTATGATTGTTTCCGGTGAGCTTTTTCGCGGGTACAATGGCTTTGCCGGAGAGTTCAGCCATATTCCTCTTTTTCTCAATGGAAAATTATGCAGTTGTGGTAAAACGGGTTGCCTGGAAACAGAAACCTCTATGCAGGTTTTGGTAGAAAAAGCTCGGGAAGGTATTAAAAGTGGGCGGCTCTGCAGTTTTCGCGATATGCCGGATGATTACGAAGAAGCCTGTAACAGCATTCTTAACGCTGCGCTCAAAGGTGACCAGTATGCTATAGAATTATTGTCAGAGGCTGCCTTTAACATTGGTCGCGGTATAGCTATCCTGATACATATCATGAATCCTGAGCTGATTGTGCTGAGCGGTCGCGGCGCACAGGCCGGTAAGTTATGGTTGGCCCCGGTGCAGCAGGCGGTTAACCGGTATTGTATTCCGAGGCTGGCAGCTTATACAGACCTGGCCGTTTCCACATTGGGTAATACAGCAGAGTTAACAGGTGCGGCTGCGCTGGTTATCGAAAATTATGACAGGAAAATAAAAAAAAGTAAGTAAGAAATTTCAACAAGAAACTGATTTGAAACAACATCAATCAACAAGCACAAATCTGTATTGATCAATAACACCACAATCAATTAATAAACTCAAAATCAAACTGTAATGAAAATGCAAACCAAGCGGCTATTGTTTTTTGTGCTACTGAGCACATGGGTCGCCATGGCTTCGGCACAACAAACACCGATCACCGGAACTGTACGGGACAATAACGCCCAGGGGCTACCTGGTGCTACCGTAACCGAAAAAGGAACAACTAACAAAGTACTGACTGATGCCAGCGGAAACTTTTTAATAAAAGTGCATCCCAAAGCAACATTGGTTATTTCGTTTGTAGGCTTTGAAACGAAAGAAGTGCCAGCTTCTCAGGATATGTCTATCGTGCTGGAACAACTTTCGCAAACACTCAACGAAGTAGTGGTTACGGGTTTCGGTACTAAAAAAAGCACTCGGAAACTATCCTACTCTGTCACTGAAGTAAAAGGAAGCGATCTTACCCGTGCCAATACCCCCAACGTGATAAATGCGTTACAAGGGAAAGTGCCGGGAGTAATGATTAACCAGGGTGCCAGCGGCCCTCAGTCAAGTTCCCGGATTCGTATCAGGGGAAACTCCTCAATCAGCTCTAACAATACTCAGCCATTGATTGTATTGGATGGGGTTTTGATTGAACCGGGTACAACAGGTAACGATTCCTGGGGTGAGAACCCTGACTTTGGTAACATTATGAAAGACCTTAACCCGGATGACTATGAGAGTGTAACTGTGTTGAAAGGTGCAGCAGCATCAGCTCTGTACGGTTCTAAAGCTCAAAATGGGGTGTTGCTGATTACAACCAAAAAAGGACATCAGCGTAAAGGTCTTGGCGTTAGCTTTTCACATACAGAATCATATGACAAAGCCTATAAATTATATGATTTACAAAATGAGTTCGGTGGTGGTATTTATCCTGAATTCCAAAAAGACGCTAATGGAGTTGACATGGTAGATCCGATTTCCAGTATTTACCAGGGTGGATATTCGTTCGGACCAAAGTTTGACGGTCATATGGTGAAAGAAGTGGACGGCAGAATGATCAAATGGCAGGCAAATAATCCGCTTGATTATTTTGAAACCGGCAAATACATCAATACAAACGTAGCGGTGGAAGGCGGCAACGATAAAACGACATTTCGTTTTTCGTACAGCAATTTGAATAACACAAGTGTAATGCCGAAAAACGGAATGTACAGGAATAGCTTTGCTTTGCGGGCAACACAAAAGTTATCAAAAGCGATCATGCTGGATGCCAGTGTGAACTATTCAAATAACAAAGCCAATAATCCTGAAAGAAACGGAAGCCGGAACAACCCGTTGTTTGCTTTCAGTTATTATGAGCCACGCCAGGTGGATATAGGTTATTATACCAGCAATTATATTGATTCTCTGGGAGGTCGTCGCGGCGGCACAAACCCGCAACTCTACGATCCTTATGCCTTGTCAAGCTGGGCTTTTGGTTTGTATGAAGATAATCGTACACAGACAGAGAACAACCTGATTGCCAACGTGGATTTGACTGCTAACATTACGCCCTGGCTCAATTTACTCGTTCGTGCCAATACAAATGTTTTCGGCAGCAAATACGAAAGAAAACAATTAGGATCTGGTGTTGGTTTCAGTGGCGGTTCCTACCAGATAGCTCAAACATCTGACGTAAGTTCCAGGGTGCAGGTATTGCTAAATGCGAGCAAACAGCTTGCAGAAAATTTTGACTTAAATGTTTCTGCAGGTGGAGAAACGTACAGGAACCTGGGGTATAACTACAATAACTCTTACACGAACGGAGGTTTAAAAATTCCACAGCTTTTTACAATCAGTAATTCTGCCAGTCCTGCCGGAACCGATGCTTACTATTATGGTAAAAAGAGAACAGATGCCATGTACGTATATGGTGATTTGACCTGGAAAAATATGCTCACGTTAAACTTTAGCGGACGTAATGACTGGTCTTCAACCCTGACCTATAAAGATGGTCATGGCGATTACTCATACTTCTATCCCAGTGCCGGTTTAGCGTGGATTTTTACAGAACTTCCTTATTTCAAAAATGGTAATTCTGTCTTATCATTTGGTAAATTAAGAAGCGCAATTTCCTGGACAGGCCTGGATGCTGATCCACAGTATACTAACTCAGCTGGGTTTTATGGTTTAACAGGCAACTTTAATATGCCGGGAAACACCAATCAACCAATTTACACGTTCAATTCCAGCACACTGTCAAACCAGAATCTCAAAAATCAGCTCACCAGAGAGATTGAGTTTGGTACAGAACTTAGGTTTTTGAATAATCGTATTGGTATTGATATCGCTTACTACAAGAAGAATACCTACAACCAGATTCTTCAAATCAGTGTGCCGACAGAGAGCGGTGTAAGTTCCAGAGTAATCAATGCGGGTAATATCCAGAACCAGGGTGTAGAAATTCAGCTGACAGGTACACCCGTTAAATCGAAAGATTTTAACTGGAACGCAATTTTCAACTTCACGCGAAACAGAAATAAAATCATTGACCTGGCGCCTGGCGTAACGGCATATGACCTTGAACTGGCCTTTGGTGCAGATGTGGTTGCTCAGGCTATTCCGGGTAAAGACTATGGAACGGTGATTACCGGGTATGGGTATGCTATTTACCAGGCGAAAGATGCTAACGGTAACCCTGTTAGCAGTCCCAGCAACGGACAAAAGGTAATCGGAGCTGCTCCATACGGAACAACCGGCGGCTACTATACCTATTTACGTTCACAGGATTATAATGGTTCCAGGAAAGAACTGGGTAACATTATGGAGAAATTCCTGTTGAGCACAGTTCAACAGTTCTCGTATAAAAACTTTAACCTGAATGTACAGCTTGATTCCAAATTTGGCGGGTTGATGGCTTCGGCAACGCACCAGTATGGTTCTGCTAACGGAAGCTTTACAAATTCACTTTTTGGCAGAAACACGGAACTGGGTGGTGTTGATTATGTTGATGGCAATGGTGTTACCCGTCATGATGGTATCATCCCAGACGGTGTGTTAAATGATGGAATCACTGTAAACGTTGGTGGCCAGGTAATTGATCTTGGCGGTATGACTTATGCCGACGCAGTGAAAAACGGTTACCTGAAACCCATTCCGGCCTATGCTTATTATGAAAACCTTTCTCAATGGTCAAGCGGTATCAGGGAGTATTCAATTTTTGAAAACTCCTGGGTAGCAGTTCGTGAAGTTTCGCTGGGATACAATCTCCCTGCAGCTTTTGCGAAAAAGTTTAAGATGAATACACTGCGTGTAGCAGTTACCGGTAGAAACCTTGGCTACCTGTACAAAACCGCGAAAGACGGCATCAATCCGGAAGGCATTTATACTAACCGTGCAGCCGGCTTTGCAGAGTATGGCGGATGGCCTTATGTACGGAGTCTTGGATTTAATGTAAATGCTACTTTCTAAACCAATTTCAAACAAATCATTACTAGAGATATGAAAAGGAAAAATAAACTATATGCTATAATCTTCACCGCGGCACTCTTTGGTGCTGGCTGTAAGAAGCAGGCATTCGTCGACGCTAACTTGTCGCCAAGTACGTTATACGACGTAAACCCGGAAGATCAGTTTCTGGCGGCAGCTACCGGTTGCCAGGACGATTTCGAATATTATTACGATACTTACCGGGCTTTAAACACGTGGTTGCAGTATACCACGAGCGGAACTGGTAATTCCCTGAATTTTACCAATCCGACGGCAAATTTTAATGAACGGTACGGTAAGATATTTTACGGCAGAGTGGGACGATACCTTGTTGATGCGGAACACATTATTGATAACATGCCGGATGAGCAAAAAGCAAAATATCAATACCAACGTGCCATAATTGCTATTTTTAAAGCGTACTATGCCTTTTATGTAAGCGATATCAATGGAAGTATTCCTTATAGCGAAGCATTCCAGGGTCGTTATGGCGGTACATTCACCCCTAAGTATGATAAACAGCAGGATTTATTTACAGCACTGGATCAGGAAATCAAGGACGCGATAGCTGTATTGGAATCGTCTCCAGCTGCAGCACAAACTCCGCTGGGAAACAATGATCCTTTTTATACAGGCTCTTCCAATCAAACTCTTTCCTGGATCAAAGCAGGAAATGCGTTGCGGCTGAAAATGGCGATGCGTTTAATGAAACGTGATCCCGCTAAACTGCAGACAATTGCTAACGAAGTGATTGGTGATGCAAACCAGATGAGTAATATCGATGACTCATGGGTGTTATATACCGGGCCGGCATATGCCAATTCGAACGGTAACTGGAATCCTGCAGGTTTCGCTGCCTCAAAGACGGTTATAGATTTTATGCTCGCTAAAAATGATCCACGCCTGCGTATCTATTATCGGCCCAATAAAGACGGAAATTATGTGGGAAGCTACAGCAGCCCTGATGAATCAAGACTTCCGGCTAACCAACCGTTGTATACCGTAGCTGATACGCTTTCGCAATTGCAGCACAGGTTGTTTACACCTGACTATGATGAAGGGAATGGTGCAGGGGATGGGGTTGCTTTTTTCCCGATTATCACCTATGCAGAGTATTGTTTTATCAGGGCTGACCTTGCAGCCAGGGGTATTACTTCCGGTGATGCGGCCGACTGGTACAATAAAGGCGTCACTGCTTCTATAGAATTTTACAATAAACGCGCCATTGCTGCTAAAGTAGAAAATTATACAGCTGTGGATGCAACAGAAATTAGCAATTACCTGGCAACGGCCGGTATTGCCTTTGACCCAGCCAAAGCCACAGAACAAATCGCCTGCCAGGCCTATCTTGATTTTTTCCGTCAGCCAAGCGAAGCATGGGCATGGTGGAAACGAACAGGATATCCTAATACCACTTCTGTATTACCGTGGGCAGAACTGACGTCGAACGGTTCGGTTATGAAATTACCCCGGAGGGCTGCCCTGACTGTATTACCTCCAACAGATTTGAATTATAATAATCAACAAGAAGCTTATACTGAAATGGCACAGGATCCTGACTTCGGAAGCGGTCCTGGAGATGCATTTGGCAGAGTTTGGTGGGACAAGCAATAAGCAGTGTTAAGGATAGATAAAAACTCCCGGCAGCCTATCGTCTGCCGGAGTTTTTATTTCTGATATTTTGGTATTTTTAAAGTATTGATCATGCGTAGAGTGGATTTAAAAAATATTATTGCTGCAGGATTATTTATTATCATTGCTACGGTTTCTGCAGCGCAACCTTCTGGGCAGCTAAAAAAACAAGCTGAGTTTCCCAAGCTTTTTTTATTGTCACCGCTGCAATCTGTGAACCAGCCAGGCGTACCGAATAATGAAACGGCTGCTTTGTACGTATATGTGTTTCTGTCGCCGGAATGCCCCTTGTGTATTCACTACGTTCCTGTGCTAAAAGAACTTCAGCAACGCTATGCAGGAAAAATTATTATCAGGGGGATCGTACCAGGCCAGGCCTACACGCCTGATACACTCAAGCAGTTTTGCAGTGAATACCAAATTAACTTCCCCCTGTACATCGATTCTGCAAAAACATTAACCAATTATCTGTCAGCCCGCGTGACACCCGAAGCCATGGTGTTTACCATGAATCAAAAAAGAATTTACCGGGGCGCTATTGACGACTGGATGAATGAGCTGGGACAAGCCAGGATAAAAGCCGGGAAGTTTTATTTACAAGATGCCATTATCTCTGGCTGCAACAGGCAACCTGTTGCCATACGGGAAACGGTTGCGAAGGGTTGTTTAATCAATGACTTTTGAAAAAGCGCGGATGAAATTTTTTTTAAAAATACAAGGGCCGGTTTCTATAAGTTTATTGTTATCGGGCATACTCTGTTGCATGTATACTATAAAAACCCAGGCCCAATCTGTCACCTATTATAAAGATATTGCGCCCATTATTCAAACGAAATGTGCCCCCTGCCACAAACCCGGTGAGGCAGCTCCCTTTCCACTGCTCACGTATAAAGATGTAGCGAAAAGAGCAACTTTTATTAAACAAGTTATTCAAACACGCTACATGCCACCCTGGAAGGCGGATCCACATTATGTTTCATTTGGTAACGAACGCAGGCTAAGCGATGAGGAAATAAAACTGATTACTGATTGGGTGGATGCAAAAACTCCGGAGGGCAAGCTTACCAAAAAAGAAAAAGACAAATTACCGGTGTTAGTAACCGGCACTTCATACAATCGATCCCCCGATCTTACACTAAAAGTAAAAGACCTGATAAAGGTACCGGGCGATAATGAAGAGCGTTTTATTGTATATAAAATTCCTTTTGAATTACCCGATTCTGCAAATGTAGAAGCAATTGAGTTTTTCTGTACCAATAAGAAAATCATTCATCATGCCAACTATGGCATTCACCCGGTACCAGATACTTCTATTGATTTGTATAATACAATAACATCCTTAAACCTGACTGATGATGACCGGCGTAAGTACGATCAATACCTGCCCTATAAAAAACAAATCGCTTATTATTCCGGTTGGATTCCTGGTGCATCATATGAAAAATACCCGCCAGGCTTTGGCTGGGTTATGCCAAAGCGGGGCGTCATTCTGCTGACTGTCCATTTTTCTCCACTGGCAAAAGAAGATACTGCCACCATCGGTGTCAATTTATTTTTCACAAAACAACAGGTACAGCGAACGGTAAAGGTAATCAGCTTTGGATCGGGAGGCATTGGAGAAGATATGATCTGGCCCCGTCTCTTTATCGATAAAAATCAGGTAAGAAGTTTTCGACTGACACTAAGGAATCCCGGTGAGGATATGTCAATCCTTTATGTATGGCCACATATGCATTATATCGGCAAGGTGTTCACGGCATACGCTGTTACACCGGATGGCGATACGATTCCCCTTGTGCATATTCCGCGATGGGATTTTCGCTGGCAGGAGATTTACCGGTTCAGGCATTTGATAAAAATTCCAAGAGGTTCTACGCTAACCATTGAAGCGACCTATGATAATACGGCAGATAATCCGTTTAATCCTTTTAGTCCTCCGCGGCCCATTTTTTCATCAGGCGATATGCGGTCGACAGATGAAATGATGACCCTGATGATGGTCTTTTTGCCATACCAGGACGGAGATGAAAATATTAAACTTGATTAGCCGTATGAATAAAAAGCGTTATGGCATATTCATTCTATTATCTCTGGTATCTCAGGAGCATCTTTCAGCCCAGCTGTCAAAACCATTACTGGAACAAATACCTGCCAGGGAGTCTGGAGTAAACTTTATTAATAAAGTTGAGGAAAATGACTTGCTAAATGTTTTCCAATACGAATATTTATACAACGGGGCAGGTATCGGTATCGCAGATTTTAATAATGACGGACTGCAGGATATTTTTTTCTCAGGCAATCAGGTTGCTAACCGGCTTTATCTGAATAAAGGCAATTTTCATTTTGAAGACATTACGAAACAAGCTGGCGTAGCCGGAAATAAAACCTGGAGCACCGGTGTTAGCATTGTTGATATTAATAGTGACGGATTGCCCGATATTTATGTTTGCCACTCAGGAAAGTTTAACGATTCTTCTCAGTTAAGTAATGAGCTTTTTGTAAACCAGGGTTTACAAAACGGGTTACCGCAATTCAGGGAAATGGCAAAGCAATACGGACTGGATGCACCCGGCACGCAATCCACACAAGCCGCTTTTTTTGATTATGACCGTGATGGCGACCTGGATATGTTTTTGCTGAATCATTCTAACAACTCCTATAATCCTTTTTTAAATACCCGGAAACAACGGTCCACGCCTGATTTTCGCTTTGGCAATCGTTTGTTCCGCAATGATACAAAGCCTGACGGTTCCGTATTCTTTACAGATGTGACGTTACAGGCGGGTATCATTAATAATCCGCTGAATTTCGGATTGAGTGTTACCATTAGCGATATTGATGACGATGGCTGGCCGGATATGTATACAACCAGCGATTACACGGAGCAAGACTGCTACTACCATAACAATCACGATGGAACATTTACACAATCCCTGCAGCAATCTTTCACTCATATTTCCAAATACGCAATGGGAGCTGATATTGCCGATTATAATAATGACGGGCTGACTGATGTTTTTACATTGGATATGCTGCCGGAAGATAATCACCGGCAAAAATTACTGAAGGGGCCAGATGAATATGATGAATATCATTTACTGCTCGACAGCGGGTATTATAAACAGCAAATGCGCAATATGCTCCAGCTAAACCAGGGGCGTGATGAGAACGGGAATATACGGTTTAGTGAAATTGGTCAACTGGCTGGTGTTTCTAACACGGATTGGAGCTGGAGCGGCCTTTTTGCAGACCTTGATAATGACGGCTGGAAAGACCTTGTAATCACTAATGGATATTTACGTGACTACACAGATATGGATTTTATGAAATACACAGTGGCAGAAGCCCAGCTGAAAGAAGCGGCAAAGGGAAATACGAATTTCAAAACCTATGATCTCGTAAAAAAAATGCCCTCTCAGAAAATTCATAACTACGTTTTTAAAAATAACGGGGATCTTACGTTCACGAACCGAAGCGAGGCATGGGGTTTTACAACGCCTACCGTTTCCAACTGTGCTGTATACGCAGATCTTGATAATGATGGCGACCTGGATTTGGTGATTGGAAACAACAACAGCCCTGCCATGTTATTTAAAAACAATGCAGACCAGCTGCAGCAGCATCACCTCTCTATCCAGCTAAAAGGGATGCCCGGTAATACTGCAGCCTTAGGTGCTAAAGTAAAAGTTTACCAGCCGGGCCGCATACAATACCTGGAAAATTACTGTGTGCGGGGCTATCAATCTTCTGTTTCAGGCAACTTGCATTTTGGGCTGGGTAAGGAAACAAAAATAGATTCGGTTATTATTCAATGGCCGGATACGAAAATTTCAAAACTTCAGGATGTAAAACCCGATCAAACGCTAGTGCTGTCAGCGTTGAATGCAAAGGGTCAACAGGCAGTAGGCAACAATGCGGTAACCGGGCTGTTTTCAACAGTGTCCGGCAATGCGGGAATTGATTTTATTCATCATGAAAATGAGTTTATTGATTTTAAGGATGAAACACTGTTACCCTACCAATTGTCCAGGATGGGCCCCGCCCTTGCAGCAGCTGATGTAAATGCGGACGGTCTTGCAGATGTTTTCATTGGGGGCGCCATTGGCCAGACGGGACGTTTGTATATCCAAAATGCTGATGCCACTTACCGTGCAGCAGACGATCAGCCCTGGATGGCGAATGCAGCAAGTGAAGATGTGAATGCTATTTTTTTTGATGCAGATCGTGATGGAGATGTGGATTTATATGTTGTAAGCGGCGGCAATGAATATGAAGACGGATCGCCTGAATACCAGGATCGGTTGTATATCAACGATGGGAACGGGCATTTCAGCAAAGCTGTAGCTGCCTTACCTGCTATGACCAGCAGTAAGCAGGCTGTGGCATTTGCGGATATAGATAAGGACGGAGATCCCGACTTGTTTGTGGGCGGTTATGTGGTTCCGGGTTCCTTTCCTTTTGCTGCAAGAAGTTATTTATTACGAAATGATAGTCATGACGGAACGATCGTATTTACGGATGTAACCGCGGAGTGGAGTAAAGATTTGTTGAAACCAGGAATGGTAACAGCTGTAGTCTGGGAAGATATTAATCGGGATGGATTTCCTGATTTAATGCTGGCGGGCGACTGGATGCCGCTGCTTTTATTCGAAAATAACGGTAGCGGGCTGGTGAATATTTCTGAAAAAGCCGGTTTGTCAAAGACAGATGGTATGTGGTCTGCAATTGTTGCCGATGATATTGACAATGATGGCGATATTGATTTTATAGCAGGGAATTGCGGTTTGAATGATCAGTTTAAAGCCTCTGCTGATGAACCGATGACTTGTTATGCTGCTGATTTTGACAACAACGGGCGGATCGATCCGGTCGTATGTTACTATATCCAGGGGAAAAGCTATCCCATGGCTTCCCGCGATGAATTGCTTGATCAGGTTGTACCACTGCGCAGAAAATTTCTACGGTATAAAGATTATGCAGATGCCACTATCTATGATATTTTCCCAAAAGAAAAGATAGATAAAGCTTTACAGCTTCATTGCTACCAGTTAAAGACCTGCCTGCTGATTAATGACGGCCAAAACAGATTTACTTTGACGCCGCTGCCAAATGCCGCCCAGTTCTCGAAAGTCAGTGGCATTACGGTTGGCGATTTTGACAGGGATGGCAAAAAAGATGTATTACTGGCGGGGAATTTTGTTCCTTACCGGGTACAGCTTGGTGCCTGCGATGCCAGTCTTGGCTTATTTTTAAAAGGAGAGGGAAGTAACAATTTTACCCCTCTTTTTGCGTGGCAATCGGGGCTGTTCGCCGGTGGCGATGTGAGAAGGATGATCATTACGAATACTCCAGATAAGCGTAGGCGTATCATTCTTGCTAAAAACGATGATGCTGTGCAGGTAATAAATATAAATAAATGATGAGCACCTCAAGGATTATTGCAATTTGGTTTTTTATCCTGTTGGTTCTTTCGGCTACCGCGCAACCGAAGATAGAAGAAACAGATACAAAAATGCTGCACCGTGCAGAGAAAGCTTTGACTGATGTTATTGTTCAGGATATTTTTTCGCCGCCTGTAGCAAGCCGGATTTATTTGTATACGAATATGGCTGCTTATGAAACATGCGTACCCCTGCAGCAGAAGTTTCAGAGTCTGACACACTCTATACCAGGGTTTCCACACATACATTTCAACGGCAATCCTGCCACAATTAATGCTGGCCTGGCAGCAGTGTATGCGTTTATGAAAACAGGGGGAAAACTAGTTTTCTCAGAAGAAGCGTTGCAGGATTCCTTAAAGGCAATTTTGATAAACTATCAATCACTTCCCCAAGCAGTATATGATCATTCTATCGCATTTGGTCAGCAGGTTAGCGATAGCATTATCGCCTGGGCTGCCGGCGATCATTACACGGAAACACGTAAACTCAGGCGGTACAGTTTTTCTGCAAAAGACGGGAAGTGGATACCAACGCCACCAGGTTATATGGCAGCCATAGAACCGAACTGGAATAAAATCAGAACGATTTGTATGGACTCCGCCAGTGAGTTTAAACCTGATCCACCCCCACTTTTCAGCAAAGACAGCGGAAGTGTTTTTTTTCAAAACGCATACCAGGTGTATAGCACAGGTAATAAACTTACGCAGGAACAAAGGGCAGTTGCCTTATTCTGGGATTGTAATCCCTTTTTTCTAAACATACAGGGGCATTTACATTTTGCTACCAAAAAGTTATCGCCCGGCGGGCACTGGATTTCTATTGCAGGCATTGCATCCCGCACAAGACATGCCGATTTAGTTACTTCCGTAGCCGCGTATACCATTACCGCAATCGCTTTATTTGATGGATTTATCAGTTGCTGGGATGAAAAATACAGGAGTAACCTGATCAGGCCTGAAACATACATCAATGCAAATATTGATGAAACCTGGCGACCACTTTTACAAACGCCGCCCTTTCCAGAGTATACCAGCGGACACAGTGTAATTTCCACCGCTGCTGCAGTGGTGTTGACCGATTTTTATGGTGAACAGTTTCGGTTTGATGACAGTAGTGAATTGGAATACGGGCTGCCGGTACGTACTTTTCAATCGTTTATGGATGCGGCAAATGAAGCAGCAATCAGCCGGAATTACGGAGGCATTCATTATATGCCAGCCATTGAGAATGGCCAAAAACAAGGCCTCTTAGTTGGCAAAAAAGTTCTTTCGAGAATTCAATTGCTAAGTTTCCGAGTAAAATAATAGGCACTGGTAAAAAACTGTAAAGGCGTTAGCTTCAACTAAGCAACCACCACCCTGTCCTGGATAATATGATAGATTTTTATTGTGAGTGCATGGAACAATAGCTTGGCATTGGCATTTCTTTCAATATAATAGGCCGCTTTATCCAGCTCTTCAATAAGAGCCTGTTGTTGCGACAGATCGGCAATTTTATTCAGCTTTTGAGCAAAATCTTTTTCTTTTTCCGGCAGCGGTAACTGGTCGCCCATGATTTTTAGCCGCACAGCCTGCTCCAGCAAGTGATTAAAGTAGCGGAGAAATTGTTTTTGTTTTTCCCTGCCCAGGCGGCTGGCTTCTTCCACCCATTTCATTTGATCCACCGGACCGGTTTTCAAAATGGAATTCAGCCAATCACGTAGTAGCGCCTGCCAGTCTTCATCGGCATGCTGCAGTAATTGTAAAGCCTCGCGGTAATTCCCTTCGCTGATCCCTGCTACCTGACGTGCCGTTTCGGGCTCGGTTTTATTTCTATCAGTCAGCGCCCGGATAATATCCTGGTCTTCAAGAGCGGGTATTTTCACCAGCTGGCAACGGCTAAGGATTGTGGGTAAAATCAATGATTCATTTTCAGCTACCAGTATGAATAATGTATTGGCTGGCGGCTCCTCGATTAATTTCAAAAGTTTATTTCCTTCATTCCCCAGGTATTCGGGCATCCACATGATCAGCACTTTGTAATCACCTTCAAAACTTTTCAGGTTCAGCTTGCGGATAATATCATTACATTCCTGTGCCGTTATGTTTCCTTGTTTGTTTTCTGCGCCAATAAACTGTAACCAATCATACACATTACCATAAGGATAAGTGCTGACAAATTCCCGCCATTCGGCGATATAATCTGTACTGACAGGGGGCGTTCCGGCTTTTTTTGTTACAACAGGATAGCTGAAATGAATATCCGGGTGAATTAACTGCCGGCTCTTTACGCAGGCAGGACAGGTTCCGCAGGAATCAGTATCAATATTAGCTTTCGCAATAGGAGCGGGGGAATCTTCACCAAAAAGGGAAGTAACCTGCTGGCCTTGGCGGCTGTGATGAGCCGCTTTTTCACAAACAATATATTGTGCCAGCGCCAGCGCCAGTGGCAGGGCGCCGC
Organism: Chitinophagaceae bacterium; assembly: GCA_035760665.1. GTDB lineage: Bacteria > Bacteroidota > Bacteroidia > Chitinophagales > Chitinophagaceae > DASTSN01. The sequence continues at coordinate 94,106 of DASTSN010000013.1, read as the reverse complement.
TGCCTTCTTTACTTAAAAAAAGCAACGCATGACTCAGGCGGTTATGCAGTACCAATTCTGTCAATTGCTGTTTGATTGGTTGTTGCCCGATTACGTCTTTGAATTGCATGCCAGCAAATTTAGGGAATGGCTACCGGATTTTTGGGAGCAGGCATGAGCGTTAAGTATTGGTCATTGTATTAGCTGGTTGATGATTTGTTGTCAACGGCAAAAAAAAGGCGGCCCATTCTGTGCTGGGCCGCCTTTTAATTATTTCATGGAAAAATACTGGTGCGACTTAATTCAGGTATTTTAAAATATCCTGGCTCATGGGCTGTGTTTGCGGGGAAAAAGTGGCAATTAGATTTCCCTTTTCATCCAGTAAAAATTTACCAAAATTCCAGGTTACGGGATCCTCTAATCCTTTGGCAGCAGCCGCTTTTTTAAGATACATATATATTGGTGCGGTATCATTTCCTTTTACTGATATTTTTTCCGCCATCGGGAAACTTACCCCGTAATTCTTTTTACAAAACTCGGCAATTTCCCCGTTTGTGCCGGGTTCCTGCCCGCCAAAATTGTTAGCAGGGAAACCAACAATCACTAATTTATTCTTGTATTTCTCGTACAATTTTTCCAGGCCATCATATTGCGGTGTATTTCCGCATTTGGATGCTGTATTGACAATTAAAATTTTTTTGCCTTTAAATGCTGAAAAATCTATTTCACCGCCTGTAAGTCCGGGAACTTTAAAATCGTAGATGGAGCCGGCTGTTAAAATGCCGGAAAGCAGCAGGGAAAGCACTACTATTTTCATATCTGTAGAAATTTTGATTGATAAAAAAGAATAACAAAGTTACAGTGATCTGGTTTGTAAATCGGGTATAATTATTTAAAGGTTGCTTATTGTTTTTCGTAGCAGCCCAGGTCGGGCAATCCTACAGGACGAGGATTTCCATCAAGATCAAGTGTAATGCCAGCATTGGTTCCCGCATCAATGGCAGGAGATCCTTCTTTTAACCGGAAGTTATAATAGTTTTTTGCCGTATTGACGCTGTCAAAGGCTGGGGAAATATTACTGATTACCTGGTTGACCGACACCGCTGCCGGCACATTGGTTACTTTCCACAATCCGTAGTCAAAAAGGGCATTGAATGCGGCACCGCCGGTTTTTTCGGCCACTACTTCATCTTCGGCAGTGCCATTTTCTCCCCAGAAAATACAATTGCGGAAAACGGCATTTAAATCTGCGGGTACCGGGGTATTATTATCCGTAATAAAATTGCTGATATACAGAACAGGTTCTTTGTGCAGAATAAAATTGTTTGAGATGGAAACAGCGGTACAGTGGGTAAACGTATAATTTCCGCCTTTAGCCAGTACAATATTTTTACCACAGTTGCTAACGAGGCAGTTTGTGGCAGTAATGGACGAGTTCAGGGAAATGATACCCGCATCGTAGGCGTTATCGATCATACATTCGTTCAATGTCAATTTAGGGCTGGCATTTGGTGAAGGATCTTGCAAGGCGATGGCCTGGTATGCATTTTTAATGACTGCAAAGGTTAACGTATTATCATGGCTGGTTTGCCTGAAAAAAATACCGGGCCAGGCGGCTGGGTAGTCTTTATACGGTTCATCAAGCCTGTCACCGCGAAAATAAACCCTGTCTGCAGTATCTTTTTCACCGGCCACTTTCAGGCTGCCGTCAATAATTAGCGGCGCATCAGCATGCATATATATACGGCATCCTTTATTGATAGTTAATGTTGCGTTTGCATTGACCGACAGGTAACCCAGGATTACGTACGGAAGATCATTGTTCCATGTTTCGTCTGTCGTAATTATTTTATTACGCAGGAAATGGGCATTCTGGCCCCACGCCTCAAGTTGCACCTGGCGGTCATTTCCGTTATAGCTGATCTGGATACTGTCTTTTAGCACAAAGGGAAGTTGGTCCGCATTCGGGTCTATATTTACCTGCACAAAAACATACAGGCTGTCGTTGGCCGCAAGTTCCAGGTTATCAACTTCCGGTCCGGCGGTGCCATCGACATTCATTTTAAATGCTGCAGTGCTACCACCCATCAATTTAACTGATGTAAGCCTCAGCGGCTGGTTATTATCGTTGATTATTATAAATGACTGCGTAACAGAACCGGCGCTGGTGAAAACGGTATCAAATTTTAACGTATCGGCTGTGATGGTGATTTGAGCATCTTTGCTGCTGATAAAGCTGGTTTTTCTGCAGGAAAAGCAGGCGAGCAGGATGGATAGTGTTAAAACAGGAAGGATTTTCATTCACCTCAAAAATAATAGAAGAATTTGATTTCACTGAGCCGAATAACAAAGCGTGGCGATGCTGAGCTGAACATTTTCTGCTTTTAATAATTCGGCCCCGCATGATTCCAGGGTGGCGCCGGTGGTAATCACATCATCTACCAATAGTACATGCTGATTGGCAATAGCTGCAGGATTTCTGAGTTCAAATTTTCCCTCTATATTTTTCCAGCGCTCTATCCGTCCTTTTTTAGTTTGTGTTTCGGTATGCTTCGGCCTGATGACAATGTTGTTTAAAACCGGTATCTGTAGAATTTCTTTCATACCATCGCACAACACAGCTGACTGGTTATAGCCTCTTTTCCTTTCTTTTTCCGGAAACAACGGTACAGGCACAAGCGCATCGACCTGAAACCTGCCGCTTTGTACCAGGCTTTCTGCCATCAGGCGGCCCAATTGTAAACCAAGTTCTTTATTGCCATTGTATTTTACCGCGTGCATGAGGTGCTGTACCAGCGACTCTTTTGTAAAAGCGTAAATGGCTGTGGCTGCCTCAACCGGCAGGCGGCCCCAGAATTTTTTTTCAACCGGATTATTTGGCGCTGCGGAAAAATTAGTTTCCGGCAATGCAGAAAGGCAGTGGGTGCAGAGCTGGCTATCTTCGCTGAGCAGATCGCTGCCGCAACCTGCACAAATATGCGGAAATAACAGATGAAAGAATGAAGTGCGTATTTCTTCCAATAATTTCATGTGTTCATTATTTCTCATATTGGCCACATGAATGCCTGGTATAATCACCAATAGTTTTGAGTAATATCTAAGGTATGCATTTATTTAAAACAAGTACTGATACAGCTCATCCACCCTGCTCATTGTGACAATATCAATTGAAAACTTTTGTTTGGCCAATCCTTTCTGGTTATATTTTGAAACGATGATTTTTTCAAAGCCTAATTTTTCGGCTTCTGCAATGCGTTGTTCAATGCGATTGACGGCTCTTATTTCACCGCTCAGCCCTATTTCCCCGGCAAAGCAAATATGATGTGGTAAGGGAATATCTTCATAAGAAGACAGCAAGGCGCATAATACCGCCAGGTCAATTGAAGGATCTTCGACTTTTAAACCGCCGGCGATATTGAGAAAAACATCTTTGACACCAAAATGAAATCCTCCGCGTTTCTCCAGCACTGCCAGTAACAGCTGCAGCCTGCGCAAGTCAAAGCCGCTGACAGTGCGCTGTGGCGTACCGTATACAGACTGTGTTACCAGTGCCTGCACTTCGATCAGCAGTGGCCGCATGCCTTCAATGGTGGCTGCAATAGCGATGCCGCTGAGCTGATCTTCCTTTTGTGTTATCAGTATTTCGCTGGGGTTGATGACACCTTTCATGCCTTCATCTGTCATTTCATAAATACCCAGTTCAGCCGTACTGCCAAAACGGTTTTTTAGCGTGCGCAGAATACGGTATGCATAATGGCGGTCCCCCTCAAATTGTAAAACGGTATCTACCATATGCTCCAGTATTTTTGGCCCTGCAATACTGCCGTCTTTTGTAATATGCCCAATGAGGAAAACCGGTGTGTTTGTTTCTTTAGCAAATCGTTGAAACTCGGCAGCACATTCACGAATTTGCGACACGCTGCCGGGCGAAGAGTCGATCAGGGGTGTTTGTAAGGTTTGTATAGAGTCTACAATGACCAGTTGCGGCTTCAGTTTTTTTATTTCTTGGAAAATGGTTTGTGTGGAAGTCTCCGTTAATAAATAAAAATTATCGTTTTTCAGTTTAAGCCGGTCGGCACGCATTTTTATTTGCTGCTCGCTTTCCTCGCCGCTGATATATAGCACAACAATATCTTTCAGCCACAAACCGGTTTGTAAAAAAAGAGTTGATTTACCAATACCCGGTTCCCCGGCAATCAAAATAATACTGCCAGCCACCACACCGCCGCCCAAAACACGATTCAATTCATTATCTGTTGTTACCAGCCTTCGCTCTTCATTACTTTTAATAGAAGTAAGCGAAACAGTTTTCGTCGTTCGCTTATCGGTATTATAATCTTTCCAGTTATTCGATGCTTTCGATATTTCCTTTTGTATCAGTTCTTCCACAAACGTGTTCCACTGACCGCAAGAAGGGCATTGCCCGATCCATTTCACACTTTCATACCCGCATTGCTGACAAAAAAAAGCTGTCTTTACTTTACTCATAAAATAAAATTAAAGCATAGTTGGCAGAGTTGCCGGGAAAGTGGAAGCCGCTTGCTGTGCAAAATAATTTGCTACGTAAAATTTTATAAGCACAAAATCTGTTGGAAAAAAAATGCGAAAACGAAACGAAAAAAACACGAGAAAACATAAAAGTAAAAAGGGCCAATCGGCTGATTGACCCTCTTACTTACTAACCCATTAAATTCTTGCACTAAGTTACAAATATGCCCCACTTTACAAAATAAATTTTTGGTCCTGTGAATAAATTTTATCCTGGCTTTTGCAGCAAAATAAAATAAAGACAAAAATGCAGGTTTTGTTTGTTTTATATTGATAATCAAATATTTAAGAATAAATATTTTTTTAATTTCTAACCTGCTTGGCTATCAGTATGTTAGTTTTAAACCAGTGAAAAATGACCAAAAATGCCAAAAAGACTGCAGGATTCTTGCGCCGGCTTTGCGGGACTGCCAATTGCGGTTTTGGACGCAGATTTGCTGATTAATTAATCAAAAAAGTTTAGAAAATGACACCATCGATTATGTTCGTTTCGTTGATTTTTGTAGGCATCAGTATGCTGGTTTCTATGGTGCTGAAAAACAAGTTTAAAGCCTATGGAAAAGTGCCATTAGCCAGCGGGCTTTCCGGAAGGGAAGTGGCCGAAAAAATGCTCCGGGAAAATGGTATTTATAATGTTCAGGTAATATCTGCCGAAGGGTTTTTATCCGACCATTACAACCCGGCAAATAAAACGGTAAACCTGAGCCCGGAGGTTTATAATGGAAACAGTGTGGCTGCCGCGGCAGTAGCTGCCCATGAATGTGGTCATGCGGTTCAGCACGCAAATTCTTATAGCTGGCTGATGATGCGCAGCAGGCTGGTGCCCATGGTACAGCTAAGTGCCTCACTTGTCAACTGGATTTTACTGGCAGGCATTTTACTGATTAATAGTTTTCCGCAATTACTGCTGGTGGGGATTGCCTTATTTGCACTCACCGTTCTTTTTTCGCTGGTTACGCTTCCGGTGGAGTTTGATGCCAGCCGCCGTGCCCTTGCTTGGTTAAACCATACCAATGTTACGAACCAGCAGGAATACCCGAAAGCGAAGGATGCCCTAAAATGGGCAGCAATGACCTATGTGGTAGCGGCACTGGCAGCCGTTGTTACTCTGGTACAATATATATTTATATATCTTGGAAACCGAAACAGGTAATACAACAATAGAATTAAATATAAAATCTGGTAAAGCCCGGCTTCCGGGCTTTTATTATTTTATTAATTAATATGAAAAGTTCTTGTCGACTTCAAAGGCAGCAGTATTTTATATTTATGAAATAGTTGACTTTGATCAATATAATTTTTTTTCAAGCAGCGAAATACCCCTCCGGCTTTATCTTCACATTGACCTTGCCCGTTGGAAAAATAATAAATCACACAAATTAAAAACTGTTCACATGCGAAATCCAAGACTAATCTTGCTTTCAGTATTTCTATTGTCTGCACATTTCATTTGGGCACAAACCAGAACTATAACTGGAAAAGTAACCGACCGTGCCGGTAACCCGGTTGCCAATGCGTCTGTACTGGTAAAAGGAACAAGCACCGGTACAGTAACCACTGCGGAGGGCTTGTACAGTCTTTCCATTCCAGCCTCAGCAAAAATACTCGTGTATTCTGCTGTAGATATGGAACCACAGGAAGTTACGATCAATGGTCAATCAGTTATCAACATCAGCCTGGCCATGGCAGACAAAAGCCTGCAGGAGGTTGTGGTTGTGGGGTATGGTACCAAAATCAAAAAAGACCTGACGGGGAATATTGCCAAAGTGAAGGGAGCAGAGGTACAGAGTATGCCTGTCCCCAATTTGAACCAGGCTTTGCAGGGCCGTGCAGCCGGTGTCTTTGTAGAATCCAACAACGGTAAAGTAGGGGAAGGTGTCAAAATCCGGATTCGCGGATCGGGTTCCCTCTCTGCCTCTAACGATCCATTATATGTAATAGATGGAGTGCCGATTAATAATTCCTCAGCCTCCGGTAATCCGCTGGCCGATATTAACTTTAATGATATCGAGTCTTTCGACATTTTAAAAGATGCATCTGCTGCTGCTATTTATGGATCAAGAGCTGCTAACGGAGTAGTATTGATTACAACAAAAAGAGGGAAAGCCGGAAAAACCGTTTTCCAGGTGAATACACAATATGGATTTAATAAACCTACCCATTTGAGGGGATTTCTGGATGCAAAAGAATATGTGGACCTGTTAAGGGAAGCTGCAATTAATAGTGACAATATTGAAGGTGTTGATCCTTTAGATCCTGCCCAGTATCCGGGTTCCTGGCTGGAATTTGCTGAAGGCAGGTTGACACGTTATTCCGGCTGGTCTGACTGGCACACTTTGCAAACAAATACCAACTGGGAAAAACTGGCTTTTAATGATAATGCCAGGACTTCTGCAGTTGATCTATCAGCATCGGGCGGCAATGAAAAAACCAAATTCTATTTCAGTGCATCTTATAATAACCAGGATGGTATCCTGATCGGTAATAATTTCCGCAGGTTATCCAGCAGGATTAATCTGGATCATAGCGTTAGTGATAAATTCAAAGTCGGCTTTAATCTTAGCCTTTCCCAAACACTTTCCGGAAGGGTGCCAAACGATAACGAGTTTGCCACACCTATGCAGATTGTTGCGTTATCACCCGTCACGCCGCTAAAAGATCTGGATGGGAATGTCTACAATACACCTACAACTACGTATTCCAACCCTTACGTAGATTATGTGGATGGTCACTGGCGGTCTACCATTTACCGTAATATTGGTAATATCTATGGGCAGTTGAATATTTTACCTTCCCTGTTTTTCAGGAGTGAGTTAGGGGCCGATATTCAAAACCAGAACGATGACCAGTTTTATGGTTTTCGTACCACTTACGGAACCGGGACAAATGGTTATGGAGAATCTGACTGGTACCGCTCACTGGATTACAACCTGAACAACTATTTTAATTACAAAAAAACATTTGCCTCCGTTCACGATGTTGAAGCGGTTGTCGGTATGTCTTACCAGCGGTACAATTCTGAGTATGCAAATGTGTATGGGGAACAATTCCCTGTGGAGGATTTACAAAAACTGGCCAGTGCGGGTTTAATAAAAGGAGGTACTTCTTCCTCTTCTAACGCCTCCTTTGTGTCATATTTTGCCCGCGGCAACTATAAGTTCAACGATAAATATCTTTTAACGGTTAGTGGACGTGTTGATGGTTCCTCTGTATTCGGGAAGGGAAATCGTTATGGTGTTTTTCCGGCTGTTTCCCTTGGCTGGATCATGAGTGAAGAAAATTTCCTGAAGAATTCGGATTTCATCAGCTTCCTGAAATTAAGGGGTAGCTGGGGGTTAACAGGTAATGCAGATGGTTTCGGCAATTTCAGTTCGTTAGGCTTATGGGGTAGTGCTTCTTACGCCGGAACTGCGGGCCTTATTACCACCCAACTGGCTAATGAGGACTTGCGTTGGGAGAAATCCAACCAGGTTGATATCGGAATAGATTTTGGTTTTTTGCGGAATAAAATCAGTGGTGAACTGGATTTCTACAACCGAAAAACGCAGGATCTTATTTATAACGTACCGGTACCTGGCAACTCCGGATTTACCACGCAAACAGTTAATATCGGTTCTATGCAAAACCGTGGGGTTGAGTTTGTGCTGAATACAGAAAATATAGCTACTAAAAACTTCCGCTGGTCAAGCAGCCTGAATGTTTCTTACAACCAGAATAAAATTCTGAAACTGGATGGAGATCAGACAACCATACCCGGTAATGACGGTCGTTATCTCAACTCCCTGATTGTGGGAGAGTCAATCGGGGTTTTCTATGGACCCAAATTCGCCGGAGTTGACCCCAATAATGGAGACGCTTTATATTACGAACAGGATGGCAAAACAACCACGAACGATTATGATGCGGCAGGTAATTTCATCGTAGGGAATCCTAATCCCAAAGTAACGGCAGGATTGACCAATACGGTAAGCTTCCGCGGATTTGATCTCAGCTTCTTGTTCCAGGGGGTTTTTGGCAACCAGATATTAAATGGTGCCGGCGGATTTATGAGTTCAAGTTTCGACTGGTTTGATAACCAAACGAAAGATCAGTTAAAAAGATGGCAAAAACCCGGTGATATAACTGATGTGCCACAGTTGAGACTTGGTTATGGAAATGGTATTAGCGCGTCCAGCAGGTATGTGTATGATGGTGATTATGTCAGACTGAAAAATATTACACTGGGCTATAACATCCCGGCTTCCTCGCTGCGAAAAGTCAAATTGAGCTCACTCAGGGTGTATGTTACTGCTGTTAACCTACTCACCTTTACGAACTATCCTGGCTGGGATCCTGAAGTGAATACAGATTACAGGGCTGGTAACCGGAACCAGGGCAGTGATTTTTATGCTGCTCCGCAAATTAAGACGATTGCAGCCGGTTTAAATGTTGGGTTCTGATTGTACACAAGTAAAATGAAAAAAATGAAAAAAGTATTTATCATAATTGCCGCATCAATAACTGTTATAACGGGATGTACCAAAAAACTGGATATTAATCCCACCCAGGATATATCGGATCAGGAAGTATTCACCAGCGACGCCAATATCAAAGCTGCCCTGAATGGCGCTTATGATGCTATCAGTAACTCCTACTTACTGGGGGGCGATTTTCAATTGTATTCTGAATTGCTGGCAGCTGATGGAGAAATTCGCTGGGCAGGCACCTACAACCAACCAAGGGAAATTTTCAGTAAGTCAATTTTAACTAACAATAGCTTTGTTACAAATACCTGGACTGCAGGTTACAATACAATTAATATCTGTAATAATATTCTCAATGCGATTGATAAAGTAAACACCGCAGACCAGGACCGCGTAAAAGGTGAAGCGTTGTTTTTGCGCGGGCTGACTTATTTTGAAATGGCAGAACTGTTTGCCAAGCCATACAGCGATGGTAATGCATCGTCAAACCTCGGCCTGCAGCTTATTACTACCCCAACTTCCGGCGGTATTTCTGATGCCAATTACGTGCCCCGCAGTACACTCCAGGAAACCTATAATCTCATTTTAAGTGACCTGACGGAAGCCAAAGGCCTGCTACCTGATGATAATGATGTATATGCAAACTCATTCACAGCCTCCGCTGTTCTTTCCCGGGTGTATTTGCAAATGGGAGATTATGCAAATGCCAGGGATGAGGCAAATAATGTGATTACCAATAGTTCTTATTCGCTGACAACTACCTATGCTGAGGCATTTAACAGAACTTCCAATTCTTCAGAAGATATTTTTGCTATCCAGGTAACTGCCCAGGACGGCGCTAATGATATGCAAGTGTTCTGGTCAATTCCGCAATACGGCGCCAGGGATGGTGATGTGGATGTGTTGCAAAAGCATATTAATTTATATGATCCTGCAGATGACCGTTTGAAACTGTTTTATTTAGACGGCCAGAATATTTACCGCAGTGGTAAATGGAAATTACAGTACCGGAATCTGCCGATTATTCGCCTGGCGGAAATGTACCTGACCAGGGCAGAATGCAATTTCCGCCTGGGAACCACGGTTGGCGCCACACCGGACGATGATATCAATAATGTGATTCGGAAAAGGGTAAACCTGTCACCCACCACTATTACGCTGGATAATATTTTGCTGGAACGTAAACTGGAACTTGCACATGAAGGACAGCGTATACAAGATGTAAAACGTTTAAAGTTGACTGTCGACGGATTTGACTATGATGCGAACGAATTGGTTTTACCTATTCCAATCAGGGAAATCAATGCATCCAATGGTGCCCTTCAACAAAATGATGGATACTAATAACCTCTGCTTTGTGTGATAAAAAAATCCCGCTTCAAATGAGGCGGGATTTCTTTTTACAATTTGATTTCTTCGTCGTGCTTATCAAAAAAATGAAACTCGGTAAGGTGATACGCGGTATTGGCAATAACATTAATTTTTTGTTTGAATTTCCGCTGCCAGTTGGCCTTTTTAGACCATAGCCATCCTTTGGTTAAATAGGCGTGTACGATGGGGTGTACGGCCAGCGTAAGATTGCTGTGCTTGTGAGTGAAGAGATAATTCAGGTTTTTTTCAATTTCGTCTTCGAGAATCAGCGTGGAAGAAATTTTGCCGGTTCCATTGCAACTGGGGCAAACTTCCTGTGTATTGATATTCACCTCCGGCTTCATCCGCTGCCGGGTGATTTGCATCAAACCAAATTTAGAGATGGGTAATACTGCATGTTTGGCACGATCGGGATTCATAAACTCCTCCATTTTCTCTACAAGCTTTCGCTTGTTTTCGGGGAGTTTCATGTCTATGAAATCAACAACGATAATGCCACCAAGATCTCTTAAGCGCAGTTGCCTTGCAATTTCTTCTGCTGCTTCGAGGTTTGTTTCCAGTGCGTTTTGTTCCTGGTTATTACCCACACTTTTATAACCACTATTGACGTCTATTACATGCAATGCCTCCGTATGCTCAATGATGAGGTAAGCCCCACTGTTGAGGTTGACTGTTTTTCCGAAAGAAGCTTTTACCTGCTTGGTAATGCCAAAGGCATCGAAAATCGGTGAGCCGTTTTGATAAAATGAAACAATATCAGCTTTTTCCGGAGCAATCCGCTGGATGTATGATTTTGTATCGTTGAAAATATTCCGATCATTCACCACAATTTTGTTGAAGTCTTCATTCAGCAGGTCTCGCAGTATGCTGGTCGTCTTTGTTTGCTCACTCAGGATTTTGGCTGGTGGAGTAGCGCCTTTCAGGTTATGCTGAATTGTTTTCCAGGTATTTACAAGTGCAGAAAGATCTTCGTGCAGTTCTGCCGTGTTTTTGCCTTCTGCCGCCGTACGCACAATAACCCCAAAGTTTTTTGGCTTAATGGCTTCCACTATTTTTTGCAGGCGTTTCCTTTCTTCGGATGAGTGAATTTTGCGGGATACTGCCACAATATCATTGAATGGCGTAACCACTACAAATCGGCCGGGTAGTGAAATTTCGCAACTGAGGCGCGGGCCTTTGGCAGCAATAGGTTCTTTTAAAATTTGCACCAGGATATTAGGTTTACCTCCCAGTACTTCATTTATTTTACCCGTTTTTACGATTTCTGGTTCAATCTGAAACTTTCCAAAGTCCAGTCCCCCCTCACTCTTGTCATTCATGCACATGTTTGTAAACTTCAGCAATGATTTGGCGTAAGGGCTCAGGTCTGTGTAATGAAGAAAAGCATCTTTTTCAAAACCGACATCTACAAAAGCGGCATTTAGCCCCGGAATCAGTTTCTTAACTTTGCCCAAATACAAATCACCAACCGCAAAACGGGCGTCGCTTTTTTCACTGTGTAATTCCACCAGTTTCCTGTCTTCCATCAGTGCTATTTCTACGCCCTGAGGAGCAGCATTAATGATGAGTTCCTTGTTCACATCACAATAACTTAAGATGAGTGTAACATCCTTATGTTGGTAATACCGGCTGCCAGGTCACCGTACTGAAGTGCTTGTTTACCTGTAGGATATGGCTGGAGCAAATTGATGGGGTGCAAAACTGTACGGCGAACAACCTGATAAGCTGAAATTGCCCGGCCTGCAGGCCGAGCAATAAAACTCGTGCAGGAAGAATTATTTATTCTTCTTCTTGTGACGGTTCTTTCTCAGTCTTTTTTTACGCTTGTGCGTCGCAATTTTGTGACGCTTTCTTTTTTTACCACAAGGCATACTTAAAATTTTTTAATTCGTTTTCTAAAGAAATTATTTTGATAATTCCCCGATCCGCTTATCGACTGCAGCTTTTAGATCAGGATTTTTTATCAGGGGCAGGGCTTTATGATACCATTCCACAGCCGCTGCTTTATTGGCTAATCGTTCGTATGTATCAGCCAGTATCATAATGGCTTCCAGGTTACCCGGCTGAAGGCGGGCTACAGTTTGAAAGCGGCTGATCGCCTTATCTAACTGGCCTGACATCAAAGATCCGTAACCAAGTACAGACTGGGCAAACACATTTGTACTGTCTCTGTCGGCTACGGATTTTACCTTCAGGATTCCTTCCATCGGTGTGTCGGCAATGCCGCCAAATAAATAACAGGCGCCAAGTCCTACCACTGATGAATCGTTGTCCGGGTTAATCTTCAAAGACCTTTCAAACAAATCTTTAGCCTGCAGTGCTTTCCATGTTCTCAGCGACGGATTCTCTTCGTCCCGCAGGTTTGCTAAAAATAAGTGGGCTGCAAAGGTGAGGCTTTTTTCTGAATTTTCCAATCTTGCAGCCTGTGCCTCATACCAGGCGTAGGGTTCAAAAATCCTGGCAGAATCGCCCCAGAAATGTGCCAGCTGGTGATAAACGTTTAATTCCTGGTTTTTCACATCGCCTCGTACAACGGAGTTTTCCAGGGCGTTTACACGGGCCACCTGGGCAGGGTCCAGCTTTTCTTTCGCATGAAAAAGAATTGTATCAATTGAAACAGAGGGAGTTGCGACTGCTTGCTGGCTCCCGGGCACTGCCGGCTTCTTATCAGGCACAGTTTTCCCAAAAACATACAAAACAGCCACTAGTATTGCACCAGCAAGTGCTGTAATCCATTGAGCTTTTTTCACAAACTAAATTTTCGGTGCAAAGGTACCTTAATGCAGGGGAATCAGGCTGCCGGGAAAGCTAAAACTTTAAAAAATTGGCTGGTCACTCTTCTTCGCCCGGGCCATCGTCGGGTTTGACGGAGGTTAGCTTCTTAACTTCCGCAACAAATTCCTTCGCCGGTTTAAAAGCGGGAATATAATGCTCGGGAATATGTACAGCGATGTTTTTCTTAATATTCCGTCCTATTTTGGCGGCTCTTTTTTTGGTGATAAAACTGCCAAAACCACGTATGTAAATATTCTCACCTTTGGCAAGGGTATCCTTCACCTCCTTAAACATAGTTTCCAGCGTGACAAGGACATCCACTTTTGGTATGCCGGTCTTTTCAGAAATCTGGTTGACGAGGTCGGCTTTTCTCATTGGTTGTTGATTTTGTTGTTTCGCAAAGCCAATATAGGACAAAGTTCTCTGATTGTCAACAGGATAGACTGAATTTTTTTTATAAGTGAATTTAAAGCAATATTTTAGAAATATGCTTTTATTGAAAAGTATAAAACACTGGTAGAAAATTAAAAAAAGATATTTTTTTGAAACAGATAGTCAAAAACAGTTTTTCGGCAGAATTGTTAAAATGGAACCGGTACGAGAATAAACGTACAATGCCCTGGAAGGGTGAGAAAGATCCTTATAAAATTTGGCTGAGCGAGATCATTTTGCAGCAGACAAGGGTGGAACAGGGCTTAAAGTACTATGAAAGATTTCTTGAAGCTTTTCCAACTATTCACTCTCTGGCAACTGCGCCGGAAAAAAAGGTTTTCAAATTGTGGGAAGGTCTTGGTTATTATACACGCTGCCGTAACCTGATTGCTGCGGCAAAATTTATTTCCGTGGAGAAAAAAGGTCAGTTTCCCAATACTTACGAAGAAATTAAGGCATTGAAAGGCATAGGGCCCTATACGGCAGCTGCAATTGCTTCTTTTGCTTTTAACCTTCCATATGCCGTTGTGGATGGCAATGTGCAACGGGTAATCGCCAGGATTCTGGGTATCCACACCCCCGTTGATACTACGCAAGGAAAAAAACTTTTTGCATCCCTGGCCGGTGATTTATTAGATAAAAGGAAACCGGGTGTTTATAACCAGGCGATTATGGATTTTGGAGCCACTGTGTGTAAACCAATGGCACCGCTATGCCACGATTGCTTTTTTAAAAAATCCTGTTATGCTTTTTCAAAGAACCAGGTTAAAACCTTGCCCGTGAAAGAAAAAGAAACTATTGTAAAAAAACGCTGGTTGTATTACCTGGTGCTGACGTACCAGGACAACTTGCTGATCCGGCAACGAACGCAAAAGGACATCTGGCAGGGCTTATATGAGTTTTTACCGGTAGAGACTGAACGGGAGGAAAATACAACCTCAGTTATTACTAGAGCCGTAGAACAATATCAGCTCTCCGCTAACAACATGAAATTGATAAGTGTGTCTGCGAAAATAACTCAGCAGCTCACTCATCAACTGATTACAGGCCGGTTTATTAAACTGACTCTGGCACAAAAGCCCCGGCTCGGTAAAGAATGGCGCTGGATACCCGCACATAAGCTGGAACAGTATCCCTTTCCCGTATTTATTAATTTGTATTTGAAATCCCCCAATGTATAGCCTGTTTACAACGTAGCGGAATTGGGAACAAAGAGTACACAGACACTTTACCGATTCATACAGCTTCTATAGGCACTACAAAGGCGGTTTCTTATTAACAAGGCGTTAATCCGCGGTAATTATTTCATTTTCCCCTTAAAAAAAATTAACTTTAAAAGGAATTGGCATTATCATGAGAATCATTCATAGCAAAATGATATACGTATGAGAGGTGTAAATCGAGTAATGCTCATTGGCAACCTGGGAAAAGATCCGGATGTACAATTCCTGGAGGGAAATATTGCCGTGGCAAAATTTCCGCTAGCCACTACTGAAACATTTAAAGACAGGTCCGGTAAACTGGTTTCACAAACAGAATGGCACACGGTTGTGCTTTGGCGTGGCCTTGCTGAATTGGCGCAAAAGTACCTGCATAAAGGTAGCTTGGTTTACATCGAAGGCCGCCTGCGTACACGTAGTTGGGAAGACAAAGAAGGTAACCGGAAGTTTGCCACCGAAGTGGTGGGGGATAACCTGATTATGCTGGATAAACGGATGGATGGCGGTTCAGGCTCTTTGCCTGGCGACAGCGGTATGGAGGGCATGGGAGGTCATGACATGCCGCCAATGGGCGACCCCTCCGAAAATCTGCCTTTCTGAATCTAATAAGGAATTCGATAACTTTGCAACATGCAATTATACAGGCAGGCCAGTTGACCTGCCTGTATAATTAACCCGACATTAAAAAAATCACATTGGATTCTCTTTTGGTAACCGGTTTGCTCTTTTCCGGTCATTCAAATATCCTGCTTGCTGTTAACTTGCAGGGTACTACTTTTTTAATTATCCTGCTGTTAGCGCTGTTCCTGCTGGTGTTTACAATTTCAGGAGCAGAGGTAGCCCTGTTCTCTCTAACCGGAAAGGATATCAATATGCTCAAAACAAAACAGCATACCGCTGCAAAACGGATTATTACCCTGCTGGAGGAGCGACAGGCGGTTTTTACATCTTTACTTATAGCCAATACCTTTTTTAGTATTTGTATTATCGTGCTGGCCAATTTTCTGATCGTACAGTTCATCCCGCTGCACAGCTTTTTTGCAAACCTGGGCGCACTTGGTGCAGCACTTGAACTGATTGTTAAAGTCATCATCATTGCTTTCGGGCTCATCTTTTTTGGTAAAATATTACCCAAGGTGTGGGCAACACAAAACAACATCCGTTTTGCATATGGCTGTTCCTTTATTGTGGAGTCGCTTCATCTGGTACTTAGGAGGGTAAGCCTGCGGATGGTAGCCATTGCAGACGGTATCGGCCGGCGCCTGGGTGCTTACCGCTCCCAACTGACAAGCCTGAAGGAATTGGATGAAGCAATCGATATTACTGCCGACAGCGAGGCATCGGAGGAAGAAAAGAAGATTTTAAAAGGCATTGTAAAGTTCGGCAATATTTCCGTAAAGCAAATTATGCGCAGCCGCCTCGATATTAACGGTATCGAATATAATACCCCGTTCGATTTGCTGATTCAACAGCTCAGCGATTTGCATTATTCAAGAGTACCGGTGTATAAAAATAACCTCGACGAAATTGCAGGTATTATCAATACCAAGGATCTTGTTCCGCATTTGCATGAGTCAGGCAGTTTTGACTGGCACTCATTGATGCGGCAGCCCTATTTTGTACCCGAGTCAAAACTGATAGAAGATCTGCTCAAAGACTTCCAGGTGAAGAGAATACATTTTGCCGTTGTAGTGGATGAATTTGGCGGTACCAGTGGCATTGTAACACTCGAAGATATACTGGAAGAAATTATCGGGGAAATAAAGGATGAATTTGATGAGGAAGAAAGCGGCAACCGCAAACTTGATGAAAATAATTACTTGTTTGAGGGTAAGACAATGATCCACGATGCCTGTAAGCTGATGAACCTGCCACCCGATACCTTTGACCAGGTAAGAGGTAACAGCGAATCGCTGGCAGGCCTGGTACTGGAACTTGCAGGAAAGTTTCCGGAAGTTGGAGAAATTGTTAACTGCGGTGATTTTGATTTTACTATTGTGGAATCTGACAAAAACCGGCTAAACCAGATTAAAGTAACGATAAACCAAAAACATTGACTGGCAGCATGATTCAGGAAACGAGAAAGTGGATTGTCCCTTGTATTGCTTTTTGCCTGCTTATTTGCCTGGCGGCCTGTAACAGCAATTATACCTATAAAAAAAGAGGCTATTTTAAAATTAAATTTCCTGAAAAAAAATACCAGCTGTTTGATCGCCCCGGTTATCCGTATACGTTTGAATATCCGGTTTATGCCAGCGTGATTAAGGATTCATCTTTCTTTGGTGATGCCCCGGAAAACCCCTGGTGGATCAATATTGACCTGCCTCAGTTCGGGGGAAGAATTTATGTGAGTTATAAAGAAATCGGCAAAAACAAATTTGACTCACTGGTAAACGATGCCTTTACAATGTCTTACAAGCAGCATACTTACAAGGCATCCTCAATAGAGCCGCAACCATTTGCGACACCCAACCATATCAGTGGCGTTTATTTTTCTTTAACCGGTAATACAGCTACGGCCAACCAGTTTTTTGCAACGGATTCCGTCAGGCATTTTTTGCGTGGCGCTTTGTATTTCGATGCCACCCCCAATGAAGATTCTCTGGGCATCGTCAATAATTTTTTAAAACAGGATCTGCAGCATCTTATCAATACATTGAAATGGCGTTGATGAGAACATGCTATTTTTGTACATAAACTTATTTTCTTGTGATTGTTGTTGAGAATATATTAATCAGTGATGACGTAGTGGAAAAGCAATTCGTTTGCGACCTGGGCAAATGTAAAGGCGGGTGCTGCGAAGAAGGTGATGCCGGTGCGCCGCTGGAGGATGAAGAACTGGATATTATTATAGATATGTATGAGAAGATTAAACCGTACTTGTCAGAGGCTGCTATTGCCGAGGTGGAGCGAAAAGGAAAATATGTTTATCATAAAGAATTTGGCTGGGTAACTCCTACGCTGGGCAACGATAACGAAATTTGTGTGTACGGATACAGGGATGAAAAAGGCATCATCAAGTGCGCATTTGAGCAGGCTTATTACGATGGTGTCATACCATGGAAAAAGCCAATCAGTTGTCACTTGTTCCCCATCATTGTAAAAAAAGGGAAGCACGGTGATTACGAACGGATGAATTATGAACCCCGTGAACAACTTTGTAAACCGGCCTGCAAACTGGGTGCTAAACTGAAAGTGCCGGTATACAGGTTTTTAAAAGAAGCCCTGGTACGTAAGTATGGTGAGGAATTTTATCATACTTTAGAGCAGGTAGCGGAGGAGTATTACAGTAATCTGCCTAAAAAATCTGAATAACCCATACAGGAATGCTTTAAAAGTTAACAAGTGTCAGAAAGCTCTACATCGTTTATTGCAAAAAGCACCATCAAGGCTGCTGATAAAGATCACCGGCGTAAGATCAATTATAATATTCATAAGTATAATTCGGTTGTTCCGGCAGGCAAACAGCAGTTTGATGATTTGAACCAGGCACGGGAGCGGGCAAAAAATGCCAAATGGCGCGCCATCGAAAAACTGGATTTTTACCTGGAATTGTTTGAGGGCAATATTACGAAGCGTGGTGCTAAAGTCATTTGGGCAGAAAATGCTGAGCAGGCTAATGAAGAAATATTGAAAATCTGCCGGGAAAAAAACTGCACGACACTGGTCAAAAGTAAAAGCATGGTTACGGAAGAGATTCATTTGAATACCTTCCTGAAAAAACACAACATAGAAAGTGTTGAAACCGATCTGGGTGAATATATTCAGCAATTGGATGAAGAACCGCCTTACCACATCGTTACGCCAGCCATGCATAAAAGCAAAGAGGATGTGGCAAAATTGTTTGCTGCAAAATTAGGTACCGACCCCAAACTGTCACCTGAACAACTTACGCTGGTAGCCCGTGAGAAACTGAGGAAAAAATATGTACAGGCCGAAGTGGGTGTTACCGGCGCCAATTTTATCATTGCCGATGCTGGCGCAGTTGCGGTAACGGAAAATGAAGGGAATGCCCGGCTGAGCACCGCCTGGCCCAAAACTCACATTGTAGTAGTGGGTATTGAAAAAATGATTCCATCTCTCACCGATCTTGCTTTGTTCTGGCCTTTGCTGGCAACTTATGGAACAGGACAACGGCTGACTGTGTACAATACAATCATTGCTGGTCCGCGGCAACCCGGCGAAACAGACGGCCCAGAAGAGATGTATGTGATTCTGCTGGACAACGGCCGTACAAACATCCTGGCGAATGAAAAATCACGGGAAAGCCTTTACTGCATTCGATGCGGCGCCTGCCTGAATGCCTGCCCTGTATATAAAAATATTGGAGGCCATAGCTACGGAACCACTTACAGTGGCCCGATTGGTTCGGTCATCACACCCCACCTTAAGGAACTGGATGAATGGAAACACCTGAGCTATGCTTCATCCCTTTGCGGTAATTGTACAGAGGTATGTGCTGTAAAAATCAATTTACATGAACTGTTACTCGAAAACCGGCATGAAGCCGTAGAGCAGGGCTACAGCAATTTTGCGGAGCGTACCGCCTGGAAAGCCTGGAAGCAAGCTATGCTAAAAAGAAAATGGATGAATATGGCTAATGGCACTATAAAAAGCAGGGTTGTGAATACGCTGGTGAAAGGATGGAAACAACACAGAGCAGAGCTTCACTTCCCTAAAAAATCATTCAACCAGCTGTGGGTTGAAAGAAATAAAAAATAAAGAGCACTTTATACATTTTAACCTGCATTGTTGTTTTTAGCTGCCTGATGTTGCTGTATACGCAAACGATTACTCCCAGATTGCAATACACCGCTGACTTTATCAGCCGTGTGATTGGTGCCGGCGAAATTGTTTGTACCAATAATCAGGACATTTATCTTTCGTCAGGTAAACCGAAGATTAATTATAGTAATCAGCCTGTTTCGGCCAACGAAGTTTGGATAAAGCCGCACACATTATTGTTTGAAAATGAAATAAAGGAACAGGCAATATCTTGTTTCAGCTGTAATGGTTTCAAGGCTTTTTTTAAAACGGAGGGTCATATATCCTTTGACATTTTTGCTGCCATATTTTATCTTCTAAGCCGCTACGAGGAATATCTGCCGCATCAAAAAGATATGTACGGCCGTTATGCCCACCAAAATTCATTGGCTTACCGGGAAGGGTTTTTACAGCAACCACTTATCAATTACTGGCTGGAGCATTTTAAATTCAAACTGCTTGAAAAATTTCCTGGCGCAGGTTTTCCGGTTCAATCATTTATGTTTTTACCTACCTACGATATTGACGAAGCCTATTCCTATAAAGAAAAACAGTGGTGGCGTACAGCGGGTGGATTTGTAAAATCAGTTATAAAAGGGCAATGGATAGGCATTACCGAAAGGCTGCAGGTATTGCGTGGCAGTAAGCCCGATCCTTATGATGCGTTCAGGTGGATGAATGAACTGCATGACCGGTACGGTCTAAAACCTTTTTATTTTTTCCTGGTTGCGGAGAAAAATGGCCGTTACGATAAGAATATATTGCCTGTAAAAAAAGCGTTACAGCAATTGATTCGACAGCATTTTAACCGCTACGCTGCAGGTATTCATCCTTCGTGGCAAAGTGGCGATGATCCAAGGATTATTTCAAAAGAAAAATTATTATTGGAAAAAATTGCCGGTAAAAAAATTATCAGGTCCAGGCAGCATTATATACGATTTTCATTGCCGGAAACTTTTCGCCAGCTGATAGCTGCAGGTATTCAATATGATTTTTCCATGGGATATGGCAGTTGTAATGGTTTCAGGGCATCTGTGGCTTCTCCGTTTTACTGGTATGATTTACCGAGGGAAGAAACAACCTCCCTTTTATTGTATCCCTTTTGTTTTATGGATGCCAATTCGTTTTACGAACAGCGGCAATCTCCCGGTGAGACGCTGAAAGAAATGCTGCAGTATTATTCCATCGTAAAATCGGTGAACGGAGCTATGATCACAATCTGGCATAATTCTTTTCTGGGCACAGAGCCAAGGTTTGAGGGCTGGAGAGAAATTTATGAAAGTTTTGTAAAAGCAATCAGTACACAGGAAGGATAATCCGTTATTGCTTTGATGTAATGGAAGGAATCTTATAAGCTTTATTAACCAGGTATACACCTGCTAATGTAACCATTCCGCCAATGGCAATAAAAAGTGTTAACCGTTCACCAAATAGCAACCAACCAAGAAGCACGGCAACAATGGGGTTTATATAAGCATAAAGAGATGTTTGCTCTGTTGTCAGGTTTTGTAACGCGTAGAGATAGGCGACGAAAGAGATAATGGAACCAAAAATAACCAGGTAAATAATGGCGATCCATGATTGCCATGGAATGGTCGCAACAGGCATTATCTTATGTGTAACGGATGAGACTGTCAGCAGCGCCGAACCGGAAATCAGCATTTGCAGGCCAAGGCTGAAATAGGGATTAAAATGCCCGGCATAGCGCTTTGTATAAATACTCCCGAATGCCCAGGACCAGGTAGCTGCAAGGGATAGAAAAATGCCAAATCGAAAACCGGCATTTACAAAATCATGCAGGTGTTCGTAAAATATAACACAAACACCGGCAAAACCGACGACTAAACCGAGAATTGCTTTTACAGGAATTTTGCTGCTAGTGATAAAAACGCCAATTACAACCAGCCACAGCGGAAAGATAGCGCCAATAATGGCGCCTAAACCCGCAGATATATATTCTACGCCCCAGGTCGTTAAACCATTACTCAGGAAAAAGTTTAGGAATCCCAGTACTACAATTGTACCCCATTCTTTCGGGGATGGCCATTTTTCCCGCCGGTAAAGAAAGTAAATAACGTAGCAGAGACCTGCTAAAAACTGCCGGGTACCTGCGAGCTGCAGGGCCGGCATATACTTTACACCTTGTTTAGAAGCCAGCCAGGTAGTGCCCCAAAAAAAACAAACCAGTGCAAGAGCGAAAACCGCTTTGGCACGGCTGCCTTTTTTACGAATGGTTAATGGGTTTAATACAGACAATTGCCGGATGGAGTCGCCTGTTTGCAAAAGGGTTTTATTGATGTCGAATCGGGCCATGAGAGGCTGCCGCTGGTTTTTCCCTGGTGAGTATTAATGTTTAAAATGCCGCATACCCGTCATTACCATTGCCAGGTTATTTTGTACGCAGTACTCAATCGAATCTTTATCGCGTACAGAACCGCCCGGCTGGATGAAGGCTGTAATACCTGCCTGGTGCGCTAATTGCACAGAATCGTTGAACGGGAAAAAAGCATCACTGGCCAGCACAGCACCTTTCAGATCAAAATGGAATTGCCTGGCTTTTTCAATCGCATGACGCACGGCATCTACACGGCTGGTCTGCCCGGCACCTTTTCCAACGAGCTGTTTATTTTTTACTAACACAATGGCATTTGATTTTAAATGCTTGCAGATAAGATTGGCAAATGCTAAATCATCTTTTTCCGCAGTCGTGCTTGAGCGGCCGCCGACCTCTTCCCATTTTTCGTAATTGCCTTTATCTTTATCTTGTATCAACACACCGTTTAAAAGCGAGCGGAACATTGTTGCATCACTACTGCCGGCCGTTGGTTTCTGTTTTAAAAGAATCCGGTTTTTCTTTGATTTCAGTACCTGCAGGGCTTCTTCATCAAAAGCGGGCGCAATCAGCACTTCAAAGAAAATTTCATTGATTGCATCAGCCGTGGTTTTATCAATGGGTTGATTGCAAATCAGTATGCCGCCAAATGCACTTTCGGGGTCACCGGCCAGCGCTGCATCCCAGCTTTCTTTTACTGTCGCTCGTTGCGCCACGCCGCAAACATTGGTATGCTTAATAATTGCAAACGTGGTGGTGTCAGAAAATTCTTTCATCAATTCCACAGCCGCATCAACGTCCACCAGGTTGTTATAGGATAATTCCTTTCCGTTCAGCTTATCAAAAAGCGTGGAGAGGTTGCCATAAAACACGCCGTTCTGGTGTGGGTTTTCGCCATAGCGCATTATTTTTGGCTGCGGAACGGAACGCAGAAAATACTTTCCTTCTGAGGGAGTAAAGTATTGTGATATTGCTACATCGTAGTGTGCGCAAACTTCAAATGCTTTCGCAGCGAATTGCCTGCGCTGCTCAATGGAGGTTTCCCCTTTTTGCTCAGCTAAAATTGTTTCAAGCGCCGGATAATCATCTTTGGAGGCAATCACTAACACATCTGTAAAATTTTTGGCCGCGCCACGAATCATGGATGGACCGCCAATATCAATTTTTTCAATGATGGATTTTTCCTCTTTTGTTGTGGCCACGGTTTCTTCAAAAGGGTAGAGATCTACGATCACCAGGTCTATTTCCGGAATTTCATACTGCTTCATTTCCTGTACGTCCGTTTCATTATCTCTTCTGCCTAAAATTCCACCGAAAACTTTTGGGTGCAGGGTTTTCACTCTTCCACCGAGAATAGACGGGTAAGCAGTGATCGTTTCTACCGGAACACATTTTATGCCCAGTTGCTCAATGAATTTTTGAGTACCGCCGGTAGAATAAATAGTGATATCCAGCTGGTTCAGCAGAGATACAATTTTTTCCAGTCCGTCTTTGTAAAAAACAGAAATAAGCGCTGATTGAATTTTTTTGTTCATGCCTTATGATTCAATAAATGTGAAAGGACGTTGTAAAATCACGGATGGGAATCCGTTTTTGGAAGCGCAAAAGTAGGCTAATTAAGGCTCATCACAAAAGCGCCGTTTTCTGCCACGTTATGACAGGGTATATGTAGAGAATCGCAATCTTTTTTCCAGTAAGCAGCTTTTTGAAATGGTACAGAAGCATCAATTACCACCTGCTTAATAGTAAACGATGCAGTGAGCCGGGGAAAATAAATACTTGGATTTTTTGACAGCACCAGCAATTCTACTGGTAATTTTTTTTCAGGCACACGGAATCGTATTGTGGAATCGAGCAACAAAATATGTTTCTGCCGAAGCTGTATATATTTTTTGTTTTTTAAAATGCGATGGCTGTTAGGCATTTCATGTACGCCGTATAATATCCGAGCAGGTTTGAGGTGAAAATTCCTGGCAAAATCATTTTCCAGGAGTGAGCTGTCGCCAATAAAGCAGAACTCATTACCCCGGACAATATCCATCGCCTGATGGCCGGGTACATTGTAAATAATCAGTTTCTCTTGTTGTAGTTCATTGATTTTTGAAAAAGACCGGGACGTGGTAAACAACAACAGAGCAGCTGCTGCCGTGAATAATCCTGTTTTATGTTTTTTCATCAGCCAGTAAGTACTACCACAAAGAAAAATATACATCAGTATGGTTTGAAGAATATTTAGCTGCAAGGCATCCCACAGCGAATAAGGAAGGTTTTCAATGTGTTGAATATAATGATTCATAAAGCGTATTAACCATGATAGAACCTGGCCGGTGGCCATTGCCAGCGGATGAATAAAAGCAATACAGCAAAGAAAAATTTCTCCAAGAATAATTACACTTGACAGCGGAACAGCCAAAAAGTTTGTAGCTAAAAACAAAACAGGAAACTGGTGAAAATGAAAAATACTGATCGGCAGCGTGAGAATTTGTGCAGCAATTGTAACGGCATTTAATTTCCAGAAGAAATCAAATACTTTGTTTTTGAAGTAGAGCCAATTGTAGATGGGCTTCATAAACAATACGATGCTTAACACAGCCGAGTAGGATAACTGGAAACCAACGTCCCACAACCAGAAGGGATTCAAGCAGAGTAAGAGAAAAGCGGAGAGCGCCAGGCTGTTGTAGATAGAAGATTTTTTGGCAAGGCTATTTCCAATTACAATTGTTGTAAACATTACGGCTGATCGCAGAATGGAGGGCTGGGCGCCTGCCAGTACACTGAATGTCCATAAGCCGGTGATCACTAAAACCGGGTGAAGCCATTTTGTTTGCTTTGCCCTGCGCAACGGTTGTAATAACCTTACCAGCAGCCAATAAATAAGCCCAAGGTGGAGCCCGGAAATGGCAATCACATGCACAACTCCCGTGTTGGAGTACGATTGTACAAGTGTTTTATCAAGATCATTTTTATAACCGATTAGCAGGGCTTCTGCCAGGCCTTGTTCTTTTTCGCCCGGAATATGTGTACGTACGATGTGCAGCACTTTTTCCCGCATACGGTTTAGCAGCCTGGCCAGCATACGTAAATGCCCGCTTTCACGAATGACAAACTCTCCCGGCTTCAGGTAAACCTGCTGTGTTATAGCCTGAAACAGGCAGTATCGCCGGTAATCAAATGCGCCGGGATTTCCTGAGTTTTTAATAGGTTGTAAATGTTTCCGGAACAGGAGCTCAGAACCAACATGCAGATTCTTTAAAGAAGAATCTTTTTTAAAATAGATAATGATGTTGCCGTGAACAGCGAGGAGACTGTCATTTTTTTGAAGCTGCAATACACTGGCATCGGCTTTAAAGGAGTTTGGCTTTTCAACGGGGTTTTCCAGCAATTGCACAGCTATATATTCTTTGCCGGAATAAAAACGTCCAAACCATTGCCTGTCATTACGAATATCTTTATAATATGTGAGCAATGCTCCCAGCGATGTCAACAAAACAAAAACGGCAACACCTGATACTGCGCCAAGACGAAAGCGTTGAAACAGGGTAATAAAAAAGAAACAAAGAAACGTAACTGCTGCAACGGAAAAAAGCAGCCACCAGAACAGCGGGTTGAACTGCAGATACCATTGCAGTAAAATGCCTGTGATCAGCGGAACCAATAACCGCAGGAAGGCGGCTTTCTTCCATATATAAATCACCGGGGCGGGCATGCAAAAAGGTACAGCGCTCTGCCTTTATTTACAATACAACTTACCGGGTATACTTATGGCGGTACAAAACCACATCAGTAAATTTTCTTTACAGTTTATTTAAAACCATTACCTGGCCGGCATGATAAATATTGTGCTGTATAAGGCCGTTAAGTAAGAAACGGGTATTATAAGTCCTGCCCTTTACAGGTTTTTCGAGAAAATCATCGGTCTTTGTTTGCAGGAGTGTAATAATATCTTCGTGAACAGCCATAAAAGACGCTAACCCTTTTTCCCAGGTATGTTTTTCCGGAACAATTGAAATCCAATCGTTGTCTTCAAAATAACGGATCGAATATGCTGGTTCATCTTTTAGCAGCTCCAGCACAAATGACGCCCAGTTAATCATATGGTATAGTAGCTCTGCCTGTGAATGAGCCCGTGGAGAAACTTTATGAAAAACATTGGCGGGGTTGGCTTGCTGCAAAATACCCAGAACATTTTTTCCATACCAGGGATTTCCCTGCAGCGTTTCGCGGATGCTGTTAATGATGGAGGTAATTTCTTTGTTCATGAGATGGTTTCATTAAGCTTATATAAAGGTATAACTCCTGTAAGCATCAAATCAGTACTGTAAAAATGCGAATTCGCAGAAGTGAAATTTCTTCTTCCGAATTGACGAAAACTCTGGTCATTTTTTTATCAAAAAAGGACCTCTTTTTTTACTGAATTTATTACCTTTTTTTACGGGTAAATTGGCATAAAAACATCATTAAACTTTGGTAATCTTTTATTTATAAATATATTTAATTTGTAATTTATTGATTTGTACTAATTTGTGAAACGGCTTCGAAAACAGAAGCGCATAGCTTTAGAAGGTTATATCGATTTATCAACTAAAAAACTTCAAAGCTATGTTGACAAGTGAAAAAAAATCATTAAAAGTAGGAAAGTTTGTAAGTGCCGATCATGTGGATGCTGTTATCAAACAGTACAAGCAGGAAAGATGGGTGCACAACTCCAAACGTCTTGGCAAGGAAGATTCTCTGAGTGTATGGTACAGTGTGGAAGAACTTGAAGAGTTTATCAGCAAGATTAAAGAACATGGCGGAGATGGCATTCGCATGTATTTTGGTGTGTACGCCGAACATCATACTGAGCAGCCTTTGTACGCTGGCCGGCAAACGATTGTTATGGTCGCTACCAAACAAAAAGAGACGCCTGAAGGCAATGCTAATAAAGACTTGTACATAACAACAGAAAAAGGAACTGATATATTAGCTTATAATGCTGGACTTGTTTGTCCTCCTTTCTGTAAACCCAAAATTACAGGCGATAACGATGATATTGGAATAACGATTGTGGATAAAGGTGAGGATGGTATGGCTGTTATTTAATATCTGATAAATATGTTTAAAAAACCTCCCATATGGGAGGTTTTTATTTTATAATGCTAATTTTAATATTCAATGCAATGGGATGACAGAACTTCCGTATTATATATATTTCATAGCTATGAGTTTTATTGGTAGTGTCGTTTCGGTTTTTAGAAAAAATTCCCCGGGTTATATAAAATTATTTTCCCCTTTTTTGTTTATCAGTTTGATTATTGAAGGTCTTGGTTACTATCTCTGGAATGAAGGAAAAGAAACATATGAATTATATAATTATTTTACTGTCTTTGAGTTTTCCTTTTACTTATTTATTCTAAATAAAATTATTATCAAGAGAAAAGCTAAGACAATTGTTAAAATCACTTTAGTAATCTACTTTTTGATTGCCCTAGGTAATATTATGGGTTTTCAGAAACAAACATTTCACACAATTACTTATTCGCTTGGTTGTTTGTTGATTGTCTGTGTTTGCGTGTATTATTTTTTCGAGTTATTCCAGCAGCCTACATTTATCAATCTTGTAAGAGAACCGTCTTTTTGGATTTGTTCTGGCCTATTATTTTATTACTGCTGTAGTTTCCCACTATATGGGGCAATTAATTTCTTAAACGGAATCCCGGATTTTTTGTTGAAAAATATGCAAACCATTCTGACAATCATGAACATCCTATTATATTCTTTATTTACTATTGCCTTTTTATGCAGGATCAGAATCCGGAAATATACTTTGTCATAATCATCGGTATTGTACTCGGGCTGCTGCTGGTGGGGTTTATCGTCACCATTCTTTTCCTGTATCAGCGTCGTAAGTACCGGCAGGAGCAGGAACTGGCCAAATTAAAAGATACATATGACCGGGAAGCACTGCGTTCGCAACTGGAAATTCAGGAAAATATTTTTAAAACTATTTCCCAGGAACTGCATGATAATATCGGGCAAATGCTGTCTGTCGTCAAATTATCCCTGTCAGTATTGCCATTGGAAAAAGATCATCCGGCTTATGAGCCACTTCAACAATCCCGGATTGTTTTGAATAAGGCCATTCTTGACTTGTCTGATCTTACCAAAGGCCTCCACACTGACCGCATAGCAGAGCTGGGCCTGGCCGAATCAGTGCGGTTTGAGCTGGCTGCGGTAAAAAAAGCTGGTATTATCGATACAACCTGCACGGTTACCGGAAGTGAGTTCCCGTTAAACGCTCAAAAAGGAATTTTCCTCTTCCGCATTTTCCAGGAGCTGTTGCACAATATTCTTAAGCATTCCCAAGCCACCCGTATAATTGTTCACCTAACTTACTCTTTAGATGGTATTTTTACAATGGAAGTGAAGGACAATGGTATTGGGTTTGATCTGGAAGCAAAAAGAAATACAACTGCTGCCAGCAGCGGGGTGGGTCTGAAAAGCTTAATGAACAGGTCAAAGTTAATTGGGGCAAGCCTTTCAATAGAAAGTGAACCCGGTAAAGGTACCGCAGTGTACGTCCGGCTTCCACCGCAGGCAGAATAGTTTGTTTATGGTAAAGGCTTATAAAAAAGTACAGGTAGCCATCGCCGATGACCATACCCTGTTAAGAAATGCGTTGGCTAAACTGATTAACAATTTTGAAGGGTATGCAGTATTGCTGGAGGCCAACAACGGGAAAGAGCTTCGAAATAAAATCATCCAGCACATCATACCGGATATTGTGCTGCTGGATGTAAATATGCCGGAAATGGATGGTTATGAGATAACCGGATGGCTGCATAAAAATTACCCCCAGATCAAGGTGCTGGTTTTATCCATGCTGAGCGATGAGCGGACGATTATTAAAATGTTTCGTCTTGGTGCCAAGGGATACTTGCTGAAAAATGCAGAACCCGAAGAATTAAAAAGAGCATTGGACTCGCTGATGAATAAAAATGTATATCTCTCGGAATATGTTTCAGATAAATTGGTGAGCGGATTACACAAAAATGCAGACAGAGATATGCAACCGGTTGTACTTAATGAACGGGAGCGGGAATTTTTACGCTGGGCCTGCACAGAACTGGCGTATAAAGAAATTGCGGAAAAGATGAATGTGAGTGTTCGTACAATCGATGATTACCGGCAAGCATTGTTTGCAAAACTGGAAGTGCACAGTCGTGTAGGCCTTGTTTTATACGCCATCAAAAACGGACTTGTTGAATTATAAACAAAGCCGTGCGGAAACCAATAATCATTACTTGCTCAGGTACATGCTCCTGTCCTTGTACAATTGCCGGAAATAGGGATCGCGGAGATCTTTCACAAATCGGATGGCTTCCCCGGTTGATTTCATTTCCGGTCCTAATTCTTTATTAACTCCGGGAAACTTATTGAAGCTGAAAACCGGCTCTTTTATGGCATAACCCTCCAGTTTTTTTTCAAAATGGAAATCGGTTAGTTTATGCTGCCCGATCATGATCTTGGTGGCGATATTCAGGTACGGAATCTGGTAGGCTTTGGCTATAAATGGGGTTGTTCTTGAGGCACGGGGATTGGCTTCAATCACGTACACTTTTCCGTCTTTGATGGCAAATTGGATATTGATCAGCCCCTGGATTTTTAATGCGCGGGCAATTTTTTCTGCATAGTGCTCCATGGTTGTTACCACCAATGGTGTCAGGTTAAATGCAGGTAACACGGCATTACTGTCGCCGCTGTGAATTCCAGCCGGTTCGATGTGTTCCATAACGCCCATAACATGGAAATTCTCGCCGTCAAAGATGGCGTCGATTTCTGCCTCCTGGCAACGGTCAAGGAAATGGTCGATCAGGATCTTATTGCCCGGTATGTGTTTGAGCAGGCTTACCACTGCCTTTTCCACTTCATCATCATTGATCACGATCCGCATCCGCTGGCCACCCAGCACATAACTGGGGCGAACCAGCACCGGATAACCGACTTTATTAGCCACTGCAATTGCTTCATCTACGGTGTAGGCTGTTCCGTAATCAGGGTAAGGAATATTTAATTCTTTCAGCATATCACTAAAGCGGCCGCGATCTTCTGCAATGTCCAGGCTGTCGAATGATGTACCGATGATTTTGATTCCTTTTTTATGTAACCGTTCGGCCAGTTTCAGCGCTGTCTGGCCACCCAACTGTACGATGATACCTTCGGGTTTTTCGTGTTCAATGATTTCCCACAAATGCTCCCAGAAGACAGGTTCAAAGTAAAGCTTATCTGCAGTATCAAAATCTGTGGAAACGGTTTCCGGATTGCAGTTAATCATGATGGATTCATAGCCGCATTCTTTTATGGCCAGCAATCCATGCACACAGCAATAGTCAAATTCAATTCCCTGCCCGATCCGGTTGGGCCCGGAACCAAGTACAATGATTTTCTTCTTATCGGTTACCTTACTCTCGTTGGTATGGCCTTCTTCAAAAGTTGAGTAAAAATAAGGGGTCTTTGCTTCAAACTCGGCGCTGCAGGTGTCTACCATTTTATAAACGCGGGTGATGCCAGCCGCTTTTCTTTTTTCATAGAGTTCGTCTTCACTCCCATTCTGCATAATCTTGCAGAGTTGTTCATCACTAAATCCATGCAATTTTGCTTCTTTTAGCAGTGCCAGGGGAAGGTCGTCGATCTTATATTTCGCGATTTCCTTTTCAAGGTCGCTGATTTTTTGAATTTCATAGATAAACCAGCGATCAATACCGGTAGCCTTAGAAACCGTATTTACACTCACTCCGGCCATCAGGGCATCTTTAATACGGAAAATGCGGTCCCACTTTGGCACCTTTATGTATTCAATCAGTTCTTCAGCATGCATCAGGCTTTTACCATAATAGCCAAGACCTACAGCGTTGTTTTCTAGGCTCTGGCAGGCTTTCTGAATCGCTTCGGTAAAGCTGCGGCCAATGCCCATAACCTCCCCTACACTTTTCATTTGCAGGCCCAGGGTATCATTGGCACCTTTGAATTTGTCAAAATTCCAGCGTGGAATTTTGACAATTACATAATCAAGTGCCGGCTCGAAATAAGCAGAGGTGTTTTTTGTAATCTGGTTTTTTAATTCATCCAGCGTATAGCCAATAGCCAGCTTGGCGGCAATTTTTGCGATGGGATAACCAGTAGCCTTTGATGCCAGTGCCGAGGAGCGGCTTACACGGGGATTAATTTCAATGGCAATAATTTCCTCCGTTTCCGGGTTAAGGGCAAACTGCACGTTACAACCGCCGGCAAAATTCCCTAGGTCACGCATCATCTTAATGGCGGTATTCCGCATGAGCTGCATAGCCGTATCGCTGAGCGTCATCGCCGGCGCTACTGTAATGGAATCGCCGGTGTGCACACCCATGGGATCAAAATTTTCCACACTGCAGATAATGACGACATTGTCATTGGCGTCGCGTAATAATTCCAGTTCAAACTCTTTCCAGCCAAGCATTGCCTTTTCCACCAGCACTTCGTGGATGGGTGATGCCTGGAGCCCCCTGTTGAGTGCTTCATCCAGTTCATCTTTGTCGTGAACGAATCCGCCACCTGTTCCGCCCAGAGTAAAAGATGGACGGATTACAAGGGGAAAACCTATTTGCTGGGCAAATTCTTTTCCTTCGAGGAAGGAGTTCGCAATTTTAGCCGTGGCGACTGGTATGCCAATTTCAATCATCCATTTGCGGAATTTTTCCCGGTCTTCTGCTTTTTCAATGGCTTTGATATCGACACCTATCAGTTTTACATTGTATTGTTTCCAAATACCAAGTTCCTCGGCTTCTTTTGCCAGGTTCAGTGCGGTTTGGCCACCCATCGTGGGCAATACTGCGTCAACCTGGTTTTCCTTCAAAATCTGTTCGATGCTTTCAACCGTCAGAGGCAACAGGTATACCTTATCCGCCATCATGGGGTCTGTCATGATAGTGGCCGGGTTGCTATTGATCAGGATCACATGTATGCCTTCTTCGCGTAAACTGCGAGCTGCCTGTGAGCCGGAATAATCAAATTCACACGCCTGGCCGATAATTATGGGGCCTGAACCTATGATTAAAACTGATTTGATAGAAGTGTCTTTCGGCATTTCGAACTACAATTTTTGGAGGTGGGCAATAACAGGTATAAAAAAACCGGGCTGTATTTACCCGGGGTGCAAAAGTAAGGGAATCCGACCGTTTTGCGGGAATTCCAGCGAAATTATTTATGCCGAAAATGACCGACTAACTGTGATAAGCTGACATCTCAAATTCATCCAGCAGCAGTTTATTGTCTCCACGGTTCAGTTGTTCGTGGCTCTCATTTTCTTCATACCTGCTTTTCATTTTAGCCACCCATCGATGCCGCACTTCCTGCCCACGAACCATACCGATAAACAAACCTCCTACGAGGATTATACTAAACATTAATTTGTAAAACATCCGTTTCATAACGCATAATTAAAAACTGATTGATCAATTATATCTTTTAAATATCATGCCAAACATGCCAATAACTGCTGCATCAGTACAATTATTTTTGCATAATCCTTTTTCCAGTCAATCACTATTATCCTACTACGTTAAAAGACTGTAAAAGTTCATTAATCGATGCATAACCTTAAATAATTTACTTTCCGATAACAGTCTTTGCTTTTCTAACTGTACATATGACTACAGTTTCGGCCTGATGGTTACTTTTGTATATGCATATACGGTTATTTGTTTTTGCCTGGATGTTATTCTTTTCTTTTCGTATCAATGCCCAGCTACCGGCTTACCCTAAAGGCTACTTCAGAAATCCGTTAGCAATTCCCATGAGCCTGGTTTCTAATTTTGGTGAGTTGCGTCCCAATCACTGGCATATGGGGCTTGATATTCGTACCAATCATCGTGTTAACCAGCCTGTTTATGCGGCAGCCGATGGGTATATTGCTAAAATCCGCGTTGAGCCATTCGGTTTCGGTCAGGCCATTTTTATCAATCACCCCAACGGACTTACTACGGTGTACGGGCATTTGAATAAATTTTTCCCTGCATTGCAGCGTTATGTCATCGGGCAGCAATACCAGCAGGCATCCTGGCCGGTGGAGGTAAATTTTTCACCCGGCCAATTCCCGGTCAAAAAAGGGCAGTTCATTGCCTACAGCGGCAACACCGGGGGATCGCAGGGGCCGCACCTGCATTTTGAAATCCGGGATACAAAAACCACCCGCTGCCTCAATCCGTTACTTTTCGGTTTCCCGGTAGCTGATCAGGTGCCACCGATTCTTGCCCGGCTGGCTGTTTACGACCGGCGCTTGAGTGTGTACGAACAATCGCCGAAGCTGTTTTCCTTACTTAAAACCGGCAGTGTCTATCACATCAAGGGACAGCAAGTAATAAAAACAGATTTGGACAAACTCAGTTTTGCCATTCAGGCCTTTGACAGGCTTAGCGGCTCCACCAACCCTATCGGCATTTATGCAGCTAAACTGTTTATTGATGAAAAGCCCGTTCTGGGTTTTGCTATTGACAGCATTGATTACAACGAATCGCGGGACATTAATGCACAGATTGATTATAAATATCATGCAAACGGAGGCGTTTACCTGCAGCACCTTTCCCAGTTGCCGGGCGATCATAGCCGGGTGTACGAGCATATTAGTGGCGATGGCGTTTTAACGCTAAGCGATGCTGCAGTGCATGCCATTCGGATAGAAGTGAAGGATGCGTATTTGAACACATCAACCCTGGCTTTCAACATCCAGTTTGACCCGGCGCTGGCAGCATCCCGGCC
Organism: Chitinophagaceae bacterium; assembly: GCA_035760665.1. Lineage (GTDB taxonomy): Bacteria > Bacteroidota > Bacteroidia > Chitinophagales > Chitinophagaceae > DASTSN01. The sequence continues at coordinate 60,450 of DASTSN010000013.1, read as the reverse complement.
CGGCGACAGGCCACAGCAGCAATTTTATCCAGGGTATGTAAACGTGTGGGAGCAACCCGACTTTGAGCTTTACCTGCCGGAAAACGCTTTGTATGATACCATTCAGCCGGTTTACTATCGCTGGGAAGAACAAACCCCGGGAGCCGTTTCTGCACTGCACCAGTTTAGCGATGCTGCTATTCCCGTGCACGGCAGCTTCAGTGTTCGCATAAAGCCGGTTTTGCCAACCATACCAGCCGCATGGAAAGAAAAGTTGCTGATTAAAAATACCGGTAAAAAAACCTCCTCCGTACAAAAAGCCGTTTGGCAAAACGGCTGGCTGACGGCCAGTTTCAGTTCGTTTGGCAGCTACCAGGCTTTTGTTGACACAATACCACCTGTCATCAATTCCCTCGGTTCCGGCGATACAGTGAACCTGGGTAACCGGACCGCTATTGTGTTTACTCCAAAAGATGATTTTGGGATTGCCGGTTTCCGGGCCGAACTGGACGGGGAATGGCTCATGTTTACCAACGACAAGGGCCGTTCGTGGATCTATCGAATGGATGAGCGCTGCTCTTATGGGGTTCACCGCTTGAAAGTGAGAGTGACAGACCTGGCAGGAAATGAAACCGTAAAAACCTGGTGGTTTAAACGCTTAACATCTTCGGCGCCGGTTAAAAAACATATTTCAAAGAAAACTGTTACCAGGAAGAAAAACTGATACCATGGCTACGCATTTAAAAGAAGGACAAAAAGCGCCGGCCTTTACCGGTAAAGATCAAAATGGCAAAACCGTTTCGCTGGCAGATTTTAAAGGCAAGAAACTGCTGTTGTATTTCTACCCCGAAGATGATACCCCCACTTGCACCATCCAGGCCTGCAACCTGCGGGATAATTATGAATTATTAAAAAAGAACGGCTTTGCAGTGCTGGGTGTCAGCCCGGATGACGTAAAGAAGCATAAAAAGTTTGAAGCTAAGTTTAACCTGCCATTTACCTTACTTGCCGATCCGGAACATGCTATAATTGACAAGTACGGTGTTTGGGGAGAAAAGCAAATGTTTGGTAACCGTTATATGGGTGTTCATCGAACTACTTTTGTGATTGATGAAAGAGGGATCATTCGCAAAATCTTTCTAAAGCCCAAGAACAAACAGCACGCGGAAGAGATAATAGAGAATTGGAAGAAGCTGAAACTTTAATTAACCTTCAGTTCTTAAAATTTTGTAAATATAATTTACCAGATTATTTTTTCTTTATTGAATTTTTTGTGATAAAAAACTATCCTTGTACACTTTATGTCCATAGTGTTAACGTCTTCGAATCCCAGCATCATTATAAGAATGATTCAGAAATAATTTACCATTTTTCCAAGTAGCTCCGTTTAAAGAGCTGGTAGCACCCCAAAATGATGTCCCGTATTCAAATTCAATCTTAAAACAACCATAGCTATTTGCCGGAACTCCCTGGCCTGTGCAATAAGATACACGGCTGAATCGAATTTTAGACCAATCTGAAACACCCTGACTTTGTAAACTTTTTCGTACCTGCTGCCATCCGCGTTTAATTTCGGCAGTATTTTCTCCATTAATACATTGGAGGTAGCTATTAAAATCATTATTCTTAAAAGCGTTAAGTACTCTTCTACCTAATTCATCAGCACTATTTGAACCTACTGTTTTATGATCCAGAGTAAAACTGTTTTCGGAAATACCAGTATTTGCAGATTTATTTCTTTTTTCTTGCTCTTCAACTCTTTTCTTGTTCTCTTCAGCTGCCTTTTTAGCCCAGTTATCATTGTTCTGACCAGGTTTGTTTGAATTATTGTTTTGATTTTTACTGTTTGTCGGATTATCAGATACTTCATCATCATTTACTTCTTGTACTATCTCATCAATTAAATAAGAATTCTTATTTTTTATCAGGCGAACATTTGTCAGATAGCTAGCATTAAATTCAGGATCAATCACTTTAACTTCATACCAGTCTCCATTATTTGCACTTTCAATAAAAGTGGCAGTAACTTTTACTTTCCCATAATCCTGCGCCTGTATCATTGATAATGTACAATATGTCCAATCCGGAACTGTGTTATCTGCTTCACCTGTTTCTTCCTCATTCATTTCATTTTTAATATCTGTAAAGCATTTTTTTGTGCACATTGATTTAAAGCTGACATTATGCAAATTGATACAGTTTTCAATATTATTCTCCAGCCTTTGTTTTGCGCTTGAAGAAGCGTTAGTAGTAAGTTTTTTATCTGCTTTTGGCAAATCATCATTTTTTGAAACTATAGGCGATGGCTTTATGTATTGAAAAGTAACATCACTCGAATTAACTTTAAATAATGAGTCTTTTGAAAAAATCATTTTGCCAGACAGGCCGTTGGCATCTTTATGTAATTCATAAATTACCTTTTTCCAATAGGTACCATTATTGATTAGTATTATCGAGTCAGTAGATAAAGTGATTGATGAACCATCAATGTGTTCTGGCCTCAGCTCGGCTTCAAAGCCCACTTTCGCCCCGTTATAAGTTATTTCCCGGATTTCTTTGGCATTATAGGTTCCGCCGGCCTCTTTGCCGATGATAATACTTTGAATAGTATTAGTGATGCCGTTGGTTGTGGACAGCACATATTTGCCTTCAAATGGGCGAAGTAAATTTTTAGCCTGGTCAGCTTCAATAACAGAGGAGTTGTTGCCATAATAAGTGTGATCGGAAGTGAGAAACATGAACGAGAACATAGCATCTACTGCCTTGGCAAAATAAGTATCAAAATCTTCTTTATCAGCCCTAAAGGCTATGGAATAGGTATATCGGTTATGTAAGGTTTTTAAAATGAAATAACGATATGTTTTTTTACGGGAAATTTTTTCAGAAATGGAAAACATCCACCATTTTTTGTTATTAAATATTTTATAGCCATCCTGGTTAATAGTTAGTTTATCCCCTGATTGTTTCTTTGTAGTTTCGATGTCATCCTGGCGGATCTGTTCTAAGGATATTTGCTTTCCATACGTTTCAACAGGTTCTATTTCCAGCACTATCATAGGAGGAAAATCCTTGTCACTTGTAGTGGGTGCCTTTGTCTCAAATGCGATAGGGTCATTTGTATTACCGTTGTATATCCAATCGTTCGGGGAAAAAATCTGATAGGTGTTGTTGTTATCTCTAAAATAAGACCGGTCATTTTGTGCGGAGACAAAGAAATGTAATAAGCAAAACAAGTGCAAAATAAAAAGTTTACGCATCGTCGTTTTTTTTAAAATAAATGGAGGTTTTCCTCTGAGAAAGGTTTCAGGATTTAAACTTCTGTCCGGTAGCTTATAGTTTTGATTGACGCCTGGCCTTTGATGAACCTGACCTAAGCTTTCGTTTTTTCATCAATACTATTTAGCGTTTTATTAATGCGGAAAAAGACAATAATAAGTTCACACCACATCCTCCACATAATATTACCGAATATAAGCACTATAAGACCCATAACCGGTCCACCTGGGATGAAACTTCCGGAATCATAGCCACCGTAACCGCCATACCCTCTGCCCCCACCTCCTTTGAACATAGCTATCAAACCACCCAGGGTGATGAGGACAGCAACGATTGCATATACAATCTGAATAATGCGAAGTGTTATCATTGTTTTAAATGAAAAAAAATCACTCCAGTTAAATCCTGTTTTAGATGGCGTGGAAGGGGTGTTTGTTTGCTCCATGTTTGATTGGTTTAATTATTAATAATTGACTTGTGTTTGCAGTGTGCTAAGAGATGAATTACAGGAACCATTTGTTATTCTTCATTATCTGCCTGGGCTTTTTTTCTATATTTTTTTTCTTTATTTTTTTGCAGGCCTCCAAAACGCAGGCCAAAATGGAAATCTGCTTGCTTAGAGTTTCCAAGAAGAGCGGATAAAACACTTCCTGAACCTAGGAATAAGGGACCAAACCTTAAAGATAACCCTGCATTAAAACTTGTAAGTGAACTATAGGTCAGTGGCAAGTATAAGCCAAAAGCCCTTCCTTCATATCTCGGTGTTAAGGCTACTGCATTAAAGTATTGGCTGTTATAAGCCTTTGAACTGTTTTTTGTAAGGGCTAATTGTGCAGCTAAACTAATGTAGAAACTCTTATGTAAGTGATAGTCGGCATCTATTTGTAACGTTGTTGGAAGAGAGACATTATATGAAGAGGAACCAGCATTTGTATCAGGGGTAAAAAATTGGGGATACTGGTCCAGCGTGTCTTTGAAGTTGTCTAAACCATCCAAAGAAGACAAATAAAATCTTTGTCCATTGGGGATGTGGATAGAATATGCTTCGCTTCTGGTGAGATCTCTTTTATAGCTAATACTCCCAAGATCAAGGATGGCGAGGCCAAAGCGAAATTTGTATTTATTAAGATCTCTTCTATACTCACCTGTTTCAGAAATTTTGGTATTATTACTATCTGGCCGATATTCATACACAAAACCTATATCGCCACCAAATCCTGTACTTTTAAATTTAAACAAATCACTGGCTGAAAAATCAGAGGTATTAATTCCTCCAAAGCCCAATCCAATTTTTCCGCTGGCATTAGTAAGATAAGTTTCATCTAAGACTGCATCATTATCAATGGTTGTGTTTAATTTATCTAAATTAAGATATGCATTAGCTGCCCCGGCAAGGTATTTAACTGTAATGCCTCCCTTAAAGAAATTAGGACCATCATCGTGTAAAACTCTGGCATAGCTGAGTCCAAACTCTGTCCAGCCATTTATGTTAAATACGGTATTTTGTGAGGATGCAATGGTATATGGAAGATCAGAGCCATTATTTGCATCGTTGATCAACTGGTTAGCCAGCTTACCATCAATATCTGTAATATTCACCATAGCCCTTGCACGGGTAGATAAAGCAATGCTCGATTTTTTATTAAGATTAAATAAAATAGAAGGGCCATTCATTACGAAAGAAACTAACCCACTGGTTGGTCCAGCTTTATCTGAAAATACCTGATTTTTGATGCTATCTGCATTGATTGCATTACCAAGATCTTTCAGGCTATAAGAAGCCTTGTTATTTCCGAACGAAGCACTTAAATTAAATAAATTAAAATCCCATCTATATCTGCTGTCTGCAATATTTGCGGGATTGAAAAAAACGCCATTTACTCCTGTATAATTACCAGAGCGGTAACCATTAAAATCCTGGGAAAAGCTTAAAAGGAATGAAAATAAAAAAAGAAAGGTGAAAAAAAAATTGCGCATAATTGGTGGTTTAGTGATAAGTCAAAACTTATTTTCTCTTCATTCAAAACTGCGGTTTTTACTGTTTTAATTTTGTACCTCCAGAGGGTACAAAACTTAATTCAAAGCAATCCGGCTTTTTGTAAATAAATGGCTGCTTCTGTAACATTGGCAAAGTCGTAATGAAAGTATTCCCTTGCTTTTTTTAGAAAGCGTTTACAGTATGTATCTATAGTATGAGGAGATTTTGAAAGTATTGCTGCAATCTCATTCTGAGTAACACCTTGCTGATATGCCACTATTCTGGCCACATGCAATTCATTTACAGAAAAAACCTTAAGGTTCAAAAAATTCTCAATTACTCTTTGCATTACAATTTCGCCACGTTCTTTTTCTTTCTCACCTTTATTGGTAAAGAAGGTAGGTGAAAGAGATTCTCCGTTGTAATCTCCTACAATTGTAAACTCATTCAGGTATTCAAGTAGCCTGTTTTTTTTATCATATTGAAAAACAGAGGCAGTTCTTTTTGTGAGTAAGTAATGTCCGTTATAATGTTTCAATGCAGTCAGGCTTGAGTACCGCTGCACCATAAACTCAAGAGAAAATTTTCCCCTGCATAATATGTCACAAAGCTGAAGAAAAACGCCATGAGTGGCTTTTTGTAAGCCGGGATGAATCAATCCCCAGTATTTTTTTAACGTAAACTCTTTTTCATAATAGCCTAGCCAGCGTTGTACGCCATCTATTGCTGTTACCTCAAATGTTTTCATATCCACAACAAAATAAAATCGTTCACTACCAATTGTTCTTCTTAGAGAGTGTATTTCAGATTCCTGTAATTGTGTAGAGACAATTGGTTCTGAAGGTCCGGACGGAAATAGGGAGATAACATATTCTTTTAGTAAATCAAAATCAGACGGGTCGAAAGATGCAGACATGGCATACCTGATGAAAAAGCTGTTAAAATTTGCTGGCTCTCCCTGCTGTTCCGGGCGCAACCCCTGATATGCACCGTAAGGTCTTCTACCGATAACAATTGCAGTGGGTTTAGCTGTTACATCGAAAGGAAAGATTGCCTGGTAAAAATTACATTTTTTTATCCAGCAAGAAAATAATGCGCCTGTTATTGGGCCTGGGGCAGTAGCCATTCAACCTGGCCGAATGCAAAAGTTTCGTCAATACCATGATTGGCAACCAGTTCGCCAGATGGAGTTACTCCTTTTATTAGCGCTTCAAAAACCCTGCTCCCCTTTCGAAGTTTTGTTTTCCGGTTAATACGATATAAGTGCTGGTTATAAATCTTCAAAAGGGCTGTAAAATCATTGGCCGGTAAATTTGAGGAAAGTCCAGCAATGTCTGCACAAAGTTTCCGGGCCAGCATCACAGTGTCATGCTGTTTACCGGTGATTTGTTTTAACGAAACCGGGTTCGGGAGTTCTGCAGGGAATTGGGTCTGGTTAATATTTATGCCAATGCCCGCAACAGCCCAGGTCCATTTGTCGCCCGTCATAATGTTTTCAATTAAAATACCGCCTGCCTTTCTGTCTCTCCAGTAAATGTCATTTGGCCATTTTATTGCTGTCTCATCGCCTGCATAGCGTGAAAAAAAACGGTGCGTTGCAACTGCTATACAAGCACTTAGCTGAAACTGGCTGCTGACGGCAAGCGCCGGGGGGCTAAGTACCAGGCTCAGAATGATATTGGCACTTTTATCTGTCAGCCACTTCTTGCCCCGCTGACCCTTCCCCCGGGTTTGTTCATGGGCAAAAAAAGCCATGCCGTGATGTGCCAAACCTGCATGAATTTGAGCAAGGGCATAGTTATTGGTACTATCAACGGATTGTAGTTCAATAAAGGAAAACCCGGGAGCGTTGCTAAAAGCCATGTGTTGCAATTAATTGTTATTTTTGGCAAATATATGTGTGCGGAAACCGGGACTGTGGGGACAGGGAATAAAAATAATCAGGCAAATGAACCAGGCTTTCGTTTTATAAAAACACAACAACTTCAATCGATTTCATTCATTAAAACTATTTAATTATTGGAACAACTGGCTTTATTAGCTACACGTAAAAAGAAAAGTGCAGCACGGTTAACGAGAAATTCAAAAATCATCAAAACCATTATCAACGCAATTCAGGAAAAAAAGGGAGAAAACATTGTTTCCCTCGACCTGCGTAAGATTCCCGAAGCGGTGGCTGATTTTTTTATAATATGTGAAGCCGGTAACCAGCCACAAATAAGAGCCATTTCCGATTTTGTGGAAGAAGCGGTAAAAAAAGCTTGTGGCGAATCGCCCTACCGGCACGAAGGTTACCAGGCGCTGCAATGGGTACTGATTGATTACGTGAATGTAGTGGTGCATGTGATGCTGCCTGAAAACCGCCGGTTTTACAAACTGGAAGACATGTGGAGCGATGCCGATGGAAAAGAACATCTGTAAATAAACTTTGTTAAAACTCCACCTCAATAAACTTTTTGAAAAATTTTTCATTAAATAGCAGGAATACCGAGAAAAGAAAATATGCCACAAGAACAATTTAATAAAGGCGACAGGCCTAATTTGCCGCGGTTCAATAACCGTCCGACCGGTGGTGATGACAACTCACCCCGTAAAGGCCCCCGTTTCAGTATATATTGGGTGTACGCTATCATTTTTGCTGTGTTAATCGGCTTTCAGATTTACAGCCCGTTTTCTTCTAACATGGCAAAAACCACCCCGAATGATTTTAAACAAATGGTAGCAAGCGGAGACGTGGATAAGTATGTAATCGTCAGCAACAGGAATATTGTCCGCGTATTTCTGAAGCCCGAAAGTCTGCCCAAATACCATGATCTGCTTACCAAAGATGTAAGCGGTAAAGTAAGTACCGAAGGCCCCCAAATGTATTTTAAAATTACCGGGGAAGATTTTCAGCGGGATATGCGGGAATTCTATGACAAGAACCCCAATGTAAAGCAGGTGGATTACGAGGTGGACCAGGAAAAAGACTGGCTGCTGCCAATTGTGAATACCCTGTTACCGGTATTGCTCTTCATCGCCCTGTTTGTATTATTCATGCGCAAAATGGGTGGCGGAGCCAGCGGCGGCGGCGGTCCTGGCGGCATTTTCAATATTGGTAAATCCAGAGCTACTTTATTTGATAAAGGCACGAAAGTTAATATCACCTTCGCCGATGTGGCCGGACTGGACGAGGCCAAGGTAGAGGTTATGGAAATTGTTGACTTTTTAAAGAATCCCAAGAAATATACATCATTGGGAGGTAAAATACCGAAAGGAGCCCTGCTGGTAGGACCACCGGGAACCGGTAAAACCTTACTGGCCAAAGCGATGGCGGGTGAGGCGCAGGTCCCATTTTTCAGCATGAGCGGCTCGGACTTCGTGGAGTTGTTCGTAGGTGTGGGTGCCAGCCGTGTAAGGGACTTGTTCAAGCAGGCAAGAGAAAAAGCCCCCTGTATTATTTTCATTGATGAAATTGATGCAATCGGGCGGGCCAGGGGTAAAAATGTGATGATGAGCAACGATGAACGGGAAAGCACCCTGAACCAGTTGCTGGTGGAAATGGATGGTTTTGGTACCGATACTGGTATTATCGTTCTGGCAGCCACCAACCGACCGGATGTGCTGGATACAGCGTTGTTGCGGCCCGGTCGCTTTGACCGCCAGATTACAATTGATAAGCCTGATCTGAAAGGGCGTGAAGCTATTTTTAAAGTACACCTGAAACCAATTAAGATATCCAAAACGCTGGATATTTATAAACTAGCCGAACAAACGCCCGGTTTTGCCGGCGCAGATATTGCCAATGTGTGTAACGAAGCAGCATTGATTGCAGCCCGCAAAGGAAAAGAAGCTGTGGATATGGAAGATTTTCAGGATGCGGTAGACAGGGTCATTGGCGGACTGGAGAAAAAGAGTAAAATTATTTCCCCGGAAGAAAAGAAAATTATTGCATACCACGAAGCCGGTCATGCTATCTGCGGCTGGTTCCTCGAGCATGCTTATCCATTGCTGAAAGTAACCATTGTGCCCCGCGGAACGGCTGCCCTTGGTTATGCGCAATACACACCCAAGGAGCAGTACCTGTACAATACTGATCAGTTACTCGATCAGATCTGCATGACCCTCGGTGGCCGCGCCAGCGAAGAGATTTTCTTTAATAAAATCTCAACCGGCGCCCAAAACGACCTGCAGCAGATTACACGTATTGCTTATGCCATGGTTAGCATATATGGTATGAACCCCAAAGTGGGGAATGTAAGCTTCTATGATCCTCAACAGGGAGAATACAATTTTACAAAACCATATAGTGATGAAACGGCTAAGCTGATCGATGAAGAAGTACGTAATTTGATAGAACAGTCTTATGTACGCACCAAGGCCTTGTTGCGGGATAAAAAAGAACAAGTGGAAAAGCTGGCGGAAGCACTGCTGGAAAAGGAAGTGCTTTTCCAGAGCGACGTGGAAGCTTTGATTGGCAAACGCCCTTACGAAGAAAAGAAAGCACTTGATGACGATGAAAATGTCATTAAGACTGGCGAAAACGGCGAAATTTCCGCTGGTGTACCGCCTTATGACAGTGATGTGATTAATAAGGCACTTCCATAAATCATGTTGCGGTATGAATATTTCACCCGCCAAAGAAAATATTTTAAAAAAAATACGAAAGGCGTTGAGTCACTCAACGCCTCTTCCGTTTCCACAAAGTGAAGGAAGTAATTCCGTATTCCGGCCATCTGTACAGGAACTGGAGCTGGAATTTGCCGAACAATTTACCCAGCTGCAGGGAAAATTTATATATTGTCTTAACAAGGATGAACTGGTGGCACAACTCACCAATCTGGCGGCACAGCGAAAATGGACAAAGCTGTATTGCCGGGAAGAAAAGTTGGTGAATATGTTGCAACAGCATCAATTTGCTTTTTCTCCAAAAACAGAACTGAAAGATTGTGATGCCAGCCTTACTGGTTGTGAAGTGTTGGTGGCAAGAACAGGGTCTATTGTGATGAGCGCTGCCCAGCAAAGTGGCCGCACCGTGAGTGTATATGCGCCGGTTCACATTTGCATTGCATACACTAGTCAGCTTGTTTACGATATCAAAGATGCCTTGCAGCAGTTAAAAGATAAGTACGGTGCCCGCCTTCCCTCACTGATGACGTTTGCCACCGGGCCCAGCCGAACAGCCGATATTGAAAAAACCCTGGTAGTGGGCGTGCATGGTCCCAAAGAAGTTTTTTTATTCCTGGTGGAAGCTTAAATTTCCCGTTACAGTAGTATTTTTATTGCATGAAGACTAACGTGCACAACCTGTTTGTCTACGGATCGCTCAGGAGCGGTTTTAAGCATCCTGCTTACGAGTACATCAGTAAATATTTTACGTTTGTTGGCAATGCCAGGGTGAAAGGAAAACTCTTTGATATGGGTAGCTACCCCGCCGGGGTACCAGTGCAGGAAGATACTTTTATTACGGGCGAACTTTATGTAATTAAGAATGCTTCAGAATTTTCCTGGGCTATCGGCCAATTAGATGATTATGAAGGAATCCGAACAGAAGCGGGAGAAACACCTTTGTACCGGCGGGAACTGGCAGATGTGTATTTGGAAAAAGAAACGGTAAAAGCCTGGGTGTATTGGTATAATGGCGATGTACAGGGCAGGCCCGTTATTGAATCCGGTGATTTGCTCAGTTATATTCAATCAAAGAAATAAATCGTTGCGTGCAAGTTCCCCCTGATAAAAAAATTTATTTTCTTTCCGATTTTCACCTCGGAGCACCGGATTTTCAAACCAGCCTGGCAAGGGAAAAAGCTATTGTGGGTTTTCTGAATGAAATTAAATCCTCTGCCGCAGAAATCTTCCTGGTAGGCGATATGTTTGATTTTTGGTATGAATACCGTAAAGTAGTGCCAAAGGGATTTACCAGGTTGCTGGGTAAACTGGCCGAACTGACGGACGCTGGCATTCCCATGCACTTTTTTGTAGGGAATCATGATATGTGGATGAAAAATTATTTTCAGCAGGAACTGAATATCCCTGTGTATTTTGAACCACAGGCATTTGAACGAAACGGAAAAAAAATCTGGATCGGCCATGGCGATGGCCTGGGTCCGGGGGACCATGGGTACAAGTTTATCAAAAAAATTTTTCGCAATAGATTTTGCCAGTGGTTATTCGGTATTTTTCCCCCATTCATTGGCATGGGATTGGCTAATTACCTCAGCAGGCGCAGCCGTGCACAAACGGGCACCACAGAGGAAGTTTTTCTGGGTGAAGAAAATGAATGGCTGATTATCTATTGTAAAGAAATGCTGAAGGTGAAACATTATGATTATTTTATTTTCGGTCACCGGCACCTGCCCATTGATTTTCAGCTGGACAACAATAGCCGGTACATTAATTTAGGCGACTGGATTCACTATTATACGTATGCCGAAATGCACGCCGGAGATTTACAGCTAAAATCTTATAACGGGAGTGATCAAAAAATTATTCGCGGGTAAAGAAATGAATATGCTGAAAGCAACAGTTTTGTTAGCCTGTTTTATGATTACAGGTTTGCAGCCAAAGGCTCAGCAAGATTCATCTTTTCATTTCCTGAAAAGCATCAAGGGTGATATTGTTGATTTTGCTGTAGATAACCTGGATAATATTTACCTGTTTAGCAGTACGAATCAATTAAAAAAATTAAACGCCCAGGGCGATTCACTGGCGGTGTACAATGATGTCCGGAAGCTTGGGAAGGCCACGTATATTGATGTTTCCAACCCGTTGCGGGTGTTGTTATACTACAAAGACTTTTCTACACTCGTAATTTTAGACAGGCTGCTCAATATCCGCAACACAATTGATTTGCGCAGGAACAATATTTTCCAGGTGAATGCAGTGGGACTTGCATACGATAATACTATATGGCTGTACGATGAGCTGAACAGTAAACTTAAAAAGATTGATGAATTTGGTAAGTTGTTGCTGGAAACGCCTGACTTTCGCCAGTTATTTGGAGCAGCACCTTCGCCGCAAGCCATTTACGACCAGGATGGCTATGTGTATTTGTATGATGCGGTTAACGGGGTGTATGTATTTGACTACTATGGTACTTTAAAAAACAAGATCCTGATTACCGGCTGGAAAGATTTTAAAGTAGCGGGAAAATATATTTACGGTATTACGCATGATACGCTTCAGCGGTACGAAATCAAAACCTTTCGGGTTGATAACGAAAAGCTGCCGTCGCCTGTATGGCCCTTCCAATCTGTAAGTTTTACTAGCACCAGGCTTTATGCATTAAAAAAAGATGAACTGCAGGTTTATTCTTTACGCTAAGCGTATTTCTAGCGGTGAAGACTAAGGTAAAAGCTGGCGCCACTGTTTGTAAAATCAGTGAGCAAGGCTGGCTGTTTGATCAGTGGTTTTGAGTATTTCGGCCAGGTCAACATCCACCATGCCGTGCTTGCCATATTCTACAACACGACCGATTTCTTTACCATTTTTCATCACAATGATCGTTGGTACGTTTTCAAGATTAAATGCTTCGGACAGGTGACTTACCGTTTGTTTATTTTCATCAACGGCGATTAGCGTTACATGATCCTGCGGAAAGCCAGCAACATCCAGTAGCCGGAAAAACTTAGGAATTACAAACTGGGAATCATGGCACCATGTTCCCATAAAAACAATAAATTGAATTGAACGGTTGTTTTTCGATAGTGCTGCAACGGCCTGTGGATATGGAATATATCCTTTTAAATTTTCACTGTACCAGGGGATAAAGGCTGTGTCTTTCGTCAGTTGCTCTCTTGAGATGATACCTTTCAGTAGTTTATTTCCTTCTGCATCTTTTAACGCTCCTTGTTGTTGTGCAAAAATTGGGCCAGCGAGCACCACGAATGTTGTGATTAGAATCAATATTTTTTTCATAGCGACAGTAAATGTGCGTAAAATTACTTCTTTCGTTCACTGCCAACTGTATGGTACCTGTTAAAATTCGGCAGTCAATTGCTTTGAGAAGTATAATTACGATGGAATCAAGCTACAAGCTGGCTTTTAGCTCATTTAAAAAAGCCTTGATTTTTTCCAATGACCGGATCATCTCAAATTTTTCTTCGGCCCTTTTATTATTCTTCAGGTATTCCTTAGCACCTTCGATGGTGAATTTCCTTCTGCGCAGCAGGTCGTAAATCAGCTGCAGGTTTTTGACATCCGCAGGTCTGAAAAAGCGATCCCCCTTCCTGTTCTTGCGGGGCTGCAAGACATCAAATTCCGTTTCCCAGTAACGCAGCAGGGATTGGTTGACCCGGAACCAGCCTGCTACCTCGCCAATCGAATAATATTGTTTTTGGAACAAAATTTCATCATTGGGTACCTGCACCAGGTCGGCATCCTGGGCTATATCTTTCAGTGAACGCCGTCCGCGGACAGAAACCGGCTTTTCTTTTTTTACAGGAGGTACTTCTGTGACTGTTTTATTTTCTGTTTGGGCAGCAGCAATTCTTTGTCGGGAAGCTGCTAAAACATCCTCGGGTTGTTCAGTCGTTTCCGGTGTGGAAAAATCAAATGCGATCTGTGGTAAAGTCTTACCCATAACTATTAAATGAAGATACAACTGTTCCTCATTATAACCGTTCAAAAAAGAGCGGATTGTGGAAAATTCATGGAGCTGATTTGTCAATCCAGGCTTTGGTTAGACGAAGCGGCTTTTTTCAGCAAACGGTCAAACTGGTCTGGTGTTAAATCATTATAAAAGAAATAAACGGGGTCAATTTTTTGCCCGTTTTTGTGCACTTCATAATGGCAATGCGGCCCGGTTGATTTGCCTGTGCTACCTACATACCCGATTACTTCACCGCGCTTAACATGCTGGCCCACCCTGGCTTTTACACGTACCATGTGGCCATACAAGGTTTCGTACCCGTAGCCATGATTGATAATTACATGGTTGCCATACCCGCCATCACTGAAACCGGCAACTTTCACCACGCCATCGGCAGTAGCATAAATAGGAGTACCGATAGGAGCTGCAAAATCCAGTCCGGCATGCAGTTTAATTGTTTTGTAAATAGGGTCAATCCGGTAACCGAAGCCGGAAGCAATGCGTTCCAAATCTTTATTGCTGACCGGCTGAATAGCAGGAGTGGCAGCCAGTATTTTTTCTTTGTTTTTCATTAAAGCGTTCAGCTCGTCATATGAGGCGTTTTGCGCTTTAATCCTTGCAGAAAGTGTATTCATCGAGCCGACAATGGAACTGGTCAGCTCATAATTACTCATACCCTCAATTTTGGCAATTTCCAGTTTTTTTTCTAGTTCTTTGGCACGGGCACTATCCGGTATCGGGCTGGCTTCAAATATCGAGCGGTAAACGCTGTTGTCTCTTTTTTCCAGTTCGCTCATTTGCTGTTGCAGCACTTTTAACTGGGCGCTTAGTTCTTTGTAATTATCTTTCAGCCGTTCGTTATCAATCCGCAATAATTTTTCGCTGGGAGAACCAACAAAACGGAAAGCAAAGAAGGAAATCAGGGCGGCTGTCACCAACGCTGCTGCCAGGAACCCAAAAATGCGTAGCAATTTTACACGTAGCGGCGTTTCCAGTTTTTCGTACCGGAGGGTGTTGGTGTTATAATAGTACTTGATCTTCTTCATAATGCAATGCCCGGATAGTTAGCACAGATTCAGTTGCCGCCTGAATCGTTACCTTTGCAAGCCTGCTGAAAACCGGAAACAGCATTGTTGCAATAAGCACAGGCGACAAAGATAGCCGGATATACAGCAAAAATCAACCCATTCTTTATTGTCTTCATATGTTGACGAGTACCGAAATCAGAAAAAAATTCCTGGAATTTTTCCAGTCAAAAGGGCATGTGATTGTACCCTCTGCACCCATCGTAGTAAAAAATGATCCCACGCTGATGTTTACCAATGCAGGAATGAACCAGTTTAAGGATTTTTTCCTGGGAAATAAAAAAGCACCGCATACCCGGGTGGCCGATACCCAAAAATGTTTGCGGGTAAGCGGCAAGCACAACGACCTGGAAGAAGTGGGGGTGGATACCTATCATCATACGATGTTTGAAATGCTGGGTAACTGGAGTTTTGGTGATTATTTCAAAAAAGAGGCTATCGCCTGGAGCTGGGAGTTGCTGACAGAAGTGTATCAAATTGACAAGGACCGTTTATATGTGACCGTTTTCGAAGGCGACGAAAAAGAGGGCCTTCCAAAAGATGAAGAAGCCTTTACTGAATGGAAAAAAGTAATTGCCGAAGACCGCATTTTACCAGGCAGTAAAAAAGATAATTTTTGGGAAATGGGTGATACCGGCCCCTGTGGGCCCTGTACAGAAATTCATATCGATTGCAGGCCGGATGATGAACGGAAAAGAGTGGACGGAAAAACTCTGGTAAACCGGGATAACCCGCAGGTGATCGAAATCTGGAATAATGTATTTATCCAGTATAACCGGAAAAAAGATGGCACTCTGGAACCCTTGCCTGCCAAACATGTGGATACAGGTATGGGCCTGGAGCGCCTGGTCAGGGTATTGCAGGGCAAACACAGCAATTATGATACAGACATTTTCACGACAACCATAACAGAAACAGAAAAAATCACTGGTAAGAAATATGAATGTAGCGATGACAAAAAAGATATAGCTTTTCGGGTACTGGCCGATCATATCCGGGCAATCAGCTTCACTATTGCAGACGGCCAGCTGCCATCCAATACGGGTGCAGGCTATGTGATCAGGAGAATTTTGCGAAGAGCTGTACGGTATTATTATTCTTACCTGGACTATAAACAGCCTTTGTTAAACCAGCTGGTACCGTTTCTGGCAAAGCAATTTGAAACTGTTTTCCCGGAGCTGGCTCAGCAAAAGGAATTTGTTAGCAAGGTAATAAAAGAAGAGGAGGATGCTTTTCTAAGAACCCTCGAAAAAGGATTAAAGCGTATTGACGAGATAATTGTTTCATCAGGAGCCGACCGGGTACTGAAGGGCAGCGAGGTGTTTGAGCTCTATGATACCTATGGCTTTCCATTGGATCTTACCAGGCTGATCGCAGCAGAAAATGACCTCTCAGTAGACGAAAATGGGTTTACTGTCGAAATGCAAAAGCAAAAGGAACGCAGCCGCGCAGCTACTGCGATTGATACAGAAGACTGGATTATAGTACATGATGCAGGCAAAAATGAATTTGTAGGGTATACCTTGCTGGAAGCAGAAACCACCGTGGCACGGTACAGGAAGGTGAAAACAAAAGGTAAAGAAAGTTACCAGGTAGTGCTGATCAAAACACCTTTCTATGCCGAAAGTGGTGGCCAGGCAGGTGACACCGGTGTTTTGAAATTTGCAGACGAGACCGTGGACGTTGTGGATACCAAAAAAGAAAATGACCTGATCATACATTTTACCGGGAAGCTCCCGGCTAACATAGACGGGCCGGTTTTTGCAAAAGTGGATATTCAACGAAGAAAAGACACTGCCCTGCACCATTCAGCCACGCACTTGCTTCATGCGGCTTTGCGAAGAGTGCTGGGTACCCACGTAGCACAAAAAGGCTCGCTCGTTAATGCGGAACATTTGCGGTTTGACTTTTCACATTTTGCAAAAATGACAGACAAGGAAATTGTCGCAGTGGAAGAGTTGGTTAACAAGAAGATACGGGAGAATATACCGGTAGTGATTAAAGAAATGCCAAAAGAAGAAGCGTTGCAACTAGGGGCAATGGCACTGTTTGGCGAAAAATACGGAGACATAGTCCGGGTCGTAATCATTGATCCAGCTTATTCCGTAGAACTCTGCGGCGGTACCCATGTGGGCGCAACCGGGGAACTGGGATTATTTAAAATTATTGCAGAATCAGCTGTGGCAGCAGGGGTGCGCAGGGTAGAAGCAGTCTGCGGTGCACAGGCCGAACGATATGTGCGTGACCAGGTAAATCAAGTGAGCAGTCTCCGGGAATTATTAAAACATCCCAAGGATCTCCAAAAAGCATTGGAAAATATTCTTGCAGAAAACAACGATCTGAAAAAACGGATTGAGCATGCGGAGAACAGAATGCTGGTGGGAATACGTAATGAATTATTGACAAAAGATGAAATAATTAACGGGATCACTTTTATTGGTGATATCGTTGAAGTCAGTAATCCAGATGCACTGAAGAAAATTTGTTTTGATTTGAAAAATAACCTGAACGATTATGTGGTGGTACTGTGCGCAAATATCGGTGGTAAACCGGCTGTGGCCATCGGCATTGCCGACACTGTCGCTGCTGCACGCGGTCTTGATGCAGGTAAAATTATTAAAGAACAGGTAGCACCCCTGATAAAAGGCGGCGGCGGCGGACAAAAAACACTGGCCACTGCCGGCGGACAGGAGGCTGCTAAACTGGATGAGGTAATCAGGATAGTGAAAAAACTTTTGTAATCAGTAATCGGCTTTGTGCTTGCTGTTGTCTTTTTTTAAATGAAATTTACGAGTGTCATAAAGGGCACCCAGTGCGACGAAGATGGCGCCAAAGCAAATGATGATACATACAACAGCGATTGTGACAGCCATAACAATTAGTTCAACTCAAAAATAATTCTCTGTTTTGAATTCGGTAATCATCCCGGCAACTTTATATCATTTTCCACATCGTGTCGCGTAGTATAACTACGTGTTTTTACTAAAAGCAGGCGTATTTGCTGTAGCAAAGAATTTGGGTGAATTTGCCCAAAGCGGTCTGTACTAAAGCATCGTCATACTACCCGTTTAAAAAATCAATTCTACAGTTCTACAAGCCCTCCGCCTCCCTTACCAGGCTCTATGCAGTGAAAAATTTTTCCAAAGCATGTATTCTTTTAACATTTCCGAAATGTTTCGTATTTCAGAAATCTTACTATATTTGATCTACGAAAAAAAACGTAGATATAAAATTTTAAACGTATGAAACAGGTTACAACATATTTATCCGTCATAGCGCTGGCTGGCCTGCTATTACCGGCTGCAGGTTTTGCACAGCAGGTAAACCAGAATAATGACCAAAAAGATAATAAGGAAAAAGAAGTACAGCAGATTATTATTACCCGCAAGGGCGATAAAACAGACAAGGTGAATATTGAAATTAACGGCGACAAAGTTACCATTAATGGTAAGCCTGCGGAGGATATGAAAGATGGCGATATCACTGTCGATACCCATATCATAAAAATGAAAAAGATGGCGCCGATGGTAAGAATGTACCGGAATGGCGATGACCGTGATGTGTTATTGTTGAATGAAGATGAAAACCGTGCTATGCTGGGCGTGGTAACTGATACAAACGATTCCGGGGTGGAGGTTAGGGAAGTGTCGAAAGAAAGTGGTGCCGAAAAAGCAGGACTCAAAGAAGGTGATATCATTACAAAAGTGGATGATAAAAAAATTGAAAATCCGGATGATCTTACAAAAGTGATTCAGTCACACAAGCCCGGGGATAAAGTGACCATCACGTTCCAGCGGGATAAAAAAGAACAAAAAGTAACCGCCGAACTGACAAAGTGGAAAGGCATGACCTGGAGCATTGCCGGCAATGGACAGAACTTCAATTTTCGGATTCCCGAGTTTGAAAACATGATGCCAAAAGTGGAGGCATTGCCCCGTGTACCACGAATGGATGGATTTGGTGATTTATGGCAAGCATATGAAGGCCGCCCCAGGCTGGGCATGTCAGTACAAGATACTGAAGACGGAAAAGGCGTAAAAGTAATTGATGTAGATGGTGAAGGAAATGCAGAAAAAGCAGGGATTAAGGAAGATGATATTATTACGTCCATAAACAACAAAGAGGTAAACAGTGCTGATGAAGTGGCAAAAATGGTCAAAGAAAATAAAGACAAGCCCTCAATTATGGTGAAACTAAAAAGGGATGGTAAAACAATGAATGTTGAGGTAAAAATGCCACGCAAACTGAAAACGGCAGATCTTTAATTCAATATACATCGAACATGTGTGAAAAGCCCCGGTGCTCTAATGAAGCCGGGGCTTTAACGATTAATAAAGCGGGTTAGTTCTATAAATAGGTTAATTTTGCCGCCTGCAAATGGCAAGCCGGTACGATTTATACGAAATAGTGGTAGGCATGGAAGTGCATGCCCAGTTACAAACCCGCAGCAAATTGTTTTGTGGTGACAGTGTTTCTTTTGGCGACGAGCCCAATACTAACGTGAGTCCCATTACCCTGGCTCATCCCGGCACTTTACCAAAAATGAATAAGAAAGCAATCGAGTTTGCCATAAAAATGGGACTTGCCTGTCACGCTGCTATTGAAAAGGATAATTATTTTGCCAGGAAAAATTATTTTTATCCAGATCTCCCCAAAGGGTACCAGGTATCTCAGCATACGACCCCAATTTGTAAGGGTGGATATGTAAAAATTAAAACAAACTCGGGCGAAAAGCAGGTGCGTTTAAACAGGATTCACTTAGAAGAAGATGCCGGTAAGAGCCTGCACGATGTAGATGCATATAATACGGCTGTTGATTATAACCGGGCAGGCACACCCCTGATTGAAATTGTGTCGGAACCAGACATCAGAAGCGCTGAAGAAGCCTACCAGTACCTGTCGGAAATTCGTAAAATCGTCAGGTACCTCGATATTTGTGACGGCAACATGGAAGAAGGGAGCCTGCGTTGCGATGCCAATATTTCCGTGCGCAAAAAAGGCGAAACAAAGCTAGGAACAAAAGTAGAAGTTAAAAACCTGAATTCAATCCGTAACGTGAAGAAGGCGATTGAATATGAAGCAAAACGAATGATTGATTTACTGGAGGACGGCGTCAGCATACAGCAGCAAACAAGAAGTTTCGACGCGGATAAAGGTATTACATTTGCCACCCGCGAAAAGGAAGATGCGGATGATTACCGCTACTTCCCGGAGCCGGATCTTACACCCTTTCACCTGGACGATTCCTTTATTCAAAAGATCAGCGATGCACTGCCTGCCTTGCAAGAAGAGCGGATACAGCGGTACATAACTGAATTTGGGCTGACAGAGTATGATGCGGCTGTCTTAACCGATGAACGTTCCGTCGCTGATTATTTTGAACAGGTAGTCCGCCACACTAAAAATTATAAGGCAGCGGCGAACTGGCTTTCGGGCCCTGTAAAATCGTGGTTAAATGATAATCATGCCGCAATCGGCGATATATCAATAACACCGGCGCAGTTGGCGGTGATGATTGGCATGGTGGACGAGGGAAAGCTTAGCTTCACTGCCGCTTCTTCCAGGCTTTTCCCGGCTTTGCTCCGCAATTCCGGCAGCGAACCTGAAAGCCTTGCTGCCAGTTTGAATTTATTCCAGGAAAGTGATGCATCGGCGATTAGCGAATTAGTGGAGCAGGTATTACAGAAGCATGTTGAAAAAGTAAAAGAATACAAAAAAGGAAAAAAGGGATTGGTGAGTCTTTTTGTGGGCGAAGTGATGAAGCTATCAAAAGGCAAAGCCGATCCACGACTGACGAATGAATTAATTATTGAAAAATTAAAATCATCATAAACCCCTCGTAATATGCGAAACATAGCCATCGCACTTTTGTCTGTTAGTACCCTGGTTGCCTGCAACAGTAAAACCTCAAAGACTTTTGAAATTGACGGTGTGCTGAAAAACAGTACAGCCAAAAAAATATATTTAATTGAAACACCAGTGGGTATGACAAACCGCGTGCTGGCAGATTCTGCCATTATCGGTAAAGACGGAACCTTTAAAATGAAAGGCGTATCCTACGAAGAGACACTGTACAACCTTTATTTTGAAGATAGTAATTACCCGTTTTTTTCTATTGTGAATGATGCCCCGAAGGTGACCTTCACAGCTGATTTTTCAAACCCTAAAGACCCATACACTATCATAGGTTCGCCTGCAACCAACGCGTTGAAAGAATTTATGATTGCCGGAAACGGCAAATGGAAAGCGTTAAATGATCTGGGTCGTCAGCTGGACAGCCTCGGTAATAAACCAGATGCTGACAGTTTGCGGAATGCAATCAACGAGGAGGGGAAAAAAGTGATTGATAATATAAAAACTGATGTCGGGCATTTTATTGACAGTACAAAAAGTCCGATTGCGGCAACCTTTTCCATCAATATTTTCGGGCAGCTCTATAGTCTGAATGAATATGACAGCCTCTTTGCTGTTATTTCAAAGCGTTTTCCGGATCATAAAGGGATTGCCAAAGCCAAAACAGCGCTGGATCAGCAACTGGCCAGTGCGAACCGTCGCGAAGAAGATGCGCAACAACCCAAATGGGTTGGTAAAAAAGCACCAGATTTTACTTTGCCGGATGTTAATGGTAAAGCAGTTGGCCTTAGTTCATTCAAGGGAAAATATGTTCTTGTTGATTTTTGGGCAAGCTGGTGCGGCCCATGCCGTGGCGAAAACCCGAATGTGGTAGCTGCGTATAATAAGTTTAAAGACAAGAATTTTACGATACTGGGCGTGTCACTCGATAAGAAAAAAACACCTTGGGTGGAAGCCATCCAAAAAGATGGATTAGCCTGGACTCAGGTGAGTGATCTTGCTTACTGGAACAGTAAAGTAGTGCCGCTCTATAATATTGAAGGCATCCCCTATAATGTATTAATCGATCCTTCCGGAACTGTCATTGGGGAAAGTCTTCGTGGTCCGGCATTGGAAGAAAAACTGGGAGAAGTGCTAAAATAAGTATTAACACATACACATCTAATAAAAGGCCGGTAGTTTGCTACCGGCCTTTTATTGATCAGTTAACAGCAAATTGTTTAATGTTTGTCAGTGTCTGTCCTGTTTGTTTATTTTTTGATTTTTCCAAAATTGATCAGCAGGGCAGGCAAAAGTACCAGGTTGGTGATTGTAGCAGTAATCAGAGTAAGCGATGTAAGCCAGCCCAGCGCCTGCGTACCGCCAAAACCACTGAAACAGAATATAACGAATCCGGCTATGAGCACCATTGAAGTGTAAATAATACTGATGCCTGTACTGTGAATCGTACGGATTACCGTTGTTTTAGAATCAAAATGATGCTGTGGCAACTCCTGTTTATAATTTATCAGGAACCGTATTGTGACATCAATGGCAATGCCCAGCGCTACGCTGAATACAAGTACAGTAGAGGGTTTTAACGGTACACCTGCCCAGCCCATCACGCCGGCTGTGATAGCCAGCGGAATGATATTGGGAATCAGCGAGCAAAACAGGATGCGGAATGAACGAAACAGGTACAGCATACAAAGGGCGATTAGAAGAAATGCCCACAAGATGCTTTCTTTTAATCCATTTATAATAAAACGGCTTCCCTCTACAAAGGTGACACTTGTACCCGTCAGTTGTACGGTATACTTACTGCTGTCAAAGAGTTGCGAAACACGATGCTGGATGCTGTCCAGGATAACCGGTAAACGAGCACTTCCCACATCAGCCATATTTACACTGATACGGGCTTCCTGTTTATCGCTGTCCATAAAGGAAGATACCAGTCGGGCAAATGAATTATTACTGCCTCCTGAGGAGTCTTGTTTCAGGTTCAAATATTGTGCAAGTGCCGGTAAATCATATTCAGCCGGCATGGTATAATTAGTGCTGTCGCCTTCGAAAAAAGCCTGCTTGGCAAATTTCAAACCTTCTGTAATACTCAGGGGTCTTGCTATATCGGGCATGGCGGCAATGTATTGGGAAAGGCTGTCGATTTTCAGCAGGTTCGTTAAGTTCCGGGAAACGCCATATTTCTTGTGTGTGTCCACCAGGATTTCCAGCGGCATGACACCTTTAAAATTTTTTTCAAAAAATTTCAGGTCCTTGTAAATCTTATCTGTTTTTGGTAAATCGTCCACGATGTATCCCACACTTTTTAAGCGAAACATACCTGCGACAGAAAAAGCTATAATTAAAATCGTAACGACATATATAAGCTTGCGGTGATTTAACGACCAGAGCTCCAGCCTGTCGAGCCAGCGGTTGAGTCTTGGGTTTACAAGGTATTTGGTATGCCTGGATTTAGGCTGCGGCAGAAATGATAAGCTAGCGGGAATCAATATGAGCGATATGATAAAAAGGGCCACGATATTGATTCCGGCCACCACACCAAATTCTTTTAGTATCTGACTCCTGGTAAGTGCAAATACAGCAAAACCAATCGCTGCCGACAGGTTGCAGAATAGCGTGACAATACCCATACGGTCAACCATTGTTACAAGTGCCTTTTGTTTCTCACCGGTTTCATTAAAAGCAGTATGATATTTATTGAGGAAATAAATACAATTTGGAATACCAATTACTACAATTAATGGTGGAATCAGTGCCGTCAGTAATGTTATCTGATAACCCAGTAAATGCATAGTTCCTAAACTCCACAATACACCAATGATCACAACAGTCAGTGACAGAATCGTGGAACTGACAGACCGGAAAAATATAAGCAGGATAATGGCCGAGAGGATAACCGATACCAGCAGGAACCATTGCATTTCATTGGCAATACGGCTGGCAATTTCTGTACGAATCAGTGGCAGGCCACTCATATATACCACCAGGTTATGCTTTTTACCAAAAGACTCTGCCAGTGAGGTAATGGCCGCTATCACCTGCACACGGCCTTTGGAGTTCATGATATCTTTATTAATATGCAATCCCATCAGCCAGGCATTTGTCTCGGGATTGTACAAAAGGCCCCTGTAAAAAGGAAGATTTAGAAAAACGTTCTTACTGCTGTCGATCATTTCCTGGCTCAGGCTACCGGGCGGAAATATTGAAACGGCTTTTAGTTTTTGTGTGGCCGAATCTCTCACCAAATTGATGGCAGAGGGAATGCTGATGATGTCCTCCACGCCTTTGGCTTTTTTCAGCTGCTGCTGCAGGCTGTAATAATCATTAAATATATTTTCGGTGAATAACTGATCGGTTTGAATGCCAATGACCAGCAAGTTGCCGTCCTCGCCAAATTTTTTCTTGAATGCCTGGTAAATTTTGTATTTGGGGTTATCAGTCGGGATGGCTTTTACAAAATCATAACTCAGTTGTACCTGGCTGGCCCACCAGCCCATTAGTGCCGTGAAACCGGCTAAAAGAAGTAATAGTAATAATCGGTATTTCAGGATAAAATGGCCGAGACGTCTCCACATAATGAATTGGTTTGTGCTAACAGAACGGCCTGCAGCGGCAGGCTTTAACGGATGCGCAAAGAAACGGAATAATATTTAGAACGCTAGTACCCTGATTATTGGGGAATAAACAAAGCGAACATGGAAGTGGGATTTGAGTTTTATAAAAATATTTTTACCTTTATTTTCATTAAACCATAAATTATTACTATGAAAAAGATTTTTATTACAACCATTGCGTCAGGAGTTTTCTTGCTAAGCTGCAACAAGGATAAAAATTTCCAAGTATTGTCAAGAGAATTAAAGGAAACTGTTCAGCATGTGCAGGGGGAAATTTCTGGAGGAAATTCCCTACTGAAAGTTACTGCTAACAATGAACTAATGATTTTACAAGCTACAAATCCAAAAAAGCCCCAAGAAATAGATAAAATTATTATTGTAGCTTTTGAAAAAAATGCGTCTATACCAATCCATGACAAAAATTTAGAATATACAGATCTGGTATTTTTTTCCGATAAACGGTCTATTGCGCTACATTCAAAAGTGGACAATAAAATTTACTTGTTGGGTCTTGATGAGTCAGAAAGCCAGCATAAAATTGATCTGTTAAAATCGAATAAGAATACAAAAAATGCCCTAAAGGAACCCTTGCTAGGATACGGAATTTCTGTTTTGACAGGTTCCTGGAATCTGGATAAGCTGATGAATAATAAATACCATTCAGCTTTCAATCAATTAGATTATTCTAGTAATATTTATTCAATCGTGCCACCCGACGACGGTGGTTCTGTTAATTGTACTTCTGGTGGGGCGGGGGCCAGTGAATGTTCAATAGGTGAGTGGCCAAGCATTAGTTGTAGCGTGACGTGTAAATCCGGGTATTATGCCTGTTGTGATTCTAAAACCACGAAATGTTTTTGTGTGAAAGGAGAATGAGGCTAAAGCTAATTATTATTGAAGATTACATCTTCAATAACGGTTTAGCATATTTATTTTGAAATACGGCAGCAACGCTTTTGCTTTTTACCAAACGGACAGTTTTATTTCCCTTTTATATACTTTTGATCTATCCAGTTGAGATTGAAATAGCATTAAGCGGATAAACGAATCCAAACTCAATTGTGCAAGGTTTTTATTTGGCACTCGCAATTTTTTGTGCTGGATAATAAGATGTTTAATAATAAATAATGACAATCGTATTGCGAAAGCAATCTTTATAACAAAGTACAAGCATGCTGTAAAGTGCCGGATAAACTTCATAAAACGAAAGGGATTGTTTTGCGATCGGTGAAATATGGCGAAACCAGCCTCATTGTCACCATCTTTACCGAATTATTTGGCCTGCAGTCATATTTAATCAATGGTGTTCGAACATCTACCAAAAAGGGCAGCGGAAAAGCTAATCTTTTTCAACCGGCCGCCATACTGGATTTAGTTGTGTACCATAACGACCTGAAAAATCTGCAGCGGATAAAAGAATTCAGGTGGGCATACTTGTACCAGCATATTTTCTCGGACGTGACAAAAAACGCAGTGGCCATGTTTCTGATCGAACTGCTCACCAAGTGCCTGAAGCAGCCGGAAAGCAATCCGGACTTGTTTCAGTTTACGGAGGATGCGCTTTTGCAGCTGGATAGCAGTGCCGGTAATATTACGGCTAATTTTCCCATGTTTTTTGCCTTGCATTTAGCCGGCTTTTTTGGTTTCAAAATCAGCGATGGCTATAGCAGTCGTACTCCATTCCTGGATTTGCAGGAGGGGCATTTTTTGCCGGAGCGGCCACATCATCCACATTTTTTGGAAGAAAAACTGGCGGCTGTTACTGCAGAGATATTAAAGGTTATGCAACCTGTCGAGCTTACCGAAATAAAGCTGAATCATACGAACAGACGGCAATTATTACAGGCTTATGAAACATATTACGCATTGCACCTGCAGGATTTTGGTACATTAAAAACATGGCCCGTACTTTCCGCCATTTTAAATTAAACGCCGGGAGGCGGACAAATCTTCCCGGATCAGCACTACGCCGGGCTTTTTACCTTTCTCAAAACTCCCCAACTGGTCATCCCATTGCAAAACTTTAGCACCTTCACTCGTAGCCCATTTCAGTAAAGTAGACAGGGCTGTTTGCGGGATGTGGGTTTTAATGGTTTGCATTTCTTTCGCAATGCTGAGTTGCCAGTTGCTGCTGTAGCTATCGGTACCCAAAACAATGGTACAGTTGTTTTTTACAAACAGCTCAATATCCGGCAAACGATTTTCAATATAGCTGTTGGCGTTTGGACAAAAGCAATAAACTAATTGTAGGTTGTTTTCGGTGGCATATGCATTGGCAAATTGAATATCTTCTTCCGGCATGTAGGTGTTATGCACCAGCAAAATGGTTTGTCCGTTAGTAAAGTACGGCAAAACAGAGCGAATGCTGCTTTTACCGCTGACAGGAAAGGGTGATTGATGAATACCAAAAATGCGAAACAGTCGCAGGTAATCGCCGCCGCCGGTTTTGTATAGCTCATCTTCCGCCGGGTGCTCCTGGTTGTGGATTGAAATGATTTGACCTGCCGTTGCTGCATTAATCAGCTGGAATGTTTTAGGGCTGATGCTGTACGGTGCATGTGGCACCAGGCTGGTGCGGTGTGGAACCGGTGAACTTTGCAGCAGTTTATCCAAAGTATCTGCAACGGACTGGTAATGCTGTAGGTTGCTTACGGCTTTCTCATCAGTGAAACCGAGAACCTCCACAAAATTTTGCCAATAAATATGGCTTACGGACTTCGCTGTAGCTGTATCGGCTGTATTGCCTATGTCGCCTACAGCAACGATCCCGTTGTCATACATTTCTTTTTCGGCACAATTAATTTCCTCTTGAATGATGTTGGGATCAAATTCTCTTTTCGTAACAACGGAGCAAAGAAAATCAATTAGCCCCGTATGGGGAGGTATCACGTTTCTGAGATGGCTTAGCTCCAGGTGGCAATGGCAATTAACCAGCCCGGGTGAAAGAATCCCCTGCAGCTGCTCAATATTATCGCCGGCTTCCTCAACCGGCACAATGGCTTCAATTTTCCCGTCCTCAGCAGTAATTAACACGGCGTCGTCATCCCGGAGGTTATATCCGTCAAACAGCCGGTCTGCCCTGAATTTCCGATAGATCATGTGGTCAAATTTCAAATTTCAAATACCAACTTCCAAATCATTAATTTTGCCGCCCGGAGAAACGAAATATGCTGGATAAATTAGAAGCAATCAAGGCAAGGTTTGATCAGTTGGGCGTTGCATTAACCAACCCGGAAATTGTAAATGATAATAAAAAATTTGCCGCTACCAGTAAAGAGTACCGTAGCCTGGAAAAAATTGTGCAGGCTTACCAGGAGTATCGTAAGCTACTGGATGACGAGGCTTTTTACAAAGAAACAATGAATGGCGAGGATGATGAGTTGCGGGATCTGGCGAAGGTTGAACTGCCGGCTTTGGAAGAAAAAAAAGAGCAACTTGAGGCTCGCATCCGCCAGCTGTTGATTCCCAAAGATCCGCAGGATGAAAAAAATGCCATCATAGAAATCCGAGCCGGCACCGGGGGCGATGAAGCCAGTCTTTTTGCCGGCGATTTACTGAAAATGTATATCAGGTATTGCGAGAAAAAAGGTTGGAAAACCGCCATCCTCAGCGAGAGTGAGGGAACCGTGGGCGGTTACAAAGAAGTACAACTTGAAGTAACGGGCGAAGATGTGTACGGCACCCTGAAATTTGAAAGCGGTGTACACCGTGTGCAGCGGGTGCCTGCTACAGAGGCCAGCGGGCGGGTGCACACTTCTGCAGCAACGGTGGCTGTTATGCCGGAAGCTGAAGAAGTGGATTTTGAATTAAAAGAAAGCGATGTAAAAATGGAAACAGCCCGCAGTGGCGGAGCCGGTGGCCAGAACGTCAATAAGGTTGAGACCAAAGTGATGCTTACACACATCCCCACCGGTACGGTCGTGATTTGCCAGACAGAACGAACCCAGCTGGGTAACCGGGAAAAAGCCATGCAGATGCTGCGCACGAAATTGTATGAGGAACAGGTACGAAAACAGGAAGAGGAAATTGCCCGCCACCGAAAAAGTCTGGTTAGTAGCGGTGACCGCAGCGCAAAAATCAGGACTTATAACTTTCCGCAGGGCCGCATTACCGATCACCGGATCGGGATGACGCTCTACAACCTTGATGAAGTACTGAATGGCAATATTCAGGAATTAATTGACGCCCTGCAATTTGCCGAAAATGCTGAAAAGATGGCCAGGCAAAACTAATATACCGCCGACCAACGCTTTATTCAAACACAATCGTTTTGTTTTGATGAACCAATACCCTGTCTTCAAAAACCAGTTGTAATGCCCTTGCCAGCACAGCCGTTTCAATTTCTTTTCCTGCGCTGATCATATCTGCTGCCGTATGGCTGTGCGTAACGGGAATGATTTGCTGGGCAATGATCGGACCCTCGTCGAGATCATTGGTAACAAAATGCGAAGTGGCACCAATTAGTTTTACGCCACGTTCATAAGCTTGTCTGTAGGGCTGCGCCCCGGCAAATGCCGGCAAAAATGAATGATGAATATTGATAATCCTGTTTTCAAAATGCTGCACAAAAGCCGGCGAAAGAATGCGCATAAATTTTGCCAGCACAAGATAATCCGGCTGGTATCGGTTCAGCGTAGTAAGAATGGCCTGTTCAAAATCTTCTTTGCTGCAGCCTTCATGAGTTATATATAAAAAAGGAATTCCAAAGCGGCTGCAGAGGTCTTCTAAATGTCTGTGGTTACCAACTACACATTGCAGCGAAGCGCACAGTGTTTTAAAATGGTTGCGCAGTAACAGATCACCCAGGCAGTGATATTCTTTTGTTACCAGTACTACAATCTTTTTTTCGGGCAAGGGGTTTATGTGGATTGCAGCATCTTCGGGTAGTGCTTTTCTAAGCTGATGTTCAAGCGCCAGGTTATCGGTTTGTCCGTCCACATCAAAACGTGAGAAAAAGCGGTTAGCTTCTAACTCCACATGCTCCCGCATGGAAATAATATTTAAACCCGATTGGGCAATTATGCTGCTGATGGACGCTACAAGACCCACCCGGTCCCTGCATTGAATTACAATGATCATTTTACGATTATAACTATTAAAACAGTTGTCGGCAATGATAAATATCCGATTTTATTGATTGCCCTTTATAATGTACCTTAATAAATCTAAAACATATTTTATGCTTGAGAATTTATTGGAACTTGTAAAACAACATGCTGGCAATGCTATCGTAAATAACCCCGCCATTCCTAATGAGCGAAACGACGAGGCAATTAGCGAAGCTTCCAGTTCAATTACAGGTGGTCTGCAGGGCTTGTTGTCCCAGGGAGGTTTGAAAGATGTGCTGAAATTATTTGGTGGCAATACAGATATACAAAATAGTAGTGTTACACAAGGTATTTCTGGTGGCTTTATACAATCGCTTATGAATAAATTTGGGCTGGATCAGCAATCGGCAGGCAGTATTGCAAACCAGGTGGTACATAATGTGATGAATGATTTGGTTACCAAAACAAACGACCCGGCTGATAAAAGCTTTGACATCCAGGGAATTTTTAACAGCCTGAGCGGTGGCCACACAGCGGGAATGGATATGCAGGGATTATTAAATAAAGTGAAAGGCGGGGCATTAGATTTAGACGGAGACGGAGATACAGATTTACAGGATTTGATGGCAGTATTCAACGGTAAAGCCGGCGGACTGATGGATAAGCTAAAAGGTCTATTTAACTAAATGTAAATACTTAGCAAGCCCGATTTCAGATTGATCTCTTCCTGGAAATAAGGCAAATGAATTAGTTCATCAGCCCGGTTATACCGGGCTTTTTTCGTGGCGCTTTGTCACCTGATTGTCAGTAAAAAACAAGCTGCTGGCCGATTTTACGAGTTTTGACCTGCCGGGATAAGTGGTTTGGCACATTATTCGTAATACGATTGATGTGTCGTTACTAGTGATGCGGATAGTTCTTTTGATTATAGAATCGTTAAAGAAAAAGCCTTTAGAATTTCGTTAACAGCATCATTCATACTATTGGCAGTAAATTTGCGTTATACAATAAAGTTCTTACTTACACAAAGCAGTCAATTTTCTCATAAGCAGTTAGTTTTGGTTGCGACCCCTGTTTCTACAGGGGTCTATTTTTTTATAAAAAGCCTTAAGCTATAGAGCCAGCCGGCTGCACCGCCAACTGCATCTGCCGCAATATCAGTAAGGTCGAAGGTTCTGTTGGAAACAAAATACAGCTGAACGAATTCCATCCCCGCACCATACAAGATCCAGATAATCAATATCCAGGTAAAAGCTTTTTTTAAATGACCAGGGTCATTTATTCTTTTCAGCATGGCAAAGCACCATGTAAGCACCAGCAGGCAAAACATGCCCACGTGAACGAATTTATCAAAATGAATGGCATTGAGCCAGCTGGCATTCGGCAATGCAGAACCCGGCAGAGTAAGTAAAACAGTGGAAATTATAAACCAAAGTATACCGGGAATGAAGGAGGGTTTAAGTTTTCTCAAGCCGTTTTTTTTGCAAGTATAGTATGAACTTTTTTAGCCCGGAATTTTTTCTGGAAGCATTTCAACAAAAAGGGCTTCCGGAATGGAAGCCCTTTGTTAACCAACTATAGAACCAAAACTACTATAGCAGTTTTGATTAGCATTTACGAAAAAAATAAACGATTGGATTGCCGGTATTTTACAATCTTGTTTTACCAATAGTCTGTAATTGCTCCAGGGTGGGGCCACCTGTATTGCCGCGGTTTTCGATTGTAATGGCAAATGCATCTGCCCGCTGTGTATTATTCATTTTCAACATTACTTTTCCTTCAGCCGGCGGATCGAATAATCCAAGATCTTTTGGTTTTCCGTCAATCAGTGCCCAGAGCTGGTATTGTTTATCAGAAGGAAGTTTGGGCATATTTTTCACAATCAGCCACACATTGGCCGATGTGGAATCCCAGTAAATACTGGCTGATGATTGGGGCGCTTTCTCAGTACCCGTCATATTCACCACGGTTACGTTGGGGTCGCTCATCAGGCGTTGTTCCTGGGCAATTTTATTCAACACACTGTCGGTGGATTTCAATTTTGCCTGCAGTTGCTGATTGGTATCCTGTAATGTTTTGTTTTGATCGTAAAACCGGTAGGCAAAATAACTGGTGACAATAAAAAGGATTACCGATGCAGCTGCCAGCCATTTCACACCCGTACCGGCTTTCGGCATTAGTGGGTTTGTTGGCAGGGGAACGACTTTTACCGGGGAGGGTAAGCCAGTTTCCTGTATAAATTGCAGGAAATCGTTTTTCGCCTGTGGGGGGGCTGTTAATGCACCAGCCAATGCCTCTTTTTCAAGGGCTTCTTCAAATGCATTTCTGGCGGCTACCAGTTCCGGGTATTGCCGGCAATGCTCCTCAAACTCGGCCCGCTCCTCCTCCGAGGCAAGACCAAGCACGTAGCTTTCCACAATTCCACTTGCTATGTATTCTTTAATATTCACAGTTACTTATATCATTGATCGTAATTGAATCAAGGCACTCCTGATTCTTGTTTTCACCGTTCCCAGCGGTATCTCCATTATTTTAGCAATTTCTTCGTGGGTATACCCCTGAAAATAGGATAATTCAATCAGCGTACGTTGTTCCTGTTTCAACCTTCCCAGGACTTTCCGTAAACCATAATCATCAACTGCCGGTTTTACCGACTGTCCCGGTATATCATGTACGTTATCCGGGAAAGACTGGTTTTTTTGTTCATTTTGATACGACCGGGACCGTACTTTATCAATTGAGGCATTACGGGCTATATTCAGCATCCAGGTGAATAAACGGCCTTTTGAAGCATCGTACGTTTCAATTTTCTTCCAAATATTCACAAATACCTCCTGAAGCACATCACTAGCAGTATGGCTATCGGTGATAATTTGGCTAATGATACCAAATAATGCTCCCGAATAGTTATCATACAGGTATGTAAATGCCTGTTGGTCATGCTGTTGCAACAGTGCAACCAGCTCTGGTTCACTATATGTGATTTTTGGCGTCAATAGTTGGTTAGGATGCAGGCAAAAAAAGTCCTGTAATCCGGTTTTATTTACGAAATCAATGTACAGTTGGATTTAGCCGGTAATCGCTTCATAGGCAGGTGCGTCGAGCAGGGCGTCTACATCTGCCGGGTTTTTAACTGTCATTTTTATCATCCAGCCTTCGCCATAAGGATCGTTATTGACCAGTTCCGGCGAGCTGTTGAGTGCGGGGTTCAGTTCTGTAATGGTGCCGCTGACGGGTAAAAAAAGATCAGAGACTGTTTTTACAGCTTCCACGGTGCCAAAAACGGCGCCTGCTTCCAGCTCTTTTCCAATCGTTTCCACTTCTACATAAACTATATCACCCAGCTCTTTTTGGGCAAAATCTGTGATACCAACAGTAGCAATATTTCCATCAAGTTTGATCCATTCATGATCTTTCGTATAGCGAAGATTGGCAGGAAAATTCATGTGATTACATTTTAAGGCACAAATATGAATAAAAGCAAGTAATAAATTTCGCCCGCAAAAGATTTTTTCAGCTGTGGCGGTTATTTTTTGCCAAATGCCGTCAGGCTCAGGGAATTTTTCCTAAAAAACTCCCCTGTTTGTAAACCGTAAATCAAGCCGGAAAATTTGCAGCTTACTTTATGATTAAAAGAGATTACCAAAGTAAAGCAGGATATGATCTTTTAAAAAATTTTCCTGTTCAATACTGCTCATTACCGGCATGGGCTTTAACTGGCGGAAATGCGGCCAGCCATCTTCATCTGTTTTTTCCAGTTCGTAATAGCCGCTTTGCGAAAGCAATTTGCAAACGGCAATATGCATAAGATCCTGCTTTTGTTCTTTGGTAAATTTTGAGCGCAGTTCCCCAAATTCCTGGATGCCGATCAGGAATAGGATTGCTTCCATGTCAGGTTTTTTTCCAAAACGCTCTGCCAGTTTTGCTTCCAGGTTCCACCAGCGTTGTTGTAAATCATCATTTGCAAACATAGCGCGAAGATACTACCAGTTTGTACAGCAAAAGGGGCTTGGCTTTTTCAGGCTGTTTTCTCCACAATCACAGCGGTGCCGTAGGCCAGCACTTCGGTTACGCCATCGAGCACTTCGTTGGCATCGTAGCGCATGTTGATAACAGCATTGGCGCCACGTTCCTCGGCATGTTGCAACATAAGCCGGAATGCTTCTTCTCTTGTACGTTCGCACAGCTCTACATAAATAGAAATTTTTCCGCCAAAAAGTGTTTGAAATCCCCCGGCGATATTTCCCAGCAGGCTGCGTGAGCGAACAGTAATACCGCGAACGACTCCCAGTGACGAAGCAACCTTGTAGCCGTTTAATTCGATATTGGTAGTGACCATTGATTCAGAAATCATAATAATAATTTTTTACTAATGTATACAATCAATTTCATTGCCGGTGTTCACTCAAAAACTACCTTTGCGCCAAATTGATGAAACATGCTGCAGTTACAGGTATTACGTCAAAATCCGGCCTGGGTAAAAGAACGCCTGGCTATTAAAAATTTTGTGGATTTAAACTTGGTGGATACGATCTTATCGCTGGATGATGAACGGAAAAAATTACAACTTGATTTTGATAATACCCAGGCAAAGGTTAACAGCCTTTCCAAAGAAATAGGTCAGCTGATGGCCAAAGGACAAAAAGAAGAGGCGGAAGCAAACAAGAAACTGGTGACTGATTTAAAGGCAACGCTGCAGCCTATTACCGAAAAGCTTGGAACCATAGAGCAGCAACTGCACGACGAACTGGTAAAATTGCCCAACCTGCCCTCAGAAAAAGTACCTGCTGGTAAAAGCCCGGCAGATAATGTGGTGGTGCGTGAGGGTGGGCAAAAACCACAACTGCCTGCAGGGGCGGTACCCCACTGGGAACTGGCAAAAAAATACGACCTGATAGATTTTGAACTGGGCAATAAATTAACCGGTAGTGGTTTTCCAGTTTATAAGAATAAAGGGGCCCGCCTGCAAAGAGGGTTAATACAATATTTTTTGGAGTATAACACCGCAGCGGGTTACACAGAATACCTCCCCCCGTTAATGGTGAACGAGGCCAGTGCTTACGGCACCGGGCAGCTACCGGATAAGGAAGGTCAAATGTATTTTGCCACAGAAGATAAATATTATCTCATTCCAACAGCAGAAGTGCCGGTAACCAATATTTATCGGGATGAGATTGTAAAAGATACGGATCTGCCGGTTAAAATGACGGCTTATACGCCTTGTTTCAGGCGGGAAGCAGGCAGCTACGGTAAAGATGTACGTGGTTTGAACCGGGTTCACCAGTTTGACAAAGTTGAGATTGTACAGTTGGTCCATCCTGCTAAAAGCTACGAGGTACTGGAAGAAATGGTGAATCACGTCGAGAAACTATTGCAAACGCTGAACCTGCCTTACCGAATTTTAAAATTGTGTGGCGGTGATATGAGTTTTGCCTCAGCCTTGACGTACGATTTTGAGGTGTACAGCGCTGCGCAAGATAAATGGCTGGAGGTAAGCTCTGTCTCTAATTTTGAAACCTTTCAGACCAACCGGATGAAGATCCGCTTCCGGGATGGCGGTGGTAAACCCCAACTCCTTCATTCACTGAACGGCAGTTCATTGGCCCTGCCCCGGATAGTGGCTTGCTTGCTGGAAAATAACCAGACCATCGAAGGCATTAAGCTGCCGCTTGTGCTAGAAAAATACGTTGGTGCAACATTGATTTCATAAAAGCTGTAAATTCAATTTTTAAACTAAAATAAAAAATGAAGAAAACTATTTTGTTATCCCTTACAGCCGCTGTATTTATGCTGGCATGTCACAAAAAAACAGTACCGGAAAAAACAGTCTTGCAAACTGACCAGTCCTCCCAAACTACCCAGCCAACAGCAGATGCTACAGCCGGCGCTTTGGTGGAGCAGGGAAAAACAGTGTTTAGTGAGAAATGCAACAAATGTCATGCACTGAAAAATCCAGCCGATTTTACTGCGCAGCAGTGGAATGGAATATTAAAAAGCATGGCTCCCAAGGCAAAACTTACAGACGACCAGACAAAGCAGGTGATGGCGTATGTACTGGCCAATGCCAAACAATAATCTACTTCATCACTAAGATAGTGTAAAAGGAAGCAGCTGTTAAAGCGTTGCTTCCTTTTTATATTTGCCCGGTGAGTACTTACGCAGGTAAATATTATCTCAATGACGATGAGGGTCTGCCAGCCATGGTAGAATTGCAGAAAGACCGGTTAGCAATCCATATTAAAACTGCATTAGATGAAGACCGTAAAGTATACTGGTACTATGATGAACTACGGCAAGATCAATCCGGGAACTTTGGAGTATCTGTAATCAGTTATGATGGTTACCCCGTTCACAAGCTCGAAGTTGCATCGACTGGGTTTGCTAAGGAATTACAACAACAACTAGCGAAGCAGCCTCAACATAAATTTTTGAAAGCATTTGTGCAGGCGTGGCCCTTGCTGCGGGTGCTGGCAGGCATTGCCGTTCTTGCATTGGCAGGATACTTTTGGATAGTACCGGCATTAGCAGAACGGCTGGCTGCAAAAGTGCCCGTTTCTTATGAAGAAAATCTCGGTGAACGGATGTATGATGCTATGAAAACGGGTTTCGTCATTAACCAACACCGGACAACACTGGTCAATGAATTTTTTCATGAAATGCATATCAAAACTCCCTACAACATTCAGGTGAGTGTGGTGAAAGGAGATATTTTAAATGCATTTGCCATGCCTGGCGGCCACATAATAATCTACGATAAAATGCTGGATCAATTAGATAATTATACAGAATTGGCTGCTTTGCTGGCGCAT
Organism: Chitinophagaceae bacterium; assembly: GCA_035760665.1. Taxonomy (GTDB): domain Bacteria; phylum Bacteroidota; class Bacteroidia; order Chitinophagales; family Chitinophagaceae; genus DASTSN01. The sequence goes on along the minus strand of DASTSN010000013.1, from coordinate 24,239 downwards.
GAGTTTACACACGTTCATAACAAACATACAACCAGGGCTTTATTCCGGCAGGCGGGCGATGCTGCTTTTTTATCGGTTTTCCTGGGAAACGTAAACAGTATTGCCGCATCGATTGTCCGCAATGCCGATCAGTTAAAAAGCCTGTCATACAGTAGAAGTCTTGAAAAAGAAGCTGATTTGAATGGTTTGGCCATCCTGGCAGAACAAAAAATAGATTGCAATGGTTTTGTACAACTGTTTTCCATGTTGAAGCGAGAGCCAGGCGCTGCCACATCGGAGTGGATGAGCAGTCATCCCGACCTAGATACCCGCATCAAGTATATTCAGCAGGATCCCAGGTTTACGAAAACCCCGCCAGCAGGTAATGAACTGCTAAACGTTTTGTTTATGCGGCTCAAAGAAAGGGAATGATTTAGTGAACAGCGAGTTTTTTTATTTTCCTGTTCATTACATAAAACCAGGCAGGCGGAATGAGTGAAAGGAGCATCATCCCAGGGTATCCTGTTGGCATTTGCGGGGCGTTATCGTGATGGCGCAACACCTGGTATTTACGACTGGCAAGATAGTGGTGATCGCTGTGGCGGCTCAGTTCAAAAAGCATAAGCCGGCCAATGACATGATCACTGTTCCAGCTATGCGCGGGCATCGCCCGTTCGTACTTTCCTTCAGCAATTTCTCTCCGTTGAAGCCCGTAATGCTCTATGTAATTTACAGTTTCCAGCAGCAGGATGCCGATCATTGCTGCTGCGAGAAAATACAATGTAACCTGCCACCCAAAAGCAAGTAAAATCATGATTACAAATAATGACTCAACGGTATGAAAACGGATCATTTCATTGTGCCAGGAAAAAAGTTTGTACCCTTTTTTCCGTACGTCCCGGTTGGCGATATGCCAGGCACTGAGATAACTGAAAAAAATTGTTCTGAAATAAAAGGCATAAATCCATTCACCGTAGCGGGCACTGCTGGGGTCATCTGGCGTTGCTACCCGCTTGTGATGCCCTCTGTTATGTTCAATAAAAAAATGCATGTATAATGAAGTAAGTAACAGCAATTTTGCCAGAAATTGCTCAAACTTGTTGACACGGTGTCCCAGTTCGTGGCCTACATTAATACCAAATGTGCCGCAAAGCAGGCCCATGACCCAGATACGTCCAACCACCTCGTACCATTGCAGCCGGTCATTTTTCATTGAATAAAGAAAGTAAATAAGTGCTGCATACTGGGCTATCACTACGAGGTAGAGAATGATATCATAGGCTTTATCGGCTTTAGCCAGTTCTTCTTCTGCTGTACTCATATTGGCCGCATTAGGCTTTATCAGCAGTTCTGCCAATGGAATCATTACCCAGGCATACAGCAGCGGTAGCCAAATTGTCCATCCATGGGTACCGAACGAATGAAATGCCCCGATATAAAGTATGAGTGGAGAAAGGTACTTGAATGCCCGTATGTTCATATGGCTTTTTTCGTCTATTCAAAGTTAGAGAAATACCGTTGCCTAAATTAGCATTATCCTGTTATAAAATAGCAGGCTTAAACTTTTTTGCCAATCTGCAGTCTCAGAACGAAATCTTTTTCATGGCCGTAAGTCACCAGCTGAAAAACCAGCACCTGATGTGGAGAGCAGGATTTGGTCCTGCCGCAGCACAAATACCCGATCTGTCGGCGGTTACCCCCAATGAGTTATACAAAGCCCTGCAAAAGGCTTCAGCTAAAAAACCTGTTTATATTGATGTGGCCGATGATTACCTGAAAGGATTGGTGATGGGATTCCAGGAACTGGGTCGCCAGCAAAAAAAAGAACTGCCGAAAGAAGAAAAGAAAATGATCCAGCAGAAAAACAGGGAAGCTGTTCGTAACCTGAATCTTTACTGGCTCAACGAAATGACCGGCAGTGATGCACAACTGAGGGAAAAAATGGCTTTTTTCTGGCATGGTCATTTCGCCTGCCGCAACCTGAATGTTTTTTTTCAACAACAATTACTCGATGTAATCCGGCGTAATGCGCTTGGCAACTTCAGGGATTTGCTGCATGAAGTGTCAAAAACGGCCGCCATGCTGAATTTTTTAAACAATAACCAAAACCGGAAGGATCATCCTAATGAAAATTTCGCCCGGGAGGTTATGGAGCTTTTCACGCTCGGCCGCGGCCATTATTCCGAACAGGATGTTAAGGAAGCGGCCAGGGCTTTTACCGGCTGGGGAGCTAATATCAAAGGAGAATTTGTTTTCAGAAAGTTTCAGCACGATGATAACAGCAAGACCTTTTTAGCTAAAACAGGAAATTTTGATGGCGATGATGTGCTCGAAATGATACTGGATAAACCGCAAACGGCACAGTTTATTTGCCGGAAGATTTATCGCTTTTTTGTAAACGAACAGGTGGATGAAGACAAGGTAGCCTGGCTGGCAGATTTTTTTTATAAAAATGATTATGACATTTCCCGGTTAATGCAGGTTGTTTTTACCAGCGACTGGTTTTATGACGAAAAAAATATTGGTTGTAAAATTAAATCACCGGTTGAGTTGATTGCCGGCCTGCAGCGCATACTGCCCATGAAACTGCAAAACGAGGAGGCCTTACTGATTGTGCAGCGGGTGCTGGGACAACTACTTTTTTACCCGCCTAACGTAGCAGGCTGGCCGGGAGGCAGGGCCTGGATCGACAGCTCCACACTGATGATGCGGATGCGACTGCCGCAGTTGATCAATGATACAGATGAATTAAATGTAACGCCTAAATCGGACGACGACCAGATGATGGGCCGTAAAGATGACAATATAAGTAGTCGTCAAGGATGGAATAAAATGAGAGCCGGCGGCAGTGGGGGTAAAGCTATCAATGCCGAAATTGACTGGCCTGTTTACATAAAAAATTTTGAGAATACTCCGCGGGAAAAACTGATCGATGGCATCAGCGCTGTTTTATTACAGACAAAAACAGGCGTCAATGCTGAAGTGATCAAACAATTCAGCGACGAAAGTAACCGGGATATCCTGGTAAAAACAGCTACCATTCAGCTGATGAGTACACCGGAATACCAGTTATGCTGATTCATGCTTAAATCCAGAAAGATGGTCATTAAACGAAAAGAATTTTTACAAATCGGTTCATTGGCGACGGCTTCATTCCTGGTGCCAAAGTTTTTGAAAGCATTTGAAACAAGAAATCTTGTACCGCCAGGAAATAAAGTGGTAGTGGTACTGCAATTGAGCGGAGGGAATGATGGATTGAACACCGTCATCCCGGTGCAAAATGACATCTACTACCGGTCGCGGCCACATCTTGGTATCGAAAAAGAAAAATCGTTGCAGCTGACCGATGAAGCGGGATTACATCCGGCGCTGACAGCTTTCAAAGAATTATTCGATAACGGGGAGCTAGGTGTGTTAAATGCAGTGGGTTATCCCAATCCAGACAGGTCACATTTCCGCAGTATGGATATCTGGCAAACCGGCAGCGAGAGCAGTACTTTTTTAACAACGGGCTGGATTGGACGCTATCTCGATGCACAATGCAACGGTTGTGACCGGCCAACTTTTGCGCTGGAAGTGGATGATGTGCTGAGCCTGGCACTGAAGGGAAATGAATCAAAAGCAATTGCCATGCGGGATCCGAAGCGCCTCTTTGGTACCAGCAACGAACGATATTTTAAAGCGCTCCTGCAGCATCATCAGAGCCTGTCTGGCGAAACACCGGTAGACTATTTGTACAAAACAATGGCCGAAACTCTTTCTTCTGCAAATTATATTTTTGAAAAAAGCCGTTTGCATCCTTCCGCTGCGGCTTATCCGAAAACAGAGATCGGTCAAAATCTTAAAACTATTGCCTCCCTTATCTTTTCCGATATCAATACAAAACTATATTATCTCTCGCTGGGTAGTTTCGACACACATGTAAACCAGCAGATGCAGCAACAGCGCTTGTTTACCGAATTGAACGATGCCATTCGTGTATTTACTAATGATTTGAAAAGCAATCATCGTTTCGAAGATGTGTTGCTTTTTACCTTCTCCGAATTTGGACGGCGGGTGCAGCAAAACGCCAGTGGCGGAACGGATCATGGCACAGCTAACAACATGTTTTTTGTGGGAGGCGGATTGCGTCGCCAGGGTTTACTCAATGCCATGCCGGATTTAGCTAACCTTGACGAAGGTGACCTGAAATACAAAGTGGACTTTAAAAGCGTATATGCTTCTGTGTTAAAAAACTGGCTGCAGGCAGATGACAAGGCAATCCTTGGTAAACAATATGCGCCTGTGGATTTTATCTGATTCGTACTTTATAGATAAAAAGAGCCCGGTGTTATACCCGGGCTGCTATTGTATTCAGTAAACTACTTGATCAGGCTCTTTTACTCACAGCCACCCGGTAAAGAACCAGGCCCATTACGGCAAAAAAGATAACGCCCAGCCATTTGTAGCCTTCAGTGCCCAGTGTATGGGTAATACCTTCTTCCAGATTTATTTTTGTCAGCCCGCTGCGGAGTTTGTCGCTTGCCGACATAAAGGCCACAATCACGCCGGCAATTGCACCACCGGCCACTAAACCCGTAGCAAAAAGATTGCCTTTGCCAAGATCTTCTTCTTCAGAGCTAACTGTACTATTTTTCTTTTTCTCCCGCCAGCTGGCAATACCGCGGATGGCGCCGCCAATGAAAATGGGTAAAGTGGTGGAGAGCGGCAGGTAAATACCGATGGCAAAAGACAGTGCTTTTACCCCGCAAAGCTCCATTACAATGGCAATACAGGCACCAACGAGTACAAACTGCCAGTCAAGATTAAACGAAAGGATACCTTTTATCAGGGTGGCCATCAGCGTGCCCTGTGGTGCAGGATACCTGTCAGAGCCAATTGCGTGGTGAATACCCTGCTGCAGCATTTCCTGCGTCGGGGTATCTAATATTTTCACCGTTGCACCAATGGCAAGCGACGAAACAATTACTCCTACAAACAATGCTAACTGCTGGTTGCGGGGTGTGGCACCTACAATATAACCGGTTTTCAAATCCTGCGAAGTGGCGCCGGCGTTAGCAGCTGCAATACAGATCATGCCGCCGACAACAAGGGCCATGGGTTCGTAGGCATGGCCCGTCCAGCCCACCGAAATGAAAACCAGGCAGGTGCCCATCAGCGTAGCAATTGTCATTCCACTGATCGGATTGTTTGAAGAACCGATGATACCAACAATACGGGATGAAACGGTCACAAAGAAAGCACCGAAGATGATCACCAGCACACCCAGGAGTAATTTGCTCCAAACGGTATCGCCTGGTACATTGGGCATGATGGTCATTAATAAGACAAGCACCACACTACCGATACCCACGATTTTGATGGAAAGGTCTTTTTCTGTGCGGGAAATAGTTTCCTGTGAAACAGATGCGTCTTTCCTCAGCGAACCAATGCTTCCTTTAAAAGATGAAATAATGGTCGGAATGGTTTTGATGAGCGTAATAAAACCACCGGCTGCAACAGCGCCGGCGCCAATCTGCCGCACATAAGCACGATAAATGGCATCAGACCAGTCGGCGAAGTTGTGCGTCACAGGATCCCAGCCGCTGGGACCGCCGGGTTTTGTAATGTCGGCAAGATAGCCCAGCTTCACTAACTGTGCAGCAATGATGTCAGCATTCACCAGCGAGGCCAGGAGCGGGATAAACACAAACCAGCTGAGCACACTGCCGGCTACCAGCACACCGGCAATTTTGGGCCCGATGATGTAGCCCACTCCCATATATTCGGGTGTTATCTCCCCGCTGATACGGGCAGACGGAAAAAATTTCTGGGATTGCTTAGTCATAAAGGCCGGCACTTCGGCAACCACATGCAGAATTTTTTGAAGTACAGCGTACGCAAAAGCAAATCCTAATCCAAGGAAAGCTGTTTTGGAAAAATCGCCTCCTTTTTCCCCGGCTTTCAACACGGAGGCGCAGGCGGTACCTTCCGGGTAGGGCAGCACACCATGTTCTTTTACAATGAGTGAACGTCGCAGTGGAATCATCATAAGCGTACCGAGGATGCCGCCGAAAATCGAAAGAATGAGTATGGTAAAATAATTAAAGTAATTGGCGCTGCTGCTTTCGCTGAGGAATAAAAAACCCGGTAGCGTAAACACAACCCCCCCGGCAATACTTTCTCCGGCCGATCCTGTTGTTTGAATAATATTATTTTCAAGAATGGTGGTTTTTAAAAATTTCCGGCCAAGGGTGATTGCAATAACAGCGATGGGGATTGAAGCAGAAACCGTCAGGCCGGCTTTCAGCGCCAGGTATACAGTGGCAGCACCGAAAATGATACCAAAGGCTGCGCCGGTAAGTACAGACTTGATCGTGAATTCAGCCATCCTGGTTTCCGGAGACACAAAGGGTTTGAACGTGGATTGTTCAGCCATAAGAGTAGATTTTGGTGAAGGGAAGATAGCTAAAAGTTATGATGGAATTTAAAAAGGAGCCATTGTGCGAACAGCTCCTTTTTAAATCAGTATATAGCTATTTATATAGACCCAGTTTTATCCTTAATCACTTTTGCAATACGTTTACTTAAAATAAAAATGATGATGCCGGCAATGAGAGCTGCTACAACAAGAATTAAAAAATAGTTGCTTTTATTTTCAAAGCTATCCCAGAACGTGGCCATAAGGCCGGCAACTTTTCCGCTCATAGAAATAATGATAAACCAGCAACCCATCATCAGGGAAGTAACCCTGGCCGGCGCCAGTTTGGATACCATTGACAGACCGACCGGGCTTACAAATAATTCGCCAATGGTAAATATGGCGTAAGTGCCCACTACCCACCAGGCAGACGTTTTATCATGATAAATATTGGTACTCATGGCCGCAAAAACCATCAGCAGCGATGAAGCGCCTGCTATCCAGGTGCCAAGCCCGGCTTTTACCGGTGTATTGGGCTCACGTTTCCGCTTTGCCAGCCAGCCTAAAATACCAATGATCAACGGTGTGAATAGCACAATGAAGAAAGGATTGATAGATTGAAAAATTTCCGTGGAAAGTAAATTCAGTTTACCCGATTGCGGCCACTGGTCTTTCGGCAGGTTTTTAAAATATAAATCCGGACCGGTGGTTGTTAAGGCATTTCCATGTTCATCCGCCTGCGTACGAAGTAACGTATCAACCTTTGTTACTTCATGCGGTTCTGTGGTAACCGTTTCCAGCATGCCAAAAGGTTTCGTTGCTTTTTCCAGTGATTTGGGCATTTCCCGTGAAGTGTATTGATCGGCCCAGATGGTAAGGCCGGTGCTGTTCTGGTTATAGATAACCCAGAAAACGAAAGCCCCGATAAAAAACGTAAACAAAGCACCCAGGCTTCGTTTATCGCTCTTGTTTGCTTTGATGTATAATGTTGCAAAGAAGACGATAATCGGTACACAGGCAAACATAAATGCGTCGTTGGACTGCGAACCAAAAATCGTATGGCCCAGCATGTCTTTAACAAACCAGCCAATGATACCGGTGATGATAGCGGGAAGAAATACCTGTAAAAAAATGCCCGACATTGGGATATCTCCTTCCTCCATAGGTTTCCTGATGTCCCCTTCTTTAACATGCTTCAATCCTGCGATGAACCAAATAACAGAAATCGTCATACCCACACCGGCTGCCGCAAAGGCGTAGCCCCAGCCATAATGGTTACGCATATAGGCTGCGACAAAATTGCAAATGAATGCACCGACATTGACGCCCATGTAAAAAATATTATAGGCTACATCTTTTTTGGGCTTCAAGTCCTCACGGTTGTAAATATTTCCAAGCAGCGTACTGATATTGGGTTTAAAGAAGCCATTGCCGATCATTAATAAGGGCAGCGAGAAATAGAGGGCCTTATCACCTGGTATTGCCAGGCAAAAATAGCCTGCAGACAAAAGTATACCACCCAGGATGATGGCTTTGCGGTAGCCTAAATATCGGTCAGCAATTAATCCGCCGATGAAAGGTGTTAAATAAACCAACGCTATGTAAGTGCCTACAAGATCAGCCGCCTTTTGCGGTGTAAAGCCAATGCCCCCGTTGGCGGTGCTGTCTTTTAAATACAATAGAAAAATACCCACCATTAAGTAAAATCCAAACCGTTCCCACATTTCAGTAAAAAATAAAACGTATAAGGCCCGGGGATGCTTGCCGGCTTTTACTGGATCATTCATACTATCGTTTTTGGTTTAGTAATACGTGATTGCTGTAGTATAAGCACTCAAAATACAGAAATTTAACCACTCAAAATTATTTACAGTTTTCTTTCACAATAGTAGCGATATTCGCAATGCTTAATTTTTAACTGTACTGATCATGCGTATCCTCCTGTTAGGCTCTGGTGGCAGGGAACATGCACTTGCCTGGAAAATCAATCAAAGTGTGTGGACCAATCCACTCTATATTGCTCCCGGTAATCCTGGTACGGCAAAACATGGTATCAATGTGCCGTTGAACCTGTCCGATTTTGAGGCAATTGCACAGTTTTGTATTTCAGAAAAAATTGAGATGGTAATTGTGGGCCCGGAAGAGCCGTTGGTAAACGGGCTTTGTGATTATTTCAAATCCCGCGAAGAGTTGTCAAAAATTTATTTTGTTGGCCCGTCTAAACAAGGCGCACAGCTGGAAGGAAGCAAGGCTTTTGCTAAAGCCTTTATGCAGCGGCATACTATACCTACAGCGGCATACCGCGAATTCACCGCGGATAATTATGAGGAAGGTGTGGCCTATTTACAAGCGCATACGTTGCCCGTAGTGCTGAAAGCAGACGGACTCGCTGCAGGAAAAGGTGTGGTGATTTGCCAAAATCATCTGGAAGCCATTGCGGAATTTGAACTCATGATCCAGCAGTCTAAGTTTGGTGAAGCCAGTAAAAAAGTGGTGGTGGAAGAATTTCTCGATGGCATAGAAGTGAGTGTGTTTGTATTGACTGACGGAAAGAATTATTGCATACTTCCCGAAGCGAAAGATTATAAGCGCATCGGTGAAGGCGATGAGGGACTCAATACCGGTGGCATGGGTGCAGTAAGTCCTGTGCCTTTTGTCACACCCGGCTTTATGTATAAAGTGGAAGAACGGATTATTAAGCCAACGGTTCATGGCTTATTTAAAGAAAATATCGATTACAAGGGGTTTATCTTTTTTGGTTTAATCAAAGTAAATGATGACCCCTATGTCATTGAATACAACTGCCGGATGGGCGACCCGGAAACCGAAGTTGTAATGCCCAGGCTGGAGAATGATATTGTCGGCTTATTTGCCGCTACTTTCAACCAGGAGCTGGATAAGGTAAAAATTAATGTGGATCAACGGGCTGCTGTAACGGTCATGGCTGTCAGCAAGGGCTATCCCATGACCTATGAAAAAGGGTTTGAAATCACGGGACTTGATAATCCGTATGGTAAAGAAGTCTTTATCTTCCAGGCAGGTACCCGGCAACAGGATGATAAGATTTTGACGAACGGTGGCCGGGTGCTTTGTGTAACTTCTTATGGAAACTGCATTGGCGACGCTGTGGATCAGTCGCTGGAAGTGCTTGAGCATATTTCATACCCGGGGATCTATTACAGGAAAGACATCGGCCACGAATTTATCCGAAAGTAATTGGTTGCCCAGTAACGGCAATCCTTAGCCGGTTTATTAAAACTCAGGATTTATGGGAAAGGACGTGCATTATCACGATTATCTGCAACTGGATAAAATATTGCAGGCGCAATTTCCAGAAAGCAGCTGGCAGGGAATACCGGCGCACGATGAAATGCTGTTTATTATCATTCATCAGACATACGAGTTATGGTTCCGGCAACTCTTGTATGAGACTGATTCCGTTGCTGCCATTATGCAAAAACCGGTAAATGATAACTCGCCCGAGTTGCAGACGGTTGTTCACCGCCTGGAACGTATGATCAGTATTTTACAGGTATTGGTTCACCAGGTAGATATCATGGAAACCATGACCCCAATGGACTTCCTCGATTTCAGGGATCTGCTCCGGCCCGCTTCAGGGTTTCAGAGCTGGCAGTTTAAAGCACTGGAAGCCAAACTGGGATTAAAATTTGAACAACGGCACGGGCAGGAGTATTACATATCACAACTGAGACCTGAACATGTAGCACTGATTAAACAGGCCGAGCAGGAACGTTCTTTGCTTGAGCTGGTAAATGGCTGGCTAGAACGAATGCCCTTTTTCGATCAGCCGGAATACTGGGGTGGTTTTGAACACACTGAAGGAGCTGGTACGCAGCATCCTTTCTGGACAGCATACCGCCACCGTTATGCAGAAAGTCTTGCTGATGCAGAAAAAAATAACCTGGCAGTATTTGATGAGTTATTCATTTATGAAAAAGCTACCCCTCGCCAGGTAATATCGCCAAGGGCTTGCCGTGCGGCGCTGTTTATTATGCTTTACAGGGGTTATCCTATCCTGCACCTTCCATTTCAATTATTAAATGCCCTGCTGGAGATTGATATACAACTGAGCTCCTGGCGCTACCGGCATATGAATATGGTACAGCGTATGATTGGCACCCGTATTGGCACCGGGGGCAGCAGCGGCAAAGGATATTTAAAAGAAGCTGCTGATAAACATTATATATTTAAAGACTTTGCCCGCCTGAACAGTTTTCTTATTGAAAGAAAAAAACTACCGGCCTTACCGGCAGCCCTTGAGGCAAAGCTGGGTTTTGTTTCCAGGTAGCAGTCGCTGTTAGAAAAATCTTCCTGCCCCGTTAATAACCCTGTAAGGTTTTGAAAAAAACCGGTCTGTCACTTTATTAAAATCGTCTTTGTAAACGATCGGTGTGCTATGGCCAGAATCCGGCAGAATCCACAGGTAGGCGTGCGGAATATTTTTATAGATCAGCATGGTGTGCTCTTCTTTAATCACATCATGATCGCCGCCAATTACAAGCGTCGGGCATTGAATACCGTTTAAATCAGTTAGCGGAATATGCGGCTGCGTAACCAGTAACCGTAACAGTTTGAATTCATTTTTTTCAGCAGGCGTTTTATCCTGTTTATGGGAAAGTACCGTATACATGGGAGTGACCATGTTCCAGATTTCCTGTGGTACTGCGCTGGTATCTGGTACAAGATTGGCGCCGGTAACAGCCAGCTTTTTTACTTTTTCCGGGTGACGAATTGCCAGCAATAATCCATTAATGCCTCCGTCACTCCAGCCAATAACATAGGCTGAATCAATGTGCATGGCATCCAGCAAGGCTGCGTAGTCATCGGCCATCATTTCGTAGGTGAGGCTGTCCCCGCTGTCTGCAGATTTTCCCTGGGCGCGGCTGTCGGCAATAATCACTTTGTATTTTTTGGCGAAATAGGGTATCTGGTAAATGAAATTATTAATGGACCCTCCGTTGCCGTGAATAATCAAAAGCGGTTGTCCTTTACCGTAAACCTCGCAGTACATTTTGAAACCGCGTATGTCATAATATTTACCGGCAGCCTTATTGTGCCCGAATGGAACCGAATTTTTATCGGACAGGATGCGTTCATAATCTTTCCGCACTTTTTCAATATCATCCTGGGCGTAAAGGCTGGCAGCTGTTATCGAAAAAGTGATAAGCAGCAGGATCATCTTATTCATAGCAGTTTTTTTGAGGGGTGAATGTTCAGCTCCAAATTAACAAAAAAGAGGCAACTAATGAGCTGCCTCTTTTGTACGATAAGAATGGATATATATTAAAATGTGTAACGGATTCCAAGCCCACCCCAGCCGCTGTAAAAGCCCCGGTTGTCTCCAAACTCAAATGAAGGTTGCCAGTCGAGCGACATATTGATGGGAGCGCCGCGAAATTTATAATCAAGCCCCAGTACGCCATCAATTCCCACAAAAGCTCCATCACCGTATTTGGTGCCATAGAAGCCAATATGTGCACCCGGGCCAATGTACCATTTCAGCCCTTCTGCGCCGGAAATAGGTCCGTGAATTTCATACAACCCTGTAAAACGGACACCATGATTCCAGAAATAGCCGATTAACTCACCGGCATTGTTCTCGTTAAAAAAATGCTTCAGTGTAATACCTCCGCCGTCCCAGACTTTCACACCCAGGGCGGTTTTATAGGAAGAGCTATTGATACTTTTGCTTTGCGCCTGAACACCAATCGAAAAAATCAGCAGTGATGCTACTGCTATAAAAATTTTTCTCATAAAATAAATTTTAGCTTTCGGATAAATCACAATCTGCTTTGCAGCATTGCTATTTCCGTGCCAAAAATTTTTGTATTCAAAAAAATCATTGATTAACAAAGACTTTATAGCGGCCGATGAAAAGAAAGTACAGGAAAGCGATTAGTGCTGCTGCTGCTGAAACAACAAATGTGGCCGTACTTCCAAAGCTGCTCCAGAGAAAACCGGCCACCATGCTGGCCAGCAGGCTGCAGATGCTTTGCCCCGATGTATAAAAACCTACCGCCGTGCCAATGTTGTCACGGTGAGCTGTATTCGTAATCCAGGCTTTTGCAATACCCTCGGTGGCTGCTGCATAAATACCGTAAAGGAAAAATAAAAGAAAAATTAATATATGATCAGCCTGAAGCGAAAAACCGGCGTATACAACGGCAAACAGTAACAGCCCGCTCAGAAACACTTTTTTGATCCCTAATTTATCGGCCAGTATGCCGGCAGGAAAAGCAGCCAGCGCATAAATAATATTGTAAAATACATAAGCGAGGATGGTACTGTTGTCGCTGCCTGTGATTTCTTTGGTTTTTAATAAAAGAAAAACATCCGAGCTGTTGAATAAAGCAAACAGCAATAAGCCGAAGACGACTCGTTTATATTCTGGCGAAGCAATTTTCCAGTAGCTGAAAAACGAAAAAAAGCTTCCTTTCCGGAGTGTTGATGCCGGCACTTTTTTTTCTTTTAATAAAAAAATCAACAATACCGCTAGCAGCCCGGGGAGAAAAGCAAAATAAAAAAGTGTTGTATACTGGCCGGGCTGAAAATACAGGAAGGTAACAGCGACCAGCGGACCGATCACGGCGCCCAGCGTATCCATGCCACGGTGAAATCCAAAAATGCGGGCTTTGGTTTCTTTGGTAGCTTCTTTAGACAACAGGGCATCGCGGGCGGCTGTGCGTAAGCCTTTGCCAAGCCTGTCCAGTGTTCTGGCGAAAAATATCCAGACCGGGAAAGTAAAAACGGCCATCAGGGGTTTGGACAGTGCACTGAAAAAATAACCACTTTTGATAAACGGCAGGCGAAGACCTTTTTCATCACTTCGTTTGCCGAAATAGCCTTTACTGATACCCGCGGTAAACTCAGCAATGCCTTCCAGTACACCGATCAGGAATACAGAAAAGCCAATGTCTCTCAGGTACACCGGTATTACCGGGTATAGCATTTCACTGGCAATATCGGCAAACAGGCTTACAAATGAAAGAACAATGACTGTACGGGTGAGTATTTTCATGTTGTGTTGGCTGCTGAATTTCTTTTCTGTTGCTAATCTACAGCAATTGCGCCGGACAGTCATTATTGTGCTAAGATGCAGCGTGCACAACGCTGGCCGGAATTGAAATAAGAAATCGGGGTTCGCTTGTAAAATAAATCAGGTATCCTGTCGTTCTAACCAGGATGCCGTAGATGACCGTTGCAGCTAAAGCAAGAAAAATCTGACCCCGTAAAAATGTGCGGGAGTGTTTGCAGAAAAATTTCTTCCTGTCTTTATCCGGCAAGGGTTTCGGCTTTGTTATTTCAAATTATTTCCTCGTACTTTGCAAGCACTAAATCCAATCCGAACAAATGGGACTCTTTAACTGGTTTACACAAGAAATAGCTATTGATCTGGGTACAGCCAATACCCTCATTATACATAACGATGAAGTGGTCGTTAACGAACCTAGCATCGTAGCCCTGAACCGCAACAACCCCAAAGAGGTGCTGGCCGTGGGCAAAAGGGCGCTGATGATGCACGAGAAAACGCATGAAAGTATTCGTACAGTTCGCCCCCTGAAAGATGGTGTAATAGCAGATTTTAATGCAGCAGAATTGATGATTCGGGAAATGATCAAAATGATTTATCCCAAAAAGCCATTATTTCCTCCCAGCTGGCGCATGATGATTTGCATACCCTCCTCGATAACCGAGGTGGAAAAAAGGGCAGTGAGGGACAGTGCAGAGCAGGCCGGCGCCAAGGAAGTGTACCTGATCCACGAGCCTATGGCTGCTGCCCTTGGTATTGGCATTGATGTGGAAGAGCCGGTTGGCAACATGATTATTGATATTGGCGGAGGAACGACGGGGATTACGGTAATCGCCCTGGCCGGAATTGTTTGTGACCAGTCTATCCGGATTGCCGGCGATGAATTTACGGCTGATATTATGGAAGCGCTTCGCCGCTACCATAGCCTGTTAATTGGTGAACGTACAGCTGAACAAATCAAGATAAATATTGGTGCGGCAATGAAAGACCTGGATAATCCGCCCGATGATATACCCGTTAATGGACGTGATTTAGTGACAGGCATTCCCAAGCAAATTATGGTGAGCTACCAGGAAATTGCCGAAGCGCTGGATAAAAGTATTTTTAAAATTGAAGAAGCGATTTTGAAGGCGCTTGAACAAACACCTCCTGAGCTGGCCGCTGATATTTATCGCAGGGGATTGTATCTTACTGGTGGTGGTGCTTTGCTCCGCGGCCTTGATAAGCGCCTGAGCCAAAAGATCAAATTGCCGGTTCACGTGGCAGATGATCCGCTGAAGAGCGTGGTTCGTGGTACAGGAATTGCCCTGAAGAATTATGACCGGTACCCGTTTGTGATGCGCTAACAGTACACTTTCCCCTTTACCAGGGATCAGGCTGCACAACTGATGCAGTAGCTTACAACAGGAAGACAAGAAGTTCATGTCATTAAAATTAGTATAAAAGGATTGTTGCTTAACCTCCCGGCTGCGGGGGTTGGAGGGTTTTTATGCGCAATATATTTCTGTTTATCCGCCGCTACTTTACACTACTTTTCTTCCTGGCATTACAGGTAACAGCGCTGTGGTTTCTATTTACCTATAACCGTTTTCACAGGGCGATGGGGCTGGGGTTTGCCAATGAAATTACCGGCTGGACAAATACAAAATATGCGAAAGTTGACCGCTACTTTCACCTGAAAGAAGAAAATGCACGTGTCCACAGGATGAATGACTCCCTCTTGAACCTGATGCGTACTTCTTTTATTATTCCAGACAGCACAGTTAAAGAAGTAATAGATACAACAAGATACGATACGCTGAAAGGTTACCGCCACTACCTGTACCGGGATGCGATGGTGATCAATAATTCCGTTAACGCTGACCGGAACTATATCCAGCTCAATCGGGGAGCAGATAATGGTATACGGGAGAATATGGCCGTCGTCAGTTCGGATGGTTGTGCAGTGGGCATCGTGGTAAATGTCAGCCCGCACTTCAGCCAGGTAATGAGCCTGCTGCACGTGCAGAATAAAGTCAATGCCTCCCTGAAAAGAACCGGCGATTTTGGTACTATTGAATGGGATGGTAAAGATCCCCGCTTCCTGACATTGAAAAATTTACCCAAAAGTATAGAGGTGCATAAAGGCGATACAGTGCTGACCAGTATCTATTCGTACAGTTTCCCCCCGGGGTACCTTATCGGCACTATTGCCGAAGCGGTGCCTGACAGCAGTACAGGTTTTTATGTTTTGAAAGTGAAAGCAGCAGCTAACTTTTACAACCTGCAGCAGGTGCATGTGATAGAAAACCTGCAGCGGGACGAACAGGTGAAACTGGCCGCGGATACGAAAAAGAAAATTGAAGAACCGCAAAAACAAAAGTAATTGAGCGATTTGGTACGTAATATTATCCGTTTTTTTGTCTTTATCCTGGTGCAGGTATTTGTACTGAATAAAATTCCGCATTTGCACCGGTTCATAACACCCTCTTTATATTTTCTGTTTATTTTATGGCTGCCATTTTCGTTGAGCCGTATTGGTCTTTTGCTAATTGGATTTTTAACGGGCCTTACACTGGATTATTTCACCATGACTATGGGGCTTCATGCGGCAGCCTGTACATTGATTGCTTATATAAGGCCCTTTGTAATTAATATACTGACGCCCAAGGATTCTTCGGAGTTTAACTACCGCGAGCCTTCTCCGCGGGCTATGGGATGGACCCCATACATTGTTTACGTGCTCATTCTTACCGTTTTTCACCACACCTACCTGCTTTTCCTGGAATGGCTCCAGTTTGGCGGCCTGCTGGAATTTTTTATACGGATCGTATCAACCACGGGTATTAGCCTCCTGCTTATTTTGACGGTTGAGTTGTTATTCCCCCGGAAACTGAAATTCCGTACAAATACAGCGTAAAAAATCTTTTATAAATTTTACCGTTTATAGTGTAAAAGAATTTTTGCATTGTAGTTTTGAGAAAATTTCTGCATTATTTTTTCCTGCGTCGTCTATGCCTGTGTTTAACCAATCAAGAAGCCGCATTATCCGCCTGATTTTTCTTGTTGCCTTCGTGGTGATCATAGCCCAGCTATTTCACCTGCAGGTACTTTCCGGCAAATACAAAAGGCTGGCAGAAGCTAATGCAATTTTTGAAAAACGGATTTATCCTACACGGGGCATTATTTTCGACAGGAAAGGCCGTGCCATTTTGAATAATACCCTGATGTTTGATCTGATGGTGACCCCATCCGAGGTGAGGGGAATTGATACGGCGCTTTTTTGCAGGTTGCTTGAAATTGATACAGCAGAGTTTAAGAAACGAATGCTGGAAGCACGAATAAAAAACGGGCCTTACCGACCGTCGGTATTTGAAGATTTATTGACACCCGAAAAATATGCCAGGCTGGATGAGAACATCTGGCGCTTTGGCAATGGCTTTTACCTGCAGGAGCGGCCGGTAAGAACATATCCTTTTAATTCTGCAGCGCATATTCTTGGGTATATTAATGAAGTGGATACGGGCATGATTAACCGCTCCAACGGGTTTTACCAGCCAGGTGATTATGCAGGCAGAACCGGGTTAGAACAATACTATGAAAAAGTACTCATGGGCCGGCGGGGTGTGCAGTATTGGATCAAAGACAACAAAAACCGGCTGGTGGGCCGCTGGGCAAACGGTTCAGCCGACACAGCCGCAGTGGCCGGCCGCAACCTGCGGACATATATTGATATTGAATTGCAACAGCTGGCAGAAAAATTATTAACTAATAAAATTGGTGCCATTGTAGCACTGGAGCCTAAAACCGGTGGTATCCTGGCTATGGCTTCTGCGCCTGACTATAACCCAAATGATCTCACGGGACCCAATAAGCGAAAAAATTATGCAAAACTGGTATTGGATGTAAGCCGGCCCTTATTTAACCGTGCTATTAAAGGACAATATCCTGGCGGCTCAACGTATAAGCCCTTGGGTGCTTTAATTGGACTGGATGAAGGCGTGATAACACCAGCCAGCGGCTATCCCTGCCGGGGCGTGTATTTGGGTTGCGGCCGACCATTGAAATGTACAGAAAAGTTTGCCGGTCATGCAGCTAACCTGCGCCTGGCAATTGCCTGGTCCTGCAACTCGTTTTTTAGCGAAGTACTTAAAAAAACAATTGATAACCCGGAATACAACAACCCGCGTATAGGCTTAACGAAATGGAAAGAATATTGCAATGCTTTTGGTTACGGCCACCGGCTGGGAGTAGACTTGCCCAGCGAGGATGGAGGAAATATTCCGGATACTACAGATTACGATAAATCGTACCGGGGGCAGTGGAATTCCTGTACAATGGTTGGCGGAGGCCTGGGCATTGGCCAGGATAAAATGCTGGTGACCCCTTTACAAATTGCAAATGCAATTTGTATTGTTGCCAACAAAGGGTATTATTATATTCCCCATTTTGTTAAACAAATTGACGGGGAAACAGCCGGGGATACTGCGCTTGTAAATAAATTTAAAATCAGGCACGAAGTATTAACGCATATTTCCGACAGTGCATACAATACGGTAATCGACGGCATGGAAGATGTAACTGTTAAAGGAACAGCGGCTGATTTACCTAAAATACCCGGCGTCAGCATTTGTGCCAAAACCGGGACAGCAGAAAATAAAAAGATTATTGACGGCAAAGTTGTAAAGTTAAAAGATCATTCGCTGTTTGTATGTTTTGCGCCGAAAGAAAATCCCAAAATTGCGGTGGCCGTGATTGTGGAAAACGGCGGCTTTGGCGCCACCTGGGCAGGCCCGATGGCTTATTTACTGGTGGAGAAATACTTAACCGATTCCCTGCGGGCTGACCGGAAAACAGAAGCCGACCGCATTGCCGCGGCCAATCTGCTGCCCTCTTACCTTACACGAGAGCAATTCCGGGAAGATTCTATCCGGGCATATAAATGGTTTGAAATGACAAAAGACAGCAGCTACATTGATAAATATGTGATAGCCCCACTAACGGAGAAGCATGATCATAAGTCACCTTCTCCAGGTGAAAATGAATCAAAAAGCAATAACCAGGCTTGTCTTCCCGAAAAAACGGCTGTCATGAAAAAAGTATTGGCCAAAAACGCATGAACCAGCGAAACCCCGGCATATCGAAAGGAATTGATGCCAGTCTGATCTGGATTTACCTGTTGCTGGTGACGATAGGCATTACCGCCATCTTTGCCGCTACTTATAAAGAAGGTGATCCGGTTATCCAGAGTTTTCTGCGTTTCAGGACCGACTACAGCAAGCAACTCTTTTATTTTGTTGCTGCAGCGATTATCGGCCTTTTTATTTTACTGACCGATAGCAAATTTTTTACGGCAACAGCAAACCTCTGGTATGTTTTCGGAATATTTTTGTTGTTGCTCGTTTTTCCCTTCCACTCCAGTGTGAAAGGTACGGAATCAATCATTCGCTTTGGAGGTATCCAGTTTCAGCCGGCAGAGTTTTGTAAGATTACGGTTTGCCTGGCTTTGTCAAAATACCTGTCACTGCCGGAAACAGATTTTTCCAAAACGAAATCCCAGCTGATTGCAGCCGGTATTGCTTTATTTCCGGCTGCGCTGACAGTGCTTCAAAAGGAAACCGGCCTGGCATTGGTTTATTGTGCATTCTTCATCGTTATGTACCGCGAAGGACTGCCATCAGTGGTATTGGTCGTCGGTTTTTCGTTAGCGGCATTAGTAGTAGCTACATTGGTTGTGGAAAAAAATATCCTCGCAATCGCGTTAACGATCATTGCCGTGATTGCCATTTATATTATGCGCAGGCAAATCAGGCGTAACCGTGGGCTATTGATGACAATCATCCTGCTGTGGCTGGTGTGCACAGGTATTCAGCGGTTTGGTGTGCCTTTTATTTTTAAACATGTCTTACAGCGCCACCAGGTCGAAAGAATTTACAGTACGATTGGAAAAGATGTGCCGGAAGAGTATTTAAAAAGTGGTGTATCCGATGATGAAACACCTGTGCGAGTGAACACAGCCGATTATAATGTAAAGCAATCAAAGATCGCTATCGGCAGCGGCCAGGTATTTGGAAAAGGTTTATTAAAAGGAACACAAACCCGTTACGATTTTGTGCCGGAACAACGAACTGATTTTATTTTCTGTACTATTGGGGAGGGCTTTGGTTTTACCGGGAGTATTATTTTACTCGGTATTTACCTGTTACTCTTGTTTCGCATTATCACGATTGCCGAGCGGCAACGTAGTGTATTCAGCCGTTGTTATGCTTACGGTGTGGCAGCTGTGTTTTTCTTCCATATCGTTATTAATATCGGAATGACGGTAGGGCTTGCACCAGTTATTGGTATTCCGCTTCCTTTTATCAGCTATGGCGGTACTTCGTTGCTGACGTTTACCATATTGTTATTTATTCTTATTCGCCTTGATGCTGACCGGCAAATGGTATTACGATAAAGAGGCCACATTTAATTGCTGTATTTGCCGCAACTTTGCGCCATGAAAATCATACCGCTTTCCGAAGGAACCTTTACGATTGATAAATCCAAGTTATTTGTCCCCTTTAATAAAGAAACAGACGATCTCCAGGAAAGAAGCGTGGGCAGTTTACTGGTAGAAATTCAGCCTTTTTTAGTCATCACGGAGAACGATATTTTGCTCCTTGATACGGGGTTGGGGTTTGAAAAAAACGGCGTTTTACAAATTCATGAAAACCTAGCCCGGCATCAAATCAATGCGACTGATGTAACAAAAGTGCTGATGACGCACCTGCATAAGGATCACGCAGGCGGGGTTAGCCGGGAAGATAAACTTAGCAGCATGCACGAGCTGAGTTTTCCTAACGCAACATATTTTGTGCAAAGAAGAGAACTTGATTTTGCGCTGGAGAAAGGGTTCCCTTCTTTTATACCCGGTGAGCTGGAGATACTTAAGGATTCAAAGCAGGTTGTACTCCTGGATGCCGATCGCGGGCAGATTGATGAAGCAATCACGTATGAAGTTACAGGGGCTCACGCCCCTTTTCACCAGGTGTTTTGGATTAAAGCGGATGCACAAACGATTTTTTTTGGTGGAGATGATGCACCGCAACTGCAACAAATGAAGCACCGTTTTGTGGCTAAGTATGATTACAATGGAAAAAAAGCTGCACAACTGCGTCAGCAATGGTGGGAGCAGGGTGCTGCTGAGCGCTGGACATTTTTATTTTATCATGATGTGAAAAATCCGGTCTGGAGTTTTTAAAAATAAAAAGGCCCGCTCTGGAAAGAGCCGGCCGTTGCTAACCTATGAAAAACACCAAGTTCAAAGATATAGTAAAAATCTTTTTTGTCATAAAAACTTTGTCACATCAGGCATTAAAATCGTCTTGGACCAATCCGCTGGTTCTGCAACCGTTCCTGCCTGAGTTTACGAATGCCCTGTATGAACTGTTCCTGGTGGTCAAAAACTTCTGCACTCCGTTTATCGCCAATGATAGTTTTGAACTCATCCCGGTAGCGCAATCGTAAATCTACGATTTTCTGTTGCCGCAAAAGTAAAGGCTCACCCCTTGTATCGCGAAGTGTTTGCCTCCATTCTTTAAAATACCGGATAAACACCGGGCTGAATTTTTCGGCCTCTGCTTTTGATAAATTCAGCCTTTGCTGAATGTACTCATTCATTTTATCCCGGATCTTCTCGTTTCCTTCGTTATCAGCTTGCTCCTGCGCAAGGAGCCTGACTCCGGTGAATAAAAACAAACTTACGATGAGCAATATTTTTTTCATGTCCTTAGTTTTCCACATTAGTTTAATAAAATATCATCCATGTCGTCACTGTTGCCATCTGCAGCGGTTTCGTCCAAAAAGTTCTGGATATCTTTTGTGGAAACATCTTTCATTAATTCTTTAAGATCGGCAGATTTATTTGCAGCGGCTATAGCCGGTTGCTGATTGCTTTCTTCATCCGCCAGCTGAATGAAATTACTAATAGCGTTTGTGCTGACTTTTTTCATATTTTTTTCAACCCAGGCGTAAGGATTACCGGTTTGGCTGGTAGCCCGGTTGTTGAAATACAGTAAGCCGGCAACTGCGATTGTACCAATAAGTACTGCTGCTGCTGCATAACGGAACCAACTGCGGCGGGTAATGGAAATTACTTTCACCTTTTTAGTGGTGTTAGCAGGGGCGCTGAGCAGTTGATTGCCAAGTGTTTCAAAGTATCCTTCTGGCACACTAAAGGGCATTTTACGGCTGATACCGGCCAATAACGGCGAAAGGGCAGCTGTTTCTTCCTGGCTGTTTTGTACAGGTTGCTGTTGTGCGTGTACCTTGTCAAGAATAGCTGCGGGCAACGCATCAAAATAATGTTCCGGTACAGCAAGAGGTTGCTTATTATCAATACCGGCCAGTAGCGGAGAAATTGCAGCCAGTTCTTCCGATGCGGGTAACGCACTTGCTGCCCTGATACGGTGAAGTACCTGGTCGGCCAGGTGCTCAAAATATCCTTCCGGTACCGTGTAGGGATTTACAACAGGGCTTTTTGTAAGCCAGATGCTGCCTAATTCATTGAGTTCTTGTATGATTTCTTGATTAGCCATTGTAACGGTAATGAGACGGTTACAGGGTTGAAAAGTTTAATGATTTTTGATATAGTCTTCAATTTTCTTTACGGCATGATGATAGCTGGCTTTTAAGGCGCCTTCACTGGTGTCCAGGACTTTGCTCATTTCTTCGTAAGGCATTTCATCGTAGTACCGTAGTTGAAATACAATTCTTTGTTTTTCAGGTAGTTGCTGAATAGCCAGTTGTAATTTCCACTCCAGTTTGTTGCTATCAAAGTATCTGTCTGCCTTGATTTTATTGGTCAGGTTGCTTTCTGTTTCATCGAGGCTAACAGATGTTCGCTTTTTTTGTTGTTCAAGATACGTCAGGCACTCATTGGTAGCAATCCTGTACAGCCAGGTATACAGTTGGCTATCTTCCCGAAAATTTTCAAGCCCGTTCCAAACACGGATAAAAACATTTTGCAATACATCATTGGCATCTTCATGTTCAATCACCATTCTCCGCACATGCCAGTATAGTTTTTCCTGGTATTTTTTTATAATGCTTGTAAATGCTTTTTCTTTGGTTGCCGGGCTGCGGAACTGCATTAATAATTCGCTGTCGCTTGCTGCGGTTAATGACATAGATTGATTTTAGAGTGGCGAGAATATTGGAAGTGTAAATTCATAAAAAATCGTTTGCAGGCTTGTTTAGCAGTTAAAAATAAAAAAGCAGGTTCAATTTTTTTAATGAACCTGCCTGATTTTATAAACAAAGTATTAGCCGTTCTTTTTCCTGTTCATGGCTTTTTCGGCGGCTGCTAGGATATCTGGCACGTCCAGTCCGTATTTTTTCAGTAGCTCTTTTGGTGTGCCGCTCTCACCAAATGTATCTTTGGTGCCCACGTATTCAATGGGGGTGGGAATGTGGCGGGCTGCGACCTGTGAAACAGCATCACCCAGGCCTCCAATGATATTATGCTCTTCTACCGTAACGGCGCACCTTGTTTTCCGTAGCGATTGAACAATCGCTTCCTCATCGATAGGTTTGATAGTATGAATATTCACAACTTCCACGCTGATTCCTTTTTCTTCCAATAAGGAGCCGGCCTGGATAGCATTCCATACCATGTGACCGCAGGCAAAAATCGAAACGTCTGTTCCGCGTGAAAAAAACTGGGCTTTGCCAATTACAAAATCTTCAGGGTTGGTAAAAATGGGCCAGGAAGGCCTTCCAAAGCGTAAATAAACCGGCCCCTCATAATCGGCAACAGCCATGGTAGCGGCTTTGGTTTGATTGTAGTCACAGGGAACGATCACCGTCATGCCCGGTAGCATTTTCATTAAGCCAATATCCTCCAGAATCTGGTGGGTGGCACCATCTTCTCCCAATGTGAGGCCGGCATGCGAGGCACAAATTTTTACATTCTTACCGCTGTAAGCGACACTTTGCCGTATCTGGTCGTAAACTCTGCCGGTAGAAAAATTGGCAAAGGTGGTGGTAAACGGTATTTTGCCCCCGATCGTTAATCCTGCTGCAATACCTATCATGTTGGCTTCGGCTATGCCACATTGAAAAAAACGTTCGGGAAATTCTTTGATAAACTGGTTCAGTTTCAGCGAACCGGCCAGGTCGGCGGTCAGTGCTACGATGTTAGGGTTTTTCCGGGCTGCTTCCACAATGCCATCTCCAAAACCACTCCTGGTATCTTTATTGCCGGTTGATTGAATGTCTTTTAACATGATGCAGAATTAATGCCGCAAAAGTAAGGCTATAAGATGTAAGTTAACGGCATTGCCTGATGTTTTAAACAGAAAGACTTTTGATGGTTTGAAAAAATCTCTGACCTGTTGTGGATCAATTAAGTTCCCTGGGCTGACCGGAAAAGATCGTGTTGTCTGCTTTCAGTCGTTGCTCCCATTTCCAGGCAGTAGCCATCATATCTTCCAGCGAAAATTTAGGCTGCCAGCCTAATACAGTTTTGGCAAGATCGTTATTGGCATAAATGGCAACTACATCGCCCGGCCTGCGTGGGCCAATCTCGTAATTCAGATTTACCCCGCTTACCTTTTCAAAGGCTTTTATGGCTTCCAGCACTGTGACTCCATTGCCGGTCCCCAGGTTAAATACTTCGCAGCGAACATTACTATGGCCATTTTCCAAATATTGTATGGCTAATGTGTGGGCATGGGCAATATCGCTCACATGAATGAAATCGCGAAGGCAGGAGCCGTCGCGTGTGGGATAATCAGTCCCGTAAACCTTCATTTTGGCAATTTTTCCAATGGCTGTTTGTGTAATGGCCGG
>DASTSN010000012.1:0-20079 GCA_035760665.1 Chitinophagaceae bacterium | reverse complement strand
TCAGCACTTTTACGCCTTCGTCTTCCAGGCGTTCTTTCCATTCAAGGTTCGCTTCTTCATCAAACCTGGCCCGTAGTTCCAGCATCACGGTTACCTGCTTTCCATTCCTGACAGCATTGATGAGGGCATTGATGATGCGCGACTGTGGCGCCAGCCGGTAGCAGGTGATTTTGATTGACATCACAGCAGGATCAATGGCTGCCTCTTTCAGCAAATCGATCACCGGGTTAAAGGAATGATAAGGGAAATGCAGCATGACGTCTTGTGCGAGAATTGCATCGGACACTCTTTTTTCGGTTAACAACGGATGGTCAAACGGTTTGCGCCGCTTGCTTTTTTCCCGGAAAACTTGTGATGGGAAATCCATAAAATGCCGGAAATTGTGAATGCGGCCGCCGGGAATCAGGTTGTCCCGTTTGGATAAATTCATCCGCCTTATCAGGTATTCCAGCAGGCCTGCATCCATTTCACGGTCATAAACAAACCTCACGGGCTTACCTTTACGACGATTTTTTAAGCCTTTTTCGATTTTTTGAATAATGGAAGTTGATATGTCATTATCAATATCAATTTCTGCATCCCGGGTAACTTTAAATACGTTTGACTGGTAGCCATCGTACCCAAAATAAGAAAAGATTTCGGGCAGGTTAAATCGGATCACATCTTCCAGGAGGATTATATGATGCTCGTCCGCCCTGGGCGAGGGGAGGATCAGGAAACGACCCAGGACGCGGCTGGGCACTTCTATCAGGGCGTACTTTCTTTTCAGCATGCTGTCTTTTTTCCACATCACCACGCCCAGGTAGATCGATTTATCCCGCAAAAAGGGTACCCCGGGAATGCTTTCGATCATTAGTGGAATAACATTTGGGCTGACTTCCTCTTCGTAATATTTCTGCACAAAATCCTGCTGCTCCTTATTTAATTCTTTTTCTGTGACAAGAAATATTTTTTCTTTTTTTAATTCAGCGGAAATTTCCTCCCAGATGCGGTTAAACTCGCTTTGCTGGTTCAGCACAAGCATTTGTATTTCGTCAAGGATTTTGTCGGGATCGGTTTCCAGGTGCATGTTGATTCGTCCTTTGCGGTTGCGCAGCTCAACCATGCGTTTCAGTGTAGCCACCCGCACCCGGAAGAATTCGTCAAGGTTATTGGAAAATATCCCCAGGAAACGTATTCGTTCATAAAGCGGCACAGTGGGATCAACTGCTTCCTGCAATACTCTTGCATTAAACGACAGCCAACTGATATCACGGGGAATAATTTTTCTTTTTGCAGGCATATATGTCTGATTCTGAAGTTTGCTTAAAATTAAACAGCCGGGTAGTTTCTCAATATTAAGTTTTTTGATTCTGCGTCATTTCCCGGCTTTTTGTATAATGGCCGTGGTGGAAATACCTTCAATGACTGGGTTGATGATAACCCTGCCACCTGCGGCAATTACTTCTTTGGCACCGGCTATCTGATCGATTGTATAATCTCCGCCTTTTACCAGTACATCCGGCAGCAGAGCTTTGATCACTGATAAAGGTGTATCGTCTTCAAAGAGGATAACAGCATCTACAATTAATAAAGATGCCAGCAACAAAGCCCGGGTGTATTCGTCATTCAACGGCCTGCTGTCTCCTTTCAACCGTTTAACTGATACGTCTGCATTGACGGCCACGATCAGAATGTCTGCTTCTTTTGCGGCTTGGGAGAGGGAAAAAATGTGTCCTTTGTGCATCAGGTCAAATACACCGTTGGTAAATGCAACGGTTTTGCCTGTCAGCCGCCATTGTGCGATTTGTTTAACCAGCGAAGGCAGATCGTAAATTTTCTGTTCGGCAACAAAAATGTTTCTCATTGCATGAATTTATGGATCATAAAATAGCATGACGGTGTTTCATGCAGTTGTTTTAAGCGGCCTGGTAACGGTTCCTGTTGTGTTTCGTAACAAGTGCCAGGCATACCAGCCCTGTTGCCAGCACAATAAATGTTTGTGCTGTCCATAACAGCCAGCCCAGCGCTGTGCCTACCGTGCTGCTGTCAAGCCCGTACAATCCCATCAGTTCGGCTACCAGTAAAGGGTAAGCGCCGATGCCGCCGGGGGTTAAAATCATTCCCACGCTGCCCACGGCCAGGGTGGTTAATCCTCCACCAATACCAAGCTGTGCGGTTTCTTTTAATGCATAAATGCCAATTGTAGTACTGAGCAGGTAAAGTATCCAGATGAATATTGTATGAAACAGGAATAATCCTTTTCTTTTCACATAGCGTATGCTGGTTAACCCATGCCATATTCCTGTCAGTACGTTTTTTATTTTCGCTACGAAATCGATATGGCCAAATCGCTTTAGGATGAAATAGACAATGATAATTCCTGCCAGCAATCCGCCGGCAGCTACACTTAATTTTGTGAAAGACAGACTACCCGATTTGTCATGAAAAAAAACAACCAGTTTCTCCCTCATGTAATCCCCGATAATGTTGCCCTCTAATAACAACGATAAAACAAATACGCACAAAAGGCAAATCACATCGACAGCTCTTTCCACGACTATCGTACCCACCAGTTTGTCGGCTCTTACTTTTTCATAACGGGCCAGCATGGTACATTTTACCACTTCCCCCAGCCGCGGCACGCCGGAGTTTACCAGGTAGCCCACCATCACAGCGGCAAATACATTAAATGTTGTGGGGTGATATCCCAGCGGCTCCATTAATATTTTCCAGCGAATGCTCCGGCTGTAGTGGCTCAGCAGCAGCAAAAAAAGAACAGGGATGAACAGCCACTGACGTGCCTGGGATAATGATGTCTTAATATGCTCCCATCTCTCGGCGTTGATATCTTTTACCGACAGCCATGCGAAAAAAGCACCAAGGCCCACAAAAAAAAGGTACCGGAATATGGTGAGCATGTTTTTCTTCATCGTACCTAAAATAAAACGATGTGGTCAATTCTCAAAACAAATAAATGCAATGAAGGTGGGCGCCGTATTTTCGTCAGCGGGATGTCACAGTTTATTTCCTTCCTTCGGAAAAACTATCCATGGTTTAAAGGTCTTTGCTTTTTCGAAATCCATGGTAGCATATGAAATAATGACGATGATATCACCGGTCATTCCTTTGCGGGCGGCCGGTCCGTTAAGGCAACAAATGCCAGAACCTCTTTTTCCCCGGATCACGTAAGTCTCCAAACGCTCCCCGTTATTC
This sequence comes from Chitinophagaceae bacterium, assembly GCA_035760665.1. GTDB lineage: Bacteria > Bacteroidota > Bacteroidia > Chitinophagales > Chitinophagaceae > DASTSN01. The sequence goes on along the minus strand of DASTSN010000012.1, from coordinate 16,884 downwards.
ACGTTTACCACCTGCACTTTTTCATTTTCAATAATATTAGCAGCATCCATCAGGTCTTCGTCAATGGTAATACTGCCTACATAATTCAGGTTGGCCTCGGTAATGACGGCACGGTGTATTTTCGATTTAAGTACTTCAATTTCCATAAATGAAACAAAAGTAAGTGATTTATAAACGACGGAGATTGGCCGGGATAACAGTTAATTCAGCAACAGGTTGTCTATCAGCCTAACCTCGTTTAAGAACGCTGCAATTAGTGCTACCAGTTTCACCTGACCATCCCATTGATCAACGGGCTGCAATGTTTGTGCATCAGCAATTGATACGTAGTCTGTTTTAAATCCGTTTTTTTTGAGCAGGTTCTTAGCATTTTCGATGACGGGTGAAAGATTACCCGGCTGCAATTCTTCCTTAATCTGCAGGAGAGACTGGTAAATCGTTGTGGCAGTTTGACGTTCCTCCTGAGTTAACCGCATATTCCGGCTGCTCATTGCCAGGCCGTCTGGTTCCCGCAGGGTGGGGCATTGAATGATGGCAGGTGTTAACCCGGGGCCGATTAACTGTACCAGTTTTTCGATCACCATGCATTGCTGGTAATCTTTTTGGCCAAGGTAGAGGTTGTCCGGTTGCACGGCATCCAGTAAGCGATGCACCACTTTACAAACACCCTGGAAATGCCCGGGCCGGTATTTACCCTCCAATATAGTTTCCAGGTAGCCCAGTGGATAGTGCGTATCCGGAATTTGACCGCCGGGGTAGATTTCATCGACCGTGGGCAGGAATAATACGTCGCAGCCAGCCTTCTCCAGCAGCAAAATATCATTTTCTGTGTTGACAGGATATTTGCGAAAATCAGTTGGATCGTTGAATTGCGCGGGGTTGACAAAAATGCTGCAAATGGTAAGCCCGGTTTCGTTTTTTGACCGTTCAATCAAAGATATATGCCCTTGGTGCAGGGCGCCCATAGTAGGAACAAAGCCGGTTTTGATACCATTTTCCTTTTGACCGGAAAGAAAATGCCGGAGGGCAGTTACTTGTTTAACAATCATCATAATCAAGCCTTTTGGTACTTAAAACCCCTGTTCCGGGCGATTTTAAGGATAAATTAGTTACCTTTGCGCCCTTGCTTTAGCCTGCCAATATCCAGCAATCACGTCAGGCAGTATGTTTTAACTAAACAGGACAAACAATGTCGGCAAAGAAAAGAATTTTATTTATAGCTAATGAAATGTCGCCCTACCTGGAGCTGACTGAGTTTTCTGAAATTGTTAATAAATTGGCTATCAAGGCCAATGATAATGGTTTTGAAGTACGGTGTATCATGCCGCGGTTTGGTGTTATCAACGAGCGCCGTCACCGCCTGCACGAGGTTGTACGTTTATCGGGTATCAATGTTTCTGTGGATAATGATGACTTACCGCTGCAAATTAAAGTAGCTTCTCTTCCCAACGCAAGGCTGCAGGTTTATTTCCTGGATAACGAAGAATTGTTCAAGCGAAAATTCGTTTTTCATGACGAAGAGGAAAAATGGTTTGATGATAATGGCTTGCGGACAATTTTTTTCTGCAAGGGTGCTTTGGAAACTGTGAAGAAATTTGGCTGGCCGCCGGATGTCATTCATTGCAGCGGCTGGATGACAGGTTTAATTCCGGCTTATCTGAAAACCATTTATAAAAAAGAGCCGGTATTTGCTCATAGTAAAATCGTTTTCACCATTGGGCAAAATACCTTCAAAGAAAAGTTGGGAAGCGATTTTATAAAAAAAGCACTCATCCACGCTTCTTTGAAAGAAAAGGACCTGGAGCCCTTTAAAGATGCCAATAACACAGCCATGTTTAAAGGCGGGGCCACTTATGCCGATGCCATTACATTCGGTGCCGAAAAAATTGATAAAAAACTGACCGACGAGTTTTCCAAAGTGCGGGGTAAAAAAACGCTGCAGTATAATGCCGAGTCAGATTTAACAGACTATTTACAACTGTATAACGATCTTGCGGGGAATTGAAATTTCGGCTGAATAAACTGCCAAATGTAAACAACCGAAACTGCAAACCAACCCAAATTCAATCAAACTTTTGTGAAGAACAGCGCTTACGTATTTTATACCGTCCTTTTTTCTATTGCTTTTATTTCCTTTTTTTCTTCCTGCAAAAAAATTAATGAAGGTACCACGCTGGGTGGCGGCCTGATACCGGCCGTGGATAATATTACCACCTTTGATACTACGCTGGAAGTAGAGGCTTACAATGATCTTTTTACGCTGACCAATGATTCAGTACGGCTTACCGGCAGCGAAATTCATTACCTGGGTAACATTACTAATGATCCGTTGTTTGGAACAAGTGCGGGCACTATTTTCGCCCAATTCAAACCAAGCGCCTATAAATTTTCTTTCCCTTTTGCCAGTCTTGACAGCTTGATTGGTTTAGATTCTGTGGTATTAGTGCTTAACTATAACAGCACTTTTGGTGATAGTACAGTACCGCAGACTGTGAATGTGTATGAAATGGATCAGTCCAACGATTTTCGTCAGGATTCATCGTACCTGATCAGGGAAAATAATTTTACCTATTCAAATATGCTGGGTAGTGGCAGCTACACACCCATGTTTCTGAATGATTCCGTTTATTTATTCAAAGACAGCGCTATTAACCAGTTGCGCATCCGGTTAAACGATGCTTTTGGCCAGCGACTGCTTACATATGACTCAGCTACGGCCTATGGCTCAGATTCTTTATTCAATACAGCATTTAAAGGTTTTGCGATCACACCTGGGGGTTCGGGGAATGCCCTGATCGGTATTAACCTCTCAAATTCCAAATTGTCTATTTATTACAGGTATAAGCATTCGGGCATCCTGGATACCACTGTTACGGATTTTACATTTACACCTACCTGTGCATCGGCCAATTATCTGCAGCGGGACTATTCCGGTTCGCAGTTGGCTGCATACGCAGGACAAACCAATCCGGCTGATCTTGTGTTCCTGCAAAACACGCCGGGTTCCTATGCTACCATTAAGATTCCGGGACTGAAGGATTTTGCAAAAACCAATCGCATCATACATCTTGCAGAGCTGGATATTCAGCAGGTTTACGATCCGTCTGATGAAACCTTTGCAGCTCCGGAATATCTTTACCTGGATGCGTATGATTCCGCTAAGTCCTATTTCAGGTCAATACCGTATGATGTGAGTACTCCTGACGCAACAACGGGGTCATTGATTCTCGCCAATCCAAAGTTTGGCTTCCTGGGTAAGTTACAGACAGATGCCGGTGGTCATTCGGTCACAGCGTGGCGCTTCGACATATCAAGATATGTGCAACACCTGGTAAATGCTACTGAAACACCTTATACGCTCAGGTTATACACACCGTTTTTTGCCAGGAATTATTTTAAGGTGTCCGGTACAGATTATTACTATGCGCCGTACATCAACAGTACAATTGCAGAAGGTCGTGTGCGGGTATATGGCGGCTTGCCCAATACAAACCCGGAACGAATGCGCTTACGCATTGTTTACTCAAAACTATAGTGGAAAAGCTGTTGCAAAATGAATACGATCGGGTGTTATCTTTGCACCCGATTTTTATTATTACAAACCCATTTTCAAACTTTAATAAACAATCATGGCTTATCTTTTTACATCTGAAAGCGTTTCTGAAGGTCATCCGGATAAAGTGGCCGACCAGATTTCGGACGCACTGATTGATCATTTTCTGGCTTTTGACCCGCAGTCGAAAGTGGCGTGTGAAACACTGGTTACAACCGGTCAGGTGGTTTTGGCGGGTGAAGTGAAATCAAAAGCCTACCTGGATGTACAGGATATAGCCCGGAAGGTGATCAGCAAAATTGGATATACCAAAAGCGAATATATGTTTGAAGCACATTCCTGCGGTGTGCTGTCTGCAATTCATGAGCAATCATCCGATATTAACCAGGGGGTGGATAAAAAGAAAAGAGAGGAGCAAGGTGCCGGTGACCAGGGAATGATGTTTGGCTACGCAACCAACGAAACAGATGATTACATGCCCCTGGCGCTTGATCTTGCTCACAAGCTGCTGCAGGAACTTGCTCTGATCAGGCGGGAGAATAAACAAATTAAATACCTGCGCCCGGATGCAAAAAGCCAGGTGACACTCGAATACGACGATCATAATAAACCGGTACGGATTGATACAATCGTCATCTCTACGCAGCACGATGATTTTGATACGGAAGCCAAAATGCAGGAAAAGATCAAAAAAGATATGATCAGCATCCTGGTGCCCCGCGTAAAAAAGAAATATGCGAAATATGCTCACCTGTTTAACAATAAAATCAAGTATCACATCAACCCAACCGGTAAGTTTGTCATCGGTGGTCCGCATGGCGATACAGGATTAACAGGCAGAAAAATTATCGTAGATACCTATGGTGGAAAGGGTGCACATGGTGGCGGCGCCTTTAGCGGCAAAGATCCCAGCAAGGTTGACAGGAGCGCAGCGTACGCCACCCGCCATATTGCAAAAAACCTGGTTGCGGCTGGTGTGTGTGATGAAGTGCTGGTGCAGGTATCATATGCTATTGGGGTGGCACAACCTACCAGTATTAATGTAAATACTTTTGGTACAGCTAAGGTCAACATCAGCGACGCTGAAATTGCCAAAAAGGTAGCGGGTATTTTTGATATGCGTCCCTATTTCATCGAGCAGCGGTTAAAACTTCGCAACCCAATTTACAGCGAAACAGCAGCGTATGGACACATGGGCCGTAAACCCGAAATCGTTGAAAAAACATTTGTGTCACCGGAGGGGAAAGTTGTGAAAAAGAAGGTGGAATTATTTACCTGGGAAAAACTGGATTATGTAGATAAAATCAAAAAGGCCTTCGGGATCAAAAAGTAATTTTATTCAGTATCATAGAAAGCGTGGTAAATATCTGCCACGCTTTTTTTATTTTAGAAGTATGAATGAAAAAAATCCCTGGCAGGTTTTGGGCAAAACGGAAAAGTATGACAACAACTGGATTAACGTTACAGAGTTTGACGTGATTAATCCTTCCGGCGGAATCGGTATTTACGGCAAGGTCCACTTTAAAAATCTTGCAATTGGCGTGTTACCACTGGACGAAAACTGGAATACCTGGCTGGTGGGGCAATACCGTTTTACCATTGATCAATACACCTGGGAAATTCCTGAGGGAGGCGGATTGATGGGTGTTGCACCCGTAGAGTCAGCCAAACGTGAGTTGAAAGAAGAAACCGGCCTGGAAGCGCAAATCTGGACCGAACTGCTGCGACTGCACCTGTCTGATTCCATTACCGATGAATACAGCATTTTATACCTGGCACGTGAACTGACCGCAGGTGAACCGGCGCCGGAAGAAACAGAGCACCTGCTTGTCAAAAAACTACCTTTTGATGAGGTATACGAAATGCTGCAGTCCGGAAAAATTACAGATGTTATGTCCGTTGCGGCTATTCAAAAAGTAAAACTAATGATGCTGTCTGGCGAATTAACAAAATAGACAAATCCACGGCGTATTTACAGGTTTTATCATTTCTTTGTTTGGTGAAAAATTTCAGACAACAACATCGTCCCAAAAAAAGCTCCCTCGTGATTGGCCGCCAGGCTGTGAAGCAAGCACTGGTTGCCGGCACAGCCCTGGACCGGATCTATTTGCAAAACCAATTACAGGGCAGCGAAATTGACGAGATTAAATCAATGGCACTGCGTCAACATGTGCCCGTTAATTTTGTTCCGGTTGCCAAACTGAACAGCTTCAATGTCACTGATCATGAGGGTTGTGTGGCTCAATTAGCAAAAGTGCGGTATCTCGATTTGCAAGAGATGATCTCCTTTGTTGTAGAAAAGGGCGAAGTGCCTCTGTTCCTGATACTTGATGGCATTACAGACATTCGCAATATTGGCGGTATTGCCAGGACCGCCTATTGTTGCGGCGTTCACGCTATCATTATTCCTGACAAAGGAGTAGGGGCTTTGAACGAAGATGCGATCCTCACCTCGGCCGGGGCGCTGGAAAAATTGCCCGTATGCCGTGTAAACAGCCTGATGAAAGCGGTTGATACCCTTCACTTGAACGGCATAAAAGTATTTGCCAGTGAAATGGAAGCGAAGCATTCGATCTTTGACTGCAATTTTTCTGAACCCTGTGCCATTGTCATGGGTAGCGAAGAAAAAGGCGTGCATCCTGGATTGATGAAGATATGTGATGAAAAATTCAACATTCCGATGAATGGAGATTTTGAAAGCCTGAACGTATCCGTTGCCACCGGTATGATATTGTACGAAGTAATGAAACAGCGGTGGTGAATCTTCCGCTGCTGCTAACTGACCCATGCCCGGGAATGCATCACTTACTCCATCAGTTCCTGATCACCAGTCTTCTCATAAGTTCACCCTGGAGGTCTCGAAACTTTTCTTTTTTTCCTTGAATGACGAATTTCTTTTTGGCGACAGCACCGATAATTGCCCCGGTGATGCAGCCTATACTCCCCAGCCCGGCACCATACAGTACCGCTTTTTGCCCGGCAGTTAAAGCAAATACATTATTCAGCCCTATGGCAAAGGTTTCGATGGCAGTACCCAGTCCGTAAGGATCGGTTGAAGGGGATGGATTGGGGTAGGGGTAGACTTTGTCACTGCCTTCAATAAGTCCGGTAACAACACCCAACAGAACGCCAGCTCCAAGACCAATCAAAGCCCCTTTGGTCGCATTGTTTCGTTTCTTAAATGAAATCTGTTCAATTTGAGTTGCCTGAATTTCATTTAAAAGGGATAAATCTTTTTTGCCAGCAGGAAGTTTTACCATATTACCGGCTTTCCCTTTGTAAAGAACAACCTGGCTGTCATTTACCTGGTACAGCCATCCTTTTGTCCGTATTCCTTTGGTGGTTAAAATGATGGCAATATTTGGAACAGGCTTTTTCTTTTTACCGAGTGTGTCAGTTTGAGCAGACAGGTGGCACACGACAAAAACGGCAGCAAGTATGCTGATAATCTTTTTCATTGCGTAAGAGTTTTTAATATTTAATTGGCTGACCAGCCTTTTTTCTATAACAATTCTACGATTTAGAATACCCGTTTTATAATTGAATTCCGAGGAGCCAACTATGGTTTTAGTATTTTTTGCAACTGGTCGTTTTCAAGGTTCCTTAATTTTACCAAACTCTATTCAATCTGCCATGGAACGTCATTGATTTGTTAAGGTTTATTATACCCGAAGTGCCTGGATTTAACAGTTGACAAGTCTGACATGGTATCTGAAGGAATTTGATCAAATTTTACTAATACATCTCTTTCCTCAAAACAAAGCGATGATAAACCAAATGGCCGCTTGACAGGTCTGTATAAATTTTTGAATTTCTTACTCCTGCAAATTCTTTAAACATGATTTGCAACCTTTTTGGGATATGCTTTTCAATACGAGCTTGCTTACTGGCTTCTTCTTTTTCAATGGCTTTTACAACGTTGCTGGTTATGTCTTCTTCTTCCAGCAGCGTCATACCAGAATGAATCAGGTTATTCCGCAATGTTACCATGCCGTCCGGGCTTCTCATGTCTGTGCATAGAAAGTAACCTCCCTCAAACAGAACTCTTTTCACTTCAGCAAGAAATTTTGGTACCGATCCGTATGCATGGCATGATTCTACATTAATAACCACGTCAAAATAGTCGTTTTCAAATGGGAGATTTTCTGCATTGCCCTGCTTGAAATACAGTCCTTTTTCTTTATGTGTTTGTTGAGAAAATTTTACAGCTTGTGCAGCAATATCAAGTCCGGTAATTTTCCGGGGATTCATATATCTTTTTATATAATTACAGCCACCACCTCTGCCGCTCCCGACTTCTAAAACCTCCCGCCCTTCCAGATTGATCTTGGTTGCGAGATAATGGTATAATTGCAAAGGGTATCTGTTTATCTCATCTTTGTCTTCCAATCTCAAAAATTTTTCATCCCCGGAAGGTACATACCCGTAATTCATGAAATGCCAGTCTTCTATTGGAAAGTTTATTGCCAAAGCTTCATAGATAGGTTTCCAAACCAGTCTCCTGAAAAAAGGATAATCAGTTAATGTTAAAAATAATTTTGCTATCATAATTTTTTAAGTTGTATAAATCATTAAATCGTTAGAAAAGAACTCCTGTTTTTATAATCGTATCAATCTTTTGATGAAACATCAATTCACGGTGATGCTTACCAGTTCATCAATAAAATCATAGAAAGTTTGCCGCAAATGGCTGTCGCCATCCGTACCGTAATTGACAAAGAATATGTGGGTGACGCCTTTATTAGGGAAGTAAAAGAGATTGGCAGAATAACCCACATCCCTTCCTTTATGGCCAATACCGGCGTCAATGTCTTTATCAAGAAACGATTTTTGTATTCCATAACCGTAAAGATTTGATCCGTCACGCTTCCCCCAGGTTTGCATTATGGCAAGTGAAGAAGGCTTCAATAAAGTTTTTTTGATGAATAATGCATCTGCAAATTTGAAAAGGTCAAATACATTGCTGTAAATTCCTCCATAGCCATTGCCACTGCCGGTAACAAGATTTGATACGTTTACAATCGTATTATTGTTATAAAGATCAAAATAACCCTGTGCCACTTCATTGGGAAGTTCGTCGTGAGGCTGGTAATAGGTATGCGTCATTCCCAGCGGATTCAGAATAAGTTCTTTTAAAAGATCGGAATGGTTCCTGCCAGTTTGTGCTTCAATAATCATGGAAACGAGAACATAATTTGTATTTGAGTATACAGCTGTATCGGAGGGACCAAATAACGCCGGTTTATCGAAGATGTAGGAGAGCAACTCTTCCGGCTGCCATTTTTTATTCGGATTATTCAGCACGGCGAGATAAAAACTGTTTTCCTCAATGAGATCAGGAATTCCAGTTTCATGTTTCATGCATTGTCCTAATGTGACTTCGTTACCGTTAGCTATGCGATTGATGATGCGTTGCGGCAGCCAATGATTGATCTTTGTATTGAGATCATTATACCCAATTCCAGTATGTATAGAGTCTTCCATTAATTTAAACACCAACGTACCCACCAATAATTTTGTAATGCTTGCAGCTTTCGAAACTGTGCCGGGAACAAAATCAATATTATTATCAATATCCGCTTTGCCCGTGGCACCCACCCAGGTGCCATTTCTATCATTCACTAAAAGTGAAATACCCGGCAATCCTTTTTTTTGGTATTTTTTCAATAATGCATCTAATGCTGCATTTTTTGGATGCTGACTACTTGAATCATTCCACGGAACCTCTTCACCAACACTTCTTGTCTGAACAATTTGAGCTTTTCGGCAAGCGAAAAATGAAATGCAGATCAATGCAATGAGTATCTTTTTCATATTTGTTGTATTAAATAAATTATTTTGATGTAAGTGGAATACGTACACCTGCTTTCAAAATATTTTCCGGGAGCAGGGGCACATAAGACTTTATGAACGGGAATTGCAGGCGTTGCTGGTAATTCAGAAAGACATTTATGCCTGACGCAGTGATCTTCTGGGAAAGACCGATGCTGACACTGGCCATTGCCTGTGGCCGGCCCAGGCTCTTTTTCTTTTTATAAGATCCGTCACTTTGTAATACAAAAACTTTTTCAGCAGAAATCGCATGAAGATAACCGGCGCCCAATGCAGCTTCTGCATTAAATGTTTTTAAAAACTTGTAGCGATAGCCAAACTCTGAGTATAAAGTGATACTGTGTTGTACAAAGCGATGATAAGAATAACCCAGTTTGAAATCCTGGAACCAGTCGTGTTTTGCTCTCGATTTCCAAATAAAACCGGTGCCTATTTCTAAGCCTGGGTGAAATTCTTTTGTAAAGAGATTGCTGAAACTGCCAAAAGGAAAATCGGTGTGCAACGTTGTAGCAGCAAGACTGAAATGGTCTGGTTTGTGTTTTTGGCCAGCACAATGGCTACTCCAGCAGGTTATACAGGCAAATAAATAAAATAGTTTTTTCATGATGTTCGTTTTAGATTTTGCGTCAGGTATTGTCAGCAGTCATACTGCAGTAAAATTTAGGATTTAATGGTACAAACCTACCTGTAGGTAACAGTCATTCATAATTGAAATTTGCAGCCAAGCCGGGACGTTAATTGGAATTCAGTTAAAAAGATATTCTTAACAATTAGCCTTACTGTTTTTGCCTTAAATCTGCGGGGCTGCTGATTGGTTTATGGAGAACTGCAAAACAAGTTTTTGGTTTTACGGAAAATCCGTAATTTATGTTTGCAAATGGAAACCAACGAAGTCCAGCAGCAGTTTTTCAATTATTTGCGGCAATCTATGCCAGCACATCTTTCGTTGGTGGATGAGTTGATGGATTTGCTGGATATCAGTGCAGATAGTGTTTACAGGCGGTTAAGGGGTGAGAAGCCTATAACATTATCTGAGCTGAAATTAATTTGCGAAAAATATCATATTTCACTTGATCACGTACTACAACTGCAGCAGGATGCCGTTGTTTTTAGCGCTCCGGATATAAGCAGGTCTTACGAGGATTTTAATGCCTATCTGAACGGATATTTGGTTCAATTGCGTTATTTTAATTCGTTTGCTGAAAAACAACTGCTATACCTTTGTAAAGACGTTCCGGTTTGGCATTTTTTTAGTTATCCTGAAGTTGCCGCATTTAAAACCTTCGTCTGGTTAAAAACGATTCTGAATATTCCCGCTTACGCAAACAAACGATTTTCACTGGCAGAATTTCCTTTTGAAGATTGTTACCGGCTTGGACAGGAGATGATCAGTTTGTATAATCAAATTCCATCTGTTGAATTATGGAATTTTGAGAGCATTAACAGCACTGTCAGGCAATTGGAATATTACAGGGATGCCGGAATATTTTCTCAACCTTCGGATATTGCAGTCATTGCTGAATCATTTGAACGGTCAATCGATCACATACAACTCCAGGCGGAAAAAGGAGTAAAGTTTTTACCAGGTAGTACAGATGTAACACACAGGGCGCCGCTGAAGTTTTATATAAATGAAGTTATACTGGGGAACAATTCCATTTTAGCGGAGCTGAATGGCAATAAGGTCTCATTTGTAAATTATAATGTTATCAACTACCTGTTCACGAAAGATCAACGCTTTTCTGAGATATTGTTTAGTAATTTTTACACTCTCATGAGCCGTTCCACATTAATAAGCGGTACTGGCGAGAAAGAACGAAACCGTTTTTTTTCAGCACTGAAAGAACGTATCCGAAAAATATCCTGACTGCGGATGGATAGAAAAAGGGTACGGACGGTTCTGCCAAACATTAGCTTTTTTTGTGAAATTTTACCATGATTCCAAGGCTGATGATTCCCGCATTATCTCCATTATCTGTCAGACCAATATAGCCAAGCGTTAACTGTGTTTTTTTCATAGCTAATCCAAGGTGAGGATAATACGTGAAGGCTCCGCCACTTGAGTTACCGCTGGTAGCAAATGCATATCCAATACCTGCGCCAAGAAAAACTTTCTCAGAAAAATGCAGCCTTGGCCCTATGTAAGCGCTGGCAAATCCAGCACTTCCTTTTTCATTGAATGAAAATAACCGGTTGTAGCCGATGCTGCCATACATGGAAAAATGTTTTTCTGACATGTAATCTCCCTCCAGGAAAAGGCAGCCGTTTAGCAGAGATGAATTTTCGGTGGTCATACCAATGCTGATGCCAATGCCGCTGGTAAAGCTGTTTGTCTTTTGTTCTTGCGCATAAGACATTGATACGCCAATTAATAAAATGGTGATGAAGCAGACTTTTTTCATAATCTTTCGTTTATACTTATGCCTACTCTGTCCCAGGTTTTCGGCAATCCCTGATTTGATTCGAACTTAGCATTGCCGTACGCCGATTCATAATTGTATCTCGTAATAGCAGGAGAACACATTTGCAGTTTTTACAATCTTTCCTTTTCTTACAGGAAAACCTGAATGATTTTTGTACAAAACCAGCCTGCTTGCCGCGAAGTAGTAGTTTTTGCAAAAAATCAGGCAGAGCTTTCGTACATTTTTTACAGGTTGTTTATTCACTCACGTGTTACCTTTACATGTTTTTTATGGATAAGCAAACAATCAAACTGGTGGAGTGTCCCCGCGATGCGATGCAGGGATGGAAAACATTTATTCCCACGGAAAAAAAAATTGACTATATCAATTTATTGCTGCAGGTTGGATTTGATGTGATTGACTTTGGCAGTTTTGTTTCTCCCAAAGCCATCCCGCAGATGGCTGATACCAAAGAGGTGTTGAAAGGGCTCCGGCTGGATAATACAACCAGCCAGCTACTGGCTATTGTTGCTAATGTCAGGGGGGCAGAGGAAGCCATGACATATGATGAAATCAGTTTTCTGGGCTTTCCATTTTCAGTATCGGAAACCTTCCAATTGCGTAATACCAACGCCAGCATTGATGAATCATTTAACCGGGTGTTAGAAATGCAAAATCTTTGTGTGAAAAGTGGTAAGCAACTGGTGATCTACCTATCCATGGGTTTTGGAAATCCTTATGGCGATCCCTGGTCAGAGGAAGTTGTATTTGGCTGGGCTGATAAAATGGCAAGCAGTGGTATAAAAATTATTTCCCTCGCTGATACGGTCGGTTTGGCAAAACCGGAGCAGGTATTTAGCATGACAAAATACCTGGTGGAGCATTTGCCCGCAGTGGAGATTGGCGTTCATTTGCATTCAACACAAAGCAACCGGCAGGCAAAATTAGAAGCAGCACTCCAGGCTGGATGTTATCGTTTTGACGGCGCACTGAAAGGTGTTGGAGGTTGCCCGATGGCTTATGATGAACTGGTGGGAAATATGGATAGCGCCTGGATGATCAACTATTTTGAAAGCCGGCATTTGTTAAAAAGCTTTCATACGGAAGCTTTGCAAAAAAGTTTACTCATGGCTGAAGAACTGTTCAGCTAAAATGGAAGCTATGGATTTGATGCTGAATCTTGATATTAAAAAGCCGGTAAAACAAATTGCCTACGGAAATAAAATACTTTTAACAGGTTCATGCTTTACCGAACATATCGGTGATGCTCTTGCAGAGCTGAAATTTTCCGTTTTGCAAAATCCCAACGGTATACTGTTTGACCCGGTAAGTGTGTGCAGCAGCCTGGTATCGTATACACAAAACAGGCAATACACGGAAGATGATCTTTTCCAGCTTAACGAAATCTGGCATAGCTGGCAGCACCACAGCCGGTTTTCCGGTATCGACAAAAATGCTTCACTGAAAGCGATCAATGATTCGCAAACACAGGCACATGAATTTTTAAAACAGGCCGACTGGTTGATTATAACGCTGGGTTCAGCTTTTTCGTACAGGCTGACCCGTGAGGCGAAATTTTTACAAACGAGTGATACCGTAAAAAAAAGAGACGCTGAGGAGCCGGTAGCCAATTGTCACCGGGCGCCGGCGCAATGGTTTCATAAACATCTGCTCAGCATTGATGAAATTGTTACACAACTGGATAATTGCTACCACCAGTTAATTCGGTTTAATCCATCGCTGCAAATCATCTTCACCGTTAGCCCGGTGCGACATATCCGTGACGGGGTGGTGGATAATAACCGCAGCAAAGCCCGTTTGCTGGAATCAGTACATCACATGGTGAATAAATTTGATCATCTATATTATTTCCCGGCATATGAGCTGGTCATCGATGTATTGCGGGATTATCGGTTTTATGATATCGACCTGGTGCATCCTAATTACATGGCTACAGAATTTGTCGTGGAGAAGTTTGCAGCAGCCTGCATTACGGAAGAATCAAGGGCCTTGATGCAGGAAATAAAAAAAATAGCCATTGCCCGTCGCCACAAGCCTTTTCAGCCGGCAACCACAGCGCACCGCCAGTTTTTAAAAACGCATTTTGAAAAAACCCGTCTGCTTGCCACACAGTATCCCTTCCTGGATTTCACGGAGGAGCTGGCTTATTTTTCCGGTGAGTGACTGATTTTGTAAACAGTTTGCTGGTAATAGTGTTCGCCGGGCCGTAACACAGTATTGGGAAATGCGGGAATATTGATTGCGTTTGGATGCACCTGTGTTTCAAGACAAAAGCCGGAGAACGGCCCGTAGGTAATTCCATTTTTTCCCGGGATTGACGGAATGCCCTGGCCGGTATAAAGATGTACAACCGGATCCGTGGTGAACACCTGTAAATGTAACCCCGATTGCGCAGCTATTGCTTCAGCAGCCAGAACTAACTCGCCTGGCTTTTTGTTGAGTTCAAAGCTCTGGTCATAACCGTCGTTATGAGAAAGCCGTTCGCCGATTTTATGAAACTTGCCAAAATCATATTTTGTTCCGGCTACCGGTAAGCGATTCCCGGTTACTACCAGGTTGCTGTCTTGTTCCAGAAAATAGTCGGCATGTATTTTTACTTCATGATCTAATATGGTGCCGCTGCCGTTATTGAGATTAAAATAGCTGTGATGTGTCAGGTTGATAGCAGTCGGGGCGTCAGTCACGGCCGTATAGGTATAAACCAACTCATCCTCTTCTGTCAGTTCAAATGCAATCGCTGCTGTTACATTACCGGGGTATCCTTCTTCTCCATCCGGGCTTTGACAACTGAGTTGTAGCAATTGCCGGGTTTCATCAAGTGCGATCAATTGCCATATTTTTTTATCAAATCCGTTAAAGCCACCGTGTAACTGGTCACTGCCCATGTTCCTTGTAAGCTGGTAAGTTTTTCCGTCAATTGTTATTGTTCCGTTTTTGATCCTATTGCCATAGCGGCCGATAGCAGCGCCGAAATACGGATAGGTTTTTAGGTATCCGGCAGACTGGTATGTCTCGATCGTATCAAAACCCAGCACAATATCATTATCAGATCCGTCAGGCATCTTTACTTTGAAGGAGGTAATGATTGCACCGTAATTAGTAATTACGACTCTTGTTCCTTTTTTGTTTTGTAACGTGAAAAGTTTTTGTTCACCTATTTGTTGAGGGGCTGCTTGCATTGGAAATAACGGTTAATCATTGTTTAATAAAGTGAAGTTATATTCACTTTTCAAAAATGCTTCAAGATTTTTTAGCAGGATAAGTTGGTTTTGGGCCCTGTCAAAATTTTGTTCGGGATAACTGATTTTATAATAATAATCGCCGGAAAGGTAATCCGTCAGAAAACGAAGCGCCTGCATGTATACCATAGCAAGTCCTGCGTAGTGAATCGTTTTCTTTTCCAGTTCTGTTAGCTGTTCACGCATAACATCGAGATAGCCGTTGACAATTGCTGTATAAAAATCTTTCCGGATGTAAATTTGATCAAACGCAGTACTATTCTCATCTTCGCTGCAGGCCATTGAGCGAATCATGTCGCCGAGATCAGAATAAAAATAGCCGGGCATGACTGTGTCAAAATCAACTGCACAAATCACTTTACCACTGGTTTTGTCAAAAAGCACATTTGCAATTTTAGCATCGTGATGCATTACCCGTTTTGGAAAATCAGGTGAATGAATAATCCTTTCGTAAAAGTCTTTGTACCCCGATCTTCTCTGCAAACTGTCAACCTGGTCTTTTGCTTTTTGTAAACGCTCCGGGGCAGCCATGCTGCGTGCATGGGTAAACTGATTGTAGCGGAACGTAAGATCATGAAAATGCGGAATTACAATATGCAAGCGGGTGATGTCAAATTTTGCCAGTGAGGCCGTGAGTTGGCCAAACGTTTTTGCAGTGGCCATCGCTTGTTCTGCATTTTCCGGAACATTCAGGGTTTTTGCATTGCCGATAAATGTAAACGCCCGCCAGTAATTTTCAGCAGCGTCAATAAACAAACTTTTCTGCTCATGAAAATATACGGGCGCCGGCAGGGAAAGATCTTTTGCCTGAACTACTTTATAATTCCACAACTGCATGTAATTGTCCTGAACCTGTTCCGGTTTTTTAAAAACATGCTGGTTAATAAGTTGTAAAAATATTGAACCGCTGTGACCGGTGCGGGTGATTTTGTAGGAAGTATTGATGAGCCCGTTATTGACCCGTTCTATCGTACAGGTATTATCGCCCGGGAACAATGCCGCAATAGCTTCTTGGTAAATCGTATCCGACGGTGTTCGTTTTGCGTTTTTCATTCAGGCATGGAATATAAAACACTTCGGCCTTTTAAAAAAACTACAAACGATTGCATAAGTTTATTTAAAATAAATTAATGCATCCTGTCGCCGCGGACAGAAAGATTTTGCATAACACCGGCTTCGTACTTCAGCCATTGCTGCCAGCGGCTGCGTACTTTGACGGGGTCGATATATGTTTCTGCAAGAGAAATGAATAAAGTATAATGCCCAGCCTCACTCTCCATAAAACGACGGTAAAAATTGCGGAGGTATTCATCTTCGAGGCCTTCACTTAACCGTTTGAAGCGTTCGCAGCTTCTGGCTTCTATCAACGCACAGACCAGTAATTTGTCCAGCAGGCGGTCTTCTTCCGATCCGCCTTTGATTTCAAATTTCAGCAATTCGTTTACGTAGTCATCTTTTCGCTGACGCCCCAGTGGAAGATTTCTTTTTTGCAATTCGGCCAGCACCAACCGGAAATGGCCCCATTCTTCCGTCACAATGGGCGATAACTCAGCAACCAGTTTTTCTTTATCGCTGTAGCGCTGTATGATTGAGATGCAGGACGTGGCTGCTTTTTGCTCGCAATAGGCGTGGTCAGTCAGGATATCCTGAAGTGATTTTTCAGCAAGGTTTACCCAACGGGGATCGGTGGGTAACTGCAGACCTAGAATATTTTTTGTATGCTGTGAAAGTTCCATATACACTGATTTCCTTCGATATTTGCTGCAAATGTATGAAGGAAGATTTTTTACAGCGAAAGTTACAAGAGCGCAGGGAAAAGCAATCGTTTCGCCAGCTA
>DASTSN010000011.1:0-21868 GCA_035760665.1 Chitinophagaceae bacterium | reverse complement strand
ATTGATGAAGCGGATATGTTCAATTTTTTCAGCAGGATATTGATGACAGATACGTCGTATTGTGAGCAAAGCCTTCAAAAATTTTACAAGCATGAGCATAAAAATTGTTCCATATGCGATTAGTAAAATATTTTGAAGTGTAAAAAAATGAACCACAGTCCGATGGCTGCTTGTAAGGGCCTCATCCGCGCCATTAGCCAAACTGAATTTTGCCAGGTTATAAATAAGTAAATTCTCTTCTCCAGTGTTGGAAAAATATAGCGGTATATGCAACAGCGGCACCGTAAGGCTAATCAGAACTGAAAAAAGCAGGTAATACCGGTTATAGCTGTGAAACCGCCTGTTTCGCAGTAAAATATGGTAATAACCATACAGCAGGCCTGAGCAAAGAAGTACCTGGATAAGATTCATGGCAATGGTTTTCATTGATTCGTTTTTAATACCGAATAATTAAATGCTATTTTTTATGCTGCTGTTTTTTGATCTGCTGAAGCAATGATTCAAGTTCTTCTATACTGATATTATTTTCTTTGACCATGAACGAAACAACATTGCTGAAGGATCCTTCAAAGTAGCCTTTTACCATCTGCTTCATGGTTCGTTTGGAATAATCTTCTTTACTAATGGCTGGCGCATATTCATGTTGCCTGCCAAGTACTGTGATGGTGACGAATTGTTTTTCCACAAGGATTTTTAACAGGGTGGCCACCGTGTTTTGGTGTGGCTTGGGGTTGGGCATCGACTCCACTATATCCCGTAAAAAGGCCTTACCCAGCTTCCACAATACCTGCATAACCTGTTCTTCTGCTTTTGTGAGGGTTTTCATATTTATTTGTTTGAGATAAAGCTAAAACTAATTTTTTAGTTTAAAAACTAAATTATTAGTTATTTTAAAAAAAACTGGTCACCTCCTCTTCTTTGCGTTATTTTGCAGTAAACCAATGGGGTATGACGGACGCAATTATAGAATTACAGCATGCAAATATTTTCCAGGGCAGCAATTTAATTCTCCAGGACGTAAACTTGACAATTAGCAGGAGCGAATTTGTATACCTGGTCGGCAAAACCGGCACTGGAAAATCAAGCCTTTTGAAAACTTTGTACGGTGAATTGCCATTGAAAGAGGGGGAGGGATCAGTTACAGGCTATTCACTACGCAATCTCGACTGGAAAAAAGTGCCTTATTTACGCCGCAACCTTGGTGTGGTGTTTCAGGATTTTCAGTTATTAACAGACCGTAATGTAAATGATAACCTGAAGTTCGTTTTGCGGGCCACCGGGTGGAAAGACGAAAAGCTGATGGATGAAAAAATACTGGACGTTCTTGATAAAGTGGGACTGAAATCGAAGGGATTTAAAATGCCTTTTGAGCTGAGTGGTGGTGAGCAACAACGCGTAGATATAGCCAGGGCATTGTTGAATTCTCCAAAACTGATTCTTGCCGATGAGCCTACGGGCAACCTGGACCCCGAAACATCCGACGAAATCATGACGCTTTTGTTCCAGATATCAAAAGATTACGGAACAGCAATTGTGATGGCTACGCATGACTATATCGTTATTCAAAAATTTCCTGCCCGCACCATTCGCACTGAAAGGGGGAAGGTTATTGACAATGCTAATATAACCATTGACTGAGCAGCCGGGCATTTTGCATATTGTCGTACGCCGGGTAAAGGAGTTTTTCTCTTAAGGCTATTTCTTCCTCTGTAAAAGGCTGGGTGTACAACCTGGAAATAATGTCAATCATCTCAGCTGCGGTATCACCAACGCGGCAACATTGTTCCAGTCCTGTACCTTCCACTGCGGCCATGTTGGTGACACAATGACGCCCTTCAAACAGGGCATGCAAGACCTTTAACTTAAGACCCGTTGCATTAAATGAAGGGAGTACATTGATATGTGCTTTTATAACAAGGTCATTGATTTCTTCTTCCGATGGGCTGGCGATAAGGCAGGTGTGCTTATTCAGGTGGGCAATTTTTTCTAAGCGCTTGGAAGGGTTTTTACCGGCAATAACAAACGGTATTTTCAGTTTCATAAACACTTTGTCAATGAGCCACACAGCGGCTTCTTCATTTTCCGGTACGGATAAATTACCGTGGTACAGGCAAAAACTGCCGGTGCCCGTCCGGCATTTCAGCTGTTGCCATGCAAGGGAGGAGGGCAGTTTTCTCACGTCATGTAAGTGGTAATGTTGATGAAATTGTTTTAAATCCGTGTCCGTCATACAGGCATAAATCCCTTCTGCAGATAAGCCAGACTGGTATTTTTTTAACAGGCGGCTTTCGTTCCAGAAATAAATCTTTTTTAAAAAATCTTTTTCGGTTTTGAACAGCCGGTGGTAATAAGAGCTTTCATCATTATGCAGGCGCACGATAATTTTCCGTCCCTGCTTTTGGATGAAGGGTGCAATGCCGGAGCAATGAACCCCCTCGAGCAAAACCGGCGAACTATCAGCTGTTAAATTGGCGATCAATTCCTGGTTGATCCGTGAGTAGACGATATATGGAGTGGTCAAAGAAAAACCGCCCCAACCAGTCTTGCGTTTATAACTGGTTATACTGGAGCAATACTTTTGTAGCGGGCCAGTTTCTTTTTTATTGTTGTATTCAAAAAAGTGCAGGTGAATATCTATACCGTTTTTGTACAAGGCTACAATCCGGTTATACATATCAATGGAACCGCCGTAATCAGGCGGATATGGATTGTCAAGGCAAACGATATGTAGCTGTTTATCGGTCATAAATATTTTTCATAGATGGCGATCAGTCTGTTTTTTTCTTTTTCCCAGCATAGTTCTTTTGCAGCCTCTACCGTATTCCGTTTCAGCTGATGGTACAAAACGGTATTTTCAGTCAGCTTTTTTGTTGCACTCGCAATCTCTTCGGGATCGTTGGTATTTATACAAATACCGCACTGGTATTGTTCGATAATCTTTTTTACTTCGGGTATCGCCGTTGCAATCACAGGCACACCCGCATGAATGTAATCAAAGATTTTATTGGGCAAATTGAAACGGCAATTCAGATCGGAAAAATTATCCAGGCTGTACCCAATATATGCCAGCAGGGTGTATTGTCTCAATTCCGCCGGTGGCAAGGGATTGATCATCTCCACTTTTTCCTCCAGTTGCCAGCTGCGCCTTTTCTGGGCTATTTGTTGCCAGTTGTTTCCCGACCCGATAAAAACCAGGTGATATTGTTCGGGCAGGTAACGCATGGATTCCAGTAATTCGAGTCCTCCACGTCCTTCATTAATGCCAATGCCCTGCATCATCATAATCACTTTGTTTTGCCAATGCTGTGGCATTGCTTTCTTTTGCACCTGTACAGTTACAGGTACATTTCTCACAATGCCGATTGTATTACCATATTCAGCCTGGTACTGGTCCCGCACTGATTCATTAACGGTGTACACCGTTTTCAATTTGGGAAATATCCAGTCTTCCAATAGTTTCCAGGTTTTTCTTTTAACAGGAGCATTTTTTAATTCGGGAACGCCTGTAAAATACTCATGTGTGTCATAAAATAAATACTTGCGGCGAAGTTTGCTGGCCAGGTAATTTGGCGCAAGGGTATCCAGGTCATTGGCTAAAAAATAATCTGTTTTGCAGAAAAGCAGGCGAAAGAAAAGTTTACAATTAAATTCGGCATATTGCAAAACACCTTTTCGGAAAAAGCAATTGATTTTTTGGTAGCGAAAATGATAGGATCCCGGTAAAATATTCCCTTTCAGGTTACGATAGAATACGATAACTTCAAATCCCATTTCCTGTAAAGTGCTGCTGATGCGAATGACCCGCTGATCAGTGGCAAGGTTTGAAATCACTGATACTGTTATTCTTTTTTGACTTTTTTTGCTTTTTTGGCCGGTCATTTCATTCGCTAGTTTTTCAGTTGGTGTGTGATGATATCCCTGATTTTTGCGGCGGCATTACCCTGCCCGAAGATGCAACTTTCGAAATTGGCATCGAGCCGCGGTAATTGCGCAAATGCCTCCAGGATATTTTTTTTGTTGGCGTTTACCGAAACCGCGCATTTTTTTTCTGTAATTTCAGGCCAGAATGGTCGGGGCATCACGATCACCGATTTTTTTTTGGCAAAATACGCTTCCCGGCAACTGCCACCGCTATCAGTGATCAAATATTCTGCGTTGATAATAAACCTTTTCATTTCGGCATACCCGCAGGGCGGAAGAATTTGGAAGGAGGGAGCCAGGCCATAGTCCAGTATTTTCTTCCGGGTGTGTGGGTGCATGGGCATGATGACCGGAATTTCTTTATGAAGTGTATTAAGCGCTTCAATAATTTCTGTAAGATTTTCAAGATTCCCCAGGTTGGAAGCCCTGTGAATGGTGACCCCGAGGTATTTTTTTTCACGGGTAATATTTGTTGCAGCTGCAGGAATTTTTAAAAACGCATCATATAATAAATCACCGGTTAGAAAGAGGCGAGACGCAATAGACTGGCTATAGCCTTCGGCAAGCATGGTTAAAAAATTTCTTTCTGTGCAACAGAAATTCGTATCGGCTAACCTGTCTGTAACCAGCCTGTTGATTTCTTCCGGCATTGCCGCATCACCCGTACGGACGCCGGCTTCAAAATGCAATAAATGGCAACCCGACCTGCGTGCTGCCAGGGCGGCCGCCATTGTTGTGTTGGTATCACCGTAAACAAAAACCAATAAGTTTTTTTGATCGGTAAAATACCGCTGTAATGCTGTGGCAGCCGCCCCGATAAATTCATCGGCTGTGCCTGTATTGCTGATGTTCAGGTAAACATCGGGCTGCGGAATATGCAGTTCCTGAAAAAAAATATCGCTCATTTCCGCACTGGAATGCTGGCCGGTATGGATGATTTGCTGCCTGACAGCGGAGTTGTTTTTCAGCTCTTCATAAAGAACGGATAACTTGATGAATTGAGGGCGGTTCCCGACGATATGAACAAGCGTTTTCACAGTAATCGTTGTTGGTAAATAGTTTCGATGATTTCAACTGATTTGATGGCTTCATCGGCAGCCACCATGGCATGATCGTTATCTGCAAGGGCTTTCACCAAATGTTCATATACTTTATCATGGTTACTCATGGAGCCTTCATAAAAGCCGTATTGGTTCGAGGGCTTTTCATGATCTAATACCGGCACGGGTTCATTTTCCACAAGAAAATAATCGAGTTCATTTAAATATTGACCACCAATTTTCACGGTGCCTTTTTCACCCAGCAGGGTGAAAGATCCTTCCATGTTTTTCCGGTGTGCATTTACAGAATAATTGATGGTACCAATCGCTCCGTTTTTCATTTTTAATAATACCACACCACTATCTTCAAATTCAATGGTACCGGTATGCAGGAAATTGGCCTGGAAACTTTTTATGTCGGCTACATCGCCAAGTAACCAGTAAAGGATATCGATAAAATGGCTAAACTGTGTAAACAAGGTGCCGCCATCGAGCTTGCGTGTACCGCGCCAGTTGTTTTGATAATAGGCTGCAGGCCGGTTCCAGAAGCAGTTGATCTGAAACTGGAATACTCTTCCCAGTTTTTGTTTTTCTAACAACTTTTTTACAAGCATCACCGGGGGATTAAACCTGTTTTGCTTTACGATGTAGAGTTTTTTTTCAGCGTTTTTGGCAGCCTGGATCATTTGTTCTGCATCAGCAGTGGAAAGAGCCATTGGCTTCTCGCAAAGTACGTGTATCCCCGCCTGTAATGAGCGGATGCTGTGGCTGGCATGTAAACCATTGGGTGTGCAGATGGCAATAACATCAATCTTTTTTTCTCCAGCTAACAGGGCATCAATGGAATAATAAGCTTTTGCCTTGAATTTTTGGGCAAATGTATCAGCTGCTTCTTTTACAATATCACATACCGCAACGAGTTTCCCATGCCTGCACATTTCCGCAGCATGACGGGAGGCAATGCGGCCGCATCCGATTATCGCAAATTGCAAAGAATGATTCATAAGAAGTGTCAAATATAGCAGAACTACAGGCACAAAAAAACCCGGTGAAATCCCGGGTTTTTATTTTGTAAATGAAGAGGTTTAGAAATTCATACCGCCATTATCCATATTTTGCAGGTTATCGCTCCTGGTATTTTTTCGTTTAAAGAGCGAAGCATCAAACTTACCAAAGCGAAGGTTAAAGTTGAGGCGGAATACCTGCGGATCGCGACGACGCGAGGCATCCTGTATAAAATAAAAAGATTCTGAATGAATATCCTGCAGGCGTGTTCTGAAAATATCGTTTACGTTCAGTGATAGTGAAGCTGTTTTGTTTTTAAGGAAATCGAACCGTACAGCCGCATCAACTCCCCAGTTGGCCCGCACATAACCCTGCGAAGCAGAGGGTTGGCCAAAGAATCCGCCGCGGCCACCGCCAAACGCATTGCTGGCACTACCACCCGGTGGCAGAATAGTTTTTGACTGGTAATTACCCGAAACCTGGATACTAAAGTTTTTAGGCAGTTTAAAGTTGTTACTCAGCTTTCCAAACCAGCTGACAAACTGATCCTGGTTGGGCTGGTTTGGATCATCAATTTTTATTTTGGACGTGTACAGGTTAAAATTGCTGGTAATATCCCACCATTTGGTAATCGCATTCTTGCTGATCAGTTCCAATCCTGTAACATAACTGCTGTTGGCATTTATGTAGGTATTGATCAGCACCGGTTTGCCGGTAAACTGGTTGGTGTCGGCAACCTGGTAGCGGGTAATCAGGTCGTTGGTATTCTTATAATAAATCGATGCTATAAAGTTGTCCCGGTTCTGGAATGTTTTTTCGTACGATAATTCAAACGAATTGGTAAACTCGGGTTTCAGGTTGGGATTGCCGCGGGAAATATTCAGCGAATCGCTATAGTCTGTGAAGGGAAATAATTGCCAGAAATTCGGTCGGTTTATTCGCCTGGTATAGTTCAGTTGCAATTGCTGGTCATTCTTAAATTTCTGGCTCAGGAAAAAGCTGGGGAAAAGGCTAACCGGGAAATTGATTTTAAATGACTGGCCTTTATCCGGCAATTCGCCATGATAATTGGAACTTTCCACTCGCAGGCCTACCTGGTAACCGAAGTTCTTCAGTTGATTGGTAAAAGTTGTATAGGCGGCATACACCTGGTCCTTGCTATTATATTGTGATGATAGGATAGCATTGTAAACATAATCTCCGCTATTTGGATCGTAGATGTAAAAATCATTTTTGCTGTCTACCGACCTGATGGCGGCCCGTACACCCATTTCCAGTTTTGCCTTATCAGAAAGCGGGTTGCTGTAATCACTTTGAATGATCAGGTTTTTGTTGGTGCCGCTGCCGAGTTGGTTTTGTGAAAAACTGTTTTTCAGCGAACCGCCCTGCTGGTCATAGTAGTTTGTCAAGATAGGATTGCTGCTATTGTTTTTACCGGCATTATACGTTACGTCTGCTGTCAGTTCCTGGCCGGCTTTGGGAAAGTTATGTTTGTAACTCAGCTGGCTCCCCATATTTTTAAATTCCCTGCTGGAGTTGGAGAGGCGCTGGCTAAAGGAAGATGTGACCGGGTTGCCCAGTGTGTCAATGAATAAATCGCTCGTCGTGTTAGGATCAAATGTTCCCTTACCAATATTACCGGTAATGGAAAGGGTGTTTCGATTGTCAATAAAATAATCAATACCGGCTCTGCCAAAGCCAAAACTGCCGTTCATCGTACTCTTATCAAGCTGGTTCAGCAAGGTATTGGGGTTGGTAAATTTGGATAACTGGTTCGTGGTGCCGTTGCTGATGGATTTACGCTGAAAATAGTTGCCACTCGCAAATACATTGATTTTATTTTGCCGCACGTTGATGTCAGCACCGCCGCCAACCTTACCACGTGAATCCACGCTGGCTCTTACATTACCGTTATAGCCCACTTTCCTGTTTTTCTTCAACACAATATTTAATATACCGGCTGTACCACCTGAAGCATCAAACTTGGCAGAGGGGTTGGTAATAATTTCCACAGACTCTATTGCATCGGCCGGAATCTGGTCAAGCGTCATAATGGTGGGACGACCATCTACAAATAACTGTGGTGTATTGTTGCGGAGTGTGACATTTCCGTCGATATCTACGTTCAGTGAGGGAACATTTCGCATAACGTCAACGGCTGTGCCACCTGCCGAAACGATGTTTTTTTCCACGTTAAATATTTTCCGGTCGATGCCCAGTTGTACCAGCGGTTTGGAAGAAGTAACGGTGACATTACTCAGCACTTTTTCTTCCAGGTTCAGCTTGATATTGCCAAGGTCTTTATCAAATGCACTCAGCATGGCAGAGGGGTCGCTATTGCCACGGGCCATTTTCAGGTCAAACGATACCGGCTGTTCGTATGGCTTAAAGCCGATGACCGATATTTTCAGCTTGTACTGGCCAAATGCCGGTACATTTTCCAGGCTAAATTCACCATTGGCTTTGGTTAGCATACCGGCAACCACCACCTCTTTTCTTTTACGAGATACCGAATCAAAACGGTTTTGCAACAATTGTACAGATGCAAATTCGATCGGTTTATTAGAAACCGAATCAACGATTTTCCCATAGAAGCGGCCGTTGATTTGACGGCCCCCTCCACGATTTCCACCCTGGTATGGGTTTTGGGCATTTACAGAAAAAGTAATGAGTAATATTGCTAAAACAGGTACCAGTTTCCTCATAAAATAAGTATTATAAACAATTTGATTTGTTGCGCAGTTAGACGTGTATTTGAATAATTAACTTGCTGCCAGTATTCCAGACTTGATAAGTGGTCATATAATCATGATGAAAGGAAGGGCTATCAGTATTTCGATTTCCGTCAGGAGGCCAGGACCGTGAGCAGTACCTGGAAAAGTCCAATCAGGAAGCCAAGAACAGCGCCGATGATTTCAACGAAACGAAATTCCTTGGCCATGATCTGGTACAAAATTGCTTCCAGCTTATCCGTGGAAAAAGCAGCGACCTTTGCTGTAACAATTTTTTCCAGGTCAAGTTCATTTTTCAGGCTGCCGGCGTAATTTTTCATTACCTGGGGAAATAATGTCGACAGTTCCTGCATGAACACGGATTTCAATGTGGCAATTGTTTTGTCACCGATAAACATGCTCAGGAAGGGCATTTGTTCACTGAGTTTTGACCGGAGAAAATGATCCACGTGCTGTTCAATCATGGGCAGTATTTTCTCCAGGTTTTGGGGATTGACGATCTTTTTTTCAATATCGGAGAAGGAGAGCAGTTCGTCGCTGACTAGTTTGCCAAGCTTTTCGGCAAATTGCTGCTGTCGTTTCGGAAAAATTCCCTGCACGCTAAACCCCAGGAATTTCCGCGGTTCGCGGGGATGAAAAAGCATTTTGATCGCCACCCAGTTGGTAATCCAGCCAATGAAGGCGGAAATAACAGGAATCAGGAAAAGCCACCAGTTCATCGTCATAGCTGCGGTTGAAATAAAAAGCCCCGGCTAACCAGTCGGGGAAGTTTGTTGGGTGGCTGATGGGATTCGAACCCACGACCCTCAGAACCACAATCTGATGCTCTAACCAACTGAGCTACAGCCACCGTGAATCGGGCTGCAAAAATAGAGAAAATGCACACTTGGCAAAAATAAAACTGCGGAAAATCTGTGCCACCGTTTATCAAAAACCTGTGTTAAAAGCGTACAGAGGTACGAAATGCTCCGTTTTTGCGTTATTTTTGAGATTATGCTTCAGGCAATTAAATACATGATGAACATGAAAAGATTACCCATTCTTGTGATGATGCTGGTGGCTGTGGTGTTTCTCGCTTTCCAGACAATGGGAACCGGCAAATCCGACCCTCCTTCAAAGTATGAAAAAATACTGCAATCCGTATCGGCCCTGTTAACCCAGGGGCATTTTAGTCCGAAAGAAATCAATGACGATTTTTCGAAAAAAATTTTTACTAAATACTTTCAGCAGCTGGATGCCAACAAAAACATCTTTTTGCAATCCGATATTGAAAGCCTTAGCCAGTATCAAACCAAAATTGATGACGAGCTGAAAGGCGCCCCGGTTGAGTTTTTCCTGGCAGCAGGGAAAATATTTGATAAACGTGCAGCAGAATCAGCGGCGATTTGTAAAGAAATTCTTGCCAAACCATTTGATTTTACAATCGATGAGTCAATAATCACCGACCCGGACAAACTTGATTATCCCAAAGACGATGCAGCCCGTCGCGAAATGTGGCGTAAGAAACTAAAATACCTGACTCTCGAGCGGTACAGTGATATGCTGGATACCCGCGAAAAAAATAAAGGCCGCCAGGGATTTGTAGTCAAGTCAAACGAACAACTGGAAAAAGATGCCCGGGATCTGGTGCAAATGGCGATGAACCGCATTTTCGATCATTACAAGTATAAGTTTGATGATGATGACAAATTTGATCTTTTTGTCAATACCATTACCCAAAGTATGGATCCATATACGGAGTATTTCCCGCCGGTGGAAAAGCGATATTTTGATGAGCAAATGAGCGGAACATTCTTTGGCATTGGTGCCTCCCTGCTTTATGACGAAACAAAAGGAAGCATCAAGATCAATTCCTTGATTACCGGCAGTCCTGCCTGGAAATCAGGAGAGGTAGAAGTGGGCGATATCATTGTCAATGTGGCCCAGGGCAAATCGGCGCCGGTGGATTTAACCGGCTATACCGTGGAAGATGCTGTAAAATTAATTCGAGGTGAAAAGGGAACAGAAGTAAGGCTGACACTCAGGAAAAGTGACGGGGCATTAAAAACCGTTTCGTTGGTCCGCGATAAAATTGTACAGGACGAAACCTTTGCCCGCAGTGCAATCGTTAAAAAAGGAGATGAGAAAATCGGGTATATTTATTTACCTGAATTCTATGCCGATTTTGAACATGCTAACGGTCGCCGCTGCTCGGTAGATGTGGCAAATGAAGTAAAAAAGCTAAAAGAACAAAAGGTTGACGGTATTGTAATTGATCTTCGCAATAACGGTGGAGGATCGTTGTATGATGTAGTACAAATGGCGGGCCTCTTTATTGAAGATGGCCCGATAGTGCAGGTCAAAGACCGCTATGGTAACCCCAGTATTTTAAGAGACAAAGATCGTTCTGTATTATACGATGGTCCGCTGGCGGTGATGGTTAATGAGTTCAGCGCATCTGCCTCCGAAATATTTGCAGCCGCCATCCAGGATTACAATCGTGGTATTATCATTGGTTCCACCAGCACATATGGAAAAGGCAGTGTGCAGCGCAGCATCGGGCTTGATCCTGAAAATGGTTTTTCCGGTTCCAATTCCGATTTGGGAGCAGTCAAGCTGACATTGCAGAAATTTTATCGTATTAACGGTGGCTCCACCCAGTTAAAAGGGGTTGCTTCTGATGTGGTATTGCCCGATAATCTGGAGCATCTAAAATTGCGGGAGCGGGATAACGAAAATGCTTTGCCCTGGGACGAAATTTCCAAGGCCCCTTACAATACTTGGAATGCCGGTTACGATCTAAAGAGCATTGAAGCTAGCAGTAATGAACGCATTAAGAACGATGCGGCATTTGAAACGATTAAACAAAATACTGAGTGGCTGGCCAAACAAAATGATAAAGAATATTCCCTGCAACTGGACAAGTATCGTAAAGAGCAAAAACAGATTGCAGCTACTATCCGTCAAAATGAAAGCCTGATGAAACTCGGTACGCCAATGAGTTTATCCTTCCTGCCGCAGGATCAGGAACGTTTCCAGGCAGATAAAGACAAACAAACACGTTATAACCAGTGGTTAAAAAATCTGAGTACCGATATTTATCTTGACCAGGCAGTGAAAACGATGAATGATATGATCAGCCAGCGAAATATCGCTTTAGGCATCAATAAACAGCCTGATACGAAGAAAGCTTTTTGATATATCGGTAACGAAATCTTTTGTGTTTATAAAAAAAGCCCCGTTAACTAACAGGGCTTTTTTGTGTACTATAAATAACGTTCCTGTATTATCCTTTTGTGATGAAGTGAATGGCCGACCAAAATATACCCGATTGCCAGTACATAAATCGGGTTGTTATTTGAAATGCCGCCAGCTTCCAGTTGTTCTGCGTCAAAGGATTTAAACAGGCATTCAGATGATTTTCTGACTGCTTTAAATTCATTGACCAGTTCGTTCCAATCCCGTTGGTCCGCCTTTGCATTTTGGGCAAATAAATTCTCATCAAAACCGGGAAGGGGGGTGCTGTCTTTCCGGGCAAACCGCAATGCCCGGTATGCAAAAACCCTTTCCGCATCGATTACATGTTGCAACAATTCTTTGACACTCCATTTACCTGGCGCATAGGAATAATCATATTTATCGGCAGGTATGCTTTCGATGAACCGGATAAAGGCATCGGTTCCATGCTTTAAAGCCAACATCAGGTCGTCTTCAGGTACCTGGCTGATATAATTATGGTAAAAAACAGGAACGCGGGTAAGATCGGGACGTGCCATGGTATTGGTTTTTACGAAGTTCGGTAACTAAGCTGATTGTCTTGGTCAAAAAATCCCGCCTTGGCGGGATTTGTATTTTGCTAGTTGTTATCCGACTTTTCGTTTAACGGATGATTTTGTTTTTACCGGTTTTGTTTTTTTCGGTTCTCGTTCGCCCTTAAGAGTTGAAGCCAGCTTCACTGCATCGTAAGCGTTGATAATTCCACCTGTTTTACAAATATCGTCCAGGTTTACGGTCTGCTGGTTTCCGGGGTCTGTTACCTTGATGTCAGGTTTTACGGATGATTTTTCAATCACATATTTTACCTGCTCAGCGGTCAGGTTCGGGAAATATTCCAGGATGAGTGCTGCCAGGCCAGCTACTACCGGCGAAGCCATACTGGTACCCTGTGCATTGCCGTAAGTATTGCCGCCCGGAATGGTGGAATAAATTTTTACGCCCGGGGCAAATACATCCACTTCTTTTTTACCATAATTTGAAAAATCAGCTACCAGGCCGCCCGTTTTAGGATCGCCGCTGGCGCCAACGGTTATCCAGTTGGTTGCTTTTTTACCATTATCCCTGAAGATAGGGTTCGGGAAGTTGTCAGTTGTATCATTGTCTGCATGGTCATTACCGGCAGCATGAACCAGCAGCACACCTTTTTCTTCGGCATATTTCACGGCATCATCCACCCATTGTTTCTGGGGTGAAAAGCCTTTTCCGAAACTCATATTTATCACCTTAGCGCCATTGTCAGCGGCATAACGGATTGCAAGTGCTACATCTTTGTCATGTTCATCACCATCCGGCACTGCGCGGATCAGCATGATTTTTACATTGTCTGCAATCCCTTTCATGCCAAGATCATTTGTTCTGTCAGCAGCAATAATGCCGGAGACATGGGTACCGTGAAAAGGCGTATTGGCCATTACATCATTATTGCCATAAAAACGGTCATTGATGTCGTTGTAATTATCCTGAACAATTTCGCCACGGTAATTTTCCGGTTCTTTTTTCTTGGCTTCCGCTTTTCTTTCTTCGCCGCTGATGAATTCGGCAATATCGTCATAGAGTCCTTTACTATCCTGGTCCATGTCTACTTGTAATCCCAGGTAGAGCCGCATGACTTTTTCTTTTGCTCTTTTTCCATCGAGGTCTTGTGGCGTAAAATCCTGCACATCTTTGCCGGTGTAGGCCGTTTTGTTCATTTCTTTTTTTAGCACGCTGTCGCCGGCAAGCGCATCTTCATATGCTTTTTTAATCAGCATCAGGTTCAGTTTTTCCTTCGGGTCCATTTCCCCCAAATCATTATCGGCTTTTTTCCACATGTCGTAAAGCGCTCTGTCATGACTGTCAAGTGTGGAGGTATCGGTTATGTTTTCAAATTTGTCTTTGTACATATGATATACCCGTGCAGCCTCGTACGAGTCTTCTTTTACGTTTCGTCCGTCGCGGCCGCCGAGAAAATTCCAGCCATGAATATCATCTACATACCCGTTCTTGTCGTCATCAATACCATTGCCGGGAATCTCGCCCGGGTTTGTCCATAAAACGGATTTCAGGTCTTCGTGGGTAGTGTCGATTCCGGAATCAATAACGGCCACGACTACCGGTTTGCTTTTAATTTTTTTTGCTTTCAGGAAATCGTATGCTTTATCAAGGCTGATACCGTAAAAACCATCTTTTTGGAGATCCAGCAGATGCCATCCCCTGGGTACGTCTTGTTTTTGCGCCCACATAGCCGTAGTGAAACAGGCGGCTGCCGATAGCACGGTTAACTTTTTCAGGAATAAATTACGCATTGTGTTGAAGTTTTAGAAAAAGCAAATTTGCATTTGCCGGGGTAATTAATGAAACCATTCATATAGTTTATGAAAAATAGTCCCGGTAAACCGGGACTATTTATGCAAAGGACGTAAAAAAAACGTTACTGGTTGCTAAGTTTTAACTCTACCCGGCGGTTTTTCGCCTGTTCTGCTTCAGTTTTACCTTTTGTTAACGGTCTGGTAGGGCCGTAGCCTGTTGCCGTTAAACGGGAAGGATCTATACCGCTGGAAATAAAGTAGGCTTTCACATTATCTGCCCGCGCTTGTGAAAGTTTCATGTTTGCATTAAAATCTCCACTGTTACTGGTATGACCTTCGATGGATAATACCAGGCTTGGATCGGCTTTTAATATCTTCACTACTTCGTCCAGCACTTTGTGTGTTGCTGGTAAGATAGTGGCTTTTGCAAATTCAAACTGAATGCGGCGGGCTGCATAATTCACTTTTTCAACGACTTCTTTGCTGATAACAGGGCAGCCGGCATTTTCTTTCAGGCCTTTTGTTTTCGGACATTTATCTTCTTCATCATTCACACCATCACCGTCAGAATCGGGGATAGGGCAGCCATTGTTTTTAGCCAGTCCTGCTACGGTCGGGCATTTATCTTCTTCATCATTCACACCATCGCCATCACTATCCGGTACCGGGCAGCCATTGTACTTCGCGACACCTTTTATGGTTGGGCATTTATCTAATTCATCATTGATGCCATCGCCATCGGTATCGGGAATTGGGCATCCATTGTATTTAGCCAAACCGGCCACATCCGGGCAGTTATCGTTTTTATCGGCAATGCCGTCACCGTCTTTATCCGGGCAACCATGTGTCAGCGCGGTGCCAGGCTCATCGGGACATTCATCATTTTTATCCAGCACGCCATCTTTATCCCTGTCTTTTACTTTTTCTTCCAGTTTCACGGGCTTGCCAAGGAAGACACCCAGGGTGCCACCAATAACCTGGTGGTGAAAATGACCATTGTAAACGGCGGATTGATAAAAGTCACCTAAACCTCGGCTATAGTTGGCTGTTATAAAAACACGGCCAAATTCAATACCTGCCAAGCCGTTGACTCCGTAATCGAATGTCTTATATTTCCCCGGGCCGTTCCCTACCGGCAAGTCATTGTTTTCATAACTTTTAAAATCACCATTTGTATAAAACCGGTCGGCTGTTTCTTTTCCGTTATAAAATAGCGATGCATAGGGGCCTGCACCGATAATGAATTTTACTTTTTTAGCAATCGGAAACTTTGCAACAATATTCAGGGGAATATCAATGTAATTAATGAATTGTGAGGAATCAAAACTTTCAATCAAAGGATCCGGGATATTGGTTGTTTGAGCATACTTGCGGCCCTTGTTGGTAAACAGCACTGCGGGTTGCAGAAACAGTTTTGACTTAGTGGAAAACGGTAGTTCTGCCAATACGCCGGCATGAAACCCTGTGCGGGGGGCGTAGTAGTTTTT
The DNA here is from genome assembly GCA_035760665.1 of Chitinophagaceae bacterium. Lineage (GTDB taxonomy): Bacteria > Bacteroidota > Bacteroidia > Chitinophagales > Chitinophagaceae > DASTSN01. The sequence goes on along the minus strand of DASTSN010000011.1, from coordinate 6,140 downwards.
TATATCATTCCAGGTTGGCAGGTCATTGGATTCCAGCACCGAAGAAGAATGGGCGCCGCCCACAAATGCGATTCGAAACTGGCCAAAGCTGACACTACAAAATAAGATAAGGCCAAGCAAGAGGTAAGTTCTTTTTTTTCTCATTGAGCTTGAGTTTGGTTTGCAAGGATATTGCCTGTTTTGATCATAAAGTAAAGATTGTAAATATTTCACATAAATCAAAAGCTTGGGTTATACCTCATGACCCCATTATTGGTAGCCGGGTATTAACTGAACCTTGTCGCCAACAGCTTGTTCAGTAGGCGGTTGCCCGGATCCCCGGCCAATCGCTTTCAGCCGCGACCAGTCAATACCCTGTAAACCGATATATGCCATGATATTATTTGCTCTTTCTATCGTCAGTTTCAAATTGGCACTGCTATCGCCTTGGGTGCTGGTATAGCTTTCAATGGAAAGTGTTAGCGTAGGGTTTTGTTTCAGCAGATTAATCACCTCATCCAGTACTTTGTACGTTGCATCGGGAATATCTGATTGTTTGCCGGTAAACTGAATTCTTTGTTCTAAGCCGGTAAGTTTGTCAATGATGTCTTTCGTGATAACAGGACAGCCGGCATTTTCTTTCGCTCCTTTGGTCTTCGGACATTTATCCAGTTCATCATTTACGCCATCGCTGTCAGAATCTGGAATGGGGCAGCCCTTGTATTTTGCTATACCGGCTACATCCGGGCACTTGTCTTCCAGGTCATTGATGCCGTCTTTATCACGGTCGCCAACGGGGCAGCCTTTGTTAATTGCCGGACCTGTGGAATCCGGGCACCGGTCATCAAAGTCGCTCACGCCATCCCCATCCCGGTCAGGGAAGGGGCAGCCATCATAGATGGGCAAGCCCGGCACGCTGGGGCATTTATCTTTGTCATCTTCCACGCCATCGCCATCAGAGTCTGCAACAGGGCATCCCTGGTTTTTAACGGATCCGGCCACTTCCGGGCATTTGTCGGTTTTATCTGGTATGCCGTCGCCATCCGCATCCGGGCAACCATTGGTAAGGGCTGTTCCGGGTTCCGTCGGGCAGTTATCTGCTTCATCGGGTACTCCGTCTTTATCCTGGTCGTGAATAACATTTTCTTTTGTTTTTCCCAGATAAATACCAATTGTTCCGCCAATGACTCCGTTTCGGTATGTGGCATCGTAGCCTACAGCATGATAAAAACTGGTAAGGAGGCCACGGCTGATATTTGCTGTAATAAAAACTCTTCCAAACTGGAAACCTAACTGCCCGCTGATTCCAAAGTCAAGACGCCCATACTGGCCCGGGTCACTGCCATAAATGAGCTTATGACTTTTATGCACACTGGTACCATTCGAAAAAACAGTATCAGCTGTTTCCGTGCCACCCAGCACATAGGCAATATATGGTCCGAAGCCAACGATAAACTTCGTTCTTGATTTGTGTAAGGGATTACTGATATCGGCTTTGTAAACAATATTAAGCGGGATATCAAGGTAATTGATAAATTGTTCTGATTTTAGCGCATAGTCAATACCGTAATAAGTATCGCGTTGAAATTTTCTGCCTTTCCCGGAATAGGTTAAAGCTGGCTGAAAAAACCAGTCGGACTGAGCGCCAAAAGGAATATCAAATACCAGTCCGCCATGGAATGCGGGCCGGGGATTGTAAAAAGGCCGGTATTCGCTGTTCCAGGCCGGCTTGTCGGTATACTCATAAACATACGAACTGTGGAAGCCGCCGGACAAGGCAACCCGCGTTTGTGCATTAAGGGTAATACTGATTGAAGAAATAATCAAAAGAAAACTGAACCAACGTACAATTTGTCTCATTGAGCCTATCATTTAGCTGGTAAACATCCTTAAAACGGATAAAATTCCTGATTATTTCCCGTAAATCAAAACAATCTGCCCGGTAAGCGTTAAATCGTACTTATATATCGAATTTAATGCCTTGCGCCAGCGGCAGGCTTGAACTATAATTGATGGTATTGGTTTGCCGGCGCATATACGCTTTCCAGGCATCGCTGCCGCTTTCACGTCCGCCGCCTGTTTCTTTTTCTCCGCCGAAAGCACCGCCAATTTCAGCACCGGAGGTGCCAATGTTAATATTGGCAATACCGCAATCACTGCCGGCGCAGGAAAGGAACTGCTCAGCTTCGCGCAGGTTCAGCGTCATCATGGCAGAGGAAAGCCCTTGTGGCACTCCGTTTTGGATGGCAATGGCTTCTTCTAAAGTTTTATATTTAAGCAGGTAAAGAATGGGGGCAAATGTCTCCTGCTGAACAATTTTAAAAGAGGGTTCAGCCTCGGCAATGCACGGTTTTACGTAACAGCCACTTTCGAAACCGTCACCTTTCAATACGCCTCCTTCCACAGCAAAATGACCACCTTCAGCCTTACATTTTTCAATGGCATCCGTATACAACTGTACTGCTTGTTTGTCAATGAGCGGGCCTACATGGTTGTGTTCGTCCAGCGGATTACCAATCCGTAATTGCTTATAGGCAGCTACCAGTTTTTCTTTTACCGTATTATAAACGTCTTCGTGAATAATTAAGCGGCGGGTAGAGGTACAGCGCTGGCCTGCTGTGCCAACTGCGCCAAATAATGCGGCCCGCACCGACATATCGAGGTCGGCATGCTGCGAAATAATGATGGCGTTATTGCCGCCCAGTTCCAGCAAGGCCCGGCCCAGCCTGGCACCCACTGCACTGCCAACGGCCTTGCCCATGCGTGTGGAGCCGGTTGCCGATACCAGCGGAATGCGAGTATCGTTGGCCATCCACTCACCGGTGCCCCTGCCGCCAATCACCAGGTTGCATACCCCTTCCGGTACGTTATTTTTAGCGAATACTTCTGCTACTATATGCTGGCAGGCCACCCCGCACAGCGGTGTCTTTTCTGAAGGTTTCCAGATGCAAACATTTCCACATACCCAGGCCAGCATACTGTTCCAGCTCCAAACCGCAACAGGGAAATTAAATGCAGAAATTATCGAAACGACACCCAGCGGATGCCACTGTTCATACATCCGGTGCGATGGACGTTCGCTGTGCATCGTTAACCCATAAAGCTGGCGGGAAAGCCCCACTGCAAAATCACAGATGTCAATCATCTCCTGCACTTCACCGTAGCCTTCCTGCAGGCTTTTCCCCATTTCGTAGGAAACCAGTTTGCCTAGCGGTTCTTTATACCGGCGTAATGCTTCGCCTACCTGGCGAACAATTTCACCACGTTTGGGCGCCGGCCAGGAGCGCCATTCAAGAAATGCTTTTTGTGCGGTTTGAATAACTTTTTCATAACTACTCCTGTCGGCAGCTGATACAGCACCAACAAGTTTCCCATCCACCGGCGACCAGGATTCGATGATTTCGCCACCGGATTCAATCCAATTACTTCCCGTGCTGACACCACTGTTATTTGACTGAATGTGCAAGGTCTTCAAAAAATCCATATAATTAATTTGTGCTGCAAAGGTAAGCAATGCGGCATGTGAAAAAACCTATACGCGTCATACCCCCAGGAAGGGCGGTGGCGTAAATGTTCAATCTTAATATTGTTCACTTTCGTTTGGAAAATCCTGTGCTTTTACATCATGGATGTATTGGTGCACTGCATGGGTAACCTGGTCGTGCAGATTCAGGTATTGCCGCAAGAAGCGCGGTTTAAATTCGGTGTTAATACCCAGCATATCATGCATGACCAGCACCTGCCCATCGCAATATTTTCCTGCGCCAATGCCAATGGTGGGGATGGTTAGCTCTTTGGAAACATCTTTTGCCAGCTGTGCAGGAATTTTTTCCAGCACCACGGCAAAACAACCTGCCTGCTCCAGCAGCCTGGCATCGTTTCGTAATTTATTGGCTTCAGCTTCCTCTCTTGCCCGCACAGTGTAGGTGCCAAATTTATAGATGGACTGCGGGGTTAATCCCAGGTGACCCATGACAGGAATACCGGCAGAAACGATACGCCGGATTGATTCAGCAATTTCTTCGCCCCCTTCCATTTTTACGGCATGACAACCGGTCTCTTTCATCAGGCGAATGGCAGAAGCCAGCGCAATGTCTGAATTGGACTGATATGCACCGAAGGGGAGATCCACCACCACCAGGCAACGGTGAATTCCGCGGATTACTGATGACGCATGGTAAATCATTTGTTCCATTGTTATCGGCAGTGTTGTTTCATGACCTGCCATAACATTGGAGGCCGAGTCACCCACCAAAATCACATCGATACCAGCGGCATCGAAAATCCTGGCAAAGGAAAAATCATAGGCCGTAATCATCGATATCTTTTCACCCGATGCTTTCATTTTTTGCAGGGTATTGGTGGTGATTTTTTTTATTTCTTTTTGATCAGCCATACGATGGAATTTGGGGGTTAAAAATCGGGTGCTGCGTGCCGCAGACTAGCATACTGTTTTTTAGCAATGCGCTGATTTTATTAAGGGGTTTGCTGTTGTTTTACTTCTTCGTACAGGGTATAAATCAGTCCGTCAGCCAAGCCGATTTTTGGTACGAAAATCTCGCCGGCATCTGCCCAGCGCATGCTATTGATATAGATAAGCAGGGCCGGCACAATAACATCTGCCCGGTCTTCCCGCAGGCGGTAGAGTGAAATGCGCTGAGCAAGGGAAAGATTGCTGAATTCTTTGTAATAATCCCGCAACAAATCCAGCGAAAGCGGTTTTCCCTCTTTTCGTTTAGAAAGCGAAAAAATTTTGTTGATATTGCCACCGGAACCGATCGCAGTAACGTGGTGAAATCCTTTGGTTTTGGATTTGATAAATTCCTTCATCTCATCCCACATAGCTTCGGATACCTGGTTTTTTAACAGCCGGATGGTGCCTATATTAAACGATTCTTTGAAAATGAGCTTGCCATCGCTGAAAAATGTTAGTTCGGTGCTGCCCCCGCCCACATCAATGTATAAATACGACTCGGTATCCGTCAAGCCTTCGGCAATATGATTTTCATAAATAAATGAAGCTTCCTCCTGCCCGCTGATGACATTGATCGCAATTCCGGTTTCTGCTTTTACCCGGCGAATAATTTCGCCCGCATTACGGGCATCCCGCATAGCCGATGTGGCACAGGCTTTCAGGTATTTCACCTCATAAACATCCAGAAGATATTTATACGATTTGATCGTTTTTACTACTTTCTCCGCTTTTTCCGGGGAAATTTCTCCTTTATCAAAAACGTCAAAGCCTAAACGAAGCGGTACCCTTACAAGCGACATTTTTACAAATTCGGGACCTCCTTTGGGACTCTGCACAACATCAGAAATCAGTAATCTTGCGGCGTTGCTGCCGATATCAATGGCTGCCAGTCTCACTATGGGTTAGTGTTTTTTTAAAGAGATAATTATACGTCTCAACCTGTGATCTGATCTTCTTCTTGCTTTTTGTTTTCACGTATTCGTTGGTCAACTCATTATTCAGCCATCGCGCTTTTACATTATCACTGAGTTGAATTTCCAGGATATCTTTCAATTCCTGCCTGATCGTTTTGTTATTTATAAGGCAAGATGCTTCCACCCGGTGATCCAGGTTGCGCACCATCCAGTCAGCCGAAGATATATAAACTTTTTCTTTGCCGCCATGATGAAATACCCACACTCTTGCATGTTCCAGCAGTTCATCAACAATGCTGATGGCGGTAATGGATTTTTTAAATTTCTGCTGCTGGGTAAACATGCAGAAAATACCGCGGATGATTAATGTAATGACCACCCCATGCCGGGCGGCTTCATATAATTTTGCCACCAATTCCTCATCAGAAAGCGAATTCATTTTTAAGATGATGGAAGCAGGTTTGTTTTTTTTGGCATGGCGAATTTCAACATTGATCAGGTTCAGCAATGCCTTGCGTAACAGTTCCGGGCTGGGAATTATCGTCTTGCAGGCTTTGAGCCAGTGCAGACCTGTTTTGGGTTGCTCCAGGTAATTAAAAATTCGATTGATGTCGGCCATTATTTTAGGGTCGGATGTCAGCAGGCAGTGATCAGCATAAATACGGGCTGTTTTCTCATTAAGATTGCCGGTACTGACAAAGCCATACTGAATGGTTTTGTTGTTTACTTTTTTCCTGATAACGCAAAGTTTGGCGTGCACTTTTATGTTCGAA
>DASTSN010000010.1:0-6000 GCA_035760665.1 Chitinophagaceae bacterium | reverse complement strand
ATAAATTGAATAATAATAAACAGCGGCATATTATTATATTTCTGTATAATAGCTATAATGATCCTTTATGCCAGGGTTTGCTTGTGAAGTATTGTAAAGAACTTGTGTTGGATGGTGATAAGTTCTTTCATATTATTTCTTTTGAACAGCCACAATACAGGCTTTCTGTTGAAGAAGTCTTGTTGGAAAAGAGAAAATTAGCGGAAAGAAACATTAATTGGTATCCACTTCAATTTCATACTGGCCGTTTTCTGCTTGTTAAAAAAGGATATGATTGTTTACGGGGCATTCTGAAGGCAATTCGGATTAAGTATAAGCACAAGTGCGAAACAATCGTTGCTTTTGCCAATATAGCAGGTTCAATGAGCTACCTGATTGCAAAACTTACGGGCATGCGATTAGTAGTTTTTTCTTACGAGCCGCACAGTCTTTTTTTAAAAGAACTTGGTTGCTGGAAGGAATCAAGTTTGAAATTTAAATTACTTCGATTCCTTGAAGTAAAACTGGGGCGAAATGCAGATGTGGTGATTACAGGTACAAGATACATGATAGACCACTTACAAATGACCGGAGTGAAAGGGAAACTATATCGGTTACCCACCAGCGTCGATAGCGACCTGTTTAAGTTTGATGAAATCGCAAGATCGTCTATCAGGCAAAAGTTCGGGCTGAACGATAAACGGGTAGTTATTTATACAGGAAAGTTTGGCGACCTGTATTACAAAGATGAGATATTTGAAGTGGCAGCGACATTATACAACAGCAATCGTCTCTATTTTTTTATTTTCCTCACCGGACATGACAAAGATGAGATTACTGAGCTGTTTGACAGGTATAAAATTCCTGCAGAAAGCTATTGGATTGGCAGGGTTCCGCATGAAGAAGTCAGTCAGTTTCTTTCCGCAGCGGATATTGGTTTGGTAACCGTTGCAGATTTTCCTTCGCGTAAGTATTGTTCTCCAACTAAAGTAGGTGAATATCTTTGCTGCGGCCTTCCTTATATAGTAACACGGGGTACGAGTGAAGATGATATATATGCTGAAGTATATAATGTGGGAGTTGTGGTAGAGAAATTCAGCCGTAGCGGGGTGTTGCCTAAACTTAATGCTATAAATGATTTGCTTGCTGAACCAAAGGAACAACTTGCAGAACGTTGCAGGCAAACAGGTGTTGCATACAGGGGATATAAAAATGCCATTCAATTGTTTCAAAAAATCTTGTAACTTTTCCAGACAGGATTTAAGCGTGTTAGAAAAATCTTGTAAGCAATATCATAGACAAATATGTACGATCACATTGCTGTCGTTCTCGGCACCAGACCGGAAGCGATTAAATTGATTCCGGTATATACAACATTGCAGACGGTATCTCAAAAAGTTACCCTGGTTTCAACAGATCAGCACAAGTCAATGCTGGAGCAAATCTTTGCTTTTTTTGATGTCCGGCCGGATCTTTCCCTGGATCTTATGCAGCCAAATCAGTCTCTCGGCGGACTGACGGCCCGCTTGTCGGATACGTTAACGAAGCTATTCCACGAGCAACAGTACGATCTTGTAATTGTGCAGGGAGATACCACGACCGCCATGGTGGCCTCCCTGATGGCATTTTACCAGCGTATCCCGGTGGCGCACGTGGAAGCGGGCCTGCGTACTTACAATAAATTTTCTCCTTTCCCAGAGGAGGTCAACCGGCAGATCATTGGGCGTATTGCTGATTTTCATTTTGCACCTACCCAAAAGGCTGCAGACATTCTGGTAAAAGAAGGACTGGATCATGTATATTGTGTGGGCAATACTGTTATTGACAGCTTGCAATTATGCCTGGAAAAAGTGAAGAATAATGAGAGGATTTACCGGCAGCGGTTTGATATGATCCACCGGTTTCAAAAACTGGTTTTGATTACCGGACACCGCCGGGAAAATTTCGGGGAAGGCTTTGAGCAGATTTGTGCAGCGATTAAAGAGCTGGCAGCTCTTTACCCGGACTTTTTGTTTTATTACCCGGTACACCTGAACCCGAATGTAAAAGAAAAAGTGTATGCCCTACTGAGCGGTCTGTCCAATGTGTATCTCGGCAATCCTCTCCCGTATGACGAACTGGTTTATCTGATGTCGCAGTCATTCATCATATTAACTGATTCGGGCGGCATACAGGAGGAGGCGCCGTCACTGAAGGTACCCCTGCTGGTGATGCGTGATACAACAGAGCGGCCCGAAGGGATTGATGCAGGCTGTTCAGTGCTGGTAGGCACAGACAAAGCGAGAATTGTATCTACATTTCGAAAGCTTGTAGAAGATCAGCATACCTACATTAAAATGGCCCGGGCTGGTAATCCCTATGGGGACGGCAGAACAGCAAGCCGGATTGCATCAATTCTTAATCATTCTTTATGAAGTTGGCTTATTAGGGTTGGTGATGTCATATTCCATTTAGAAATCAATGATTCAATGTACTTGATAAGTAACTTCCCAAATACACCTTTTCTGCGATTTTTTTAGAAACATACTCATGGGGGTGCAATTATCAACTAACTGAGATTTATTATTACACATTTATTCCTTATATTTTCATTATAGTTTTTTGAAGATCTTGATATTTTCCCATCATTAAGGTAAATATAATTTGGGGAAGGATCTTTAGTTGTTGTATACAAAATAAGAGTTAAATGCCTATTCAAAAATTATCTTAAACTAATGATTCCAAGTCTTAATGGCTTGCGAGCTATAGCTATTTCACTAGTATTGTTAAGCCACATCTATATTGTGGAATCTGTACCCGGCTGGTTAAAGAAAATAATTTGGCCGCTGGCCAACGGCGAGACAGGTGTACGGCTTTTTTTTGTGATCAGCGGGTTTCTTATTACCTGGCTCCTGATAAAAGAAAAGGAAAAGAACGGTCAGATTAATTTGCGACTGTTTTACATCCGCCGGTTTTTACGGATTTTCCCGGTATTTTATTTTTATGTCCTTTTTGTATTCATTAGCAGTAAGCTGGCCGGTTTTACTATTCAAGGAGGCGTATATGTCTCGGCGCTGAGCTACACACAAAATTTCGCTCTCTGGGGCAGTAACTGGTTGCTGGCACATAGTTGGTCGCTTTCGGTAGAAGAGCAGTTCTATCTTTTGTGGCCAGGATTGTTTCGGGGTCTCAAGATCCATTGGTCATGGAAGCCACTGGTATTGTTGCTTGTTATCGGCGCTGTTGCCCGGGTGATTGCCTATAAATATCCTAGCATCAGTCCCTACCTTTTATTACCATTTTTACAACATGCAGATTTTTTATTCGGCGGCTGTATGCTGGCGTATTTCCTGTTTTACCATCAAGCACATGCGGTACGAATCCTGAAAAAAATTCAGGGATGGCATCTTGTAGTGGGAGCTATCATTATCCTGGTCATAGGAAAATTTGAAATGGATGTGAAGCTTGACCGGCTGTTTTTACCCATTACAGGAACGATAATGGTTGTGTATTTTATGACAGTCATTGCCTGGACCACCCGTTCCGATAACAATAAGGCGATTGGGTTTCGTTTCCTGAATCATCCCTGGCTCAACAGGATTGGTATCTTATCTTACAGTTTATACGTCTGGCAAGAATTTTTCTTAGTCCCGGTGTATAATCCTGTGTCGCGGTACTGGTGGACCCGATTCCCGCAGAATATTTTATTGATAGCAGTTGCAGCAGTTTTGTCATATAATTTCATTGAGAAACCTTTCCTGAAAATTAAAAACCGGTTCAGGTAATTGATTGAATAAGCGCTGCAATTAAACAATGCTATCCGGGTGGTTTCCCGATGCTTATAGCTGTTCCACATAAAAGCTAAAATTCTGAGACAAGCTTATCGATCCTCATCTTTGTTGGTTATTTTGCCGGGTTTTTAACATCGCCTTTGTGAGGGCAAGAGCTACCTTCATAGAAAAGCTGGTACTATGAAACAACCTGTAATAATTTTTCTTTTCTCCCTTAGCCTGTTCAGCAGTTACGGACAGTCTTTTGTGATAAAAAGTATCCGAGATTTTGGCGCCAAAGCAGACGGAAGGACCAATGATCAGCAGGCTTTTGAAAAGGCAGCGGCTTATTTTAACAAACGCGGAGGCAGGGGCAGGCTGATTATTCCCAAAGGGATGTATCTTGTTGGCTTACAGGATTTCACCCGTGTGCAAAACGGCAAACCGGCTTATTATGGTCACGATGTGCTGCATCTAACTCATGTTCAAAACATGGAAATCGTGGGTAAGCAGGGGGCCGTGCTGCGTTATGCAGACAGCCTCTATTTCGGTGCTTTTGACCCAGGCACGGGCAAGATTTATCCCAATCAAAAATATTTCGTGAAATATGCTTATGCAGCTTTCATAGGGCACTGTATTCGCATTGACAGTTCGGAAAAAGTAACGATCAGGAACCTGGAATTAGATGGCAATAACATGGGTGCTATCCTGGGTGGTGTGTACGGGGATAAAGGCCGGCAATTACCTCACTATGGTGTATTTGTGCTGAACAGCCGTAACGTGCTGGTGGATAATTTGTATGTCCATCATTTCTGCCTTGACGGCATCAGTGTCTCTAATAAGTCCGGCAATCAGCAGGACCTCATAGTACTGAAAAACTGTCGCTTTACGTATAACAGTCGCCAGGGGTTATCCTGGGTTGGTGGTAATGGCCTGACAGCGAGGGATTGTCAATTTAATCATACGGGTCAGGGAGCTTTTAACTCTCCGCCGGGAGCCGGTGTGGATATTGAAGCGGAAGCCGGCCCAATTAGAAATGGGGTATTTACCGGCTGTTCGTTTGTTGATAACAAAGGGGTGGGATTGGTTGCCGATAATGGTAACAGTGCCAGTTGCCGGTTTACAAATTGCAGCTTCTGGGGTACAGAGGCGTATGCCATATGGGTAAACAAACCCTCTTTCACCTTTCAAGACTGCAAGATTTATGGATCGTTTGTGCATGGGTATAATGCCAGCGCCGATACAGAAGCCACCCGTTTTATCAGTTGTTTTTTTGAAGACAAGCCGTACGAGGGCAGGCAACCGTATGGCAGGTTTTTGGTGGAATCGAACGGGCGGAAACGGGTGAGTTTTACAAACTGCAGATTTGTGTCCAATAAAATGAAGCTCCTTTGGATACAGATTGATGCAAAACTGGCGCCCGAGGAAAAATACCAGTTTCGTGATTGCCAGTTTACAATTAATAATGACAACCTGCCAAAGAACGATTTTGTAGCTGTTGTGCGGGGCATGCGGTACGAAGACTGTACGTTTGAATATACCCGTACTGCAGCAAAGGAAAAACATTACTATCTCAATAGCTGCTGTGCCAACTTTAATGTAGACGCCGGGGGCAATACAATTATTTATAAACACTAAAAGTTCCCCTTAAGCAGATGGTCATCTAATGAAGGCGTATACCTTTTTTCCTGCATCAGAGGAAGGGCAGCAGTTTTTTTGCCGGCTTGTTTTTGTACCAGGTGAGCAGGATGCCGAGGGCGTAGAAGGGCAGGCAGGGAATTTTGTAGCGGGAGAGGGCGCCAAAGTTGGCGGAGGTATAACCCACGGCAAAGCCAAATACCAGGGCAAAGATGAAGCAGAACTGGATGGTTGGATCGGCATTGATGGTTGCCCAGGCTTTGCGGAAGCCAACAATGAAGAGCAAGCGGAGGGTAATCCAGGCAAAGAGCAGGGCTTCGAGGGCAGATAGCAATACTATGACTTTGCCCGCTTCCCAGGGAAAGGGGCGGAAAAAGGTGACCACGATGGCAGCAGGGAACTGGGCGATCATGCCCCCGATACCTCCGCCTGCACCACCCAGGCTATAAGCCGAACCCTGGTCGCCGGAGGCGTAGCCAATCCACCAGCGTGTGGTTTCGGCGGTTTGCTGGATATTATTGATAGAATAGCGGCCCAGCGAACTGCCGTAGAGATTCATAAACAGGAAGGCAGCCACCGCTACCAGGGCCAGGAAAAAGAATTTGATCATCCCCCGCAGCCCTTTATTGGGGAT
>DASTSN010000009.1:0-8728 GCA_035760665.1 Chitinophagaceae bacterium | reverse complement strand
TTTATTGGGAATGGCATCGCCACTATCTGGATTGCCAACAATGAAAAGGAATTTAACCGTCAAAAAATGGAAAAGGCCTTTCTTACAATTGCCGAAACAGAGGATATTATTTCGGATAACCTCTCGGAAGCCACCATCAATCCATAGATCGCAACCCATCTTTCAGGATTGCTGTTTTTTGCTCCCGCTTACATAACGATTCGCTTTTACAAAAAACCGGTATGGCAACAAAGCATCCTCCCCGGCATACTCGACACCGATTCTTGCAGAAATACCAATTTGATTTTTTTTATACCGATGACCGTCATCGGCTATAAATAGTTTTTCGCTGGACAAAATAATACCGTTATGTTGTTTAGAAATGCCCAATGCCTTCGACAAGTTGCCTGGTCCACGGGTAAGGGTGTAATCTAATTGTTGCTTTCCGGTTCGCCTGAGCATTTCATGAATCCCTGCAAGTGGTTCCAGGGCACGAATTAAAATGGCATGCGGCACATTTTTAAGATTGGTCACCACATTAAATAAATGATGTAACCCGTAACAGAGATACACGTAGGCATATCCACCTTCGCTGTACATAATCTCGTTACGCTGCGTTCTTCTTCCACCAGCTGCATGAGATGCCTTATCGCCAATGCCTTGATACGCTTCACATTCCACGATGCGTCCAGCCGTAACGATGCCATCCCAATTTGTCACCAGGATTTTTCCCAGTAAGTCACGGCTGATTTGCAGCACATCCTTTCGTTGAAAAAAAGCTTTGGGTAGCTTCTTCATTTGTGAAGCGGTATGCACATTCCCATCCATATTGTTTTGCAATTGAGCATTGGTAACTAAGATTTATATTTACTCATTCAAATGTAGGATTTGCTGAAAGAAATTGTCATAGCTATTCAATCGTACGCGGAGGCACACAGCTTTATTATCCGTCACCGGCTCTGGAAGTGGATTGTGATTCCCGGAATCATTTATGCTGTTTTGTTCGTGGTAAGCATGTATTTTTTTGGCAAATCGGCCACCGCCGTCATCGAATACCTGACCCATGCCACACACCTGAGCGAATGGATTCAGAAATTCCGCAACGGGTTTCTGGGTTTTTTATTCACGTTTGCCGGTATTATGCTCTGGCTGATCCTGATGTTGTTTTATTTTTCGTTGTTTAAATATATCTGGCTGATCGTAGGCTCGCCGGTATTTGCTTATTTAAGTGAGAAAACGGAATCCATTATAGAGGGCAGGGAATATCCCTTTTCCCTTTCCCAACTGGTAAAAGATGCTCTGCGGGGCATCAAACTTGCGATCAGGAACATGCTCTGGCAAACAGTATACGCCGTTTCCTTGCTGTTTTTATCACTGCTGCCCGTTGCAGGATGGATCACCCCCCTGATAGCCCTGTTTATCGAATGCTATTATTACGGCTTTTCCATGATGGATTACAGCAGCGAGCGGCACAAGCTGACCGCCTCCCAAAGTATCGCCTTCATCAGCAAACACAAAGGATTAGCCGTTGGAAACGGGCTGGTTTTTTATCTTATGCACGGCCTTATTATCATTGGCTGGGTGGTGGCGCCTGCTTATGCAGTGATAGCGGCCACATTAAGCTTATACAAAGTAAAACAGGACCTGTAAATCATTTCTGACCGATGGAACCTAACAAAAGCATCATTTACCTGCTGCCGGCTACCTTACACGATGAGGCGCTTCACACCATTCCAGCCTACGTAACTGATGCGGTAAAAGCTTGCACGGTGTTTTTTACAGAAAATGAACGAACAGCAAGGCGCTACCTGAAAAAACTTGTAAAAGATTTGGTAATTGACGACCACCAATGGTTTTCAATCCACAAAGCGGAGCAGCAGGTACGGGACCTGTTCAGGCAGAAAATCCGCGAGGGTAACTGCATTGGCATCATTAGTGAAGCGGGCAGTCCCTGTGTAGCCGATCCGGGTCAGATGCTGGTGGCGGTTGCACAGGAGGAACAAGTGCCTGTAAAACCTCTGGTGGGGCCCAATTCCATTTTACTGGCCCTGATGGCCAGCGGTATGAATGGACAACGTTTTCAGTTTACCGGCTACCTGCCGGTTAAAGAGCATGATCGTGTAAAGCTGATCCGCGAGCTGGAGGCAGAATCAAGAAAGAAAAGTTGTACACAAATATTTATTGAAACTCCTTACCGGAACGATCAGCTGGTGGAGGCCTTACTCAAAAACTGTCAGCCTTCCACACGGTTATGTATTGCTGCAGAATTAACGGCTGCTGAAGAATGGATCAAAACCAAAAGCATCAAAGAATGGGCGCAGCACAAACCAATACTGCATAAAAAACAAGCTATATTTTTATTATATGCCGGGCAATGATTATTCCTGCCGCATAGCCACAATACTATCCACCAGGTACACGGTATTGCCCCGCCAGGGCACTATCCCATGGTATTCTTTGTAATGAAGATCAAACACCTTTCCGCTGTTTACCTCAAGCACCTGAAAGACTTTTTTATTGGCAATGGAAAATTCAAACTCGTACGACTGAATAGAGCCGGCTGTTTTGCTCTGGAATCCCTGCTGAATGAGTTTGCCCTCATACGTTTTAAAAAAATCTCCTTTCCTCACGGCATAATTCAGGTAACCGGTTTTTACGCCCTCGCCAAAAACATAAAAATATTTCCAGTAAATATAACCTCCTGAAACCAGCACCAGCGTGGCGGCAAGAATCCAGAGAAATTTTTTCATACAAACGGCTGTTTGATTAAACGTTATCCAGGCTCAACCAGTGGTTGCTATTAACAACAAATTTGTTTGATTCCCTGATTATTTATATACATTTGTACCCCAAATTAATAAACCTTTACAAGTAAGGTGAAAAATATTCTGACACATACTAAACAAATTGTCTTTCATGCGCCAAACGCTGCCGGCGTGTATTCTGTGAGTTTTGATGTTTTTCGCTACCTTAACCGACGACCTGTGTTCTGATAGGACGAGCCTTTCACCACGGCCCCTATCAGTGAAATTCCTCCAACAATAAATCACCTCAGGATTGGTCATCCGTTTTTTTAGCATAATCTTGACAACGTGGACAATCACAATACCATCATTCGGGTAGCCACCCCCGGTGATAAAATATATTCCAGGATCATTACAGATGAAATGGAAGCCTCGGCCAAAGCCAGGGGCACCGGCATAGCCAAACGATCGCCTGAATACATTGAACAAAAAATTGAAGAGGGCAAAGCAGTCATCGCCATTACAAAAGAGGGACAGTGGGTCGGGTTTTGTTATATCGAAACCTGGAGCCATGGCGAATATGTGGCAAACTCCGGCCTGATCGTGTCTCCCGAATTCAGGAAAACTGGCGTGGCACGGTTAATCAAAAAAAGAATTTTTGAGCTGAGCCGGGAAAAATATCCAACGGCAAAAATCTTTGGCCTCACTACCGGCCTGGCTGTAATGAAAATTAATTCGGAACTCGGTTACGAACCGGTTACTTACTCAGAACTCACCCAGGACGAAGCCTTTTGGGCCGGTTGTAAAAGCTGTGTGAATTATGATATCCTTACCAGCAAGGAACGGAAAAATTGTCTTTGCACAGCCATGTTATTTGACCCCAAAGACCATCACGAACCGAAGGAAACCAAGGAATATTTTAAGGAAAATGAAAAAGGCTTCGAACGGTTGCTCCGCTTTAAACAATGGAAACTGCTGAAACCCTTTATGAAAAAAGATAAAGAAAACAACACTGGCAATAACGGCGCAAAACCAAAATCGTTGCTCCAATTTTTCTTTAATTTTTAAACCCTCACTGACAGACATGGCAAAAAAAGTAGTACTGGGATTTAGCGGCGGACTGGATACATCCTACTGTGCAAAATACCTGAGTGAAGAAAAGGGGTATGAAGTGCACAGCATCATTGTAAATACGGGTGGTTTTTCGGATGAAGAATTAAAACAAATCGAAGCGCATGCCCGTAAACTGGGTGTCAGCTCACATACAACCGTTAACGCGGTAAACGATTACTACGATCAGATCATTAAATACCTGATCTATGGAAATGTGCTGAAAAATAATACCTACCCGTTAAGTGTAAGTGCGGAACGGTTAAGCCAGGCACTGCACATAGCAGCACATGCAAAAAATTTACAGGCCGATGCAGTGGCGCATGGCAGTACCGGTGCAGGTAATGACCAGGTACGTTTTGATATGATTTTTCATATTATGATCCCAGGTACGGAAATCATCACTCCCATCAGGGATTTGAAATTAAGCAGGGAGGAAGAAGTAGCTTATTTAAAGGGTAAAGCTGTGGCCATGAATTTTGAGAAAGCCGTTTATTCCATTAATAAAGGTTTGTGGGGCACCAGCGTGGGGGGGAAAGAAACACTTTCATCAAAAGGCATGCTGCCCGAAGAAGCCTGGCCTACACAGGTTACAAGATCCGGCAGCGAAGAAGTGAAGCTGAGCTTCGAAAAGGGAGAGCTAAAAAAAGTTAACGGTCAGGCCTTTGATCACCCTGCTGCCGCCATTCAGTACCTGCAAACAATTGCCGGCCCCTACGGTATAGGACGGGATATCCACGTAGGCGATACCATCATCGGGATAAAAGGCCGGGTGGGTTTTGAAGCGGCCGCGCCCATGGTGATTTTAAAAGCCCACCACGCACTCGAAAAACATGTGCTTACCAAATGGCAGCTTAACTGGAAAGATCAGCTGGCACAGTTCTATGGCAACTGGCTGCACGAAGGGCAGATTCTTGACCCGGTCATGCGCAATATTGAAGCCTTCCTGGAAAGCAGCCAGCAAACAGTTACCGGCGATGTATTTGTGCAATTAATGCCTTACCGGTTCCAGGTAACAGGCATTGAATCGGCATATGATCTTATGAACAGCCGTTTTGGAAAATATGGCGAAATGAATACCGGCTTCACCGGCGAAGATGTGAGAGGTTTTTCAAAAATATTTGGCAACCAGACATCCATTTATTACCAGGTTCAAAAAGAAGCGGATGAAAAACATTAACGCAGGTATTATTGGCGGTGCCGGGTATACAGGCGGAGAACTCATCCGGCTGCTGCTGAACCATCCGGCTGTCAAAATCACTTTTATTCATAGCCGCAGTAATACCGGTAAACAGGTACATACTGTTCACCAGGATCTGCTGGGAGAAACGAACCTCCGGTTCACGGATGATTTGTCGGCACTGAAAAATGGCGGGATCGATGTGCTTTTTCTTTGCCTCGGCCATGGTGAGTCAAAAAAATTTGTTGAAAACAATGTGATCCATAAATCAGTCAGGATCATTGACCTTGCAAATGATTTCCGGCTCAGTGAAAACGGACAACGACCTGTTATTAACGGGCAGGCAGTTATTTATGGTCTCCCGGAGCTGAATCGTCAACAAATACAAACAGCAGCACATATTGCCAATCCCGGTTGTTTTGCTACTTGTATCCAACTCGGCTTGCTGCCGCTTGCCAAAGAAGGATTGCTTACAACTATTTATACAACGGGGATCACCGGCTCTACAGGGGCCGGTCAGGGTTTTTCACAAACCTCTCATTTCAGCTGGCGGGCTAATAATATACAAGCCTACAAAACATTAACACACCAGCACCTGGGGGAAATCGGTCAGTCACTCAAGCAATTGCAACCGGCAGGTGATATTGAACTGAGCTTTGTTCCGTGGCGCGGTGATTTTACCAGGGGCATCTTCGTCAGTTCGCAACTGGATTGTGACTGGCCATTGAATAAACTTATTGAACTCTATACAGATTTTTATCAATCGCATCCGTTTACACACCTGAGCCAGGAAGCCATTTTCCTGAAGCAGGTAGTCAACACTAATAAATGTGTAATCCAGTTGGAAAAAGTAGGCAGCAAACTGGTCGTGCATTCTGCAACAGACAATTTATTAAAAGGCGCCTGCGGCCAGGCAGTGCAGAATATGAACTTGCTGTTTGGCCTTGATGAAAAAACCGGACTGAATCTAAAAGCTAATTATTTTTAATTATCAATAAAACAATCCCTCCTGGAGGGATGGGAGGCTCACATGAATTTATTCGACGTTTACCCGGTTAACGATATTACAATCGTAAAAGCAAAAGGCTCGTATGTCTGGGACGATAAAGGTGAACAATACTTAGACCTTTATGGCGGACACGCAGTGATCAGCATCGGGCACACGCACCCGCATTGGGTGCAGCGCATAGAAGAGCAGCTACACAAAATAGCTTTCTACTCCAACTCGGTAAAAATTCCGCTGCAGCATCAGCTGGCAGAGAAACTGGGAAAAGTCTGTGGCAAGGAATCGTACCAGTTATTCCTTTGCAACAGCGGCGCAGAGGCAAATGAAAACGCTTTAAAACTAGCGTCTTTTCATACCGGCAGAAAAAAAATTGTGGCATTCAGCAAATCATTCCATGGCAGAACCTCCCTGGCTGTGGCTGTCACCGATAATAAAAATTACGTAGCGCCAGTTAATGAAACAGAGAATGTAATCTTTTTACCATTTAATGATGAAGACGCTTTAACTGAATGCTTCAACAGGGAAGGCAAAAATATTGCTGCCGTTATTATTGAAGGCATTCAGGGTGTGGGAGGAATCAATGTAGCAGAAGAAAGTTTCTTAAAAACAATCCGCTCTTTATGCGATCAGCACGGGTCGGTATATATCGCCGACAGTGTGCAATGCGGTTATGGCAGAAGCGGAAAATTCTTCAGTCACGATTTTGCGGGTGTAAATGCGGATATTTATACCATGGCAAAAGGTATGGGCAACGGTTTTCCCGTTGCGGGAATTATTGTAGCACCGCATATTAAACCGAAGCATTTTATGCTGGGCACAACTTTTGGCGGAAATCACCTTGCCTGTGCTGCAGCTTTGGCTGTGCTGGAAACAATTGAAGCCGAAAAACTCATGGGAAATGCTGTCATGGTGGGGAAATACCTGAAAGATGAATTGTCATCCCTACCCGGTTTAAAAAATGTACGCGGCCGTGGATTAATGATTGGCTTTGATGTTACAGAAGACCTCAAAGACCTGCGAAAAAACCTGCTGTGGAATCATAAAATTTTTACCGGCGAAGCCAGGCCAAATGTAGTACGCCTGCTGCCTTCCCTGGCATTAAAGAAAAGAGATGCAGAGCAGTTTATCGATGCCGTTAAAGAAGAAATCGGCTTATTGCAAAATGCGTAAACGTTTCGCAAAGAATGAAAAATTTCATTTCCGTAGCAGATGTGCCGGATATTGACGGCCTGGTGCAAAAAGCACTTGACTACAAGCGTTTTCCGTTAAAAGATAAAACGCTTGGTGCCGGTAAGCGTGTGGGGTGCCTGTTCCTCAATCCCAGTATGCGCACAAGGCTCAGTACGCAAATTGCCGCACAAAACCTGGGAATGGAACCGATTATATTTAATGTTGGTAACGAAGGCTGGGCACTGGAATTTGAAGAAGAAGCAATCATGAGCGGCAATACGGTTGAACACGTAAAAGATGCCGCCCCGGTTTTTGGAAAATACTTTGACATTCTTGCCATCCGTACTTTCCCCTCGTTAAAAAACAGGGACGACGATTACAGCGAGTTGTATATAAAACAATTCATCAAATATGCCGGCATACCGGTAGTAAGTCTTGAAAGTGCCACCTTGCACCCGCTGCAAAGCCTTACCGATATCATTACAATCAGTGAATCGTTGGGAAATAATGCTTCTTCGAAAAAGAAACCCAAAATCGTATTAACCTGGGCTCCGCATGTAAAAGCCTTACCCCAATGTGTAGCGAATAGTTTTGCCCAATGGGTCAACGCCTGGGGAAAAGCAGATTTTGTGATCACGCACCCGGAGGACTATGAACTGAAAGAAGAGTTTACGAAAGGGGCTATCATTACTACCAACCAGCAGGAGGCATTGAAAGATGCCGACTTCGTGTACGTAAAAAACTGGAGCACCTACGAAGATTATGGAAAAATATATTGCTACGATGCCGGCTGGATGCTGACAAACGAAAAACTAAAACTGACTAACAATGCGAAAATCATGCATTGTCTCCCGGTAAGACGTAACGTTGAATTAAGCGATGAAATCCTGGATGGCCCTAACAGCCTGGTCACGCAGGAAGCCGGGAACAGGGTGTGGGCAGCACAGGCCGTACTGTCAACCATCCTGGCACCGGAAGTTTAAGGCACTAAGATCCTTGGAACGTATTTGCCCGGCAAGCAAACAACATACAAATGAAAGAAACACTTTATATCATTAAGATTGGCGGAAACATCATAGATGATGAAGCAAAGCTGTCTTCTTTCCTGGAATCTTTTGCCAGCCTGATGAATCAGGCATCCCCTACCGGTAAACACTGCGGATTGCTGGTCCACGGCGGAGGGAAACTGGCCACACGCCTTGCTGAAAAACTGGGCATTGAACAAAAAATTATTGACGGCAGACGAATCACAGACGCTGAAACATTGAAAATTGTTACGATGCTGTATGCCGGTTACATCAATAAAAATATTGTCGCACAATTACAATCGCATGGCTGCAATGCCATTGGCCTTTGCGGAGCCGATGGAGATGTAATACTGGCCCACAAACGAAATCATCCCGTACCGGACTATGGTTACGTGGGAGATATTGATGCGGTGAATACAGACCTGCTCAACACCCTGCTGCAAAAAAATATCACCATTGTATTAGCGCCCATTACACACGACCAGCAAGGCCAATTATTAAATACCAATGC
>DASTSN010000008.1:0-29577 GCA_035760665.1 Chitinophagaceae bacterium | reverse complement strand
ACCAGCGGGCTCCACGCTGTAAGGAATCACAAACGAATCGAGCAAATAAGCCACCAGCAAGCCCAGGCCTGCGCCAAGGAATAAAAGCCCGTTTTTAAGATTCCGGTACGGTGCGGGACGGTTTGCATACTCTTTGGGATTAAGCCCTTTTTCAATCATGGCCATGTTTTCCCGGCTTCGCAGGTATACAATGCCGAATACCATAGCAAAAGCCCCCAGGGGAACTAAAATCGGAACTAACATTTCTACGCCGTGCATAACAAAAGTTTTATTGGTTGAAGAATTTTGATCTTACTTGTCCTTTATGACTACAAGTTTTACAAACAGGTTACAGCCGTAAAGAACTTTTTAATGAATCAGTTTACAAACAATATGACTACCCCTTTTGCAAACCGGTTACAGTTGCCTGGAAAATTCTTTAACCAGAACATATCATATATATAACATGGCGTAAAATAGTCTTATTTTGTACTGTAACCTTAACCAGTCAACAGTAGTCTCAGATAACAGAATGTCAACCGGACCTTCCGATATCGAAATCATCAACAGGGTATTAAAAGGTGAACAACAGGCTTATGCTGAGTTAGTTAACCGCTATCAGGGCTATGTCTTCACACTAGCACTCCGGTTTACCAAAAACCGGGAAGATGCAGAGGAAGTGTCGCAGGACATATTTATTAAAGCCTATCGTTCTTTGGCAGATTTCCGGGGCGCCTCCAAATTCAGTACGTGGCTCTATACAATTGTGAACACCACCTGTATTACGTTTTTAAGAAAGAAAAAACTGGAGGTGCATTCGCTGGATAATGAGAAAGTGTTTGAAGTGGCCGACACCAAAGATTCCGGTTTCAGCGCCAACCAGGTAGAACAGAAATCAAGAATCAACATGGTAAACCGTGCCATTGAAATGCTCAGCCCGGACGATGCTGAAATTTTAACCCTGTTTTACAAAGCCGAACAAAGCCTGGAGGAAATTGGCGAGGTTTTGGGACTGGAACCCAATACCGTAAAGGTGCGGCTGCACAGGGCACGCCAGCGCTTGAAAGATAAAATGGAAAAATATTTTACACAAGAAGTAAAAGACCTGAATTAATAAACCGCAGCAATATGAACAAGCAAAACACTATAGAAGACCGTTTGTGGGATTATATCGATGGATATGGTTCCCGTGAGGAACGTTCTGACCTGGAACAATTGCTGGAAAGCAACCTGGATTGGAAAGAAAAATACCGTGAATTGCTGGAAGTGCACCACATGCTGCATTCTTCCGAACTGCAGGAACCTTCTATGCGGTTCACAAAAAATGTAATGGAAGAAATTGCTAAATACCACATAGCGCCTGCCACCAAAACCTATATTAATAAGAAAATTATCTGGGGCATTGGCTTGTTTTTTATTACTCTTATCGTCGGTTTCCTGATATATGGCTTTAGCCAGGTCGACTGGTCTGCGGCCAACAGCACATCCAACCAGTATATAGATCTCAGCAAAGTTGATTACAGTAAAATCTTCAATAATACCTACGTCAATGTATTTATGATGCTCAATGCAGTGCTGGGACTCATGCTGCTGGACAGGTATCTAGCCGATAAGCGAAAAACATTCAAAAAAGAAATGTAATAACTGTTTCCGCTCTATTCGCAAAAAATACTTATAAGATGCTTGATGATGAATATCATCAGGTCCGGTATGCCCCTGCTGTTTTCAGCGGGGGCTTTTGTTATTGCCAGCTTAGTATTGAACTGCTCCGGCGCAAAAGCTTATTTTTGCCCAGACTAAAGCACCCTTATGGATATAAAAAACAACATACTGGAAACGATTGGCAACACTCCATTGATCAAACTGAATAAGATCACAAAAGATTTTCCCTGCCTGGTGGCTGCAAAGGTGGACTACTTCAATCCTGGCAATTCAATAAAAGACCGGATGGCGCTTAAGATGGTGGAAGTAGCCGAACAGGAAGGCAAACTACAACCCGGCGGAACGATCATCGAATGTACCAGCGGCAATACCGGTATGGGATTGGCGCTGGCTGCCTGTGTAAAAGGATACAAATGTATTTTTACCACCACGGATAAACAGTCAAAGGAAAAAATGGATATCCTTAAAGCAGTCGGTGCAGAAGTGATTGTATGTCCAACAAACGTAGAACCTGATGATCCCCGGAGTTATTATTCTGTTGCCCGCAGGCTGGCAAAAGAAATACCGAATGCCTATCTATGCAACCAGTATGACAACCTGGCTAACCGCCTGGCGCATTACGAAACCACGGGCCCTGAAATCTGGAAACAGACAGATGGCAAAATAACGCACCTGGTTTGTACAGCCGGCACCGGAGGAACCATCACGGGAACGGCTATGTTTTTAAAAGAAAAAAATCCGGCCATACAAGTTTGGGCAATTGATGTTTACGGCTCTTTACTTACCAAATATTTTCGTACTGGAGAAGTGGACATGAAAGAAGTTCATCCCTACATCAGCGAAGGATTCGGCGAAGACTTTGTGCCGAAGAACTACGATATGCGTGTCATCGATCATTTTGAACAGGTCACCGACAAAGATGGCGCTGTGATGGCCCGCCGGCTGGCAAAGGAAGAAGGATTATTTTGCGGATACAGCGCCGGCAGCTGCCTGCAGGGATTACTGCAACTGAAAAATCGCCTCAGCAAAGATGATCTTGTCGTTTGTATTTTTCACGATCATGGCAGCCGCTATGTAGGAAAAATTTATAATGACCAATGGATGATTGAACGTGGTTTCCTTGATGTAAAAACTTTCCGGGATATTGTTAGTGCCAGGGGGGCGAAGAAACTGGTAACGGTAGATAACACGAAAACCGTGGCCGATGCTGTGGAGTTGATGAAAAGATATGACATAGAGCACATACCTGTTGTGAACGGCAACGGGCCTGTTGGGGCTATCAGCGAAGGCGGATTATTTCAGAAAATATTTGACAATCCCGACATCAAACATGCCAGGGTTACCGATGTAATGGAACCACAGTTTCCACTGGTTGATTTTGAAACGCCGGTTGAACGTCTCAGCCACCTGATCAATAAAGACAACGGTGCCGTACTGGCGAAAGATGAAGCCGGCAACTTTCACATTGTTACCAAATACGATGTGATACAGGCGCTGGGTAACACAAAATAGAAATACAAACTTTTTACGGCATACTTCACGTACTGAGTATCAGCTTGTTTGTCCAACTCCGGTAAGATATCCGGCATAAATCGCATCGTAATTTTACGATTTTCAATACCGTTTAATTTCGACGCTACGATTCGATTCTTTACTACGAATGTGGTAATTACTGATGCAAAAAAAATGGTCAAAAGTGCTCTTCTTTACAATGGCCGGGCGTCTTATTTTTGCATCAGAAGTTGATTGATTTATCAATCATAGCTAACTTGAAAAACCTATTTACACCGTATCCAAATCCTAAAAAAAACCAACAAAATCCGGTATCAATCAACTTCTTTCTTTTGCTACCCTGAAAAGCCAACAATCCAATCCCTCCTGAAAAACTGCTGTAACCGAAAAACACAGTAATCCAATAACCTGATCCGAAAAATCATCACTAATCCGATATCCGAAGAAAACTCATCCAATTATCCTTTAAAAATCACGCGATCCTTGAAAAACGCATGCAGCTTGCTGCAAGCCTGACCAGTTTAACCTATCCGATCACCGCCGTCCAAATCCGATGAAATCATTTATCTATCCGATACCCCTCCTGCTGAAACAATCCAATTGTTTTGGCAGGAGGCAGCGGTGAGTTTACACATCTTCTTTTTCCCAACTTCGCTAATTTGCGGTAAATATTTCCTCATGCCGCATTTCACCGATCAAACAGGCAGAACGATTCATGTAAATGAAGCACCCAGGCGCATCGTTTCTCTTGTGCCTTCTCAAACAGAACTGCTTGCTGATCTCGGGTTGCATGCGGAAGTCATTGGCATCACTAAATTTTGCATTCACCCGGCAGAATGGTTTCAAAAAAAAACAAGAGTGGGTGGAACCAAACAACTTCACCTTGACAGTATTTTTCAATTACAACCCGACCTGGTGATTGCGAACAAAGAAGAAAACACACGGCAACAAATAGAACAATTAGCAGACAATTTTCCTGTCTGGATCAGCGATATACGTAACCTGCAGGATGCACTGGACATGATTCAGCAAGTCGGTGAAATGACAAGCCGCAAAGCCCAGGCCCGGCAGATCGTTGAAAATATTAAAACAAGCTTTTCTTCGTTTTTACAGCCGCTACCGCAGCGAAAGGCCTGTTATCTCATCTGGCAAAACCCTTTTATGACTGTTGGTAGTGATACTTTTATACATGCCATGATGAATGCCGCCGGATTTGAAAATGTTTTCGGCGACTGTACCCGCTAACCCAAAATAACCCTCGATGATATTCAGGAAAAAAGACCTGACGTATTGCTGCTATCCTCCGAACCTTTTCCTTTTCATCAATCGCATGCTGAAGTTTTGCAAATGCATTTACCCAATACCAAAATAGTATTAGTGGATGGAGAAATGTTCAGCTGGTATGGCAGCCGTTTACTAAAAGCCCCAGGATATTTTAAAAATTTACAGTCACAGTTTGCATAAAGCTTCATTTTGCCGGCACGCAGCTTCTTAATAATTTCAGGGAAGAAAATCACAGTATGGGATTTAACTATCCGGTAAATGATGAAACAAATCAGCAGGCGAACAAGCCTTCCCGAAAGAAACCGTTGTTTCCGGTCAATGCCAGCCTCCGCACTTACCTGAAGCATCACGGACGGGAAGTCAAACTTCCCGTTGCCTATAACGATTTACTGCGGTTTACCTATTCTGTTCCATTAAAAGACAAAAACGGCAATCCCACGCTTTGGGAAACAGTTGTGTACGACATGCGGGAATGGGAATTTATCCGCGAAGGGCTGGTAAAAATATATGCCATTCTGAAAACGGAAGGCGATCTCAGTTTTGCCAAACACCTCGATGTCGCAAGAATTGATTATTGCACATTTGCGAATTCGAATCCCTTTCGCATACGCATTGTAAATAAGTTTAACGACAACTACGATCATTACTATATAAAAATTGCAGATGCGTCCCGCATATATGGCCTGGAGCTGGAGCACCTGCTCTCCCCTAACCGTATTACCTTTATCACCCATCAAAACACATTAGTGGAAGAACATATTCCTGGTATACCCGGTGATGTTTTTATTCAACAAATAATGAATGAGCCTACCACGAATAAAATCAGGCTGGCAAAAGAATTTGTAAAATTTAATGAACGCTGTTTTGTTCAACTGCTGGGGGATATGCGCAGCTATAATTTTGTGGTGAATGTCACACCCGATATAGAAGACTACCAGTACAGGATACGGGCCATTGATTTTGATCAGCAATCCTTTGAAGGCAGAAAAAATCTATACTTACCGCAATTCTTTAAGGAAAATTATCCGCTGGTGGCGTTGACACTCAAACACCTGAACAAAGACTCCATAGAACAATACCAGACAGAAGAAAAAACGATGATGGCTTTCCGCGTTGTTTCTTCACGGTTTCGTTTAATGGAGTTGCTCAACATTATGTCAAAAGACAAAATCGCCATACCGGAAAAATTAGCACAGCTGAAAAACGAACTCAATGACTACCTTCATACCACTGCCTTCAGCAAGTGCCAGTCGATGGGCCAGTTGGTGAAAACACATTTAAAACAAACACTTCGTAAAAACCTGCTGCTGATTCAAAAAAATCTTGGCAAATTCGACGATTAAAAGATATACAAAACACGAACAATTGTTAGACAAAATGAATTTCGGGTAAAGCAAAGGAATGGTATCTTTGCGCCGCATTAATTATTCAATGCAGAGTAAAACAATCATCACTTAAAACCGAAAGCATTTACAACATGAAAAAGTATAAAGCCGGGGTATTGTTCGGCGAAGAACTGGCAGCACTGTACAAGGACGCAAAAGAAAATCAGTTTGCTTTACCCGCGGTAAATACCATCGGAACCAATACCATCAATGCAACCCTGGAAACGGCAGCTAAAGTAAACTCGCCGGTGATTATCCAGTTCTCCAATGGCGGCGCACAGTTTATTGCCGGTAAAGGAATGCCCAATGATCAGTTACAGGCAAATATCAGCGGAGGAATTTCCGGTGCATTGCACATTCATAATGTCGCAAAATACTATGGTGTTCCGGTCGTATTACATACCGATCATGCAGCCAAAAAATGGCTTCCCTGGATCAGTGGATTAATTGATGCCGGTGAAAAATATTTTAAAGAAAAAGGCCAGCCGCTGTTCAGTTCGCATATGCTTGACCTGAGTGAAGAGCCACTGGAAGAAAATATTCATACTTCGGTTGAATTTTTCAAGCGCATGCAACCATTGGGTATGAGCATCGAAATCGAGCTCGGTGTTACTGGTGGCGAGGAAGATGGCGTTGACAACAGCGATGTAGAAAATGATAAACTCTACACACAGCCGCAGCACGTGGCATATGCGTATACAGAATTGAGTAAAGTTGGCAACTTGTTTACCATTGCGGCAGCTTTCGGAAATGTGCATGGTGTTTACAAGCCGGGTAATGTAGAACTACGTCCGGAAATTCTAAATAACAGTCAGCAGTATATTCAAAAAGAATTAAAGACCGGACCTAAGCCCGTTTATTTTGTATTTCATGGCGGTAGCGGCTCGCCGCAACACCAGATTCGCGAGGCTATCAGCTACGGTGCTATCAAAATGAATATTGACACGGATCTGCAATGGTCGTTCTGGGAAGGGGTACTGAACTATTACAGTAAAAATCAGGATTATCTTCAGGGACAACTGGGTAACCCGGAAGGCGCAGACAAACCTAACAAAAAGTACTACGATCCCCGGGTTTGGCTTCGCAAAGGCGAAGAAAGCTTCTGCAAACGCCTGGAAACAGCCTTTGAAGATTTGAACTGTATCAACCGAAACGCCTAGATTACACTAGAAATCTTGAGAACCTCACTAACCGGTGAGGTTTTTTTTACCCAAAATTTTGCATAAGATTTTTCAAACAGGCAACTTTTCAAAAGTGGTACTCGATAAAATAGCTGGATAAATCAATTCTTAAATCATTAAAAAACGAATCATCGTTTTAGCGTTGCCGCTCGTTTTTACAAACTTTTTTTCCTGCAGCAAAAATAACAACAGTACTACACCCAGCGGTAACACAGGAGGCGGGTTGGGCTGTAGCAATGTTCTAAAGACATTTACTGCCGACATAAATCCGGTTATTCAGACATCATGCGCCACCAAAGCCACCTGACAAGACCAGGGCAGTATTAATGACCCGGGGGGCACTAACCAGTTATAACGCAATTTTCAAAGCAAGGGTAAATATCAGAAAAGCCGTTGCAACGGGTAGGATGCCCAAAACTGGTACCATCACAACAACTCAAAAAACGCGATTCCCTGCTGGATCGATGCCGGCGTTCCGAAAAATTGACCAACTTCGGTTACTTATACAGAGAAGAATATCCTGGTGTTGTTTTATCACACACGGGATCTTTTTCTTGTAAAAGTCCGTTTACAAACCTGCAACCTGGTATTTCTTATTATAGCTTCTCCTGTATATTTATACTCTAAAATATTATCATGGTGAAATACTTATTTGCGTTGCTCCTCTCCTGTTCGCTGCTGCCTGTCTATTCTCAAAATGCAAAACCGGTGTTAACAGTAGAAAAAATCATGCGGGATCCAAAATGGATTGGCAGCTCCCCTTCTAATATCCAATGGAGATACGACGGTAAGGAGTTGTATTTTGACTGGAATCCGGACCAGGACGATAACGACTCACTATATGCTGTAAGCCTGGCAACGAAAACACCTCAAAAAATGTCCAGCGATCAACGGCAGAAATTACTCACCAGTAATGCGATACGTTACAATCTAACCCGAACAGCATTTACATATGTAAAAAACGGTGATGTTTTTTTTGTAAACAAAAAAAACGGCCGCGTACAGCAGCTAACGAAAACAGTGGGACAAGAAACAAACCCACGTTTTTCCTTTGGAGAAACCCGGGTTGTGTACACGCTGAACGAAAACCTGTTTTCCTGGGATATTGCTACCGGTGAAACAGAGCAACTCACAAATTTTCAAACAAGAAAACCGGCAGATGCCGGTGAGCAAAAGTTAACGGAAGAGGAAGCCTGGCTAAGGAAAGATCAATTACAATATTTCC
Source organism: Chitinophagaceae bacterium (assembly GCA_035760665.1). GTDB lineage: Bacteria > Bacteroidota > Bacteroidia > Chitinophagales > Chitinophagaceae > DASTSN01. The sequence goes on along the minus strand of DASTSN010000008.1, from coordinate 21,349 downwards.
AGGTTTTACGTGAACGAAAACAGCGTAAAGAAAATGTAAAAAAATACCGTGAATCAGAAAACAACGAAAAAGAATTGCGAAGCATACCCATAGCAGGGAAAATGATGTACAATATCACGATAAGCCCGGATGGACGCTTTATTAGCTACAACCTGTTTTCCAGGGCGGCGAATGCAAAAAGAACACTGGTGCCGGTATATGTTACTGAAAGCGGTTACACGCAAACGATAGAAGGTCGAACTAAAGTCGGCTCGCCGCAGGGTGCTGCAAGCGCTTTTATTTATGACCGAGTGAAGGATACGGTAATGGAAATAAAAACAGATTCAGTTCCCGGCATACGGGATATTCCGGAATTTGTAAAACAGTATCCCGTTCAATGGGAAGCTGCAAAAAAAAATCCACATCCTCGGCCTGTTCGGTTCAGTGAAACGGTTTGGTCGCCACAGGGAACGTATGGTATCGTGGATATCCGTTCGCTGGATAATAAAGACCGCTGGCTGATGCTGGTGAAGCCGGAATCTGCATCGCTGGAATTAATAGACCACCAGCACGATGAGGCCTGGATTGGCGGCCCGGATATTGACGCTTCTCACATTGGATGGATCAATGAAACCACCTGCTGGTTTCAGTCGGAAACAACAGGCTACTCACATTTATATACTGCAGATGTGGTAACCAAACAAAAGAAAGCGCTGACACAAGGTAGTTATGAAGTACAGGAAGCGATCCTTTCCATCAATAAAAAATATTTTTATATCACCACCAACGAGGTGCATCCGGGCGAACAGCAATTTTATCGCTTAACTATCGCTGACGGTAAAAAGGAACGAATTACATCCATGACCGGCGCTAATCTGGTAGCCATCTCGCCTGATGAAAAGTATATTGCCTTTTTATATTCTTATTTCAATAAGCCCTGGGAGCTATACCTGCAGGAAAACAAGGCAGGCAGCAAAGCCATTCAGCTCACAAATAAAGCACAAAGCGATGAATTTAAAACCTACCCCTGGCGGGTTCCCGATCTAATTACATTTACAGCACGGGATGGTGCACAAGTATATGCCCGATTGTACAAACCGGAAAATCCGGCTCCCAATAAGCCCGCCGTGTTATTTGTACACGGTGCAGGGTACCTGCAAAATGCGCACAAGTGGTGGAGCCTCTATTTCAGAGAGTATATGTTTAATAATATGTTGGCAGATAACGGGTATTATGTACTGGATATCGATTACAGGGGAAGTGCCGGCTACGGACGGGACTGGCGCACCGCTATTTATCGGCACATGGGTGGCAAAGATCTTGACGACCAGGTTGACGGCGTTAATTATTTGGTTCAGCGCTTTGGCGTAGATCCGAAACATGTTGGTATGTATGGCGGCTCTTACGGTGGTTTTATGACACTGATGGCCATGTTTACCACCCCGGACGTTTTTGCAGCTGGAGCCGCGTTACGACCTGTTACCAATTGGGCAAATTATAATCATGGGTACACGTCTGACATTTTGAACGAACCATTTAATGACAGCCTTGCTTACCGGCGTAGTTCGCCACTTTACTTTGCTGACGGACTAAAAGGACATTTACTCATTTGTCACGGAATGATGGATGTGAATGTCCATTTCCAGGATGCCATTGAGCTGACACAACGGTTAATTGAACTGGGAAAGGATAACTGGCAAATTGCCCCCTATCCCATGGAAGATCATGGTTTTGTAGAACCCAGTAGCTGGACTGACGAATACAAACGAATTTTTGCACTTTTTGAAACGGTGCTAAAAAAATAAACCTTATCTTAGGAAATTACTTTATAACATCAAAACCAAGCATATGAACCTCTTGAAAGTTCTAAGCCTTGCACTGACAATACTTACTGTATCAGTGAATGCACAGGATAATTTCACATACACTCCCGAAAAACCCAAAGCCGGTGAACTAATCACTTTTACGTATGAACCTGCTGGTGATATTGCTGGCACACTTTCTCCCGTAGAGGCCGTTGCTTACGAATTTGGTGGCAAAACCATGAAGGCTTTTGATATTACCTTAACCAAAAAAGACGGAAAATACACCGGCACCCTACAAACAGATTCGGCTGGTAATTTCCTGTTCTTCAGTTTTGCCGCTGATGCCAAGTTTGACAATAACAATAACGACGGCTATAAAATGCTGTTATATGATGGCGAAAAGATAAAAAAAGGCGCTTACGCAAATCAGTCGCTCTTTTATCAATACTATGGCAGCAATGCAGGTGTGGACAGGGATGGCAGGAAAGCAATGCAAAGCCTGGAAAAAGAGTTTGAATTATATCCGCAAACTAAGCAGGATAACATGGTGGCTTACCTGCGATTGCTAAGCAGCGAAGACAAAGATAAGTTTACAACTACTGTACAAAAAGAAATAGAAGCTGCTTTGAAGAAAGGACTGGAAAAAGAAGAAGATTATAGCTACCTGGAATCCCTTTATGGTATAGCTAAACTACCACAGCAGGCAGGCTTCATTGCAGGATTAAAAAAGGAAAAATATCCACAGGGTAAATGGGTGGTTACGGAAACGATCAACAAATTTTACCGCGAATCCGATCCTGCCCAAAAACAAGCTTTATTAAACGAGATTATTGCAAAATCGGCAACAGATCCAAACTGGACAGGCCTCCAGGAAAACATCCCACTCTACAAACTTGAGATAGCTTATGCCTATTCCAACAAAAAAGACTGGGATGGTTTTAAAAAAGCTGTTGCCAATGCGAATGTGCAGGATAAAAGTCAGCTTGCATCCCTCTATAATAACACGGCCTGGGAAATGCAAAAAGAAAACGATAACCTGCCGTATGCAGCAGAACTGGCAAAGTTTGCAGCCACTACGGCTAAACAGGAATGGGAAAAGCCCACAGCGCCTAAGCCCGATTACATGACTGATAAGCAATGGGAAAAAAGCCGCCGAGGAGCTTACGGCATGTACGCCGATACCTATGCGATGGTTTTATACAAACTTGGTAAGTACAAAGAGGCCTATCCCTACACAAAAGATGCGGCCATCAATATCGCAGAAGGCAAAAGTGCCGATGAAAATAATACCTATGCCCTGGTAGCGGAAAAAGTACTGCCGGCCAAAAAACTGAAACCCCAGTTAGAGGATTTTATAAAAAATGGTAAAGCCACTGCTGCAATAAAGGAAATTCTTAAAAAAGAATATATCAAATCCAATAAATCAGAAGCCGGATTTGATGAGTATGTGGCCGGTTTGCAAAAAGAAAGTTACCTGGCGCTGCTGGAAGAATTGCAGAAAGCTATACTCAATCAAACCAGTCCTTCATTTGCTTTGTACAACCTTGATGGTTCCAAAGTTGCCATCAATGACCTGAAAGGCAAAGTAGTGGTGGTGGACTTTTGGGCTACCTGGTGTGGCCCCTGTAAAGCCTCCTTCCCTGCCATGCAGAAAATGGTTACAAAATATAAAGACAACCAGGACGTAAAATTCCTCTTTATCGATACCTGGGAGCGGGTTGATGACAAGAAGAAAAACGCCCAGGATTTTATCACAAAAAATAAGTACAGCTTTAACGTATTGCTGGATACCGAGGATAAAGTGGTCGACCAGTTTAAAGTGGAAGGCATCCCGACTAAATTTGTTATTGACAAAGAAGGAACAATCCGCTTTAAATCCATTGGTTTTGATGGTAGCGATGACAAATTAATACAGGAATTAACTGCTATGATTGAAATGGCTGGGAATCCTGATAAAAAAGCCTTTTGATTTTTTAGAAAAAACGCATCTCCCAACGTCAAAAACCCCGCCTCCGGTCGGGGTTTTTATGCAAAACAATTTTCAGCAGACTACCCTATATTTGTAACCTAACAATATGGTTATGGCTAAGCAATTCGAAGATTTTGATGCCAACCTGGCAGGCGAAGAAGGAAAAACAGAAGAAACAAAAAGCAGATGGTTTAAGCGTATTAAGAAAGGAATCCTTACCTCCACATCGGAAAAAAAAGAAACGCCCGAAGGACTTTGGGCAAAATGCCCGGAATGCAGCTACATCTGCACCGTTTCTGACCTGCGGGAAAGTTTGTTTGTTTGTCCAAAATGCAACTATCACCACCGCATAGGCAGCGAAGAATATTACGACATACTGTTTGATGACAAACAATTTACAGAGCTATTTGATAATATCCGGAGTAAAGACTTTTTAGGCTTTACCGATTTAAAACCCTACCAGCAACGACTGGAAGAAATCTGGAGCAAAACCAACCTGAAGGATTCAATGCGGGTGGCTGTAGGAAAAGTGAAAGAACACGAACTGGTTGTTGCCTGTATGGACTTTGAGTTTATCGGGGGTTCTTTAGGCAGTGTAATGGGAGAAAAATTTTCCAGAGCGGTGGATTACTGTCTTGAGCACAAACTGCCTTACCTCGTTATTTGTAAAAGCGGCGGCGCACGGATGATGGAAAGTGCATTCTCCCTAATGCAGCTTGCAAAAACCAGCGGTAAACTTTCTCAACTCAGTGATGCCAAATTGCCTTATATCTCCCTGCTCACCGATCCGACTTTTGGCGGTATATCGGCGTCTTTTGGTATGCTGGGCGACCTGAATATTGCAGAACCCGGCGCACTCATTGGTTTTGCCGGTCCGCGGGTAATTAAAGAAACAATCAAGAAAGATCTGCCGGAAGGATTCCAGCGCAGCGAATTTATTCTAGAACACGGTTTCCTTGATTTCATTGTACCAAGAAATGAATTAAAGGAAAAACTGGCTACTGTGCTCACACTTTTCAAAAACTAGCAGGCAACAAGCCGGTCATCCTAATGTTTGATCTGCACATTTATCGAAGATTCTGAAGGGCTCAAGTCAATGGAAATTAAAAATCGTTCAGCCTATTTTGAATATTTCATCGATGCAAAATTCGATGCCGGCATCGTATTAACCGGCACCGAAGTTAAATCACTAAGAGCCGGCAAAGCAAGTTTTAATGATAGCTATTGTATTGTTCACAAAGGCGAAGTTTGGCTAAAAAACATGCACATAGCCGAATATTCACACGGCACAGCCTACAATCACGACCCTGCCCGCGACAGGAAATTATTACTGCAAAAAAGAGAAATCAAAAAGATAGAAGCTAGTCTCAAAGAAAAAGGGTATACCCTGGTGCCCCTGCGTGTGTATTTTAATGACAAAAACCTGGTAAAAATTGAAATCGGTCTGGGCAAAGGGAAAAAACTGCACGATAAACGGGAAAGCATTCGTCAAAAAGATGTTGAAAGAGAAATGAAGCGATATGTAAAATAATTTTTATCGTTGCAGAACAGAAATAAAGCATGATTTTTGTCTCTTCCATACGCATGAAACAATTCCTTGCGGGCATCATCCTGTTTTATTCCTTTTCGGCCAATGCACAAACCGTATCAGGTTACTGGTATGGTAATGCCAATGTAAAAACCAGCAGTTCTGCAAACAATTACCTCGTAGAATTAGTGCTAAATCAAAATAAATCACAGGTAAAAGGCGTACTGAATTATTATTTCAAAAACACATTCCGCAGCATTGCCGTAAACGGAAATTATAATGCAGCAAGCAGGCGGCTGACGCTTTTTGATGTTCCTGTCACGTACCACGGTTCGCTTGCAAATATGGAAGTGGACTGCATTATGAACCTGATTGCCACCCTGCGGGTTTCAAAAGCCGACAGTAAACTGATTGGCATTTTTGCCGGCCAGGAAGCGTACAAAAATACCTGCGCCGATATTAGTTTTACTTTAAACAAAGATGGCGGCGTTGTGAACCAGGATTCAGTGTTAAATGCCCTGCGGCTTTATAAAGAAACGTACCAGGTCTGGAAACCTTCAGCCACTGACACACTGGTTGCAGCAAATATTATACAGCGGAAAGTCATTAACTACGTGATTGAAAAGCAATACAAAGAAAGAGAAAACGTAGTAGCCGATGAGATAACTGTTCATTCTGACTCTATCAAAGTTGACTTTTACGACAATGGTGAAGTGGATGGCGATTCTATTTCCGTTTTCTTCAACAACCAGTTGCTGGCTTTCAACCGGATGATCAGCACAAAAGCTGTACATTTTAACCTGGTGCTTGACTCCTCGAAAGAGGTGAATGAGCTCACTATGTTTGCCGATAACCTTGGTGCCATCCCGCCGAATACTGCACTGATGGTTATTTATGATGGTGACAAACGTTATGAAATAAGGCTGTCCAGCAGCCTGGATAAAAACGCCACCGTGCGGTTCAGGCGATCAGGAAAATGATTACAGCACCTCAAACTTTATTCATCAAACAATTCCGGCTGGTTTTTATCATCTTTTTTCTTTTCCCACTCCATTTCTACGCTTTTGCTAAAGTCAACCAGTTTGGTACCAACAGTCTTCCATCCCATCACATCGGCCAACTTCGTAATTTTAAATTTGCCTCTGCGCACCTGAGCACCCCTGCCCTGCTGTACGGCTAGCACGGGCTCACCATCTGTAGTAACCGTTTCCACATAATTCCCTTCTCCTTCTTTAATAAACAGAAATTTACTTTTCAGAGTGGAAGTTTCAATCTTAAACCGTTTTACCAGGAACTGTTTCTTTTCCTGATCAACATATACTGCCGTAATCACTTTTTCCGGGTTGAATTTTTCAATCAGAAGCACTTTTTCCGCATCTATTTTTTGCGTCAGTTCCTGGTCAGTTACTTCGTAATAACCATCGTTGAAAATCACAAGTATTTTATCTTCCTCATCAAATGTACCAAGGAGGGTTCCTTTCGCATCAGTGTTCAGCCGGCCAAACTGTTCATCATACCAAAGCTTTTTCCCGGCGAGTGTTGAGCGGCCCGCTTCTTTAAACTTCACAGACTTAACCGGGTATTTCGTTACCTGATTGCCCATGCTACTGCGTCCTTTTATTTCAAGTTCCTCAAAATAAAAATCAAATTCCTTTATTCGGGCCGGGCAATTCCCTAATACAACCTTTACCACTTCTGCTTCGCCATTCGGGTTGGCAGAAAAATAATGCACCCTGGATTTATCATGTCCTTTGGTAAGATCATATTCTTTATCCCGCGTCACGCCGGTAACATTAAACCGTTTTGCATAACTAATACCACTGCTGCCATCCACATAAATCATGTTATAGGTTGTTCTGTCGTCATTTTTTCTGAAAACCGCCACATGAATAATATCTTTTCCGATAAATGTTTTATCAGATACTTTCACCACTTTCATGATACCGCGTTTGGTAAACGCAATAATATCATCAAGGTCTGAACAGTCACAGACAAATTCGTCCTTTTTTAATCCTGTGCCGATGAAGCCTTCGCTCTTGTTGACATACAATTTTGTATTCACAATGGCAACCTGCCGGGCCTCAATCACTTCAAACTGCCTGATTTCCGTTCTGCGTTCCCGTCCCTTTCCATATTTTTTTAGCAGGTTTTCATAGTAAGCAACGGTAAAATCAACCAGGTTGTTCAGGTCGTGTTTTACTTGTTTGATGTCTGCTTCCAGTCCTTTGATTTGCGCATTTAATTCATCAATATCCAGTTTATAAATCCGGCGAACAGGCTTTTCCGTTAATTTAATAATGTCATCACGGGTAATTTCGCGTTTCAGCTGCTTTTTAAATGGGATAAAAGCCTTATCAATGGCATCCAGCACTTTGTCCCATGTTTCGTGTTTCTTTTCCAGTTCTTTGTAAATCTTTTCTTCAAAGAATATTTTTTCCAGCGACGTGTAATGCCATTTCTCCTGCAGTTCTGCCAGTTTGATTTTCAGTTCCTGCTCCAGCAGATCTTTTGTTTTATCAACCGAAAGTTTTAATAGCTCCTGCACATCAAGGAAGCGTGGCTTCATATCTACGATAACGCAGGCATTGGGCGAAATGGAAATCTCGCAGTCGGTAAATTTATATAAGGCATCGATTGTAATATCAGTGGAAATGCCGGGCGCCAGGTCAATCTGGATTTCTACATCTGCAGCCGTATTATCGGTAACTTTTTTAATTTTAATTTTTCCCTGGTCATTTGCTTTCACGATTGATTCCATGAGCTGGGTGGTCGTGACACCGTAAGGAACACTCCTTATTACGAGTGTTTTTTTATCCGCTTCTTCTATGTGGGCTCTTACTTTAACTTTACCGCCGCGTTTCCCCTGGTTGTAATCGCTTACATCGATCATTCCGCCGGTCTGGAAATCAGGATACAGATCAAATTTTCTGCCCCGCAGGTATTTTACAGCAGCATCAATCAGCTCGCAAAAGTTGTGTGGAAGAATTTTGGTAGACAACCCGACTGCAATGCCATCGGCACCTTGCGCCAGCAGCAGGGGAAATTTCATTGGCAGAGCGACCGGTTCATTCTTCCGGCCGTCATAGCTTAACTGCCAAACCGTTGTTTTTGGGTTAAAAGCCACTTCCAGTGCAAATTTGCTCAGGCGGGCTTCAATATAACGGGCGGCGGCGGCATCATCACCGGTCCGCACATCTCCCCAGTTACCTTGTGTATCAATCAGTAGGTCTTTTTGCCCTAAATTCACCAGGGCATCACCGATACTTGCATCTCCGTGCGGATGGTACTGCATGGCCTGGCCGATGATATTTGCTACTTTATTAAACCGGCCATCATCCATTTCTTTCATGGCATGAAGGATACGGCGTTGCACCGGTTTCAATCCATCTTCCACTGCCGGTACAGCTCTTTCTAAAATTACGTAGGATGCATAATCCAGGAACCAGCTCTTGTACTGTCCCTGTAATCCCGAATCATTCTGCTGAAACTGTTCTGCTATTTTTGACTTCGCCATAGGTTTACTCAATTAGTTTTTAGCTGCTCTTCCTGCAAATTTTCAGTTTGTACACCAGGAAGTTTTACATCAAATTCTTTCCAGCCTTTTGCCGCATCACCCATGATTTCAATTTTACCCTCGGCGATCAGGGTTTTTATTCGCCACATGATAAAAACATCACCTGTTTTTATTTTCATACGATGAAGTGTGTTGCTCAATAACCTGTTTGCTTTCTGCCAGTCAGTTGACAGGTTTTTCAAAATTTCATTGTCATAAAAATCTTCACTTCTGCCAGTAATCTTTTTCCCCCCTTCCAGCGCCCGGACGAGCGCATTTTCGTCGCAAAGACGCTTCCATTCATCCGGATCCACTTCAAACTCACTTAAAGTAATTGGTCGTGCCAGTTTTTTTGCTTTCAGAAATTCCTTCGGTTGAATTTCGTGTAGCCATGAAGGATAGAAAAGTTGTCCTTTTTCGTTAATAAAAGGTAGATTATTAAGATAAATCACCATGATCCGTCCCTGGTAGTTTTTTAATTGAGGCATCAGCCAGTAATAGCCGCACACATCGTGCTGGTTTTGCCCCATCCAAAGCCAAACCTGCAGATCGGGATCTTCATCAAGCTTTGTTATAATTGCCTGAATTGTTTCCCTGTCATCAAAACTTCCTGCCAAATCCTGCCCGTAAGGAGATGCGGCCAGTAAAGACCTCCACCATTCCACCCGGGCATTCCAGCCCTCTGGCGTGTCCAGACCGGTAAGCGGGCCAACAGCAAAATCATCTCTTATCAGTGTCACATCCCCGGAAAGGGATTCATCCATTTCAATCACTTGCTTCATTAAGTCTACTTCACTCTCATTAAAAACAATATGTACAATCATTGTTTATTTATTTTTACTGCAAGGAATAAGTAATTATTAGCAGCTCCGATTACTTCATACTTCACATAAAAGCTTTCGGTAAATATTTTAAAGGCCTGGAATTCATGTTTTGGTACAGCAAATTCATCAAACAATAAGATATCCCCATCATTTAAAAACCTGTACAATTGCGATAAAACAAAAAGCGTAGAGCTGAATAAATCGGCATCAAGATGCACCAGTTTTTTTCGTGTATGCTTATACTCTTCCAGGAATGGTATCAAAGTATCCTGAAATAAACCTTTGTAAAAAGATGCTCTAGGATCGTGAATATCCAGCGATTCAAGCGCTACCGCCATTGCGCCTTTACCAAAGGGTCCAAATTTTTCCGGCAATCCTTCAAAAGTATCAAAACCAAAAAAACGCGACTGCTGGTTCGTATTTTTTTGCAGCCACCATTTAAATGAATAGCCGCCGCAAACTCCAAATTCAAAATAATCAATCGGATCGCTGTGCAAATTTTCCTGCTGGCTTATCGCTTCATACAGTTGAGTACGCCGGTTATAGTCCCAGTTTGTTTGATACCAATCGTTATATCCGTTCACCTTCGTTTTACTGCGCCATTCACTCAGTTTTGACATGTACACAGCATTCATGAGCATACCACTGACCGGCTCAAAAAGACCATGCAGTTTCCACTTCATGAAAAGAGACTTTGCCTTTCGTATGATAGCCAGTTTTGTCAAAGTGCTTCCGTTTCTTCTGCTTTATCCATTTCAAACCGCAGGTTGTCGATAATAAATTCCTGGCGTTCCATCGTATTTTTTCCCATATAATATTCCAGTAGCAACTGTATGTGATCGCCCTGCTCAAGCCGCATCAGTTGTTTGCGCATATCCGGGCCGATGAAGCGGGCAAATTCATCGGGGCTGATTTCTCCCAATCCTTTGAACCGGGTTATCTCAGGCTTGCCGCCGAGTTTCTTAATTGCCGCCTGCTTTTCTGTTTCATCATAACAATAAATTGTTTCCTGCTTATTTCTTACACGGAAGAGCGGCGTTTCCAGCACATAAACTTTTTCATGCTTCACTAAATCAGGAAAAAACTGCAGGAAGAATGTCATCAGCAAGAGGCGAATGTGCATACCATCCACATCGGCATCTGTGGCAATGACCACATTATTATACCGCAACCCTTCCAGCCCTTCTTCAATATTCAATGCATGCTGCAACAAGTTAAATTCTTCATTTTCATAAACTACCTTTTTCGTAAGACCGTAACAGTTCAGCGGCTTACCACGCAGGCTGAAAACTGCCTGTGTTTCCACATTTCTTGCCTTGGTGATGGAACCGCTTGCACTGTCGCCTTCTGTAATGAAAATGGTGCTTTCATTTTGCTTGGCAATAAACTCCTCGCGGCCACGTGCCGGCGGTTCTTCATTAAGATGGTAGCGGCAATCACGCAACTTGCGGTTATGAAGATTTGCTTTTTTGGCCCGTTCATTTGCCAATTTTTTTATGCCCGCCAGTTCCTTTCGCTCCCGTTCGCTCTGCTCAATGCGTTTTTTCAATGCATCAGCAGTGGCGGGATTTTTATGCAAAAAATTATCCAGCTCTTTGGAGAGAAAATCACCCACAAACTGCCGCATGCTGGGGCCATCCACATCCACATTCACTGATCCCAGTTTGGTTTTCGTTTGGGATTCAAAAACCGGCTCCACCACTCTTACAGAAATAGCCGCAACAATACCGGTGCGGATATCAGCGGCATCATAATCTTTTTTATAAAAATCACGAACCGTTTTTACAAAAGCTTCACGAAAAGCCTGCTGATGAGTACCACCCTGCGTGGTATGCTGCCCGTTTACGAAACTGTACAAATCTTCGCCATAATCATTATTGTGTGTAATGGCTACTTCAATATCATCGCCTTTGAGGTGGATGATGGGGTAGCGTATTTCGTCTTCATTTGATTTGCGCTGCAACAGGTCCAGTAACCCATTTTTGCTGATAAAGGTTTTGCCGTTGAATACGATTTTCAACCCTGCATTCAGGAAACAATAATTCCAAATCTGATTTTCCAGGAACTCCGGGTGAAACTTGAAATTCTTAAATACCGTTTCATCAGGTATGAACGTGACAAGCGTTCCGTTTTGTTCACCGGTTTTTGCTTCTTTGTATTCTTTAATCAAAACACCCCGTTCAAATTCTGCCGTTTTCTCCTTTCCTTCCCGAATAGCTGTTACCTTGAAATAGTTACTGAGTGCATTCACAGCTTTTGTACCAACACCATTCAACCCTACCGATTTCTGAAATGCCTTGCTGTCATATTTTGCGCCGGTATTAATCTTACTAACGACATCCACAACCTTTCCTAAAGGGATTCCACGACCATAATCCCGAACCGTTACCTGCTTACCCTCAACAGCCAGTTCAATGGTTTTTCCATAGCCCATTGTGTATTCGTCAATACAGTTGTCCATGACTTCTTTTACCAGCACATAAATCCCATCATCCGGGCTGCTGCCATCGCCAAGTTTACCAATGTACATACCGGGACGAAGCCTGATGTGTTCTTTCCAGTCGAGCGATTTTATACTGTCTTCAGTGTAATCAAAAAGGTTGGATGTTTCTTTTTCTTTTACCATAACAAAATCCTGTTCTTACAGGCAGACAAAATCTACCAGGTTGATTTTAAACTACTTAGATTCGATTTTCCCCTTGTTTGCAGCTTAGGCTGCCAATAGCATACCGGCAAATATACCAAAACCGGGTATGCCCTTTTAAGCAGTAATTATTAACCTCTTGTGGAAAATTAAAACAGTCGTTACACGAAGAATTAGATTTTGGCATCTGCTATGAAAAATCGCATTAAAAAGATCTGTGCCGGAAAAGGGGAAATTTTCTGGCCTTTTTACGAAAATCAAAAACGGATTGAATAAAATTGATGTTCTTCCTCTGTTAACCAACCAGTAAATAAACGGGTTATTTAGAAAAAGGTGGCCTTAATATGAATTTTTGAAAAAAAATAATACATATTTAAATGACAGATATTCAGTGGATTACAATGATATAAAAATACCAACCCACCGACTAACGTATTTTTCCTATTGCAGATTCGTATTTTTCGTTATTAAATTTACATCGTATTTGATCCGAACCTTATGATGAATTGCAAACTTCGCTACGTAAAATTCCTTACAGAAATTTCTCTTCATCATTTACGGATCAACGGATTTTAAACGACAGGACGGCTTTCGGCAATTACGGCTCTAGGTTCACTAACGATATTCCTTATCCAATTCATCCGGCAGAAAAATCAGTTTTTTTAATCTGTAAACCCTAAAAAATGAAACTGACTTTTACTCATCAAGTAAATGGAGTGTTGAAATTTGTAGCCCCAGCCCTGCTGATGCTCTTTGCCGGTAAATTGGCAGCTCAAACCTACCCTTTTACTCTCGGCAGTCCCTCCAAATTTATTTATGGCTTAACCGGCAATGGTGCTATTTACGAAGTTGACGCAGTTACCGGAGGCGGTAATATTATTAAAAATACAACTTACGCTGGCAAATCACCCAGCCAGCCAAACGGACTGGCATACAGCCCGACAAATAATAAGTTTTATTATTTCAAACGCAATCCCGGTGTATCAAATCCTGAGTTTGTTTCGTTTGATCCTTCGACAGGTACTGTTTCTACGCTGGCAACGCCCAATTTTTCTATCACTACCCATACCGGTTGCATGAATGCTACAGCAACAGGCTACTACACAATCGATGTAAACGGGAACCTGTATTTTTATAATATCGCTGCTGACACCTGGACTACTATCACATCCAGTTTTATTGACCAGGACGGCAATAATGTTTCGAGCATTATTCAAACCCAGAACTCCGGTGATATGGCGATGGACGGCTACGGCAATATCTGGCTCGTCACCTCCAGTAACAGTTACTATGGCATTTATAAAATTTCAGCCCCGATACCTGCAACCAACGTATCGCAGATTGTCGTGCAGCGTTATATGGATCCCACTACGGCAACGCCAAACAATAATAGTTTCCAGGGAATTGCCTTTGATGTAAACGGCGATATTTACCTGGCATCCAGCGATAACAAATTGTACCGGCAGCAAACAGTGTCAGGTGCTTCCTTGCAGTTCATTGCCAATATGAGCCCCAATGGCATGAGTAATGACCTTACCTCGCAGAATTATCCGTCAGCGGTACTTGCCGTAAAATGGCTGAATTTTTCTGCAACACTTCAAAGCAATAACACTGTTTCGCTCAATTGGCAGGTTGCAGAAGAAAATAACCGTGGTTTTTATGTGGAGTGCAGCTACGATGGTTCAACCTGGCAGTCTGTGACATTCATTCCTAGCACTAGCAATAATAAACCAGCATCCGTAGAAACCTATTCGTACAACTACAGTAATAAAATAAACGGGAAGATTTACTTCCGTATTAAGCAGGTAGACACGGATGGAGCCTTTACATATTCGGCAGTCAAAACGGTAAGCCTTACAAACGATAAGAAACGTTATGCCGTGTGGCCCAACCCTACAAGTGATCTCGTTCATATTTCCGGCGAAAGCGGAAGTACTAATACCAGCGTTACGACAGTACAATTGTTTGACCAATCTGGTAAAATGGTTGCCAGCCAGCAATTACAAGCCGGTATCAACACGATCAATATCGGAAAATTTACCAGTGGTATTTATATTGCCAGAATTCAAACCGGCCAGGACATTGCCTGCCTGCAAAAAATCATAAAACAATAAGCCTATTTTGCCACCGTACCCATCACCGTTAACCAAAAAAATCCCGGCCCGGCGCCGGGATTTTTAATTGCCTATTTTATTTCTCAAAAAATAAGCATGCACCGAATGGCTTTCTGTTTTCCCAATTTATCTTTAACCTTTACAGAAAATTAAATCCTGCAATGCAGAAAGACCAGCCTGTTGTATTATTAAAAAATGTGTCAGTACGGAATGGTAATTTGTATGCCATTAACAACTGTAATCTTACTATTAACAAACATGAACAATGGGCAATTATTGGCGCATCAGGAAGTGGTAAAACCACCCTGGCGCATGCAATAACCGGCCGGCGATTTTTCAACGGCAGCATCACCTTTCATCTCCCCGGGCAAACCAACGTGCCTGTAAAACCAATATTGGTAGAACAGCAGCATCGTTTTCGAAATTTATCCAATATGGCTGATTTCTATTATCAGCAACGGTTTAATGCATCGGATGCAGGCGATACGATAACAGTAAGAGAAGCCCTGCAAGCCTATACCGGGCAGCCATTGCTGAACGAAAATCACCAATACTGGATTGACCTGCTACAGCTGACGAAGCTCCTCGAAACTCCGCTGATTCAGCTTTCCAATGGTGAGAATAAACGACTGCAGCTGGCAGAGGCACTACTGGCGAATCCTTCCCTGCTGATTTTGGATAATCCTTTTACCGGATTAGATAAAGAAGGCCGGGAAACGCTGCATTCAATTATCAATACAATCACCGAAAAAGGAATTTACCTGATTTTGCTGACCAGCCATTCAGAACTACCAAGCTGCATTACACATGTGGCTTTGCTGAAAGATGGTGTATTTACTGCGACTGGTAAAAAAGGGATCATCAAAACTGAACTGCTTGATGATAATACTGCGCCGTCCTTTGACCAAATGAACACCCTTGAAAAATTTATACCTGCCAACAAACCAATCTTTGATAACGCTGTGAAAATGGTGAGTGTGTCCGTCAGGTATGGTGATAAGAAAATTCTTGATCAAATAAACTGGACCGTTAAACGCGGCGAGTGCTGGAGCATCTCAGGTCCAAACGGCGCAGGCAAATCAACCCTCCTGAGCCTTATAACGGCAGATAACCCCCAGGCTTATGCGAATGAAATGTATTTATTTGACAAGCGTCGGGGAAAGGGTGAAAGCATCTGGGATATTAAACGGCAAATCGGATACCTTTCTCCGGAGCTACATTTATATTTTGAAAAAACCGCTACCTGTTTTGACGTTGTTGCTTCTGGCTTGTTTGACACAATTGGATTATTTAAAAAGCTAACGATAGCGCAGGCCGAACAGGTAAATACTTACATCGACCTCCTCGGGTTAGCGAATTTCAAAATGAAAGCCCTATTCCAGTTATCCCTGGGCCAGCAACGAATGATATTGCTGGCCAGAGCATTGGTTAAGAATCCGCCACTCCTGATTTTGGATGAACCAACACAGGGGCTCGATCAGGGGCAAACAGTTTATTTTACATCGCTGATTGATGAGCTGTGTTCGAGGCTTCCGGTCACGCTCCTGTACGTAAGCCATTACGAAGAAGACATACCCGTTTGTGTTACAAAAAAACTGCAACTGCGCGAGGGCAAAATTGTGCAGTCATAAAAAAATCCCTGGTATAGGTCCAGGGATTTTTAGTAGGTTTTATTTTTATTTGGAAGGCATTGCAGGCCGTACTTCCACTTTGCTGGGTAACGTTCTGGGATGCATCTGCAAAAGATCCAGTACAATTTGTCCGATATCTTCCGGTTGAATTTTCCAGGCATCCGCTTCGCTGGGAATATGGTTATTAAAATAAGTAGCTACAGAACCGGGCATAATGGTCGTAACCTTGATTCCATATTTTCTTAGGTCAAGCATAATCGCCTGCGAGAAACCAACCAACCCAAATTTGCTGGCGTTGTATGCTGCCCCATTTTCGAAAAAATTAGTACCCGCCAGGCTGGCAATTGTGATAATATATCCTTTCGATTGTTTAAGTGCATCAAGGGAGGCTTTCACACTATGAAACACACCTGTCAGGTTGGTGTCAATGGTTGCTTTCCAATCAGCTTCGGTCATCATTTCAATATTGGCAAAGAATCCCACACCTGCGTTGGCAACCAGCACATCCAGTCTGCCAAAATGGGAAATAATTTTTTTAACCGCATTGATTTCTGACTCGGCTGAACTTACATCCGATTCCAGCGCCAGGATTTTTGAAGCATCAGTAGAAAGCTGGCTGGCGGCTTTTTGCGCCGCATCGAGATGCCGGCTGCTAACTGCCACCCGCATACCATTTTCCAGTAATATTTTTGCAATGCCAAATCCGATTCCCTTACTACCGCCTGTGATATAGGCTACTTTTCCAGAAAGATCATTATTCATACTATTCCATTTGATGTAAAAAATGAGTATCGCTAAATGTGCAAATGTATTTGTATAACAGATTTCATTGCAGAATGTTTACAACTTTATACAGAACTCTTTTTGCATCTATTCGTTTTCATTCCGGCTAAAACAAAATAAATGTACACATGCTGCCGCTTTTCAAATAGTTTGCTGCACCAGGAAGTCGTAATATTTCTTCCCTTAAAAAATTAATTAGTGTTCACGGGTATATAGAAGAGAACTGCCAATAATAACCCGGGATGCTTTACTGCGCCAGGTAGCCGCCGTCGATCGGGTAATACGAACCTGTTACAAATGAAGATTTATCAGATGCCAGCCAAAGTATTAGTTCAGCAATTTCAGCGGGTTCGCCAAGCCTGCCCACCGGGTGCATTTTTTTTAAGCTTTGTAATGTTGAATCATCCAGGCTATTCATCACCAATGGGGTTTTGATATAACCCGGCCCAATAGCATTGATGCGGATATTTTTATCGGCATATTCCAGCGCAGCCGCTTTTGTCAATCCTATCACCCCATGCTTGGCAGCCACATAAGCGGGAGAAAATTTTGTTCCAACTTGTCCCAGTATGGAGGCCATATTTATAATACTGCCGCCGTTTTTCTCCATTTCTGGAAGCTGATAACGCAATCCATAAAACACACCAGTCAGGTTAATATCAATCACTTTTTGCCAGCCATCCAGCGGATAATCACCGGTGGCAGCTAGGGGCCCGCCAATGCCGGCATTATTGACTGCCACATCCAGCCGGCCATATTGCTGCAAAGCCTTTTTGACAAGCTTATCATTATCTGCCGCAACTGATGTATCGGCTTTTACAAAAATTGCATCGCCGCCTGTCTTTTTTATTCCTTGCACTACTTCCTCCCCGTGTATTTCGTTTACATCGGACACAACAACTTTTGCCCCCTCGAGGGCAAATAATTCAGCGGTCGCTCTGCCAATGCCAGAACCTGCGCCGGTAATAATAGCTACTTTTCCTTCTAGTGCTTTCATGTCATAATATTTAAGAATAAAACAAAAAAATTGAAACAAATATCAAAATGAAAATTGTTTTAAAACGATGATATCGGCTACTGTGTGAACTGATTAAAATTAGGCGCAGTAATGATATCAGCCCAATGAGATGAGTCAATCAGTAAATTATTTCAGGTGAAACTGAAAACAAACGTCGTATTCAAAAACAATAGAGGACTATAATTCAGTAAGCAAGTATAAGACCGTAATCAAACAGCTTGCAAAAACCAGGCACGTGCAGACTTTTTAACTAAAATTTGACCTGAATAGATTATTTGTGGCGGAGAGAGAGGGATTCGAACCCTCGGTACAGTTGCCCGTACAACGGTTTTCGAGACCGTCCCGATCGACCACTCCGGCATCTCTCCTGCGGGACCGCAAAAATAGGAAACTAATGTTTGCGCAAAGTACAGTAGTTGAAATTCAGTTACGGCATACTTGTGACAGCCACAGACCCGTTTACTTATTTCCGTAATTTTGAATCCAATAAAATTCCTTATCGCTGCCCGGCAGCCTCATTCGTTTTTATGGAAAAAATCTTCCTCAGTGATTCCGGTCCCAAAGTGTCACCTGCTATCTATGGTTTCTGGCGTTGGACAGACGAGTCGGACAATGCACCCGACTCCATGGAAAAGATCGTAAACCTCTGCCTGGAGCTGGGCATTAATACCTTTGATCATGCGGATATTTATGGCAACGGAATGGCAGAGGAACTCTTTGGCAAACTGATCAGCCGTAAGTCCTTCCGCCGGGAAGATCTTGTACTATTTACCAAATGCGGGATCAGGGTACCACTACCCGGTGACACATCCGTGCGGATAAAGCATTATGATACCTCCAGCGAGCACATCACCCGCAGCGTAGAAAACTCCCTGCGACGATTAAAAACAGATTATATCGATATCTTCCTGCTGGATCACCTGGATCCGCTTTCCGACCTGGAAGAAACATCCCTCACCCTGCAAAAGCTGCGCAGTTCCGGAAAAGTGCGCAATATTGGTATTGCTAATTTTTCAGTATTTCAGCACCAGTTATTGGCAGCTTTTTTACGTGTTCCCATTGTCACCAATCATATAGATTTAAACTTACTGAACACAGCCGCCCTGGATAATGGCCAGCTGGATTACATCAAGCAAAAATTCATGCGGCCATTGGCAGCAGCCCCGCTGGCAGGCGGCCGTATTAAAAATGGTACCGATGAACAGGCGGTGCGGGTCCGCAAAAAACTGGAAGAGATTGGAGAAAAATATAACGCCGATATTGAATCCATTGCCGTGGCATGGCTCGTAAAACTTGGCGCATTACCGCTTATCGGTACCACCAGTGAAAAAAGAATCCGGAATATTGTCAATTCGTTTTCAATCAACTTGGATCGCCAGGAATGGTATGAGCTGTATGCAGCCTCCCGAGGCGGTCTTTGATCTTAC
Source organism: Chitinophagaceae bacterium (assembly GCA_035760665.1). GTDB lineage: Bacteria > Bacteroidota > Bacteroidia > Chitinophagales > Chitinophagaceae > DASTSN01. The sequence goes on along the minus strand of DASTSN010000008.1, from coordinate 2,074 downwards.
ACAGCTTATAAATCAGGCAACAGTAATAGCTTTTTCGAGGTATACGTCCTGTATAGCATGCAGCAGGGCAATGCCTTCTTCCATTGGTTTTTGAAAAGCTTTTCGCCCCGATATCAATCCCATACCACCGGCCCGTTTATTTATCACAGCTGTTACGACAGCCTCTTTCAGGTCAGCAGCACCTGCAGAAGCACCACCAGAGTTAATCAGCCCGGCACGGCCCATGTAGCAATTGGCCACCTGGTAACGGCAAAGATCAATAGGGTGATCAGTGGTTAATTGAGAATACATGCGTTCATCCAGTTTTCCATAGCCGCTGCTCCCCATATTCAGGGCTTTGTAGCCGCCATTGTTTTCCGGAAGTTTTTGTTTAACAATATCCGCTTGTATTGTGACACCCAGGTAGTTAGCCTGTCCTGTCAGGTCCGCAGATACATGGTAATCCGTTTTGTCTTTTTTGAAAGCGCTGTTACGCAAATAACACCACAGAATGGTGGCCATGCCCAGTTCATGCGCCTCTTCAAAGGCCTGGGATACTTCAATAATTTGCCTGCTTGATTCTTCAGATCCAAAATAAATGGTAGCCCCAACCGCTGCAGCTCCCAGGTTCCACGCATCCCGCACACTCCCAAACATGATCTGGTCATGCTTATTGGGATAGGTCAGTAATTCGTTATGGTTCATCTTTACAATCAGCGGAATTTTGTGGGCATACTTTCGGGCCACCATGGCCAGTCCACCAAATGTGGTTGCCACGGCATTGCAGCCAGCTTCTATCGCCAGCCGTACGATGTTTTCGGGATCAAAATACAGTGGGTTGGGCGCAAACGAAGCGCCGGCACTGTGCTCAACCCCCTGGTCAACCGGCAGGATGGAAAGATAGCCCGTACCAGCCAGGCGGCCATGCTGAAACAATTGCGCCAGGTTGCGCAAGGTTTGTGCATTCCTGTTGGACATGGCAAATACTGTATCTATAAAATCCGGGCCGGGCAGATGAAGGGCTTCCCGTGAAATGGTTTTGCAGGTGTGAGTGAACAGGGTTTCATATTCTTTTCCCAGCAAGGCTGCGATAGCTGCATATGTCATAACCGCTTTTTCTAAAGTTACGAAACTAGCAGACAAAATTTGGAGGGGTCCGGGAAGAAACGTTAATCCAGTACTTCGTAAATGGTGACGGGTTGCTGTTTATTTTTCAGCTGGACATCACCCAGTTTTCGGCAATTAAACGACTCCTTGACTTTTTGATAAGCCGTTTCTGTAATCACGATTTGCTGCTCTTTGGCAACCGATTGTACCCGCTGAGCCGTGTTAACCACATCGCCGATAACGGTGTAATCCAGGCGGCGCAGTTTTGCCGACCCGATATTCCCCGAAATCATCTCGCCGCTGTTGATACCAATTGATACCTTGGGGAAAAAAGAGACATGTTCCGCTTCGCTGGGTAGTTTTTCAATAGCAGCCCGTACAGCCAGGCTGGCATCAATGGCTCTGTCGAGATGGTAATCGCCGCGAAAAACCGCCATAATCGCATCCCCGATAAATTTATCAATGTAGCCGCCCTGGTCAATGATTTCTTTTACCATCACTTCAAAGTATTGATTCAGCAACTTCACCACGGTATCCGGCGGTTCATGTTCACTGATGGTGGTAAAACTGCAGATGTCGATAAACACGACCGTCGCTTCCACAGTTTCATTCAGCATAAGGGTATTTTCAAATTCCTTGCGCTGCATAAAATTCAGCACCGTTTCATCTACATACATTTTCAGGATATTATTTTCCTTGATAGCCTTAACAGTTTCGCGCATAAGATTCACCTGCCTGATGGTCTTTTCCATGGTAAGCTCCAAATCTTCAAAATCAACAGGCTTGGTAATAAAATCGAAAGCGCCGCGATTCATTGCTGTGCGGATATTCTGCATATCTCCATAGGCAGAAACAATTACGGATTTGATAAGGCTGTTTTGCTCATTAAGCCTGGTAAGCAACGTGAGGCCATCCATCACGGGCATATTGATATCGCTGAGCACGATATCCACATCAGGGCTTTCTTTTATTTTTTCCAGCGCAGCTA
>DASTSN010000007.1:0-55412 GCA_035760665.1 Chitinophagaceae bacterium | reverse complement strand
ATTATTTCCAAATAGCAGTGAGTGGTTCAAAGGCAAAGAAGTTGATAAATTAAGCAAAGAAGAAGCTGGTATCATTGCACAGAATACGATTGAAGGTTATAAAGAAAAGAAATTAATAAAGCCGTCATTTGAAAAGCAATTCCAGGCAGACATTGAAAAGATTTATGCTGACTTGTTTCTCTCCATTTCATTTTACAAAGATTTAACAACAGAAGCACATAATAAAGTAGAGAAACAGATACAACAAGCAGGTGAGAAATATGTAGCAAAGGCAAAATGCCTCATGTAGAACTTTGTATTGCATCTGAAGAAAGTTGTGAAAAGGATAAATCATGTTCACAAGGAAGCGGCAAATCTTGCTGCGACAAAAACTAATAAAGAATGGAGAAGACATTAACACTGCAATCTATTATCACTTGTCCCAAATGCGGTTTTCAGAAAGAGGAAACAATGCCCACGGATGCTTGTCAATATTTCTATAAGTGTACAAATTGCGAAACAGTAATAAGGCCAAAGCAGGGAGATTGCTGTGTGTTTTGCAGCTATGGCACTGTAGCTTGCCCACCAATACAGATGAGTAAATCTTGTTGTGCATAATATGAAAATGAAAAAAACCATTCCTGCTCTCCCGGTTAAGGTCATAAAGCAATCATGTGAATATTACTCTAACCGGCTTGGCTTTACAATAAGACATCAGGAAAAGACTTTTGCAATTGCTGTTCGTGATGATGCTGAAATCCATTTATGGGAAGCTTGCGATAGGTCATAGAAATTAAGAAGCCTGTTTTTGGGAATAAAACCTGTGCGGACTGGTGCAGAGAGTTTTATTGCAGGTACTGCAAGTTGCAGAATAGAAGTGCGAGGCATAGAAGAATTATTCGAAGAATATAAAAAGCAGGGAGTATTGCATAGTCCTGAAACAAAAATTGAAGAGCAGTATTGGGGCCACAAAGAATTACACAGTAGTTGACCTCCATAGAAACCTGCTAACTTTTTACGAAGTGATACAATTGTGAAAGATTTTCTATATCCTCTCCGTAGCACCTCATTTCTCCATATTAACAAACCATAATTGTTTTGTTACCAGCATCGGTTCTTTGGGCAGCATCGTTGCGTCGCAATCTGGTCATCGTTCACCTCACGGAGAAACACTTTATTCAAGAACAAATAACGGGCAATTATCTTCCAGGTTAGGTGAGCTGCAACCTTTTTTGCAGTCAGTGATGATCTTAAGCAACGAGTTTCTGAGGTCCAATAGTTCTTTGACTTTTTTATCGATCACAGCAACCTTCTTGTCGGCAGCTTTGCTGATTTGGTTACAGGTGCCCAGGTCTGCTTCCAGTAGGGAAATGATCTCGGCCGATTCGTTAAGCGTGAAACCGTAGGATTTGATTTTGTTGAGCAACAGTAGTCGCTTAAGAACGGCCTCGGAATATTCCTTGTAATTGTTGACCCGACGTTCACGTCGCCCAACCTTGATCAATCCTTGCTTTTCATAAAACCGGATGGTATCACGGCTGAGACCAGTGCGTTGGGCGAGTTGTCCTATCAGCATAAAAAATAGTTGTCTGTAAAGGTAAAGCATGGACTAAACTCCACGGTTGATCTTTGTAAAAATATTTGTATGAAATCTGTTAAATGGACCGCTATTACTGGAGTGCTGCTTTGCTTACCATGCTGCTTATTGCCGATCCTTGGGGTTACTATCGGAAGTGCTGTGCTGGGATCTTTCCTGGGTAAAATGGAGAAACTGGGTTTAATTTTATCGATGGTAGCGGGACTACTGTTTGCCTATCGCTATTATCGTAAACGAAGGGCCTGTAAAACCTGTGGTAACCAGTGTAACTGTAAACCGGCAGCCAATCCTGAGAATTAATATCTTTAAGAAAACTGGGATTATGCCAATCGTTACATCCATTGGATTATTTATTCTCGCCGGTCTTTGTGAAATCGGAGGCGGTTATCTTGTGTGGTTATGGCTCCGGGAAGGAAGACCCTGGTGGTTTGGTTTAGTGGGTGCGATTATCCTCGTCGGTTACGGAGTGGTCGCGACCTGGCAACCGGCCAATTTTGAAAGGGTTTACGCAGCGTATGGTGGCATTTTTATCACGCTTGCTGTCATTTGGGGTTGGAAGGTAGATGGCGTAAAACCGGACAAATTTGACCTTTTGGGTGCTGGTATCGCCTTGCTGGGAATGGCAATCATTTTATATGCCCCAAGAAATTAAATTTTGGAAAAATGTTACACTGTGGACTATACTCCATGGTTTAATTTTGTAGTCTAAAAATATGCCCATGTTCTCAAAAATATCCCTGATAGCGGCTTGCATGTGCTGTTCAGTAGCTTGTTTTTCACAAACGAAGAAACCTGCTGAGAAATGCGATGGTGCCTGCTGTAAAAAAGAAACAAAATCGTTCACGGCTATAAAACCCGCAGTTATGCTTGAAACGGAAAAGAAAAAAGAAGTAAGCTGCAAATTGACAAGTCCTGAATTGCGTAAACGTAAAGAGGAAGTGATCGCAGTACTTAAAACCAAAGTTTTGGATAAACAAGAACTTGCTGAAGGATATAAATACAAATTTGAGGCTACAGATAATATGCTGGATCAGTTAACCTCATTTCTCAAATCAGAAAGAGCTTGCTGCGACTTTTTTGATTTCAACCTGGCATTAAGTGACAAAATTGTATGGTTGTCTATTACAGGGCCAGACGGTGCAAAAGAATTTATCAAAACTGAAATGGATTTCTGATACCCAATATAATCATTCACTTCAACGTACCTGGAGATCTTCGTGGTCTTCAGGCTATATATATCCCAGCATTTTTTCATCTTACACTTCTTCGCTTTTTTTCTTCACATATTTATTTTTGACTTAGAATAGGCACCGTTTATCGTTCTGTTCTTTTGTCATCCAAGACCCGGCGCAATACACCCGTCCGATTTATTAGCGTCCGGCAGATAAGCCGTGAGAACTGCACAGGATAAAAATCATTGGGAATTGAGATTGCCTTGCACCCCGGGAAATACATTTCCAACAATTTATCCTTTGGATGATTAAGATTTTACCGCTTACCAGGAATTCTCAATGTTAGTTTTATAAAACACCATTGATTTTTCGTTGAAATAGGGAACATTTTTTTATTGCCGCATCAGGATATTTTTCCTTTTCTGCATGGACAAATCTTTTACTTCTTTCTTTTGGGTACGGGTAATTTTATTCATGAGTGGCCCGGTCATTTCTGATGTTCAGGCTCGTAGTCAGGTTGGACCTTCCGAATCCTATGAGATGAGCAATATACCTGGGTGTGCAAAATGCCTCGTTAACTCTCTCTTTGCTCTTTGGATTTCTGGCATCCACTGAGCGTTGTTTTCTGTTACAAATAATTGAAATGATGTATAAAAAAAATACACGCTTTGTTCTGAAGCGTAAGGTGCGCCGTGTTACCGGCCTTCGGTTCTCTGGGCATCACCTGTTGCGACGCAATACGTTTATCGTTCCGATCATAGGTCATCAGGTACACTTATAATCCCCATTACAGAAGCCACTCATTCGCACCCTGCCGCAAAATTATTGAACTGTTCCGTGCAGGACAAGGTCTGCGCCTCCGTAAACTACGGCTTGCCACCGGTTTTCAAAAAAATCTCCACCAGGACACTTGTATGCGTTGCATCATGGGGTCGTATTTTTTTTAAAAACCTTGTCCTTCCTCCACAGTTCTAATGGCTGGTCGCTAAGGGTAAATGAGCGGGCGGCGCGGCCGACTGAGGCGAAGACCCTCATGGTTGTAGTTGCTTCCCGTGTCGCAGCAACCTATTTATTCATTATTAAAAACAAAAATTATGGAACTGACAGGAAGGGTAACCGCCAATGCGAAAGTTACCGAAACAAAGAACGGAAAAAAAGTGACCAATTTTTCCATTGCCATTAATGACCGCTACAAAACTAAAGAAGGCGAGGCAAGAGAAGTTGTCACATTCGTGAATTGCGCCTACTGGCTGAACGCCGGTATTGCGCCTTACCTGAAAAAAGGGACATTGGTAGAACTCTATGGCCGTATCGGGGTAAACGTATGGACAAACGCCGACGGTGAAGCGAAAGGGGCAGTGACCTTTCATGTAAGCAATATTAAACTGCATGGCAAACCAAATGCAACAGAAAAACAAAACGTTCCTGCAGCCGCAGCAGTAACCGAACCGGCAGACGACCTGCCCTTTTAAGGGAGGCCCTGCTTTTAATCATCATTTTATTCAATCTAAAAATTACAGTTATGGCTTCAAACATTCATTTTGATACAGCATCCGGCGAATTTGCTTTTTATTCCGTTAAAGAAAAAGCATGGTGGGACGGTGGGCAGATTTCAGACAGTTACGAGGACAGCGCAACCGTACTAAAGAAAGCGCATTTGGATTTCCCGGTAATGAAATCCCCCGACACCTATTTCTTTCCTTCAGGAAAAACGGAAGTATCTGAAAACTCCTTTTATACGTTCCGGGCAGATACGGAAGTGATTTTGGGGACAGGCATTGGGGCAGCTTATAAGGTTGTGCAAAACGCTGAAGCCTTTGCTTTTTTCGATGCCATTGCGGAAGGTGAAGGAATTAAATACGAAACCGCCGGAGCATTGGGAAAGGGTGAGCGAATTTTTATTACTGCCAAACTGCCTTCTTATATCAAAGTAGGCAACGATGACATTATTGAAAAGTACCTGTTCCTTACTATGTCGCACGATGGTAAAGAAAGCATTACCGCTGCCTTTACGCCCATCAGAATCGTATGTAATAATACCCTTAATGCTGCGCTGACCAACTGTACCAATATGGTAAAGATCAAGCATACCGAGAACGTACAGGAGCAGCTGAAGGAAGCGCATAAGATTATGGGTATGGTAAATACTTTATCGCCTTTGATGGAACAGGTATTTAACCAATGGGCGAAAGTCAGAGTTACCGACAAGCAGGTGCAACGTCTTATCCAGATCGCCCTTGCACCCAACAAAGAAACCCTTGATAATATCCGTGACGGAAAGTTGGAGCTGATGTCCGGTAGTTACCGCAACCAGGTATTCGGCGCTTATGGATATGCCATGATGGCCGATAGCCAAAAACTGGACACCACCAAAGGAACATTGTTTGGTGCGTATAATGCCATTACGGGTTATTTCCAGAACGTCAGGAATTATAACGACAACGAGGAAAAACTCAATTCCATCATTTATGGTGGCATCGCACAGAAGAAAGCCCAAGCCACATTCAACCTGTGCAGCGAGTTTGCTAAAACCGGCAGCGATGCACTGGCATTAAATTAACAAACGAGAATAATTGAAGGCGGAAATGCCGCCTTCAATTTCCTTCAACATTTCAATCAAACAAATAAGAACCATGAAACGAAAATATCTTGAGAGACTGGCTGAACTGGAACAACAGGCGAAGGAAGAAATCCGCAGCCTACTTTCTGTTAAGCCTGAATTTGTCCTCTTTGAACCTGACCCCGAGAATGAATGGACAAAGGACATCTATGATGAAATACCGGACTTCGCTTTTTACAGTAAACATGGATTTGTGGATTATGCTGCAATCAGGGTAATCAGCAAAACGGATAACGGTATTACGGTGACCGGCATACTCAAAGGCGACAGCTATCCGGATGAAGTAACTATCACCCTCCATGAAATGGACAGTTACCACATTCTTGCCTTAGCTGACTATCTATTATCTGAAAACAACTAAAAATACTTCAGTATGAAAACAAATTTTTTTGAAATACTTAGCTCCCTTCAGGTGGAAGCTGACTGGAAAATAACCATATCAAAAGATGCAGCAGGAACCCTTACCGTTTCCGTATTACTGTCCAATGAAAAATGTGGCGATGATGCACGGAAGTTAGTCCCGCCCATGCTTTTTAAAGGAACGGCGCAGGAACTGGACGAAGGGTTTTTCACCTGCATTAAAACACCTGCTGAAAAAACGTCCCAACTCTTTGCCAATATGGAACAATACCTTAAAGCGCAGGAAACTGCCAAAGTGCAATCCAAAATGGAGCAGGATAAAAAGCAGAAAGAAGCAAAGCAAAAGGAAACAGGAGATAAAAAGTATGAGACGCAGATGAAGAAGGTAACTGAACTGGAGACAGCCGGTAAATATCGGGAAGCATACGGCCAACTACCGAAAATATCTGATTTTCCAGATCATGAAGAAGAAATTACCGAAAAGAAAAATGAACTCATGGAAAAATTCGAGGACACAGGGTTATTTGCTCAACAATCACAAGACAACGATTAAACTTTTAAGCCATGTTACAGACAACACAACTTGAACGGATATTCCTGCTGAAGCAGGACGGACAGGACATTCGTTTATCCGATCCATCCGAAAAATTAAGCCCTGAAGCAGTTTTGAATTTCTATTCAGGAAATTATCCTATACTGACAACCGCCAAAATTACCGGGCCGGATATAAAGGATGACGAAATACAATATCGTTTTGAAACCACGATAGGAACAAAAGGATAAAACGGCCTGTATGAAAACGCCGAAACCAAACCGGAAAATCAGGATTAACAAAAAATCAAAGCAATGGAAACTACATCAGCCATTCGGAGAGTTCGCCACGTTCATAGACCGGCTGCCGGACGCAAGAGAGGTACAGCAAACCAAACTTCGCAGCGCACCCCGGTCATTAACGGGAATGGTTTTCTGAATCATTGTTTCCGGCCATTTTGGGGAATCAACATACCCGCATGGAAACAAGCAGAAAAGGAATTTTTTGCTTCCGTTTCCAACCTCTGCGCCTTGTATAACTGGCCATTGCCAGATATAACCGGAATTGCTTTCCCGCAAAATGTTACCAAAGCATACCATCAGGTTAAAGAACGATTGAAGGAACTCAAAATGGACGGTATCATTATCCGTGATAAAAAAAGAAAAGCCTGTCTTGCTACTGTGAAAAGCTATGACACAGGTTATACACTCTATTATATTCCTGTTCGTCCCTTATGGCTGCTTTGGCAGGATAAGGAACAACAAGCACTCTACCGGATGATGTTGCTACTGTTTCGTTACCTCCATCAAATAGCCGATGTACCCTATTACCGGGAAGAAAGTTACCTGTACAATCAGTATGAAACACTGACCGACTGGCTGGAAAACGATTTGGATGGAGATGAAGAAGAAAAGTACCGGCAACATCAGGTGCAGCAAATGAAACTGCTAAAGAATGCAGGGGATGAATTGTTCCCGCTGATAGCGAAGCCTTTTAAAGTAACTGAACTCAAACAAGCGATAAAAGAATACGAACAGAATAAACAGCGAGATATTAATGCAACAAAACTGGCTGAGGATTTTTTAAAACTTTACAACGATTATCCTACTCGTTCCCTGCATAGCAGTATGCAAAAACAGTTGCTGCATCCCGACGACAGCGATTATGTCTATCTGGAACAATACCTGTCTTTTTTCTGGAGCAGTAATGACTGTTTTTATGATACACTGATGGACATGATTAATTGCGAATTACAGGAAATGGGTTTTCAGGAAGAACCTGTATCAATACAATATTTCGACCACTCGCAGGAAAAAGAAATACATGACTTTGATTTTGAACACCGTTTTTTCCAGTTGACAGACAGGTTATCGGAATTGCTGAATGAATACGATAAAGTAAATGATGACTAAATGATAAATCAATCGTTATGGAAAATATCACACATTTATTTGACGATTGTTACATACCCGAAATGGCATTGCTGATATACCGTTGCCGTAATAGGGAAAGTAGTAACAGGACAGACGAAAGTATTTACGTTGAAAGCTATGATATTGATAAAAATGGCAATCCCGTCAATGCACATCCATTAACACAAAAGGAGATGATTGGATTGTCTCAATTATTTCAGTCTTGCAAGGAACTAAAAACAACTTACCTGAAAAGTAAGGGGTTGATTCCTGCAAACGTGTTACAGATTAACACGCAAGGACAGGGCAGCGTATGCTGGTACACACCTGCCTGTGAAACTAACCTGCTTTTTACTCCTGCCCTCGGTATTCCATCGGGCAAAGCTAATGTTCCGGCATTGGTATGGAAAGCATCAAAAGAACAACTAAGCCTATTTGCTGTAAAAGGAAATAAAAAGACATCGGCATCCACCCCGCTTTACCATGCGCCTTTTTTTAATCTCAATAGTAACGGCCATGTCTGTATGGGGACGGTAGAAGTAAATATACCGGCTGATGCCTGTCTGGAGGATTTCATCAAACATTGGGAGGATTATTTCTGGAACAGCTATTTCTCCCACATGATGGAGGGCTTTAATCCGGTCAATGGAAATATGGTGCTACTCTGGAAACAATTGATAAATACAGGAGAGAATTTCCCGGCCACAGCACTCAAAAAAACAGGTTATACTATTCAAAATTGTCTTGTATGAAAACGAAAACACAAAAACCGGCCATTCATTTTGTAGAGCCTGAACTCTTACATCCATATAACCCTGTCCGGGTAAACCTGATCGGTGCAGGTGGCACAGGAAGCCAGGTATTGACCGCCCTTGCAAGAATCAATCACTCCCTTATTGCCTTGCGGCATCCGGGATTGATGGTAGCTATCTTTGATGATGATACCATAGCTGCGGCCAACCTCGGACGCCAGTTATTTACATCGGATGAAATAGGGCTGCTTAAATCTGTTGCGCTGATTAACCGCATCAATCGCTTCTTTGGAACAAACTGGAAAGCTATTCCCGAAAAATTCAATAGGAAGACTATTGAATCTTGTCCTGACTATGCAATGGCAGGGGTTACTATTTCCTGTGTAGATAACGTTTCTGCAAGGTTTGAAATAGCCTCCATACTTGGAAAACATGGAAAACAACATCATTACCGCAACCGCCCTTTGTACTGGATGGATTTTGGTAATAGCAAAAACACGGGACAGGTTATTTTATCTACTGTTGGAACTATTAAACAGGCTGGATCCAAAAAATTCCGTACTGTGGATAAGCTGCCATTTGTAACTACCGAATTTAAAGACCTATTGCAACAAACAGAGCAGAACGATGATACGCCAAGCTGTTCATTGGCGGAAGCATTGACCAAACAAGACCTGTTTATCAATTCTGCGCTGGCCAATTTAGGAGCTTCACTCCTGTGGCAGTTGTTCCGGGAAGGCATGATAACCAACCGGGGGTTCTTCTTAAACCTTGCCGAGTTCAGGACGCAGCCCCTGAAAGTAGCTTAAACAAATTCTATAACTCTAAATCAAATTACCATGAACTACATTGATGTTAAAGTAACGGTCTGGAACAGGTTGGCTTTCTCCGATGATACCGATATGACCACATTGACAAAAGAGATTGAACAATCTGGCCTCCATGAAGTGATTGACGACGCCAAAGGCTTTATTGAAAGTTCAACTCTTTATGATACCGAAGAACAGCTAACGCCGGATGACAACGGTAAGGCATCTACTATTGAAGTTTATCAAAACAAAGAACTGATTTGGGAAAACGGTGAAAACGTATTGCAACAACATTAAATAAATTAAACCCTATGAACTGGTTTGATTATTTAAGAGGCTATGAAGAAGGCCACTACGAAGGAAGGGTTTACGGACGGGGCAGCGGCCTGTTAGGTGCGCTGCTTCAACTCCTCTTTATGCTTATATTAATCGTCATTTCCTTCACCTGGCTTGTCTGCAAAGGCATCCTGATGTTGGTATGGAAACCTATAAAATTTCTTTTTAGAAGACATAACAAATTTTAACTCCAAAAAGCTGCCCCGCAGCATTGTACAGATACTTCAAAATGGCGGGGCAGCTTGGTGCTATTATCTAATTCTTGGAAATCAGGTTTTTTAACCTCCGTTTAGTCGATTCCAAGTCTTCTATGCATTCCTCGCATCTCGTTTCCAAATTCAATATTTTCTAATGCAGCTTTTCGCCTCTCTTCTGGTAAACATTGAATACAGGTTGGATACTGAAGTCCTTTGTAATATTGCTTACATTCAGGACATAATTCCATTTTGTTGATATCAAAGTTAAATGCACATCTTTTGCAAGCAGTTATTGTATCATTAAAGGAAAGATATTGAATACTGTCGTTCAGATAAAGCAAAAAAGCTTCTTTCCCGATCGTTTCAGCATCTTTATTTTTTGCCCGGTCTCTTTGCAGCCAATATCTAATATTAGATAGGTTATTTTTATTTCGCCATTTATCTTTTGATACAAAGCACTTATCCCGGGCTTCAAGTGCTTCTTCATTTTCATAAAAAATTGAAATAAGTTCATCAACAGATTTATAGACTGGGTTATCAAATTCGTGCCGACATCCCAAGCAACGATACTTTGGAATTTTTCTCACTCTTTCGTAAGGCTTGCTCCACTTACAATTTGGACAGAAAGGAACGGGTACATAATCATACTTTGTTAGTACGTAAGTAGTAAACTCGTTTTTATCTATGGCTGGATTAGTATTTCTATACTCTTCAGCGTATGTTCTTGTTACCTCTCTTAAATACTCTGAATATTTTTTTGGGTGAGAACGGTGCTGTAGCGTTAATGTGTCGGTGCTGCCGCATATTTCACATTGGTCTTTTATAATTTTAGACCTTCTTCCTTTCCAATCTTTTGTCTCCCAGGACTTTTGTCCTTCTTTAAAATCCCTCCAATACTCCGCTTGTGCTGATGCTAAGCTGATTTCGCCACTCTCCAGCTTGTCCCTTAGCGCTATGACTTCACTATATGTCAACATATCAATTTTTGATTTATCCGTTTTTAAATGTACTGTCTGTTAACCTTGATGTTAACAGCTGAATTGACGTAATGGGTTATTCTCAATACGGACAATTTACGATGATTTCCGTAATCATTTGGTTGTCACCAAGCCTATTCCGTAATCCCCACTGTTACACTGCTCAAAACATTTAGCTTATTTGAAAAGCAGGTGCAATAATTCCTGTGATCGCCAATTTCCTAACTGCCTATCAAGATAGGCAATCACATAATCGGAGAATGAAATAAAGCCTGTGGCACCTGTATCGGATTCTTTATGGTAAAGTTCAATCAACTCCGCAAGGTTTATTTTTTTACTTCGTAAAAGATGCTGGATTAATAAGAAAGTATCAATACTAATGAATGTTATAGGTTTAACCCTCTTAATATCGAGACCATCGGCCTCCAGCTTCTTTAATTCTGAATTATACAGACTTCCCATTACCCGGTTAAGTCCCGCTGTATCAAACATATTATCATGAGTGACAAGGATGGGATAAATATTGGTGCTTCCGGCAACAAACCCAGGATCATATTTATTCTCCCCACTCAATAATTTCCTGATATTGGTTATCAACTGACCAATACCAACAGGCCGTCCCTCCTCGTTAAAAAGTTTCTTCTTTAATTCTTCGATCAGGGCATCAAAGTCATAGGAACTTTTTATAGCCGCATTGATAAGTATATCTTTATTCTCAAAAAGGAAACTACTATTCTGAATCCGAAGGTAGCTATCGGGAGGGCCGACAACTTTTGGCGTTTGATTCGCCAGGTCATTATCAAAGAGCAGTTGATCTGCATAAGGAAATGATCGTTGAATCGCCTCTCTGAAACAAGTGCCTTCTGAAAAATGGGAGGTGTACCACGTCCGAAAACCACCCAGTTTTTTATCAGTTTTCCCGTATAGCTGATTAAATAGAAAGTACAGGCTTTTATAAACCTTATCGGATAAAAAAAGCGGATGCACAATTCTGAAAGTAGTGTTATCCAGTTCCATCAAAGGCTTTTCCCTGATCTTGATATAATCCACATCCTCCATACGGGCATACTCGCTCAATGATAATTTTTTCAGAAAAGCATAGTTATCGTCATAGTGATCATCCTTATGCAGCACAATATCTACTGAGGAAGCTTTGCTCCTGCTTGACCATGCAGTTATAACAGGGATTATTCTTTCAAAATACTCCTTCCAATGAGCTATTCCTAAAAAGGAATAAAACTCATTCAGCAGCGTTGTGCATTCGGATTTTGATTCAAGAAATTTGAATAACCGAAGTGATTTTACAATCTGGCAGTAAGTATAATCTGAAAAATGAAAATTGATAATATCGCTCACCGGAAATCCCATATTCAATAACAAGGCGGCAGGATAATCATCAGGAAATGCTTTTTCAATCTTTTCGTTGTCTTTAGTCTGATCAGCATCTTCATTCTGGTTACACACAAGCATAGCCAGCAAAAGATCTATTTCCGATTGCTCTTTTGATTTAGTATTTAACTGTCCTTGCTCTTCCAATGCCAAACCATGCTGCAGAATTTTTAAACAGGAAATAGTGTGAATAATGTGTAATGTACGGCCTGTTTTCTTTCTATATGCCTCAATCCTGTCAAAGAGGTCTTGTGCAAAAGCCTGGTTGGCCTGGCTAAACCAATTTTCGATCACCTGCTTATTGTCTATCTGCTTGCCTGAAAAAAGATCGTAGCCAATCAGGTGCGTAGCCACCTTTTGAAGGGTTTCCTTACTGATACCTTTTAATAGTTCGCTGAAAAGGGGGCCCGCTTTTTCCGGGTATAAGGTTTTAAATTCAGCTAGTTGAGACAGTTGAAACATGGTTTATGATTACACAGGCGTTTCTTAAAAATAAGCATCTTTAGAAAGATTTCAATTTCTCATTCATTTCTGAAAGACCAGCTTTATTCAAGAGCTGAACAGCTATTTCCCAGATTTCCTGTAAGGTTTCCTTTGGAATAGATTCCAGGACACTGATGGATTTATCTTCCGATTCCTTGCCGTTAATTCCCCTTTCGATTACTTTATTCAGCAATAAGAGATTTTTACGGGAAGTTCGCAGATTCACTTTTATTTCATCATTCATGCCGGGGATGCTAAGGATAGTATCATACACTTTGGCGACATCTGTATTGGGCTGCATAGTTGTTGATTTTTTCATTCACAAATCATTTTCACGAGGCAAAAATAGTCGTGCTTATTTGATTCATCCCCTTCAGAATTTGAAGGGGATATTTCTATGCCGCAAGATGGATTTAATTTCACGCTGTTACTGATAAGTGAGTATTGAAAATAGTGTATAATGAGAAACAATCAGGCAACCATTACCTGTGAACAGGCCAGGGAAATGGACATAGTGGATTATCTGTCTCAATTAGGCTTTGAGCCAAAGAAAATACGAAGGCACGACTACTGGTATTTATCTCCTTTAAGGTCAGAGGAAACATCTTCCTTTAAAGTAAATCGCAAACTTAACCGATGGTATGATCATGGTATTGGCAAGGGTGGCAATATTATAGACTTTGCCGTACTCTATCATAACTGTACAGTTGGCGAATTTCTCCGGTCCCTAAATGGCTTTCTTTCTTTTCACAAGCAGCCAGCCTTTCCAGAGTTATCAGAAGACGATTCCAATAAGATCATCATAAAGAAAATCGAATCTCTTCATTCGCTGACACTGATTCGTTATCTCCATAGCCGCAAAATTCCGCTGCACATCGCTGAAAAATTTTGCAAAGAAGTGAGTTATGAATGGAAGAGCAAACGCTATTATTCCATAGGTTTTTTAAATGACTGTGGCGGCTATGAATTACGCAATCCTTTTTGCAAAAACAGCAGCTCCCCAAAAGGGATAACGACGATTAAAAACGGTGCTGAAAAAATAGCCTTATTAGAAGGTTTTTTCGACTTCCTTTCGCTGGTCACAATCTTACCGAAAAACGATCTTAAAAAATGGGATTATTGCATCCTGAACTCTCTCTCATTTTTTGAAACATCAAAGCCATTCCTGGCGCAATATAAGTCCATACATCTTTTCCTCGACAATGATACGGCCGGACAAAATTGCAGCCGGCATGCCCAAAGTTGTGATACAAAATACAGGGACGAAAGCAATTTCTACAAGAACTATAAAGACCTTAATGAATGGCTGATAATGATAGGCAAGAAAATATCTGCCCAACCGCCTTAATCCTGTTTCAGCAGCCATTTTATAAGCCTCTTTCAACAATAACAGCATAAACATAATCCTATATGAACCGAAAAAGTGATTCTCCAAACCGGGAAGGCATCAGGGTACTTCGAGGCGTACCCGGTTAAATGTACGGTTGTATCACAACCGGGCATTTAACCCCCTTAGCTCCGGAGTCGCAGGGGGCTTGGAAAGACACAGAAATGAAAAAAACGTGAAGATGATAAGTGATGAGCGATACAAAAAACAATAAGACTAAATGGCTTCATATCCGGCTGACGGAAGCAGAATACAAAAAAATAAAAGCGGGATTTTCTTCTTCGACGAAGCAGAAAATCAGCAGTTATGTCCGGGATATTTTGCTCGATAAGCCTATCACGGTCTACACCCGCAGCCAGTCCTTTGATGACTTTGTGGCAGAGATGATTCTGCTTAGAAACGAGTTAAAGGCTATCGGAAATAACATCAACCAGGCGGTAAAAAAACTGCACAGTTCGACTAATAATAATGAGTTGAAATTTTGGGCACAGCAGGTTGAAAAGAGTCGTGAAATCCTGTTTGAAAAAATGGAAAAAATCAATTCAACAATCGCAGAAAAATCCGATCAATGGTCGCCAGAATAAATACCAGTAAAAGCATTTCAAAAGCCCTCAATTATAATGAACAAAAATTGAAAGAGGGAAAGGCAGAAATATTATCCGCTTCCGGCTTTATTAAGGACGCTGATAAGCTCAGCTTTTATGACAAGATGAACCACTTTGAAAGGCTGATTTCCCTGAATGAGCGTACTGTTACCAATACCCTTCATGTGTCCCTGAATTTTGACCCTTCCGAACAACTGTCAAATGATAAACTGATAGCAATAGCCGACATGTATATGGAACAGATCGGATTTGCAAACCAACCCTACCTGGTCTATCGCCATCACGACGCTGGCCACCCGCATATCCATATTGTCAGCACCAATATCCAAAAGAATGGCAAACGGATCTCGATGCACAATATGGGATGTAATCAATCTGAGAAAGCCCGCAAGGATATTGAAAAAGAGTTTGGCCTGGTGAGGGCAGACAGTAAAAAAACATCCGATACATTCAAAGTGGTTCCTGTTAATGCCTCCAAAGTGGTCTATGGAAAATCGGAAACCAAGCGGGCTATTGCCAATGTGCTGATGGTGGTATTAAACCAGTACAAGTACAGTTCGCTGCCCGAATTAAATGCCGTACTGAAACTTTACAATGTAGTAGCAGATAGGGGTGCTGAGGATTCACGAATGTTTCAGCAAAAGGGTCTGACCTATCGTGTGCTGGACGAGAACGGTAATAAGGTGGGTACACCGATTAAAGCCAGTGCATTCTATATGAAACCAACCCTGGCTTACCTGGAGAAAAAATTTGAGGGAAACGAACCGTTGAAAACTCCTTTAAAGAAGAAACTAAAAGCCGCCATTGACTGGCAACTGAACAAGCCGCCAGCAAACCTTACTGCTTTTATCAAAGCCCTGGAAAGAGAAAATATCAGCACAGTACTAAGAACCGGGAAAGACGGAGTGATATACGGGATAACTTATGTGGATCATAAAAATAAAGCAGTATTCAACGGTAGTGATATAGGGAAGCCATACAGTGCCAAAGCTATCCTTGAAAAATGTGGTACTGCAGCAACACCTGTAAAGGAAGCCGGGCAGATGAAAAGCATAAAAGAAAAACCAACACCCATTCATCAGCAAAAGAAGGAACCGGCTTTTGAAAAAGATACAAAAATTGATACACATGCACAGGTATTGGCACTCGCTGAAAGCAAGTCAACGTCTGACTATGTACCACATCAATTAAAGAAACGAAAAAGAAAAAAACGCAAACGCATTTCACTATAACATATTAAATTAAGTTGTATGAGTACAGGAGAGAATGAACAGGGATTGAGAAAGATACTCGACATGACAAGGCTGATGAGCATCGTGATACTGGGCCTGCATTTTTATTATTATTGCTATAAGGCATTTGAGAAATGGGAACTGACTGCGGAAATTTCCGACAGGCTTTTAAGTAATATACGCAATACAGGATTATTCAGTCACTTTAATACTGCCAAACTGATTGCACTGGCATTATTAATTATTTCCTTATTCGGAGCAAAAGGAAAGAAAGACGAAAAACTGAATCACAAAATCGCATTTGCTTATATCGTTACAGGCCTGCTGATCTATTTCGGAAGTTATTTCAGCATGTTCATTCCGGCAGCCGTTACTAATGTGGCGATAGTTTATATGCTTAGTACTACCACCGGATTTATTTTGGTTTTGACAGGCGGTACGTTGCTTTCCCGTGTCATTAAAATGAAGTTGAACAACAAGGATATTTTCAACAAGGAAAATGAAACCTTTCCCCAGGAAGAACGGCTACTCAATAACGAGTATTCCGTCAACCTGCCAGCCAAATATCATTTGAAAGGAAAAATTCGGAATAGCTGGATCAATATCATTAATCCTTTTCGTTCTGTTTTGGTTTGCGGTTCTCCCGGTTCGGGCAAGAGTTATTTTGTTATACGGCACCTGATCACTCAACACCTGGCAAAAGGGTTTTCGATGTTTGTATATGATTTTAAATTTGACGATCTCACTATTATTGTTTACAACCATTATTTAAAGAATCGGCATCGCTTTAGAAAGCCTCCGGCTTTTTATGTGATCAATTTTGATGACCTGTCACGTAGCCATCGTTGTAATCCATTGGACAAAGAAAATATGCTGGACATTACTGATGCGGCAGAATCGGCCCGTACTATCCTGATGGGACTCAACCGGGAATGGATAAAAAGACAGGGTGACTTCTTTGTTGAATCTCCCATCAATTTCCTGACCGCTATTATCTGGTATTTGCGCAAATACCAGGACGGTGAATTTTGTACCCTGCCTCATGTGATAGAACTGATGCAGGTAGAATATGATAAACTTTTCTCCATACTTCGCAGCGAAAAGGAAATTGAAGTCTTAATCAATCCCTTCGTCAATGCTTACCTGAATGACGTGATGGAACAGTTGGAAGGACAAGTAGCATCTGGTAAGATTGCAATGGCCCGGCTGGCATCGCCACAACTCTATTATGTGCTTTCAGGCAATGATTTTTCACTTGACATTAATAATCCCGAAGCTCCAAAAATCCTTTGTGTAGGTAACAACCCGCAGAAGATCCAAATATATGGCGCTGTATTGTCCTTGTATGTAAACCGATTGGTGAAGCTGGTAAACAAAAAGGGGAAATTGAAAAGCAGCCTGGTATTCGACGAGTTTCCGACCATTTATTTGAATAACATTGACAGCCTGATAGCGACGGCCCGCAGTAATAAAGTAGCGACTTGTTTGGGTGTACAGGACTTCAGTCAATTAAAAAAAGACTACGGAAAAGATCAGGCGGATGTGATCATGAATATCACCGGCAATATTCTCTCCGGACAGGTGACAGGCGAAACGGCTAAGCAGCTATCGGAAAGGTTTGGAAAAATCATGCAGGACAGGACGAGTTTATCCATCAACCGGATGGATACTTCCATCAGCCGTTCCAAACAATTGGACAATGCTATTCCTGCTTCAAAAATTGCCGGATTGAGTTCCGGGGAGTTTGTAGGTATGGTTGCAGATGACCCGGACTGTAAAATTGAATTGAAAACTTTTCATGGTGAAATTCAAAACGATCACAATGCCCTTAAAAAGGAGCAAAATAATTATAAACCAGTGCCGGCTGTCCGGCAGGTAACTGTCGCCATTATCCAGGGTAACTATTTGCAGATAAAACAGGATGTGGAAGACCTTGTATCGGCTGAAATTGAAAGGCTAATAAATGACCCAGAATTGAAGCGGCTGGTGGTAAGAAAGGGATAATCTCTAAACCCTTTTTTTGTGCAAATCATCATCTTAAATGACTCACAGGAAGAAGTGGCATATTTGAGAAAATCCAAATTCCTAGAGCCTTAAAATGCTTAATTTTAAGAACTTATAAACTAGCATTAATGCCAAAAGCATGGCGCAATTAGACAATACGCAAAAGCAAATCAACACAGCGGTTGAATTGGGCCGGAAAAATCAAAGCATTCTTCCCAAAGTGCAAGCATGGTGTAGCCATCTGAAATTAGCGGATGTTTCCGGTGGAATGGTTGCAGCCATGTACCGAATACCACTGTCTGTCAATATTTCCTGCCCACATGCGTCTGGGGGCTATGAATCCATGCAATTAGAATCAATGGCCAGGGACTTTATTATTGAAAATTGTGAGAATTGTTCATTTCATAGTCCGACAAACGGTATCAATTTCGGCTACGATGTTTTCCAGGAGCTAAATGCTTTGCGGGAGCGTGAGCGCCAAGAAGAGCTGCAAGCGGCAGATGCAAAAAAACAACTAAAAGAAAGCATTAAAAAGTTGTTAGATCAACAAAAAACGGTAGCTGAGATTCCGGAAGTTTCAATTTTGAAACTCATAGAATCACTGGAAGTTGTAGGCGATCAAAAGGAAACCGCCGAGAAACTGAATGAAGCATCCTTGCTTCAACCCCTTTTCTTCACTGATATCGCTCTTGATGTACTCGCCACCTATTTTACTGATAAGAACATTAGTGCTGAGTGCCTTCAAGTAGCATCAAATGTCCTATTGGCTACAAATAAATATCCGGAAAGTTGTATTCGAAAAGCTATTGAAGTTATTAAGGATGGTGACCAGTTTGATAAAGCTTCAGTAATATTGAAGCATTTTGTCAACGCTGAAACTATTCAGAATTACAAATCCACAATAAATTCTTTATTCGGAAGACTTCGGTATGAGCGATTTCCAGGAGAACCATTTAGCGAAAAAGAATACCCAAACGCTGAGGTATTTTTTGTGGAACTATTAAAAAGTCATGAACAATTCTTATTGGACTTCTTCACTGATCAGCTTCTAATTAGCGATAAGTCTCACCGCATTAATACGGTTGGCCTCTTGGAAAATCTTGTAGCAGTAAACCCGGAATTTGGTTTGAAGCTTCTTCCGACACTAATCAAAACACTTGAACTGGAGGATGATCAGTATATGACATCCGCCGATAAGGTCACCTGCTTTTTAATTGCCAAGGTCGTTATTGCTATACCTAATCCGGCGTATAAAGCATTGGAAGCTGAAAAGGTTAAATTATCGTTGGGTGGCAAGGTAGCTCACTATTCGATCTATGATAAATTATTAAAGGATAAACATTTTATCATTAACAACCCGGAGATTACAGAACATATCATTTCTGATCTTCTAAAGACAGGATTAGACAAATCAAACGATGAGGTTATCAGGGATGAAGCAATAGATGCTTTGTATTATGCAAAAGAAAATTTAGCCGGTCTGGGGATCAATTATTTTTCTCAGATACTATCAGCCTTCCGCCAACTTGTTGAAGAGCGTAGCGCTTTTAAATGGTATGTAAAGGAGATCGAGACAAAAAAGGTTTCTACGTTTAATCCACTTGCGGGGAAAAATGCGATGGACGTTCATCATCTGGAGCTTAAGTTAAATTCTTATCGTGAACACATAAAAGCATGCCTGATTGAGATTATTAAAACAAACCAACCTGTCTATATTCCCCAAATTTTTGACATATTATTTCCTTTAGACACCAAGAATAATGAGTACATCAAAAAAGAATTTATTTCGCTTATTAGATCGAGCTGCACCGACCCATTGCTTCTTTCACGGTTTATCCCAAAGCTCTATAATTACTTATTCGATCCTGACGATAAAACGATTCGGGTGCAAGCTATCCGATTTCTTGATCATCTTGTGTCTTCAGTTCCCCAAGTAATAACAAGCACCTTGCACGATGTGGTAGAAATTTTTTTAGGTGACGATGACCCAGAGATCCGTGGAGAAACAGTCGGGGTTCTAGAATCAATGATTGAGGCAGCGGGGGAAAATCCATCCAGACAACAAATTCATAACGCACTCAAAGCACTTGCTGATAGAACTATTTTTGTACACAAGAAAGCACTTCCGATATGTCATGATTTGGCCCCTCATCTTGACGAAACAATGCGAATGGCGTTTTATCTGGAACTTAACGCTATTTTACCTCACTATGAAAGTAAACATGAATTTGATACGTGCCGGCAAATTGTCAATTGTATGCTGGCCATTGCAGGTAAAGTAATCAAGCTGGTAGATTTTACAATTAAGCAATATATTATTCGTTTCTGCGACGTTGATGACCTTCATGCTGCGAGAGACTTTCTACACGTCTTAAATAGAATAAAATCAGACTTTTCGCAATATCGGACAGAGTGGTTCAAATCCGCTCTTTCTTATCTAAAAAGATCAGAACCCGACAGATATAATCCAAGTTTTGATCCTCGTGTTGATATTTTTGAAGAGATATATTCCTACACTTATGAAGAAATTGTGCAGAACGAGTCGCCACTTTTCGAAACAGCAAAACAAATTGCATCTCGCAGTCCTCATGATGCTGTCAATTTTTTGTTCATTTTATCTCACTTCGAACTTCACAGATTGTGTATTAACCTTTGCAATCAAATTCTGGAAACCGTTCCGGCAACTAAATCCACGCAGCATTTGCTTGAATTTGTATCTCGCATAAAGCAATATTCTGCTATCGAATCACAAATACCTGCTGGGCGAATTGAGGTGAGCGTAATTCAAAAATTGGAGAATGAGACAAAGAAAACAAATTAACGAATTGAGAGATGGACATCTAAGAGTCAGGAAATATCTGAACGAGTTTTTCACTGTATATGATACTCACAAGGCTAACCAGACGGTCATGATTGAGTCTGGTATCCTGAAACGGGTCGAAGAATTAAAACAAGCAGTTACAGAAAAGGAAATAGCAGATTATTATATTGGGATGGAGTATATCCTTAAAGCGATATTCTTTCTTATCCGTTGGTCTAATGCGGTTTTAAACGGGAATGCCGAAGCTGAGCAGTTACTCGCCGCATCCAAAGCCAACGCTAAAATGTTTTTATCATTTTCTACGCATTTGGATCTGACCAGGCCGAGCCTCAGCGAGTTTGCTGCACTCTCCCGGGAGATAGAATTAGTTTCGAACATAGATAAGATAACTCCGCTGATTAGGAGGGCGGCAGCTATTGCCTTCCCTATTTTTTACACAGCAAAACAGGAGCGTACTGAAAACTTTCCTAACATAACGGACGAAGAAAAAGAAAGCGAAATCGAGGAACCGCCTGTAGTTATTTCTGTTTTATTTTATATAGATCAGGAACTATGGGCTAATCCCCAAACCTTAAAAAAAGATCACCAGTATATCATTAAGGGCACATTGAAATTTAACAGGTGGCCGGAGCATTATAACAAACTAATACTTACTTATGCTTCTACAACAAATGATGAATGGTTTGTACTGTCACTCCCTGAAATAACTCAACCATTGAACTCGGAAGTAAACATAGAAGGAAGTATCATTTTTAAATACGCACAGGCAAATTTCGAAGCACCCGTTTCCATTAAACTATTGGCACAATTTGCGTCCGCCACTCTAAAACCAATGTACCCTCAATTAATCGGATATGATGAGCTTAAAGTGAAAATCGCTGATTTAAGTTCATTTCCCTATCTCACTGGTTACGACAAACTAAATCAGAAAGCACTCGATATTGCCATTCAAATACAAAATGAAGTCTCTGGTCTGACCAATGAGGAAATGAACAACTTCATGGTGATTTTTTCAGCTATACTAAACTATCAGGGCTATTGCGCTCAGTATGCTGAATACAAAAATTCAGATTCAGTTTCCGAAAATGATTTTAGAGATAAACTTATCCGTTATCTCGCTGCCCGCAATGTAACTTCAATTTCAAAAGAGGCTCACGTAGCTGGAGGTAGAGTTGAGATAAATTATAAAGGAATTGTAGCAGAATTGAAAATTGAAGATTCCATTATAGATAGAAATAAAATCATTGAAAAATATAAAAAACAACCAATAGCATATTCGGTCGCAACAGGTTCTCAACTTTCTATTTTATGTATTCTTGATGTTCAAAGGAAGTTGCTGCCGCCAGGGTTGACAGTTAACAATGTATTTCTCATAAAACCAGAGTTTCACGGCTTTGGATGCACGTCCTTAGAAAGGGAGTCGAGATTAGCCGTGATAATCATTGATGCAAATATGCCTGACCCGAGCAAATATTGAACTTATAGTTTTTACTGATTAGGCAAGACTCTGTACTGACAGATATTTCAAACGGTGAAACGACGGGATGTTATAAGGGCCGCAAATCTGGTATAAAGGTGGGCTATTAAATAAATAGTATCAACTTATGGATCATTTGATGTACACAATTACACCGCTTTATCCTGTAACACCCACTTGGGAGCGGGTCTATCAAAGCATAAAAAGCAGCAATGAAGAAGCAAGGAGAAAGCAATCTTGGAAAGCTGCGGTTGATTTTTTATATGGGGAATTCGGCAAAGGATTTTTTGATACTTGTGGGCATAATCATCCCATCAGCCTCAAACTTACTACCAATCTTTTCCAAATAGATGACTTGGTTGAATTTACTGAGGCGCTGGCAACACTTAAAAAAATGGACCCGGATAATTATTCAGTTTTATTGGATAAATTAAGGCCCAGGAAGAAATGCCAAGCAGAAGGCATACCGTTTTCCGATATACTGAGAACATTTTCAAAACAAGGGTTTAATGTAAAATTTCTGAAGGAAATAAAAAGGCACAAGACTCCAGATATAGAATTGATTGATACCATATCGGGTGAGTCAATATTTGTGGAGGTAAGTCAATTAAAGCAAAGTTCAGCTCAACAAAGTATACAAGAGCAGCACAGGGTACTATCCAATACTTTTCTTTTTTATGGTTATGATCTGCCGAAAGCCTGCAAGCAACTACAACCGCTCGAAGGAGTGAATATGGACCGGACCATAAACCAAATTAAGTTGATAAAAGACCAGGCAGCAAGTAGCCAAGAACTCGTTGCTTACGAAGATGAATTTATCAGAATGGCAGTTGCTCACCCTAACAAACTTCATAAGTTGGATGAATGGTGTGCAAAAAGGAATATCAAGCGAAACAGCATGGAAGGTTTACCAGTCGACTATAATGATACCCGACGTTTGGTGGATAATAGTAAGATTGAAGCGGAAATAAAGCAACTGCCTGCAGACCGCCCAGGATTTGTTTATATACCAGTCTCATTTTTATACTTTTTAAGCATGAGTGTTCCTGATACCGTGATCTCAATAATGGATCAATTGGTGAACTTTCCGCATTGTATCGGAGTAAGTTTATATGCACCTTCGTGTGGCACATTGCTCCCTGAAGGACTTATAGAGGTTGGTAATACACGCCGCAGCATCAAAACCGTAAACGGAATAACCCGGCATTTGTTATTTATTGGGAATTCCTACTTTAACCAAGAACTTTCGTCACAAACATTAGCTAAGTTCCATAACTGCTTGATTTAAAATATTTTGTTTCTATATCTTCCACTTAACCGGAAGGCGGAGCTTACTTTCTTTCTACTTTCCACAAGATGGGGAAAAGAGCGGTAGCTTTCTTGCAGAAATAATCTCAATTTTATAGGCTCCGCTGGAAAAAGTGAGTAAAGCATGGACCGGATATATTGCGACAGTAATGTGTACAGGATACTGAAGCCTGATCACCCTTATCATAAGCCAGAGTTGCACATGGCCTTTGAAGATTTAAAGGACAAGTTCCTCTTTATATTTTCAGATGCTCATTTGGACGATTTGAGTGAATCGTTACCGGACTATCGTGACCGAGATTTGGATTTCATGGGTAAGTATGTAAAGGATAACTTTTTTTCCTTTGACCATGTATCCAAAAAAAGGTTTCAATGTTTCCTAGCTACACCGAAAGAAGCTTTTAATGGCAAGGACTATACGGCAGTAAGAAAATTCGAAAAGGATCCGTGGAATTTTGATAACCTCTTTCCTGATGATCCGGATATGCCGGAACTCAATGCACTCAACAAGCTACTGAAATCCTATTTTGATCTTCCGATAGCGGCATTAGCACCGCCCATTGATACTTCATCATTAGATGAAAAGAATAAAGAGTGGATGGACAAGATTTTACCAGGCTACCACCCGGGAATGAGTATGAGAGAATTCATGGAAAGCATGTCTGGATTCAGTGCGGGATTATTGACGGACGATAAACAATTAACCGAATTAAGAAAGTTTATTAGAGATTATATTGATCGGGATAAATACAGCTTTGAAAAATGGGGAATGACATTTGATGAAAAATTTAAGGAAACGGGATTTGGAAAGACCTTTCTTGAAATGATAGATTCAACGCTTGGAGAAAATCAAAAAGGCAATTTTTATCAGCGGTTTACCACGGCGTATTCAATGCTGGAGGTATATAATATAACGCAGGAACGTAAGAGCGGTGGTGGCCTGAAGAAGTTTGACTATTCAAGCTTAAATACCGATGCAATGCACACCTATTACGCATCCTTCTGTGACTATCTTGTTACAGATGACAAAGGCTTACAGGCAAAGGCTCATATCATGTATCAACTTTTCGATATTCCAACCAAAGTTCTTTCCACTCAGGATTTTATCAATATGAGGTCTCAATTAATCGGGCAGGAAGAAACCGTAGATCGGTTTACCGAGTCAATGAAATACGATATGAAGCACGCCTTGATGATCAGGGACAAGTATTCGTTCAAAAGCGACTCCCAAATCACAACCTTTAAAACAACCCATTATTATTTCAATTACTTTAACCGATTTCAGATTATCCGTGATCGGGAAACCACAAGTGTTGTTTTCTATTGTGAAAGGTTAGGTCATGGGAATTTTGTTATGTACCGGGAAACTGAGCTATTAATTAATAAACTATTAAAAGTGTTTGGGCAAGATATAGAGGCTAAGGGATCATACACTTTTGCCGAAAATGACAATGCTGAAGAGCAGCGTGAATTCAGGCAATGGCAAATTGGCGACATGGAGATTAGGCTTTTAGACTCTCAGCCTGCTTGGGGAAATTTCCTGTGTCTTTCTTTTGGTTTTCGAAACTACAACAAGCCTGTAAATTGAAAGCAAAGCAAAATAAAGTCGATTCAATTAGGCAATTCTTTACGTCGTTTACGGCGGAGAGTTTATTGTTGCATTTCCAAACCATCATTTGCCACCCTTCCAATCAAAAGTTTACACATCGGATAGAATATTTGATAGGTGAAATGTTTGCTATTCCTGAAAGAAGTTATGGATCGAAACCGGCCACCATGTCCGATATCCAGTCTTTTATGGATGATCACGAAGGGTATCTAAATAAGTCTTTTTCAAATCTGGAAGATTTTGTCGGGTTTGATCAAAATAAGTTAATCCCTTTTTTCTGGAATCGTAACCGCTACTATTTTTTCTATTCACTTTATGAGCGTCCCTATGAAAGCTGGAAAGAATTGACTGAAGCAATGACCGGGCCAGACCTTGACGAACTTCCTGGCTTTACCGCATTCAAAAAACAACTGATAAGAAGCCTGGAATGGCAAACGGAGCTTCTTCTTGCAATAACCGGTATGGAGGAAAGTAAACAACATTCTGAATCTATATATATACCCAGTCAGGATTTCATTGATCGAATCTGTCCTTTTTTTAAGAACCAATTTAAAGATTCGCAGGATTTGAAGTTGGGACAGTTGAAAAATATCGGGCGAACAAATCTTTTGAAGTCTGCCACACAAATGGGTAAGTTTTTGAATCAATTCAGCATATTTATAGCGGGAACCCATTACACTATTTATCCTCAACTTCATTTGCAGATTCTTTTGAAAGAAGCTTTGAAATTAATTATGGCTGACCGAAGGAATCATGATTCTTTCATGGAAAACTTTCGGGTTCGTCTCCAACAAATAACAAGGGCAGTTTTTAAAAAACAAACTCAGGTCTATGCATTATTAGCGGAATCGCACGAGGAAGATTTTCTTCATGGAATAGCAGATCACACATTCTGGATTGATAAGAATAAACTCATCTTATTTAAGGCTGTTGATTTTACTGGAGGAAAGGACATAGGCAAGCAACTAAACCAACTGATTATTGAGATCGAAGGTGCCCTGCAGAAAATTGGAAAAGAACAGGTGGTGGGTATTCATCGTGCCCGGAAGGAACGAATGTTAGGCTTAATTGTTGAACATCTTCAGATACATGTAATATTGATTTACGAGGCATTTGACTGGTCTTTTGCGTTATACCTGAAAGAGAATAAAGCATGGGATAAAACCTACTTCTTTTCAATGATGGATATCAGGGCTATCTTGGAGAATTTAAGCTCACCAATTGATTTTTTGAAATTTCTTGGAGAAGAGAAGTATCTCCAGGCAAATGCGACCGTTTCAAAATACGATGAGTTCCATGACAGATTTGTTTGGTTCTTGCGTAATAATAATTCCTATATTACCATCGGGACAGAAACAGATGTAGTCCATTTCCCACCCCATCGCTGGAGTCTCAATCATGCTGAAAAAACCTTCCGGCATCTCCATGTTTTTTACGATGTATACTATGAAGTAGAGACTAAGTTTCCGGGCACATTTTCGCAGGTAGAGGAATACCGCCATAACGTATATACTCTAACGGACCCGATTGATTTTGAAACCTGCTATCTTTCAAGATTGCCTCACCGGTTTGTGTGGATCTATCTGCCGACGGAGCCGATTACGTTAGATTATAATGAATTTTGGAGCGGGGCTGCCTTGTTTGGACCCATGCTCGCAGACTACATTGCCCGATTGGGCGAATCTTTTTCCGGGCTTTTGAATAGTCAGGACATTTTAGAATTTGACATCCTCATAGCACCGACTAATTTTTTGATCCGCGATAAAGAACATTTTCCTTTTCTTCTGGAGCATCTCAGTGATATTTCAGAAGTTAAGCCATATAAGTTTGTCACTTTACCTGTAGGCAAACGGCATGTTAGGACATACTTAATTTTTGACTTTCAGCATAGTCATAATATTTTCAATACTGAGGAGAACCAAGGCGAAAGAAACCTCTTGATAGACTTTTTAGACAGCGTCGCTTTTCTCAGAAATCAGAAATTACCAGAGATAGAGAAAACATTAACCAAAATGGTGGATGATGTTGCCCCGATTGGAAAAAAGGGATATGCTGTTGATAGGTTATCGGTTGACAATCCGGATATACAAATGTATTCTTCTCCAATCAAACCTAGTAAGACAGATGAATCGATTGCCCGGCGAACAGTAGCGCAATACCTCCGCAAAAAAGAATACCCTGCAGGTGTATACAAAATGGAGTCGGCCAAAAATCTGCTGGAAGACGTATATGACTTTCTTCAAAATCTCCTCGAAACCGAAATCATAAAGTATGATGAGGGCTTTATCGTTTTTGCCTGCCAGCAACTTGAACAAAATGAAGGAAAGATAGAAAACCGTAAGTTGACTGCGGGGATGCGTGCAAATCGAAGGCTTGATTACAGCGCCTTGGATTCATTAAAAGCCGGCATGCATAAAGATAGTTGGGTAGGTTCAGCGATACGATTACTGATTCATACTGCTTTGAAATCGAGAATGAAGGGTAGAAGGTCTCCTACAGATTGCGATTGGAGCTACTTATTGGGTCTGGCTGTGGAAACGATCTTGGTCGCAACTAACTATGAGTTCATTAAGCATAACTTAGTGGACATCGAGATTTTTGTGGATGAGCATTACGGTATTAAGGTAGAAGACAAGGATCTCGAAATGGACTTTGCATCCTTTTCCCATAAAGATGTCGAAAAGAAAATGTCTTATGCTATAAAGGAATTTGAAAAGGCCAGCGGTATTACGAATTTTCCTGAAGAAGATCAAACGGATGAATACAATGAACGAATCTTAAACAAAGAAAAAGGCTTGGATAACTTATTTCTTGAACAATTCGAAATAAAGTATTCAAATATCATATTGGTGCTCTATATTCTTTCCAAAATGGAATTGCCGCCAGCTAGCGAGTTTCCAGTGCATACGATGGAACGGCAACTTCTTCTCCAAGAGATCCAATCAAAGATCATAATTGAAATTGACATTTCAGATATTGATAAAACAGTTTCATTTCTTACGCTGAAAGAGGGTATTTTTCCAAACGACAAATTCTTGTATTTCGGTGCTATGCTAAGGAACAAAGAGAGGATTACCGTATGTCCCCTTATCGAACTAAGTGATGGTTCTATCATGTTTGGAAGAGAATATGTTGATAGCTCAATGAAAATTTGGAACGAAGTGTTTCAGGGGAGCTTTCCATGGGTGCTTGAGCAAAATTCCAAGCTCAACAAATTCATGAAGGAAATAAAAGGAAGAAAAGCCAAATGGCTGGAAAAAAAGTCCGAAGAAAAAGCAATAGCTGCTATTGGCAAAAAATACGTCGAATGTAACATAGATAATTTCAAGCGCCTTTCAACTGCATTTAAAACTCGGGAAGCTTGCGGAGAAATTGATTTATTGTGCTTATTGCCAATGTCAAAAAATGTCTTTGTTTTTGACTGCAAAAACCTTGTAAAGACACATGGATTATATCAGGCCAAAAGAAATATCCAGGATTTTTTTACAAGTAAGGACTCTTATTACAACTTACTACTTCGAAAGAAAAAATTTATCTCTAAAAATCTATCTGTGGTTCTTGCACATTTTGACATTGAAGATCCATTAAATTGGAAAGTTAAGGAAGGGTTTATTGTGAACAATATCCATTATGCGGCCTTTTATGGAGATGCCAAAGTCGATTTTGTTGATGTAGAACACCTGAAAGAATATCTTCTGGCAGTGGAGAAGTTTGAGCCCACAATATAGCTTACGCTTTTAGGACTCGTATATAATAGTCAAATTAACTTGTTTGCTTTAAGTTTTCAATTCTGACATCGCTCCCGAATTTCTTCTGAATATCTTCATCGCTAACCTTTTCAGGGAAAGCTAAGGCGAGTAGCTGTTTAGGCCGGGAACAAGCAACATAAATCATGCGTTGTTTCTCCGTCGGAAATCCTGTAGATTGCTTAAAGTCTTTAAATGACACGCTTTGCCCTGTACTGTCCTCATCAAAAAAATACAATATCGCATCAAGTGTCGCACCCTTAACCTGGTGAATTGTAGTGATGGGGATATTATATTGGTTGCTGGCAGGTTTATTAAAGAAAACATTTACGCTTTGTTGCTTCAATAAAGTCATTTTTTGTCCCACGATTTTCCGCTTAAACAAAAATGTCGTAGTTGCATCAATACCGAAAGAAGTCCACAACGCTGTAATCGCATCAGCCGTCCATTGCTCAAACGAAAGCGCGGTCCCCGGAATTGTATAAAGAAAGGCATAAAGCCGGCCGTTAAACGTATAGTCGTCCTTGAGATTTTTGTACAGGTCCTGCAAAGCAGTATAGTCAAGCAGAGGGTTTTGCAGTTCAATAATAAACCTTCGCAATTCATTCACGGCATCTTTTACCTCGTTAGACTCAAAATGATGCCGGGTTCTTAACAACCGGGAAGGATACATAGTTTTCCATGGGTTCACATCAGATGTATTACCGAGCATTTTATTTCTAAGACCATGTCCTCTAACTACAATATGATTCTTGGTAAAATTATGCTCGGCACATTTTTTTTCAAAATGGCGAACTATCAGCGCTGGGTTAGAGGCATCGTACTTATATACAAAAACCGGTATTCCCAAATCATGCACATCTATAGTAGTAATTGCCTCATCGTTTGGGTGTCTTACAATGCTGAAGCAATCAATAATTCTTTGCACGGAGCGGCGGTTCTGGCTTAGCGGCAAGCCAATCCACGTAGCATCTGAATATTTTTGCAGGAATAATTGAGGCTTCGCGTCCCGCCATTCGTAAAGACTTTGATAAGGATCTCCGATCATCTCAATATTTGAAAGACCCAATGAAATTAGCTTGTCAAAAATGGCATGCTGTATTTCGGAATTGTCCTGGGCCTCGTCAACAATCAGATACGGGAACCGTTTCGCCAACCACTGACCTATACGCTCGTGCTTATTGACGAGATGCAAAGCAATGAAGGCGGAATCAAGACTTGTGATCAACCCCTTTCTCATTTTAGCTGTTAACACCGTACTACCATATTCTTGAAATACTGTAGGATCAACAGTCGCCGAATCAGGGGTCTTTCCTTCAAAACTAAATTTACCATTTACATCCACCCAAATTGTACTTGGCGGGTATGATCTGTATAGAGCTCGCCCTTGCCTGTTCTTAAATGTATTCAACGGATAAATAATTCCTTCATTCAATATGCCATTTTTTCGATAGTATATCTTAAAAGCATTGTCAATAACAGAGTTTTCGTCTACAATCTTTGGACGTTTAAAATCTTTGTTCAGTAGATTATAGAAAGGCAAAGTGATGTATTGGTTAAAAAAACTGTCAATAGTAGAGACCAAATGAGGGTAGTCTAAATCCAGTCCATATAACTTCTTATACTTGCTGATAATTTCATGTTTCGCTACATTAGTAAAAGACAAACATGCTATACCGGCATGTCTACCATATAACTGAAGGCATTCTATTTGAAGCGATGCAAGCTTATGTACAATACAGGTCGTTTTTCCGCTGCCGGGGCAGGCATTGAGAATAATCCTGCCTCTTGCCGCTAAATATGCCTGTCGTTGAGCGGTTACTTGAAATTCCATATCAGTTTCTTAAATGGTTAAAGGCTGCTTTGATATATGCAGGCACTATTAATGATGCACTTGCTTCGGCCAGGTTATTGATAATATGGAGTGCAAGGTTTTGTGAGAAAATAGCCTTACCAGGGAGCGATTTCCAAAGTAGAATCGCCAGTTTATCCTGCTCATCAGCACTTAGAGTTTCTCCGAGCGTATCCAGGTATGCTGCGACTTCGATTATTTCTTTAGGGCATTTCACTGATATGTATTTATACAAAAAGTTGTTTTGGCATTCAGTTTTTGTACCCCTTACATTAGTTCTGCAAAGATCATATTCCAAAGTTTGATAGGAAAAGTGAATATCAATAAGAGGTTGATTGTTTTTTATCGAATTGAGATTGCTAACCCGGCTTCTTACAGCCGCCCCGGTTAGATGACCGTGCAAAATATGAAGCTGTTGATAGTTATTTTCTACCAGCTTTTCCAATTTGTACTCTTTCTCCTTGGACTCCGGGAATCGGTCATCATCCGTGAGGATCGCCACTTTCTTAGGGATTCGCTTCTTGTCATCGCTGCTATTAAAAAGGAAAAGGAATGGATAAAACGAAACACCGTCTACGTTTACCAGTTCTATTCGATAATCTTCCAAAGAAAACCCTTCCACTTGCGCAAATGCGGTGATCAAAAGCTCCTCAGATATTCCTTCCACAAATAGACAACTCCTTGCAAAAAACAGCTGGGATTTTGTTACATCAACGTATCGTTGCAACTGATCTTTTTTTTGATCAATCGCTTCCTGGATCAAAGGCACGGCCTTTTTAGTATCCTGAATAATGTTTTCAGTAGCCCGGTCGACAAAAGATTCACTGACGATATACGCATTCTTTTCGAGCAATATCAAATTATCGAAAGGTACCTTAGAGGTAAGTGTCGGAGAGTGGGTAGTAATAAAAAGTTGGCTGTTGGCAGCACTGTTAGCTTCCTTTAAAAAACTGTAGAGGCTCAACTGTAGCTGAGGATGGATATGCGCTTCCGGCTCTTCGATCAGCAACGAAAAATGTGGAATAGCATCATCCTTGACCCTTTCTTTAATATCGCCGAGTACAGTTGCGATGTAAATCAGATTATTGAACCCAAGACTGTTTTGCCAAAGATTAAAGCCTTCTGCGGAGTGATTCTTCCAATCATGTGGTAAGTAGGGTTTAATCGCATTCACAATGTAGTCTATCCGGGACTGTTCAATTTGTAGCCCAATTTGACTCTGATTGACCTTCTTATAAATTTTATCAAGATTATCGTTTATACTTTGGCGAGTCGAAGTCACTTCCTCTCTTGCCAGTAGTTTTGTGTTAGCCTCTTTGATAATATCCTTGATTTCCTCTTCAGAGTCCTTTCTATCAACAAGCCTCTTAATGACCTTGCCTAGTATATTGTTTCGGTTACTTAACAAATCACGGGTACTATCTCGCAAAGCACTGAGGTAATAGTGTTGGAACAGTCGAAAAGTATTGGTGTCGGCTTTCTGTCCATCAATGTTGCCTGTGTTGTAGGAGAAAATGGGATACCTTTTATCCTGCTTGTATTGCAAGTCAATTTTTGCATAATCATTGTCAGGATTTCCCGGATCAACTACCATATATTCATAAAATGCTCCTTTTTGATCGGGAGTCAATCCCCGGAACTCATAGCTGATCTTAATTACTTCCTCTTTAGATACTGAAATGGCCTCGTCCGCGATGGTAATGCGCTCAAAGAAATCCTCCTTTGTAACTGATATCTCCTTAATCGGTTCTCCAAGATTATAAAGTAGACGTATAGCATCAATTAGGGCAGACTTACATCTTCCATTCTCACCGATAATGATGTTGATTTTTGGAGAAAAACACACTTCCAGATGTTCAATACCTCGGAAATGGGTAATAGTAATTTTTGACAAATACATTTATCCAGGATTTAGGCTCGTAAGGTAAATGTACAATCAAATACGCCATTGTTACATTCTCAATCCGGCTAACGAATTAGCCAAAGAAGTAGGAAGTATAATTGAGCAATAGAATCGCACTTAAAACAATAAAGGCAGTCCAACTGAACCGCCTTTATATTGTATTGGGTGGAGGATATCGGGGTCGAACCGATGACCTCTAACATGCCATGCTAGCGCTCTAGCCAACTGAGCTAATCCCCCAATTATTTCAAAGACTATCAAAGCTTATTAAAACGCTGGTTTTAGCGCAGTTTTAGCAAAGAATTTTTAAAAATTTTTCGGATTCTAATTTAATGATTTTTAATTAGATATAGCCGTTAAAGTTCAAAATTCGGTTGCATGCCATGCAAGCGCTCTAGCCAGCTGAGCTAATTCCCCAGCGGGACGCAAAAATAGGATATTCAGTCTATCCGGCAAACAGCTTTTGTTTTCTTTATAAAACACGAAACGCAGGGAAGGATTGTAAACCTTTTTACCCTGTGAAATGTTTCCCTTTTATCTTTGTAACATCTGTTAAATAGTTAAAATGGGAGTGTGGAAACAAATAGCCGAATACCTCTATATCCGGAAGCCTGATCCCAACCGGCCTAAGTCCAAATGGGTGGGTTATATGCACGGGATTAACAGGATCAGCCTCCTGGTTTTTATCCTTTGCCTGATTATCCTGGCGTTCAAATTACTGATGAAGTAACGGCAGGCTTAAGAAAATCCACGATTGACCGTGCTGCCTTGGCGGAGGCATTACCACCTTTTTGTAGGATTTTTTTCAATTCCCTGTAATCATTTTTCAGGGTTTCTATTTTCTGAGGGTTTGTAAATAATTCTTGCAATTCCACCCGCAGGTTCTCAGTGGTCATCTCGTTTTGTATGAGTTCTTTTACGACCGGTTTATTCATAATTAAATTCACCAGAGAAATATAATTTACTTTAATCACCCGTTTCGCGATCTGGTACGAAACAGCCGAGCCTTTATAACAAACAATCTCCGGCACTTCGAACAGTGCGGTTTCCAGCGTGGCTGTACCGGAAGTTACCAGGGCAGCATTTGATTGCAGCAGCAGTTCGTAAGTTTGGTTTTTTACAACACTTACATTGGGAAACGGACTGGTGAAATGCTTATAAAATTCATCCTCTACGGAAGGGGCTTGTGCTACAATAAACTGGTAATCGCTGAAATACCTGCTCACTTCCAGCATCACAGGTAGTTTTTTCACAATTTCCTGTTTCCGGCTGCCCGGCAGCAATGCTACAATTGGTTTATGGCTCAACTGGGCTGACATTCCTTTTGCCCGGTATTTTTCAATCACATCTGCCAGGGGATGGCCCACATATTCTACCTCCCAGTTCCATTTAGTTTTAAAATAATCTTTTTCAAAGGGCAGGATGACCAGCATTTTATCGATGCATTGCTTCATCATTTTCACCCGATTTTCTTTCCATGCCCATACCTGTGGGCTGATGTAGTAAATGACCCTGATGTGGTTTTCTTTCGCCCAGCGGGCCATCCGCAGGTTAAAACCGGGATAATCAATTAATACAAGCGTATCGGGCTCGAAGTGGAGAATATCCTGTTTACAAAAGGCAAGGTTTTTGAAAATAGTGCGCAGGTTACTGATTACTTCCACAAATCCCATGAAAGCAAGATCCCTGTAATGCTTCACCAGTTCCGCACCAGCCTGTTGCATCAGATCACCACCCCAGCAACGTATGTGAGCAGCCGTATCAAGCTTTTTTATTTCCCGGATTAAATTGCTGCCATGCAAATCGCCGGAGGCTTCGCCTGCAATGATATAATACTTCATCACTGACAAATGTAAAAAGCCGGCAGGCAAAAAAGAATGATCAATTAATAAATTATCGTAAAAACTGGAACAAGACTTTTGTTAAACCAGCCATTCATGCAGTTCTGTAACCGGGAATCATCAGTTGAAAAGTTTCATAACCAGGATGGCTATGCCATAAATTAGTGTACTATAAAAAATACCTTTTGCGGTATTATCGCGATGCGTATTAATATAAATTGTAAACAGGATGATATTTGCCAGGAGCGATAATGAACCGATGGACGTAATCAGTTTATTGGTATGAATAAATTCGTCTAAGAAAACACCAAACGGGTACGAAGGGAATTTAATAAAGTAAATCACTACCAGGCCCAGAATGGGGCCGATGAAGCCCAGGAAAATGCCCAGTTTCAGGTTGTCTCGTTTCAGGATAGAGGTTACCACAGTTTTTCCAGTTTTGCTTTTAAGGTATAATTCGTAAGATCAAATTGCACAGGGACAACACTTACATAGTTATTGGCCAGTGCCCAAACGTCCGTGTCTTTGCCTTTATCAAAATTAACAAAGTCGCCCGTTAGCCAGTAGTATCGTTTGCCTGTGGGGTCATGACGCTCAATAAAATCCTCCTCGTATTTTGCGTAAGCCTGCCGGCAAATCTTTATGCCTTTAATATGCTGTTCAGGCACCGAAGGAATATTTACATTAAGCACCATGTGTTTGTCCAGCTTTTTTTTCAGCAGTTTTTCCACAATGATGCGGGTATATTTTTTGGCTCCGGAAAAATCGGCCTCAATACTATAGTCCAGTAACGAAAACCCAACAGAAGGAATACTTTCTATTGCTGCTTCCACGGCGGCAGACATAGTACCGGAATAGATTACATTAATGCTGTGGTTAGCGCCATGGTTAATGCCGCTAAGACATAAGTCGGGTTTTCGGTGCAGCACTTTGTCAACAGCCAGCTTTACACAGTCTACGGGAGTACCTGTACACGAGTAGGCTTCAACATCCACCGGCAGGTGTACCTTATGTAATCGCAGTGGCGTGCCAATGGTAATGGCATGCCCCATGCCGGATTGTGGTTTATCCGGCGCCACTACAACAATTTTTCCGAGATCTTTAACGGATTCGATGAGGTGCTGAATGCCGGGAGCTGTAACGCCATCATCGTTTGTGATCAGAATGACGGGTTGTGCTGTTGATTTTTTTACACGCTTGGTAGCCATATCCGTTCGCAAAAGTGCTGAATATTTTGGGGATGTCAAAACCGTTCTTCACCAGGGTAAGAAAACGCAGGGCCTTTCAACAAGCGCAACGGCCACAAAAGGATATTTGTGAATGACAAATAAATTAGTATTTTGCGGCTAAATAAATTAGTTTGTATGTCATTTGCCAATAAGAATATGAAATACCTGCGTAAATTACGTGGATGGACGCAGGAAGAATTTGCCCAGAAACTCCGGATCAAACGATCGTTGCTCGGCGCTTACGAAGAGGAAAGGGCTGAGCCGCGCATAGATGTTTTGGAAGTGGTGTGTGATATATTTAAATTAACGCTTGATGAAATCCTGCGCAAAGATTTGTCCGATAACAAGGGTAATTACCTGGCCAAACGCCGTGCCCAGAAAATGGCATCTGGCAGAAGTGATATTTCATTTGTTCCCGTGAAGGCTGCGGCAGGCTACCTTGCCGGCTATGCAGATCCTGAATTTATAGACGAGCTCAACACTTTTACACTACCTATGCTTTCCGGTGGCGATTACCGGGCTTTTGAAATTGTGGGCGACTCCATGCTACCCACCCCCAGCGGCTCGGTGATTGTATGTGAAAAAGCAGAACACCCGGATGATGTTAAAAATAATAATACATATATTGTGGTCTCCAGAAACGAAGGAATCGTGTACAAAAGAGTGTTGCGGAGCAATCGCTCAAAGAACAAGTTTACGCTGGTCAGCGACAATCCCCTTTACCAGCCTTACAGTATTGATAAAGAAGACATCATTGAGTTGTGGCAAGCCCGGATGGTGATAACGAAAGCTAACCAGCAGCAAAACTGGGATGTCAACCAACTGGCCTCCATTGTGAATAATCTTCAGAGCCAGGTAAGTTCATTAAAAAAGAAGATGAATTAACACTAGCGGTTTGGAAAAAGTTTATTGTGTGGTGGATAAACTTTCGTGCCAAAAAACTTTATATTTGAAAGGATTAAACCCATTGCATGAGAGAAAAAAGGTTAGTCCTTTTACCTTTTTTACTGGCCGTTACTGTTAGTTTTTCCCAGCCTAAAGTATTGATGGCGAAACGTACAGACCATGCGCCGAAAATTGACGGTGACCTGGCTGATTCTTGCTGGCTGACAGCGCCTGTAGCCAAGGAATTTATTCAAAATTTCCCTGATTTTGGAAAACCTGCCTCTCAAAAAACAGAAGTACGAATTTTATATGATGACAGGGCTATTTATGTCGGGGCCTATTTATATGATGATCCATCTTTAATTCGCCATCAGCTTACGGCGAGGGATGGAGAACTCCGCCAGGATGTCGATTATTTTTCTGTTTTTTTAGATACCTACAACGATCACCAGAATGGATTCCAGTTTACCGTTACGGCTGCCAATGTGCAAAGTGATGCCAGGCTGGGGCCAAATATGACGCTTGATTACGGCGAGTATGGTGATAAAACATGGGATGCCGTATGGAGTAGTAACGTAGGAATTAAAAAGGATGGCTGGGTGGTGGAAATGCGGATACCCTACATTTCTTTACGTTTTTCCAAAAAGGATGAACAGGATTGGGGTATGCAACTGCTGCGGTCAACCCGCCGTAATAATGAGACAACGTTCTGGAGTCCTGTTGATCCACATGTTAACGGATTTGTTAACCAGTTTGGATTGCTGCAAAACCTGGAACATATCACGCCGCCGTTGCGACTGAGTTTTTCCCCTTACATCACCACTGGTTACCAATCGCTGCCAGAAGATGGTGGCTACACCCATACCTGGCTTCATAATGGCGGCATGGATGTTAAGTATGGAATTAATGAAAGTTTTACACTGGATGCAACTTTAATTCCTGATTATGGTCAGGTGGTTTCTGATGATATCATCAATAATCTTTCACCATTTGAGGTAAAATTCCAGGAAAACAGGCCATTTTTTACTGAAGGTACGGAGCTGTTTAATAAGGCAGGGCTGTTTTATTCAAGGCGTGTGGGAGCCGTACCTCCGGGTTATTATACGGTGAAAGACTCTGTGAGTGCCAGCCCTAACCTTACCATTGTCAAAAATCCCTCTGTTACGCAACTTTATAACGCCATAAAGATTTCGGGCCGCACCAGGCGAAAGCTTGGCGTTGGTTTTTTTAACGCTGTTACAGCGCCGATGTATGCAATAATTCAGAATAAACTAACGGAAAAAGATGAACGGTTTGAGACCGCTCCACTTACTAACTATAATATCCTGGTGCTGGATCAGGCATTGCGCGGACGATCCTACGTAACTTTTACGAATACCAATGTTATGCGGAATGGAAATGAAAGGGATGCGAATGTTACAGGTATCGACGTTGCACTCTATGATAAAAAAAATGTACATGCTTTTACCGGGGCAGCCCGCTACAGTAAAATCTTTGGCAGTGAACAATACGACGGTTTTAATGCGATGCTGCGTTATGGAAAGGTTAGCGGCAACTGGCAATATTACCTGATGAACAATATCGAGTCCGACCGGTACGATCCGACGGACCTGGGCTACCTGGAAGCTCCCAATGAAGTGTTATACCGGGGAAATATTGGATATACACAATTTACACCGACAAAAAAATTTCTTACCTATAGCTACAGTTTTCAGCCAAGGCTCTTGTATTCCTACAAGCCGTATGCATTCAGCAGACTTGATTTAGTTGCTGTTGGATCATGGGTATTCAAAAATTTCTGGGACATCAGCCTTTCTTCGATTGTAACGCCAATGCCGGCACATGATTATTTTGAATTACGCACACCGGGCCGTTATCTTTCGTATCCGTTCAATTATATTGCAGAAATTTCCGGTAGCACCGATAGTAGGAAAAAGACTTTTGTTAGTTATGATTTTGTCTGGGCACATGCTCCTAAATTTGAAAATACTTACTACCAGGTAAGTCTGGGGCTTCGCTACCGGTTTACCAAGCGGTTCACCCTTGACTTGAGCGGTGTACGCACAGATGAACGAAACCAGTTAGGTTATGCTTTCATCCGTGAGACGAACGGCGATCCAATTGTAGGCTTCCGCACTAATACGGCAGTTACTTCAGTGCTTTCAGGTATTTATAATTTTACCTCACGGATCAACCTTACTGTAAGGGCACGCCATTACTGGAACAAGGTGAAGTATACCAGTTTCTATGATGTAAATACTGACGGGTCAATAAAAAGCCGCCCGTTTATCATGAACAACGATGAAAATGTAAATGTATTTAACCTGGATGCCTTTCTAACCTGGGATTTTCGTTTAGGCAGCCGGCTAATTATCGGGTGGAAAAACCGGATCGGTGATAACCAGTATGTGGACGGAAGCCGTTACAATAATTACTTAGATAATTTCAGGCAAACCTTCGAGTTGCTGCATGGGAATGAAGCTACAGTCAAATTTATTTACTTTCTTGACTATAACCAGTTTCGTAAAAAGCATTAATGCAGTTCGTAAATTTGTTTTGCACTGCGAAAGGTATTGCAATGGGCCTCTGTGATAATTTTTATATCGGCTGAGTAGCCGCCTCCCATTGCTACTGTACAAGGAATTTTATTTTTGTGTAACAGGTTCAATACGAACTCGTCTCTTTGTTTGCAACCTTCCAGTGTTACATTTAATTTACCAAATTTATCCGTATGCAGAATGTCAACACCCGACAAGTAAAAAGCAAAATCTGGCTGTAGTTTTTCGATTATCGCTGGCAGTGATTCAGCCAGCAACCCTAGGTATGCGGTATCATCTGTGCCGTCCGCTAACGGGATGTCGAGATCACTGGTTTCTTTATGAAAGGGATAATTATTTTTACCGTGCATGCTGAACGTGAAGACTCGTTTTTCCTGTTCAAAAAGCTTCGCTGTACCATTACCCTGGTGTACATCCAGGTCTATAATGATGATTTTTTTTGCAAGATTTTTCTTCAATAAATAATTAGCCGCTACGGCAAAATCATTCAGCAGGCAAAAGCCCTCACCTTTATCGGCATAGGCATGGTGGGTGCCGCCGGCAATATTTAGTGACACACCATTTTGAAGTGCAAAATGGCAACAATCAATTGTGCCCTGTGTTATGATCAGTTCTCTTTGTGTTAACTGGGGCGATTGTGGAAATCCAATCCGCCGCTGCTCTTGTGGCGAAAGTGTTTGTTGTTTAAGTTTATTCAAATAAGCTTCACTGTGAGTCCAGCAAACAATTTCATCTTCACAGGGCTGCGGTGCAAAGAGATTTTCCGGCCCTATCGTGCCCTCGTATAATAGCTGGCCTGGAATCAACTCATATTTCAGCATGGGAAAACGATGCCCTTCGGGCAGCGGGTGTGCATATATTGGATCATAAGCAATTTTCAAAAACGGGGCATCATTCATTGCACTTGTACAATCTTGTTTTCAACAATAGCAAAAACGGTTTCCTTTTTTTTGGGTTCTACTGTATAAGTCCCGGTAAAGCGGCCGAAGGCCGGCAGCACACAAAAGCGTTCTGCAAAATAAAAACAGGGAAATCGCAGTGATTGTTTACCCAGCCCCCTGATGCTGATCCCGGGGTGAATGTGACCCGAAAACGTGTAGGACATTGTTGGCTGTTGTTCCTCTTCAACTGTTTGCAGGTCGTGCCGAAATGAAAATGACCGGATGTTCAGCACGTCTTCACTTGTTGTTATGCCAGCTTCCCGGTACCAGTCGTCATGCAAAATATCGTGATTGCCTTTAACCAGGTGAATGGACAGTTGGCTGAAGTCGGCACGCCATTTTTTAAACAAGTCCAGTTCTTTATTAAAACGGCTAT
This sequence comes from Chitinophagaceae bacterium, assembly GCA_035760665.1. Taxonomy (GTDB): domain Bacteria; phylum Bacteroidota; class Bacteroidia; order Chitinophagales; family Chitinophagaceae; genus DASTSN01. The sequence continues at coordinate 15,023 of DASTSN010000007.1, read as the reverse complement.
GAAAAAGATCGCCTACAATTAACAGTTTGCCCGGTTTAAAATGTTGCAGCTGGCTTACGAGTCTTTGTAAATCTTCTTTGTAGACGCTTTGCGGTACGGGAATACCTTCTTTTCGGAAGTGCCCCGTTTTTCCTAGATGAAGGTCGGAAACTATGAGAATATTTTCCTGTTCCCAGAAAATACATCGGTGGGCGGACAACCACAGTTTTTCATCCCCAATTGTATGTAATATTAAATTATTCATATTCCTGGGACAAATCTATTGGAAAATTGGCAAGACAGAAGGAGTTGAAAACTGTGTGTAACAATCAGTATAGTTTATTTTGCCAGTTGTTCCTGCATGCGCCGCACCCGGTCTTCCAGTTTTTCCGTCGAAACATTATTACGGTTCAGGCCATCTGCCACAATGGGGAAGGATAATGGAGTAAGCTGCTTGGGAAAGCGGAGAATAATTTTGCTGTTTTGTATGCGCTGCATTGCCTGGCGTAAGCGTACTTCTTCCATTTGCTGCTCCAGCACTTCATGATAGGCTTGTTTTAATAAAAGATTTCCGGGCTCATACTCGGTGAATACATTAAAAAGCAATGATGCAGAAGACTGCAGATGTCTTGCTTTTTTCTTTTCACCCGGCATGCCCTGGAAAATCAGCCCGCCTATAACAGCAATGTCACGAAATTTCCTGCGGGCCATTTCGGTACTGTTCACACTTTTTTGGATATCCGAGAGTAAGTTGTCTGTAGTAAATAAGTCGTTAGCGTTTGTATCATCAACAGGAATGGGCTGATCACACAGTAGTTCGAAACCATAATCGTTCATGGAAATAGAAAACGTTAGCGGGATGATTTGCCCGATGCGATGGGCCAGAATAGCACTCATGGCTTCATGCACCTGGCGGCCTTCGAAGGGATACACCAGCAAGTGGAAGCCATCTTTGGTTTCAATTTGTTCAATCAGCAATTCGTTATTGCGGGGAACGTGTGACAGCTGCTGCTGTAATTCAAATAAAGAGTGAAGACTTTGCAGTTCAGGACTGTCTTCATTAGTCAGCACCTTGTTGAAGGTATTTCTGAGTACATGACCCAGGTTCGCAGTAAGGCTCATGCGGCCACCCATCCAGGAAGGAACAATTGATTTTTTCGCAGCTGATTTCCTCACTAGTACGGTCATGTCCTTTATGCCGATCAGTTCAAGGTTTCTTCCTGCCAGGGTGAACACATCACCGGGGTCAAGACGGCTGATAAACCATTCTTCAATCATACCAACAAAACCACCTGATATCATTTTCACTTTCAACATGGCATCGCTAACGATGGTGCCAATGTGCATACGATGGCGCATGGCTATTTTGCGGCTGGTAATTTTATAAATCCCATCACTGATTTCCACTTTTTTATATTCATCATATTGCTGTAGCGCTGTGCCCCCAATGGTAATATGCTGCAGAATTTGCTGCCATTCATCATCAGTCATATCGCGGTAGCAGTAAGTGGAGCGAATTTCATGTACTATTTGATCCGGCACAAATCCTTCCGAGATGGCCAGTGTGCAGAGGTATTGTATCAGTACATCGAAACACAGCAGCATCGGCTCACGACTTTCAATTTCTTTTTCTTCAATGGCGGCTTTTAAGGCTGCGGCCTCCATTAGCTCCAGTGAATGAGTTGGTAGGAAAAAAATTTTGCTAACATCGCCTGGCTTATGCCCGCTGCGGCCAGCCCGCTGCAGGAACCGGGCCACACCTTTGGGAGAGCCTACTTGTATGACGGTTTCTACCGGGCGAAAATCCACACCCAGGTCAAGACTTGCCGTACAAACCACAGCTTTTAATGTACCGCTGTGTAAAGCATCTTCCACCCAAAGCCGCAAAGCCGGTTCAATACTGCCATGGTGCAATGCAATAGCGCCTGCAAGGTCGGGTGCAACGGTTAGTAATTTTTGGTACCATAATTCGCTCATCCCCCTTGTATTGATGAAAATGAGCGTTGTTCTGCTTTGGTTTATGATGGGGATAAGTTTATGGGCCAGTTTGATACCCAGATGGCCTGCCCAGGGATATTTTTCAATTTCATCGGGTATGATGGATTTAACTGCTGTTTTTTTGTTCAAATCGGCTTGAATGATTACCCCGGTTTTGTGCAGTGGCGATAGCAATACTTCTTTAGCTTCGCTTAGATTACCAATTGTAGCGCTGATACCCCATACGCTTGCAGTTTTTACAGCAGTGGCCTTCTGGCAATGAATAATTCTTGCAATGGCCAGTTCTACCTGCACGCCACGTTTACTGCCCAATAATTCGTGCCACTCATCTACTGCAATTGTATTTAGGGAGCTGAAGATTGCGGGGTATCCTTTTTGCGCCAGTAATAGGTGCAGGCTTTCCGGAGTAATGATCAGCACTTCCGGCATTTGTTTTTTTTGCTGCTGCCGTTCAGTGGTAGATGTATCCCCGTTTCGAATACCAATTTTCCAGCTCATCCCAAGTCCTTCAATAACGGCTTCCATGGCCCTGCCAATATCTTTTGCGAGTGCCCGGAGCGGCGTGATCCACAACAGCAGTAGTCCGTTGTTTTTTTTCGTTTTGTATGTTTCGGGATGATGGTTAATAAAATCAATAATACAGCCTAAGAATATGGAGAATGTTTTTCCGCAACCTGTCGGGGCGTTTACCAGGCCGCTTTCGCCATTAACCAGGTATTGCCAGGCTTCTTCCTGGAACTGGAATGGTAAAAGTTTGTTGGTAGCAAACCACTGCCTTATAACAGCATAGCCTGGGGTCTTCTCCAGCTTCATTTGATTGAATTCATGCAATTTGACAAAGTGAATGTAAACTCTCTGGTCAATATTGGAAAACAGCTTTTCTTTAAACTTGTTTAGCAGAGTAGCTGACTGGCGACTAAATGATGACTGGTAGTTTCATATTTTATAATACGGATTACTCAACAGTTTTGACTGTTCCATCAAGCCATTTTACGAAATAGAGTTTTTGGTTTTCAAAATAATCCAGTGTCATGTTTTTTTTGTTGATGACAGGCTGTATGTCAAATTGATGAAAAACGTCGAATTCTTTACGGCTCAGGTTTGAGGCCAGATCTCCCTTGTATTTTACCAGCAGTTTTGAAAAGCGCCAGGTTGTTTCGTAACCACGCATCACCAGGTCGCTGGGGCGGGCATACAAATTTGTATTGAAAAAATTGGTGATGTGCTGGCTTACGGTATCCGTTCTGTCGTTATAAAAAGGCGTGCTGTAAATGATCTCAAGCCCTTTGTAGTCCGGCTTACTGAAATCTTTGGTAAGATTGTCGTAAGTCGGCATACCCATTAAAGCCACTTGATACTGCCTGGTCAAGGGAGCTAGCTTTTGCGCCAGTCGTTTTCCGAAATTTTCATCCAGGCTACCTGCAATGCATAGGTTGTGGAGGCTACCATTTAGCTTTGCTTTCAGCATATCTGTTGTAAAACTATCTGGCAGGTCAACGTACTGCAGTTTTAACGGGACGGAGACTGTGTTTTTACCGGCTTCGTCAAAATAACTTTTAATCAGGTTTTCCATCCGGCCTTTTTTCCTGAAAACTATAATATCATTGACTGGGTATTTTTTTTGAATGTAATGATAAATGCTTTCGATATGAGTTTTCAACGTCGGGTTGAGTATAACGAAGTAAGGGTTATTATAAACACCGCCGTCAACAGGTAGGTTGACATTAATAAAAGGGATTTTTTTTAATGCGGCCGTATAAGCAAGGGTTCCCAGATTGGACCCACTGCAATAAGCCAGCATCAGTTCAACATGATTGTTTACGGCTTCTTCCAGTTGCTGATTGATTGTTTGTTTTGCAGAACGTGTGTCATAAATAAATACTTCCAGCGGCATATTTTCTTTTGCCAGGGAATCGATGGCCAGTTGGGCACCTTCGTAAAATTCCAGTCCGGGAATTATGAATTTTGGAAATGTTTCATCGTACCGATAAGTACTGGTTGCATCAAATGCGGAATCCAGGTACAAGGGAGCAAAAATGGCTACTTTGTGAATAGGAGTGGTAAATGAATTTTGTGCCAGTAATGATTGATTGGCAGGTAAAAAAAATAAGTAAACTGTAAACAGGCAAAAAAGACGTTTCATTCGGTTCATTGTTTTTTTGAAATCTTTTCGCAGTTTCGTTTATTCCCATTCAATCGTAGCTGGCGGTTTGCTGCTGATATCGTATACCACTCTGTTGATCCCTTTTACCTGGTTAATGATTTCATTCGAAATATTGGCCAGGAAATCATACGGAAGATGCGCCCAGTCCGCCGTCATACCATCCACGCTGGTTACTGCCCGTAACGCTACGGTATATTCGTAGGTTCGCTCATCGCCCATCACGCCCACACTTTTTACTGGTAACAAGATAGCGCCAGCCTGCCATACAGTTGCATACAAGTGGTGGTTGCGCAGCCCTTTGATATACAAATCATCTGCTTCCTGCAACAACCGTACCTTTTCTTCTGTAATCTCGCCCAGTATGCGGATGGCTAAACCTGGGCCGGGGAAAGGATGCCGGTCAATCATTTCGTCGGGGATACCCAGCTCGCGACCAACTTTTCGCACTTCATCCTTGAACAAATACCGGAGCGGTTCAACTAACTGCAGGTGCATTTTTTCCGGTAGTCCGCCAACATTGTGGTGAGATTTTATAGTGACGGAAGGACCATGTACGGAAACGCTCTCAATTACGTCCGGGTAAATAGTTCCCTGGCCGAGTAATCCAATGTCTTGTATTGCTGCAGCTTCTTCCTGGAAAATTTCGATAAACAGGCGGCCAATGGTTTTTCTTTTTACCTCGGGATCGGTTTTGCCGGCCAGTTCGTTATAAAATCGCTGACGTGCGTCAATGCCCTTCACATTTAAGCCCAGTTTTGCATAAGTCGCCAGCACGTTTTGAAATTCGTTTTTTCGCAAAACACCGTTATCAACAAAGATGCCATAAAGATTTTTGCCAATGGCTCTGTGAATCAATGTGGCGGCAACGGTAGAATCTACTCCTCCGCTTAGTGCCATAATCACTTTCCGGTCACCAATCTGCTTTTTAAGCGAGGCTACCGTATCTGTAATAAAATGGGCAGGTGTCCAGTCCTGACTGCAGCCGCATACATTTAAGAGAAAATTCTGGAGTATTTTTTTTCCTTCGATGGAATGGTAGACCTCCGGGTGAAATTGTAACCCGTACAACGGCTTAACAGCAGCATTCATTTTTTTGAAGGCAGCCACCGGTATACTTTCGGTTTGCGCCAATAGTTCAAAATCGTCCGGGAGTTCCAGGATGGTATCCCCATGGCTCATCCATACCTGGCTAACTGCCGAAACATTTTTCAGTAAAACATCTTCTTTTGCTTTCTGCAAGAGAGCCCTGCCATATTCACGTTTGTTACTTTTTTCCACTTTTCCCCCAAACCGCTTTGCCGTTAGCTGGGCCCCATAGCAAATACCTAACACCGGCACCTGGCTGATAAAACTTTCCACATGTACCTCTGGCGCATTTTCATCGTTTACAGAAAATGGCGATCCGCTCAGGATAATACCTTTCAGACCGGGTTCGAAAGTAAAAGGTTTGTTGTAGGGAATAATTTCGCAGTATACGTTAACTTCTCTTACTGCCCTGGCAATCAATTGAGTGTATTGCGAGCCAAAGTCGAGAATAAGAATTTTTTCCGTCATGGTGCTGCGAAGGTAAAAAAAAGGACTGTAGGAAATAATGCCGGTTTTAGCGCTTGCGTTAAACCTTGTTTTTTATGCAAAAAACTGTAACCTGTCTGTTTACGATGTCGTCCTATCAACCACATACCCTGCAAAATCAAGGGATTTTTAAATAGTTTAGACATGAAATATTTGGCATCATTTCTCCTGATTGGTTCTTTTTGTCTTTTTTCATCCTGCCGGTTACTGAATGCAGAAAGAATAAGAGGTAACGGCCATGTAAGCACTGCACAAAGGTCTGTTACCGGCTTCACCGGCGTAAGCGATCACGGGTCGCTGGATGTGGTGCTCTCCCAGGGCGATTATAAAGTTACCGTTGAAGCAGATGAAAATATTATTCCTCATATTGTAACAGCCATAGAAGGCGATAAGCTTATTGTTCGGTTTGAAGATAATGTTTGGGTCACCCGGTATGCTGTGGCCCGCGTGCATGTAACGGCGCCGTTCATTAACCGCGTAGAAGTGTATGGCTCTGGTAATATTACTTCTGAGGGTGCTATTCGTGACAGCAGTGACCTGCAACTGCGAATTTCCGGCAGCGGGGATATGAAATTGCAGATCAATAAATCTTCTGTTGATGCCGGTATCTATGGCAGCGGAAATATGATACTTTCCGGCACTTGCGCCACGTTCTCTGCTGCTGTTCATGGCAGCGGTGATGTCAGAGCGTTTAACCTCCAATCGCAGCAGACAACAGCAGAAATTTATGGAAGCGGTAACGTGGAAACAGCTGTTTCTTCATCTCTCAAAACTGCTGTTCATGGCAGCGGTGATGTTCGCTATAAAGGTTCGCCGGCGGTTAATACAGAAAGTCATGGTAGCGGATCAGTTGTCAATGTCAATTGATTCAAATTTCTTTTTGATAAAAAAATAGTATCATATTTGTAGTGTTGCAAAAATTACAGGAAGTAAACAAATTTTTTGCCGCTGATTAACCCATCAAAATATTTACACATGAAAAAACTTTTGCTAATAGCCGTTGTTCCCCTAGTTCTCTTCACATCATGCCGCGGAATATTTGGAAAACGGGTTCGCGGAGATGGCGATATCCAGACAGCCACCCGGTCAATCGGATCATTCAATAGCGTGGATGTCAGCGGGGCGATTGATTTATATGTACGCCAGGATTCGGTGCCAGCTGATGTTAAGATTGAAACAGATAAGAATCTTTTATCTTATGTAGATATTTTTACCGAAGGGAGTAAACTGGTTATCCGAAATAAGGATGGCTTTAACCTGAAGCCCAGCAAAGGCATCAAAGTGTATGTTTCTTCCGCCAGCTACAGAAAGCTGGAGGCTTCGGGCGCCTGCGATATTTACAGTGAAAATAAAATCAATTCTTCAGAACAGCTGGATATTGAGCTCAGTGGCTCCAGCGATGCTAAACTGGATCTAAGTGCCCCCAAAGTGACAGCTGATTTATCCGGTGCCTGTACGATTACGCTTAAAGGAGAAACAAAAGCGTTTTCGGTAGAGGGTTCCGGCAGCACAGATATTAAATGCATGGAATTGCTGAGCGAAGACACGGATGTGGACATTTCTGGTGCCGGCGATGCGGAGGTGTATGCCAGTGAAAAACTGAATGTTGATGTAAGTGGCGCAGCCAGTGTAAAATATAAAGGTAATGCCAGTGTAAGCCAGAAGGTAAGTGGAGCTGGCAGTGTAAAGAAAGTGGATTGATTTATATTCCTGAACAGATTTTGATCCCTGTTGCTACAGGGATTTTTTATGAATCCTTGATTTGCTTTATGCTGTTCTTACGGAGTTTTAAAAATTTACATATTTTACCCTGATTGTAATATCCCTGTTTCTGCCTTTATCATCCGTGCAAGAAATTTTTACGGGACCTTCTTTGGGTATGAAAAACTGTTGTTCGCCAACCGGGCAGGCTTTGTAAAACTGATTGTTGAAATACCAATACACTTTACTCACGTCATTACCTGCCTTGCAGGTAAGTTGAAGCGGTTCGGGATCTTTTTTGTTTACCAGGTATTCCATGCCATTTACTGGTGACGTAATAGCAGGTCCTTTTCCTTTGAACACCAGTTCACAATCGGGGTTATGGGGTGGAATTTTTTCAAAAGCAATACCACGCTCTCTGTACCATGCCTGCATATCCTGATCGATGACCTTGTACCATTTTTTTTTGAAACCGCTGGCAGGTACACAATAATTACAATATGAAATTTTTTCATCGGGGGATACCATAAATTCCCGCACGTTATCACAAACCTTCGTAGAAGACACCAGTGGTATGAAGTAGTCCATCACAAGGTTTGTGCAATGTACCGAACGTAACAGCCCTGTTTCGCTGCATACCTGCCTGATGTCACAATCCTTGGGCTGGCTAAACCATTCCGCATTGCTGTTATAATCTATGGTATTAAAAATTTTAAAAAGTAAAGGAGTGGCAATATTTGCCCCGCTGAGATCTGGTACACCCGTACCGGAAAAGTTGCCTGTCCATACGCCGACTGTATAATTTTTATTGTATCCAATGCTCCAGGCATCTCTTCTGCCATAGCTGGTACCTGTTTTCCACGCAATTTTTGGCAGATGTTCTGTTGCCTGCCAGTTTAGAGGAAAATCTGGCCTGTTTACTTTTGATAATATATCATTAATCATGTAACAGGCAGCATCGCTGAGTACCCTGGTTTTTTTTGTCGCACTGTTTTCGGATATATAAGACGGGGCAACGTACCAGCCATTATCGGCAAAAATGGAAAATAAACCGGTCAGTTCTTCCAGGGTTGTACCACAACCACCCAGGATTAAGGAGAGCCCCAGTTTGTTTCGGTCTTTCTGTATCTGCCGGAAATCACAGCTGCTGAGTTTAGCAATCATTTTTTCCTTACCCAGCATTTGCAGGCTTTTGACAGCGGGGATGTTGAGTGAGTGCTCCAGCGCATATTCCACCGTTACATAGCCGTTGAATTGCTGGTCATAATTTTCCGGGGCATATCCCTGGTAATTCACGGGCACGTCTGTAAGCACTGTTTTGGGAGTGAGTAATCCTTCGTCAAAACACAGACCATAGAGCAGGGGCTTTAATGTGCTGCCTGGCTGGCGAATGGCTGCGGCCCCATTTACCTGGCTGCCATCGGTAGTATCATTATAATCAGCAGAACCAACATAGGTAATTACATTATGTGTACGGTTGTCTACAATAATAACAGCCGCATTTTTAATATTTCGCAGGCGCTGTATCCGTATATAATCTTTTACTAATTTCTCTGTTTTGAGTTGCGTGTTCAGGTCAATGCTGGTTGTGATAAACGTTTGCCCGGTTTTTTTTAATTGCCAGGCGAGATGAGGAATATAGTTAGGCATTGTTCCACGGGTGGCAGTAAGCGGCTCTGCAAGTGCATCACGTATTTCTTTTTCAGGAAAAATATGATCTCGTGCAAATTTTGTTAGCCATTTATTTCTTTCGGCAACAATCAGGTTATTGCTTTTACCAATAACGAGGGAAGACGGCCGGTTAGGAATGATGCTTAAAGCGGTGATTTCTGCCAGCGATAAATGGTCAGGGTTTTTATGGAAGTAAAGCAGTGCAGCTGCTTTCACACCCTGAATATTTCCACCGTAAGGAACCAGGTTCAGGTACATTTGTAATATTTCATCTTTGCTGTATTTCCATTCCAACTGAAAGGCTCGGAACATTTCAACCAGTTTATTCCACACTGTTCTTTTTTTGGGTTCCAGTGCCCGGGCCACCTGCATAGTAATGGTGCTGGCGCCACTGGTTCGCCTCATGTGCAGGATATTTTTGAGCAAAGCACGGCAAATAGCCAGGGGATTGATGCCTGGGTGCCAATAAAAATACTGATCTTCTTTAGCAATGATTGTTTTTCGTAATAAGGGCGAAATTTCACGCAAGGATGTTTTCATGCGCCATTGCTGATCCTTTGTGAGAAAGGCATGCAGGATCTCTCCTTTGTTGTCTGTAATTACCGTCGAATAGTCAACTTTATCCGGTAGTGGAAATATCCAGTTGAGTAAAAAAAACAGAAGGAATGTCGTTGCGGTGGCGGCTCCTGCCCATTTGGCAAAGCGAATAGTCCTCTTTTTGGTTATGCGTACTTTCATGGTCGAATGCGATGCAGCATTAGTACAGGAAAAATAAATGAATGCTGGTCATACGATGATTTCATTTTCCGGCTTAACAATATTTTATTTCCGGCCTTTTGAAATGGGTGTAGAAAGGATAGTACCTTACTTTTTTATTACCCTGGCTGTATGCTGCTATTTTCTTTTCCCTGCATTACCGAACGTTCACTGTAATTCATTTTCCATACTAATTTCTGTATTTCCGTTTGGAAATCGGAACTTCTGTAAAAAAAGAATCTTCCGTATAAATTTTTTACATCCTGATTTTTATTTATCTTCTGAATTATTGTCACCATTTAACCATAACCTTCTATGCGCCGTTTTCATATTTCAGTTTTGTTCCTTGTATATCTATTTTTCCTAACCTCCTGCCAGCGGAATGCAGTGAAACTTGATTTTACCAATGCGAAAGGAGAAGTGCAGCAACTGGGCAACCTTGTTTTCCGTTTCAGCAAATCACTCGTCACTGATTCGTTACTGAATCGCTGGGATTCGACAGCATACGTTTCGTTTGAACCAAAGATCAAAGGACGTTTTCGATGGGAAAGCCCGGATCAACTGGTTTTTTCTCCTTTACAGCCATTGGCGCCGGCAACTAATTATACCGCAAAAATCAGCAGCGAAGTTCTTCGCTATAGCAAGTACAATCATGTAGAAGGCGGAGATGCTATTCGTTTTCATACACCAGATCTTTCTCTTGAAAATTCACAGGTAGTGTGGATGCTGCAGGATGAAAACAGCCGTATCGCTGTGCCACAAATTGATCTTTATTTTAATTACCCCGTTAACCCCGCGGAGTTGAAGACGAAGCTCAGCATTGCGGTTGAAGGACAACCGGCTGATTATACAATGATGACAGCTTCATCGAGTGATAAAATTTCGTTACGCATTAATCATCTCAAAACAGAAGATAAGGATTATGAAACGAATATCGTTATTGACAAAGGCTTGCGGCCGGAAGGCGGAAGTAATGCTACCGGTGAGGTGATGAAAACCGGTTTCGCAATTCCGTCACCTTATGTTTTAACGGTTCAGCAAGTGGAAGCCAATGATGATGGAACGGAAGGCACTGTAAAAGTGGTAACCAGTCAGCAACTGACAGGCGAAAACCTGGCTTCGTTCGTTAAGTTAGATCCGCAGGTAAAATACTCGGTAGAATTGAACGATGACGGGTTTACGATTCGCAGTGATAAGTTTGATGTAGAGAAAAGTTATTCATTGACGATTTCAAAAGGCTTGCGGGGAAAAATCGGTGGCACATTACGCGAAGATTATTATGGAAGTGTTGCCTTCGGCGAGCTGGAAGCAAATATTCGTTTTACCAATAATAAAGCAGTTTATCTTTCTAAAAACGGCGGGAAAAATATAGAAGTACAGATCACCAATGTGCCCAGGGTAAAGCTGGTGATTTCAAAAATATATGAAAATAATCTTTTATTAGCTGGGCGTTATGGCTATTATCCCAATGAAAATTCGAATGACGCAGGAAATGCCAGCGACGAAGGCGATTACTATGATAACGGCTCTGATGTGCAGTTGGGAGATGTTATTTATGAAAAAGAAATTGACACCAGGTCACTACCCAAGAGCGGCGCAGGAAGGTTACTCAACCTTTCGCAGTTTGAAGACCGGCTTCCCGATTATAAAGGAATTTATCATGTGATGATCCGCTCTATGGATGATTACTGGATCAGGGACAGCCGGTTTATTTCGCTTTCCGATCTTGGTTTAATTGCTAAAGAGGGCCAGGATAAAATGCTCGTTTTTGCTAATTCCATAAAAACGGCTCATCCTGTTACGGGCGTTAATGTGTTGGTGTATGCTGCCAATAATCAGCTGATCGGAACGGGTACAACAAACGATGATGGCGTTGCAGAAGTGGCGTATCCGCAAAAAGAGTATAGTGGATTTAAGCCGTCAATGGTTATTGCCAAAACGGCTGATGATTTTAACTATTTGCCTTTTAACAATACACGGGTGAATATGTCGCGATTTGACGTTGGCGGCAAGCGTAACAACCCCGCAGGGCTTGACGCATTTGTTTATGCCGAAAGAGACATTTATCGTCCGGGCGAAACGGTTAATTTTTCTGTGATTATCCGAAACCGCGAGTGGAAAACGCCGGGCGATCTGCCCGTGAAACTAAAATTTCTTTTTCCTGATGGTAAGGAAATGAAAACCTTTCGGAAAAATTTGAATGAAGAGGGAGCGACAGAGGGAAATATTACTGTTCCCACTTCGGCTATTACCGGCAGTTATACGCTGGAAGTTTATACTTCAAACGACGTGTTACTGGCTTCCAAAAATTTTTCCATCGAAGAGTTTGTACCAGACCGTATCCGGGTAAGTGTAAAGACAGACAAGGCTTTTTTAAAAACGGGTGAGTCAACATCATTACATATTAATGCCATGAATTTCTTTGGGCCGCCCGCTGCCAACCGTAACTACGAAACCGAAATTCAGGTAAAACAAAAATATTTTTCACCTGAAAAGTACCCTGGATATGATTTTACTTTAGCCAATCAAAAAACATTTTTTGATAAGGAAGTAAAAGAAGGTCAAACAGATGCAGCTGGAAATGCTGACGAAACATTTACCGTTAAAGAAGCTTATGCAAATACAGGTGCTTTACAGGCTAATTTTTACACAACCGTTTTTGATGAAACGGGCCGGCCTGTCAGCAGGGCAACATCCGTCGATATTTTTACACAGGATATTTTCTTTGGTATCCAGGACGACTGGTTTTATTATTATCCCCTTAACCAGGTAATCAAATTTCCCTTAGTTGCTGTTAACAAGGATGGAAATGCGGTATCGGCGAAGGCAAAAGTGCAGGTAATCAAGCATGAGTATAGGACTGTCTTAACCAGAAGCGGCAGTTATTTCCGGTATGAATCACAAAAAGAAGACCGGGTGATGATAGAAAGCGACGTAACAGTGGGCAATAGCACCATGTTTTCTTATATACCAAGATCGCCGGGTGATTATGAAGTAAGAGTTTCTCTGCCCGGCGCTAATGCCTATGTGAGCAGGAGTTTTTACAGTTATGGCAGCTGGGGAGGTGACAATGCTTCTTTTGAAGTGAATACAGAAGGGAATATTGAAATTGAAGCGGATAAAAAATCCTACACGGTGGGTGAAAGTGTAAAGGCCTTATTTAAAACGCCGTTCAGTGGAAAGATGCTGGTGACGATGGAAACGGATCATGTCATTTCTTATCAGTATGTAACGGTGGATAAACGCACAGCCAGCCTTGATCTCCCGCTGACAGGTGAGCATGTACCAAATGTGTATATTACCGCCACGCTGATAAAACCCCACGATGTGTCGGATATTCCGCTGACTGTGGCACATGGTTTTCAGAGCATCAGGGTTGAGGAAAAAAGCCGAAAAATACCGGTTGAAATTATTGCCCAGAAATCTGTTCGTTCGCATACCCATCAAAAAGTAAAAGTAAAAGCTGCCCCGGGCAGTTACGTTACGCTGGCAGCTGTAGATAACGGTGTGCTGCAGGTAACAGATTTTAAAACACCTGATCCGTATAATTATTTCTACCAGAAAAAAGCACTGCAGGTTGTAGACTATGACCTGTATCCATTGTTATTCCCAGAACTCCGGGCACGCCTCAGCAGCACAGGTGGTGACGGCGAACTGAGCCTCGAAAAGCGGGTGAATCCTATGCCGGCAAAGCGGGTAAAGATCGTAAGTTACTGGAGTGGTATTGTAAAATCCGGCAATAATGGGGAAGCGAATTTTGAATTTGATGTACCTGCTTTCAGCGGAGAAATCCGGTTGATGGCAGTTGCCTATAAAGGTCAAAGTTTTGGGAGTAGTGAAAGCGCTATAACTGTTGCTGATCCCATAGTTATCAGCACGGCCTTGCCCCGGTTTTTAAGTCCGGGTGATAGTGTAACCGTGCCTGTTACACTCAGTAACACAACTAATAAAACGGCAAGTGTTACTGCTACAGTAAGTGTGCAAGGGCCCTTAAAAATAGCCGGTTCGGAAAGCCAGCAGCTAAATATAGTGGCTAACAGCGAGGCACGGGCCAGCTTTACTATTACCGCTAATCCTGCGATTGCTACCGGAAAAGTAAGGGTAACTGTTAATGGACTCGGTGAAAAGTTTTATGATGAAACTGACATGTCGGTACGACCTCCCTCCACTTTACAGAAAGAAACAGGCAGCGGATCGGTTATTGCAGGAAACACGCAGCAGATTACCATCGGTTTGCGTGATTTTATTCCACAAAGCGTCAGTTACCGGTTGATCGTAAGTCGTTCTCCTGCGCTTGAATTAGCTGATCAGTTACGTTATCTTGTACAATATCCTTATGGCTGTACGGAGCAGACTGTCTCTGCCGCATTCCCACAACTGTATTATGGCGATATGGCAGACCAATTACTGTCTGGCAAACAAAATAAAGCAAATGCAAACGCAAATATTATCGAAGCAATCCGGAAAATAAAAATGCGCCAATTATATAATGGTGCGGTAACCTTGTGGGATGGAGAGGGAAAAGAAGACTGGTGGACGACTATTTATGCAGCACATTTTTTACTGGAGGCCAGGAAAGCAGGATTTGATGTAGACAACAGTTTGCTGGAAACGATGCTAAGTTATATCAGTAACCGGCTGAAGAACAAAGAACTCATCACGTACTATTACAACAGGGATCAAAACCGGAAAATAGCCCCGAAAGAAGTGGCGTATGGACTATATGTGCTGGCACTGGCCGGAAGATCAAATGTGCCCGCGATGAATTATTACAAATCAAACACTGCGGTGCTGGCACTGGACAGTCGTTATCTTTTATCTGCCGCTTATGCCACCGCGGGTGATAACCGATCTTTCCGGGAATTACTTCCTTCCTCCTTTAGCGGGGAAGAATCACTGACACAAACGGGAGGAAGTTATTACTCAGCAGTTCGTGATGAATCAATTGCGCTCAATGCGCTGATTGACGTTGACCCAGGCAATGCACAGATACCTGTGATGGCGCGACATGTGAGTGAAAAGTTAAAAAGCAAAAACTGGCTAAGTACGCAGGAGCGGGCATTTGCTTTTCTGGCGCTGGGAAAACTTGCAAAAAATGCTAACACTTCTACAGCAGAAGCTGACATTCGTGTGAATGGTAAAGTACTGGCTAAATCCAAAGACGGTCAATGGAAAGGCGATA
>DASTSN010000006.1:0-15392 GCA_035760665.1 Chitinophagaceae bacterium | reverse complement strand
TTGTATTTTTGGTATGGGCCGTTTAAGACTACACATTGTCAGCCGGTAAAGCTAGCTGGCAATATTATTTTTGCCTGTTACATTTTTTGCCGAACTCTCGAATGATTTTTGAGGCGCTTAAACAGCCTGAACTGGCTGATTTTAAGGTCAGTTTGTGGTTTGGGGCTTAATATTCTAACCCCTATCTTTGCCCTCCTTAAAATTTTGACTAAGAATCATCGCTTATGGACAAATTGATTTACCTAGTTCCTGCAATGGGAATCATTGGCTTGTTATACACACTGGTTAAGTTTAACTGGGTGAGCAAGCAGGATGCCGGCAATGACCGCATGAAAGAAATCAGCAATTATATCGCTGAAGGTGCTATGGCATTCCTCAAAGCAGAATGGAAAATTCTTGGATACTTTGTTGTTATTGTTGCCATCCTACTGGCTGTAATGGCGCAGGCCAATCCCAATTCGCACTGGCTGATTGCCGGTTCATTTGTGGTAGGTGCTGTTTTTAGCGCCACAGCAGGTTACATTGGTATGCGGGTGGCTACAAAAGCCAATGTACGCACTGCCAATGCAGCCCGTTCAAGCCTCAGCAAAGCCCTGAATGTTTCTTTTACAGGCGGCTCTGTAATGGGTCTGGGTGTTGCAGGCCTGGCTGTCCTGGGGCTGGGTAGTTTATTTATTATTTTAAAAATGATTTTCGTGCCGGTCGGCGCTTCTGTCAATGGTCCGGAAATGATCAAAATGATTGAAGTACTGACTGGTTTTTCTCTTGGTGCAGAGTCCATTGCGTTATTTGCCCGTGTGGGAGGTGGTATCTACACAAAAGCTGCCGACGTTGGTGCTGACCTGGTGGGGAAAGTAGAAGCCGGTATCCCGGAAGATGACCCGCGTAATCCTGCCACGATTGCAGATAATGTTGGCGATAATGTTGGCGATGTGGCTGGTATGGGTGCCGACCTGTTCGGATCATACGTAGCAACAGTACTGGCTACTATCGTACTGGGACAACAAACCATTGTCACCGGTGATGATGGTATTGGTGGTTTATCCCCCATCCTGCTGCCGATGCTGATAGCAGGAACAGGTATTATTTTCTCAATCATTGGTACATGGTTCGTACGTATCAGTGAATCAGCCGGTGTGAATACAGATACGGTGCAAAAAGCACTGAATATGGGTAACTGGGGCTCCATTATTCTCACAGCCATTGCCGCTTTTGGTCTTGTATACTGGATTTTACCAGAAAATATGAGCTTGCGCGGGCACGATTTCACCAAGTGGGGTGTGTTGGGAGCCATCGCTGTAGGATTGCTGGTGGGTGCATTAATGAGTATTATCACTGAATATTATACGGCTATGGGTAAACGCCCTGTGCTCACTATCATCCGTCAATCATCCACCGGCCATGCTACCAATGTGATTGGAGGACTGGCTATTGGTATGGAATCAACTTTCCTGCCGATCCTGGTGCTGGCGGGTGGCATCTGGGGTTCGTATGCTTGTGCTGGTTTATATGGTGTGTCTATTGCTGCAGCCGGCATGATGGCTACCACTGCCATGCAGCTGGCGATCGATGCATTTGGACCAATTGCAGATAATGCCGGTGGTATTGCAGAGATGAGCGAATTGCCCAAAGAAGTGCGGGAAAAAACCGATGTGCTGGATGCAGTCGGTAATACCACGGCTGCTACCGGTAAAGGATTTGCCATTGCCTCTGCAGCGCTTACTGCATTAGCTCTGTTTGCTGCCTTTGTCGGTGTAGCAGGCATTGATGGTATTGATATTTACAAAGCCAAAGTATTAGCATCCCTGTTTGTGGGTGGCATGATTCCGTTTATCTTTTCATCCCTCGCAATTCGTGCAGTTGGACAGGCTGCCATGTCAATGGTGGAGGAAGTGCGCCGCCAGTTTAAAACGATTCCTGGAATTATGGAAGGAACCGGTAAACCGGAATATGATAAATGTGTGGCCATTTCTACACAGGCATCCATTAAAAAAATGCTTTTACCCGGTGTAATCACAATCGGTTCCCCGCTCATTATCGGGTTCTTGTTAGGCCCCGAAGCGCTGGGCGGCTTTCTCGCCGGAGCTACTGTTTCCGGAGTGCTAATGGGAATGTTTCAGAACAATGCCGGTGGCGCTTGGGATAATGCCAAAAAATCATTTGAAAAAGGTGTGGAAATCAATGGCGAAATTTTCTATAAAAAATCTGAACCGCACAAAGCGTCAGTAACTGGTGACACGGTGGGTGATCCGTTTAAAGATACATCAGGTCCGTCTATGAATATTTTGATCAAATTGATGTCAATCGTTTCCCTGGTTATTGCTCCCACTCTTGCCCGGATAAACGGGACAGCGAAAGAACAAACCGTGCGCACAGAATCAAAAAAAGAAGTACATTTACAGCAAGTTACTGCCTCGGTGATTAATGAAAAAACAGTTCACCTAAAATAAATCATTTACGTTCTTAATCAGAACCATTCCTTAAGTCCTGCTGTTTCCACAGTGGGGCTTAATTTTTTAAGCCCCCTTTAGATTTGCGAGTAACTTGTTGGCACCAGGAAGATCTTAATGATATTATTAACGGTATTGGCGTATTGTGGGTCGGCAGACAGTTTTTTCCAATCTGGATCGGCTCCAAACGCTGCCCAGTTTTTATCCCTTTCCTCCATGTTTTTAAATGTAATCATATACGTTAGGCAGGGTAGATTTTCTCCGGCAATTCGTTCGCCAAAAAATACGGGGTTTAGTTTTGTCCGGTAAAAAATGGGGAATTCTCCTTCATTAAACATTTTTATCTTCCGGCGTACAGCATCTTCGCTGTAACCTTCGTATGTTCTTAATTCAAAAATGCGTTCTCCTTTGTTTTCCGGTATCACCATGGCAGGTATTCCGTCAAAAGCGATGAGAAATGCGGAACTGTAACGGTCATATACAGGGTGATCTGCGGGGATATTCGAATAGGCTTCGCTGTTTTTAAGAAAATCAGCATCCGTTTTCACTTTGTGCACGATAGTCGTGTAGTCTTCCATCGATGGATATGGTATCAGCAGGTAAATTTTGGCCGGTTCTGACTGGCTCATTTCTTTAAATACGCCTACAGCTTTTACTCCATATTTATTAAGGGCCGGTATCAGCGCATTTTTAAAATAATTATCCAGCTGGGATTGGTCAGCCCCAAAGTGCATGTGGTACTCCCTTAATTCATATAGTTCTTTTTTCTTTGCTGCATCTTTTTTGTTAAGCGGGTCAATACCGGTGGTGATAGCCGCAGCTGCCGCTACGGAAGAATGAATAAATTTTCGCCTTTGCATACCTTAATTTTTAACCAAAGTTATTGTGAAACCAACTGAAATTGATCTTCAATTTTCGTTTATCCAAACACGAAAGAAATAGGGTTCAGAAAAAATATTACTGGTGAAATTATTTCTGTTTCTTTTGAAATTTTAACCAGTTACTGCTCGCTGAAAACAAATGACGTCAGCCGCAAGGGCCGACATGTTATTTTTTAAGATCAAATTCATCACCGGCAGTGAAGATGCTAAACTGAAGATTCTTAAATTTTATAAGCCCGTTTTCGGTAATCTTCAGCTGCTGAGGATCCTGAAATACTAACACCTGCCCTTCACCTGCAACTGCAATGTGATGTTTGTGCACAACGATGGCAGTTGCTTCATCAATACCAATACAGGCCAGATCAGGAAATTTCGCCAGTGCGGATAACAGGCGGTTATAGCGGCTGCGCACGACGAAATGCTGGTCAACAATGGCTGTTGACAGCAATCCAAGACCCTCTTTAATTTCAATATTATTGTCTTGCAGTTTACGAAACGTAGCGTGGTAAGTTGTATCACCTTTTAATTCCCGGCCGGTAATCATAAACCGGCTCATCACGGCAGCACCGGCACTGGTTCCTGCAACGGTGGAGCCATTCTGGTAAGCAAAATGAATCGCCTCATACACCGGCGTATGCAGCACGGCATTCATAAAACGTTCCTGGTCGCCACCCGTGATAAAAATAAGTTTGGCATGCCGGAGTGAATCAAGCCATACCTGGTTATTGATTGTTGATGCCGTAAAATTCAAATTAGCGATCGTATTTCTGCAATATGGCGCCACATCCTGTACCAGGTAATAGTATGAACTGTCAGGTTCGGCACTTGACATTGGCAACACCACAATATGTTCTGTTGGCGTAAGATTAGCAATACGGATCATTTCTTTCATTAAAGCCGGTGGCCGGTCGCCGCCGCCAATGATAAAAAGTTTCCCTGTCTTATCGTTTGCCACTGTCTGCGCATGAGTTGTTACGGTGATACTCAGCAGGACTGCGAGAAAATAAATACCTGGTTTCATGAAATGAAAATAATAAAACCGCCTGAAACCAGACGTAAAAGATTCAGGCGGTTAAAAGGAAACTATTCACAAGCTAACACAGGTCGTGAATGGTAACCCTGCATTTAATACATACGTTTACTCTTTTGTGCCGCTTATCTGTCCGGTTGGCATCAGCAAGGTTTGAGTGGGATAAGCAAATTCAATTCCCTTCGCTGCAAAGGCTTCATAAATGTCAAGGTTAATCGCTTGTTGTTTATCCATGTATAAATTGAAGTCGGCGCTTAAAACGTAGTAAACAAATTCAAAATTCAGGCTGAAATCGCCATAGCTGGCGAAATGCCCGCGATCGTAAAGCACATCCGCTTGCTTTTCAATGATTTCTTTTACCATTTTCGGAATGGCCTGCAGTTGCTCTTTGCTGGTTTGGTACACAACGCCCAGTTTAAACACTATACGTCGTCTTTCCATTCGTTTGTAATTATGTATTTGCGAATCTGTGAGAAATTTATTGGCACAAATGATTTGTTCGCCGGAGAGTGAACGTAGCCTTGTTGTTTTTACGCCGATATATTCCACACTGCCCATTTTATCATTAACAATGATAAAATCCCCAATTTCGAAAGGCCGGTCAAAAAAGATTACAAAATAACTGAACAGGTCACCAAGGATTGCCTGTGCTGCCAGGGCGATGGCGATACCGCCAATACCAAGGCCGGTGATAATGGTTGTAACATTATAGCCCATATTGTCCAGCAGAAAAACAATACCAACCAACCAGATTAATGCAGAGATAATAATGATCAGGCCACGGGACTGTTTTCTTTTCAGCTCACTTTTTTCCTGCCGTTTTAAAAAAGCAAAAATGGAGTATTGAAAAGCAGCCGTAATGAGCCGCAGAAAAAAGAATGTACTGGTGAGCAACATGATGATATCGACAATCTTGTCTCCTCTAGGTGTTAGGGTAAGGTAAGATGTAGCTGCGTATATTGATGCGAAATATAAGTACGGTATCACATGTTTTTCTATACAAACCACGAGAAAATCATCAAAGGTCGTTTCTGTTTTTTCGGTCCACTTTTTTACAATGCGTAACCCATAGCCGCGCAGAATCCTAATCACAATAAAGGAAACGATAATCATGCCTAGTGCTATGGCCCAGTCTTTTACTGTATTACCCCAAAAAATCATTTTAAAAAAATCATTCATAGCTATTCGTTTATTTGTGATTAAAATTTTTATATCTCAAATACATCCGGGTTCCCAAAATGAAAAACAACCGGCATTTACCCATTTATGCTTTGACAAATGAGATTATTGCCACTTGCCACACAACGCCTGGAGGTTGATGCTGATACCTGAGTTTTTTTACTTATCAAAAGAAATCCCACTCAAAAATGAGATTTGAAAGCCGCAAAGGTAAATAATCTGTCTTTTATGAGCTGGTTAACTACCAGTGTAAGTGGCTGTTAGGAGTTATTAATTTTCTCAATTGAATTTTAATCGCATTTTAATCCCATTTTAAGATCATTGCAGGCATTAATGCCTACCTTTGCATAACATTACGTTTACATATTATTTGCCTTAAAACATGCTGAAAAAAATTGCCGTTGCAGGCAGTGGCAGTTGGGCAACAGCACTGGTAAAAATATTTGCTGAGAGTGGTATATCTGTTTCGTGGCTGGTACGTTCGCAAGACCAGGCCGACTATATACAAGCAAATGGCCGAAATCCCCGGTATCTCAGCTATACCAATTTAGACCTGAAGTATATTCATCCCACCGTAAACGCAGAAAAAGCGTTTGCAGATGCTCAATTGGTCATTTTTGCTGTTCCTTCTGCGTACCTGCAAGATACCATAAGTACCATTGAACCTAAGTGGCTGCAAGCCCATAAGGTTGCAGTTTCCATAAAAGGGTTTGTGCCAGGCACAGGATTAATTCCCAGTACTTTTTTACAAACGAAACTGGAATTACAAAATCCGGTCACCGTACTCAGCGGCCCCTGTCATGCAGAAGAAATTGCATCGCAGCGAAACACGTATGTAACAATTGCCGGTGAGGAAAAAGACTGGGTAGCCAATATCAGCAAAAGTTTACGGGCACACTATGTGAAAGCCATTGAGAACCATGATCCCCAGGGCGTGGAATATGTGGCGATTCTTAAAAATATTATTGCCATCGCTACCGGGATTGCCAATGGACTACACTATGGAGACAATTTCCAGGCTGTGCTGACATGCAATGCAATGCGGGAAACAGAACACCTGCTTCGAAAAATCAGCCCGCGAAAGCGTGACCTGTTTGATTCTGTATATTTTGGTGATATGCTGGTTACCGCTTATTCTGATTACAGCCGTAACAGGACACTCGGTAAATTAATTGGCCGCGGCCTGCAGGTGAATAAAGCATTGCAGGCGATGGAAATGGTGGCGGAAGGTTACCAGGCTTCCCGTGAACTGGAGCCATTGATACGTGAATTACGGCTATCCTTGCCCGTAATTAACAGCGTTTACCGGATTTTACACCAGCATGCAAATCCTTTTCATGAATTTAAGCTGATTGAACAACAATTACGTTAACCACAAAATAATACAACATGCTTTTAGCAACAGATCTTGATGGTACATTCCTGGGGGGCAAAAGCCTTGATAAACAAAGCCTATACCGGCTGATTCGCCGCAATACCGGTATTCGGCTTGTATTTGTAACAGGGCGTGGTTTAGAAACAGTGATACCCCTGCTGAATGATCCCATCATACCCAATCCTGATTATATTATATGTGATGTGGGAGCAACTGTTGTAAATGGTCATACATTAGAACCTGTTGAGCCGCTACAAAATGAAATTGAGCAAAACTGGCCGGGTACGTTGAAAATACAGGAGCATTTAAAACAGGTTCAAGGTCTTCAGTACCAGGAAGTGCCCCAGCAGCGCCGCTGTTCTTTTTTTACCAATGACGAAAAAGCTATCGAGGAAGTAAGAGAGAAAGCAGCTGACGTAGGTTGTGATGTTATTTTCTCGGCTAATAAATTCCTGGATGTGTTACCCGGTGGCACCAATAAGGGAACAACGCTTATTAAACTCGTTAACTATCTGAGTGCTGATCCCGAGGAAGTATTGGTAGCTGGTGATACGCTGAATGATTTGTCGATGTACCAATGCGGTTATAAGGGGGTTGTAGTGGGTAATGCCGAGCAAAAACTGGTTGAGGAAACGAAATCAATCAATGCCGTATATCATGCGAAAAAGGAAGGTGCCGGGGGCATACTGGAAGCCATCCGGAGTTTTGATCGATTGTCCAGGTATGTGAGTAATGTGGATGACTCAATTGGTGAATACGAAAATCCGGATATTCCACAACTGGTGATGATGTATCACCGGTTTCCCTACGAATTACGGGAAGTGAACGGTGTGATTGAACGGGTTCCGCCGAAGAGCCCGAATGGTATTTTGCCAACGCTGCAGAGCTTCTTTTCCAACGGTCGACCAGGTGTGTGGATTGCCTGGGAAGAGGTTGCAAAAAAAGGAGAAACACTGCGGAACCTGTATATTGACAAAGAAAAATATCCCAATCTCATGGCCTCCCGCATTGGGCTGACGAAAAAAGAGGTAGAGATTTTTTATAAATCATTCGCCAAAGAAGCATTTTGGCCCACCATTTTTTCATTTATTGACAAAGCTAAATTTAATCATCATCACTGGGATCATTTTATGACAATTAATCGCTTGTTTGCAGAAAAAGCAGCAGAACAGGCTGATCCAGGAGCCATCATTTGGGTGCATGATTATAATCTTTGGCTGGTGCCGGGCATTTTACGGGAATTACGTCCTGATGTGAAGATTGGATTTTTCCATCACACAGCTTTCCCGGCCGCGAATACATTTAATATTTTACCGTGGCGCCGGGAAATTGTCAGCAGCTTATTACAATGCGACTACGTTGGATTTCATATCCCCCGGTATGTGGAAAATTTTGTGGATGTGGTGAAAAGCCTCTACCCTGTTAAGGTGCTGGAACAAGTAAACTGTGCACCGCGGTTCCTAACGTACAGTACGGCCCTTGGCATACAGCAAATGACGACCTGTATTGAAACCAGTCATCGCAAGGTGAAACTGGGCGCCAACCCGGTGGGTACTAATATCAGGTATATCCAAGAATTAATGCAAAGACCAGAGACCCGTGAAAAGATTACCGGCATCAGAAAAATATTTGAGCACAAAAAAATGATCCTGAGTGTGGAACGGCTGGATTATGTAAAAGGACCGCTGGAAAAAGTGCTGGCTTTTGAACAGTTCCTGAAAGATTACCCGGAGTTTCACGGGAAAGTGGAACTGGTAAATATCTGCACACCTCCTGCGCAGGGTATGAAAATTTACGACAAAATACAGCATGACCTGGAGCAGGCGATCGGCCGGATTAACGGTAAATATTCGCGTATGGACTGGCATCCTGTCCGGTTGTTCTTCCGCTCATTTCCATTCGAGGAAATTATTACCTATTATGCGGCAGCAGATATAGCCTGGATCACCCCCTTGCGCGACGGACTGAACCTGGTGGCCAAAGAATATATTGCCGCACAGGGCAACCTGGATAAATCCAACGGTGCACTGATCTTGTCAGAATTTGCAGGCGCTGCTGTAGAACTGCCCTATGCCATACTCACAAATCCGTATGATTCACGGTCGCTGAAAGAAAGTTTGCTGCAGGCATTAACCCTGAACGACACAGATAAACAAATGCGGATGCAACGCCTCTATGAACAGGTTGCCCATTATGATATTGATTTTTGGGCGGACGAATTCCTGGAGAACCTCTACGATAAACCCGTGGAACTTTTGAAGCAACAGGAAGTATCGTTGAATTAATGATACCGATTTTGTTTTATACTCCTTGCGGCGTTATTGCATATAAGTTTATAAGCTTCAAACCAAAAGATGCTGATAAATGCCACGCCGGTACAAAGTGCAAAATCGTTGTACGATAAGGCAGATAAACCAAATAATTCGCTGGCAAAGGAATTAAGGTGAATAAGGGCCAGGAATAAAACGGAAATAGCTAACACCCATGGAGCCAGGTTGTTTTTATAAAAAATGGTAGTGTTGATCGTTTCCCTGAAAGAACGGTTAACAAACGTGAGGAAAATATTACACATAACCAGGGTAGTGAAAACAACGGTGCGGGTTTCAGCCAGCGACCGATCATTTTGCATAAACAGGAAGTATAGTCCCAGTACAGCAAAGCTGATAATAAGTCCCTGTATGATGCTGATCAGGAACTCCTGCCGGCGGAATAATCCTTCTTTCCTGTTACGCGGAGGAATGCGCATGATATTTTCTTCCACCGGTTCTCTTTCAAAAAATACTGAGCAGGTAGGGCCCATAATCAGTTCCAGGAAAATAATATGGATTGGTGTAAAAACAGCCGGATATTTCCAGCCCAGTAACAAGGGTAATGAAGCTGTAAGAATGATGGGAATATGGATGGAGATTATATAACGGACCGCCTTTTTCAGATTGCTGAAAATTTTCCTACCCTGCCGTACGGCTTCAACAATGTTGGAAATATTATCATCTGTTAAAATTAGGTCGGCAGCCTGCCGGGCAATCTCTGTTCCTTTTTTGCCAAGGGCAATACCTATATTGGCTGATTTAAGTGCCGGACCATCATTGACACCATCCCCAGTCATAGCCACAATTTCACCATTTGCCTTGAGGGCCTCAATAACCCGGAATTTTGCCTCGGGAAACATCCGTGCAAAAAGATTCGTGTTACTAACAGCCGTTGCTAGTTCCTCTTTATTCATCTGCATCACTGCGTCACCGGTCAGGTATGAAGAAACACCCTGCATATTTACCTGGCGGGCAATAGTCATTGCTGTTTCGGGATAATCTCCCGTAAGTAACTTAATGCCAATTTTCGCCTCGTAAAACTGTTGAAAGACGGTGGCAACATTCTTCCGCGGCGGGTCGTATAAACTTAGCAAACCTTCAAATTGCCAGTCGAACTGATCCTGTTCCGACGGCATCACTGGACCGTTGAATACCGCACTTGCCACTCCTATCACACGGTAACCTTTGGAAGCCATCGAACTGGCGTACCCGGTGATTTTAGCCACTGTAGCAGCATCGAGTTTACACACATGGACAATGCGTTCCATTGCTCCTTTTGCTGCAACAATTTTTTTATTCAACGATTCGTAAACATGCGTCATCATCGGTGGTTTTCCCAGCAGGGGATATTCATGCACCATTTTATAGGCCGGTTTATACGGCGACGCAATTTTTTGTTCAAATGCCTCGAGAATCGCCATTTCCATTGGATCAAAGGGACTGGGTTCACTGGCAAGCCTGCCAAAAATCAGCACTGAATTATCAGCTGCAATTCCATCTTTTTCTATATCAGCAAGACGGTCGCTTGCATAAGAATAGATTTCTTTTACCTGCATCCTGTTTTCAGTGATTGTACCCGTTTTATCAAGGCAAATAATAGTTGTGGCGCCAAGATTTTCAATCGTTTGCGGCTGACGGGAAATAATGCCTCTTTTGCTCATGTACAATGCGCCGAGCGCCATAAAAGAAGAAAAGGCAACAGGAATTTCTTCCGGAATGGCTGCCAGGGCTAATGTTAATCCGGCCAGCAGGCTTTGGGCAAACGATCCAGTATGCGTGTAGGTAACAATACAAATGATTACAAACGCAGTAAGCCCAAGGAATGCCAGCAATTTTACAAATTTTCCGATTTGTTCCTGCAACAAGGTCTTGGGGTATGAATAGGAAGCAACGGATGTACCTAATTTTCCCAGCACAGTGTGATTGCCCGTAGCCGTGACCCTGGCGGTGCATTTACCCGTATTGATAACACTTCCCTGGTATAGCTGGTTTTGCTGATGCATGGTAGTTTTCTCAACTGGTAACGATTCGCCGGTAATCACACTTTCATTGACCGTCAGGTCGTTTGCCTGCAGCACTTGTGCATCTGCCGGTATTTTATTACCCTCTTCCAGGATGATGATATCGCCGGGCACCAGCGAAGCGGTATCAATTATCTTCTCTGTCCCGTCGCGAATAACCACAACTTTTGGTTCGGTAAATTCTTTTAATGCTTTCAGGGCTTTGGTGCTTCGCGCATCCTGGAAAACTGAAATGGCAGTAACCAGTACCATGGCCAGCGCCATCATTATGCCTTCATTGATTTCTCCCAGGATAAAATACATGCAACAGCCAATCACGAGCAAAACAAAGAGCGGCTCTTTTACAATCTCCCAGATTATATGGAACAGGTTACGAGACGATTCAACCTGGTAAATATTTTTTCCGAATTTTTTTTGCAGTTCCGGAATGTCAGCTTGCCTGAGTCCTTTTTCAGTTATCATTCTCCTTGATTACCTGTTCAAATTACATTCTTTGCCCGAAACTCACATCTTTACAAAAAAACCAGAAAGTTGCGCAGATGGGTTTTCACAGCGGTTTTCAAATTCTGATTATGGTGATGTTGTTATTATAAAATTTCAATCCACTGGTCCTCTCATCCGGCGGTATAATTGAAGTACGTCTTCCAGCTTGCATAAACCTGTCGCGGGATTCATGGTTGCGGCCGTGCCGCAGGCTACACCATAATCTAAGACTTCCTGCATCTGTTTCCCAGCTGCAAGTGCCATAATAAGTCCTGCTACCATGCTATCACCAGCTCCAACAGTACTCAGCCGCTTCACAAGTGGCGGAATACTATGATATATTTTGTCTTTGGTCACAAGAATAGCGCCGCCAGCTCCCAATGAAACTACAAGAACCTCGCAATAACCGTCTCTCACAATTTGTCCTGCAATTTCTTCCACACTTTCAACCGGTATTTCATTTTTATCAGCCAGCGAGCTGAGTTCACCAAGATTGGGTTTCAAAAGATAGACACCGGCTTTGGCAGCTTCTTTTAATGCTTCACCGGAAGTATCGGCAATGAATTTTGCTTTTTTTCTTTTTGCTATGCCGGCTAGTTGAGCAAATATGCTGACTGGTACGCCGGGCGGTAAACTGCCGCTGGCGATAATAAATTCTGTGTCTGTACTATTTTCAATCGTTTCCAGGCACTGTTGCCATTCTGTGCCTGTGAGCGGCGATCCTGGCATTCCAAAACGATATTGCAGGTTGGTGGATTCATCTAGCACCACCAGGTTTTCACGGGTATGACTTTTTGTTTCGATCACCACGGCCGGAACACCTTCATGGCTCAGTAACTCGTTAAAAAATTTACCCGTATAACCACCTGCCGGATAAATGGCTGTTGCATTACCGCCCAGCTTATGAATAGCACGGGCTACATTAATTCCGCCACCCCCAGGTTCGTATACAGGTGGTCTGCATTTTAGTTTTTTTTCGGGTATTAAAGCTGCTACTGAAGTGCTTTTATCAATGCAGGGACTGAAGGTTACAGTGAGTATTTTGGGCATGCAAACGATGAGTTAATATAAATGATCAATTTTGGCGAGCCGCGGGATAGCGTCTGATGGCTTTTCTGCCAGCTTTTTTTCAGCCAATTTGATGTTTTCAATTCCTTTAAGAACTGCATCCGGGTTAAACGAAATGCTGTCGATCCCCTGCTCTACCAGGAATTGTGCAAACTCAGGAAAATCGCTGGGTGCCTGTCCGCATAAACCAATTTTTTTACTGCAAGCTTTCGCTTTTCTGATTACGGTGGCTATCATCATTTTTGCCGACTGGTTTTTTTCACTGAACAAATCAGCCACCAGTGCAGAATCACGGTCAATTCCCAGGGTAAGCTGAGTCAGGTCATTTGAACCAATCGAAAATCCATCGAAGATTTGTGCAAACTCTTCTGCCTGTAAAACATTGCTGGGTATCTCTGCCATTACATAAATTTCCAGCCCGTTTTTATCATGCGCAAGTCCATAATCATTCATCACCTGTATTACTTTTCTTCCTTCCTCCACAGTGCGGCAAAACGGAATCATCACTTTTACATTGGTAAGCCCCATGTCATCCCGCACACGCTTGATGGCTTCACATTCCAGTTGAAATCCTTCTTTGTACAAATCGTTGTAATACCTCGAGGCGCCACGGAAACCAAGCATGGGATTTTCTTCTGCCGGTTCAAATTGTTTACCACCCAGCAGGTTGGCGTATTCGTTGGTTTTAAAATCACTCATCCTCACAATGACTTCTTTTGGATAAAAAGCTGCGGCAATGGTCGCCACACCTTGCGCCAGCCTGTCAACAAAATATTGCTTCTTATCCGGGTAATGACGGGTAAGCGATTGAATTTTTTTCTTTGCCTCGCTGTCTTCCAGGTTATCAAATTTTACCAGCGCCATGGGGTGCGCCTTTATGAAATGTGTGATGATAAATTCAATCCGCATTAACCCAACTCCATTGTTTGGATAAAAGGACAGTTTGAATGCCTTATCCGGATCACCTGTAATCAGCATCACCTTTGTCTTATCCGGCAGTTGCGTATTTGTAAAGTCAAGAATTTTTTCTGCATACTTTATGCGGCCACGGTAAACAAAGCCGGTTTTTCCCTCTGCACATGATACGGTGATGGTTTCTCCATCCTGAATGGATTGTGTAGCATTACCCGTGCCAACTACGGCCGGCACCCCTAATTCACGGGCAACAATTGACGCGTGGCTCGTTCGGCCACCTTTGTTGGTAATAATAGCTGCCGCCGTTTTTAAAACCGGATCCCAGTCGGGGCTGGTAATATCCGTCACCACTATTTCTCCGGGATTTAATTTTCCCGATTGATCAGGCGAGTGCAGTATTCTTGCTATTCCACTGGCAATCTTAGAACCGATGGCTTCGCCCTGAGCCAGTGGCTGAGCTTTTTCCAATATCTCAAACTCATGTATCTCCTGCACGGCTTTTCCGGAATGTACAGTTTCCGGTCTTGCCTGAACGATAAACAATTCACCGGTCAAACCGTCTTTTGCCCATTCTATGTCCATCGGCTTCTGGTAATGCTCTTCAATTTGCAATGCCCAATTTGCCAGTAATTCTATTTCTTCATCCGGCAGTACAAATGCTGTTTTTTTTTCATCCGGAACAGGGATATTGCAGGTAGTCGCCTGCCCCGCATCCCCGGCATAAATCATCATTTTTTCCTTCTCGCCCAGCCTCTTTTGAATGATGGCTTTTTTCCCGTTGCGCAATGAAGGTTTAAAAACAAGAAATTCATCGGGTGTCACAGTGCCTTGTACAATATTTTCCCCCAGGCCCCAAACACCTGCAAGGTGAATTACATTTCTAAAACCAGATTCTGGTTCCAGGGTGAAACCTACCCCGGAGCAGGCTTTATCTGAACGGACCATCTGCTGCACACCAACCGATAAGGCCACTTTCGAATGTTCAAAGCCGTTATCTTCCCTGTACTTGATGGCTCTGTCGGTATACAACGAGGCAAAACATTGCTGCACGGTTTTTATAAGATTCGAATCACCTGAAATATTCAGGAAGGATTCGTGCTGACCCGCAAAACTCGCCTGCGGCAGATCTTCAGCCGTAGCGCTGCTACGTACAGCCACACTAAATTGACGGTTTTCTAAAAGTGTATGAAACGCTTCAACCAGTTGTGCTGAAAGTTCACCGGGCATTTTTGCCTCTAGCAAAAGTGTACGGGCCTTTAACCCGGTTACTTGCAGGTTACTAAAATTTGACCGGTCTAACTGTTCCATCAGTTCAGCGAGCGGTTGCCGGAGCTGATTCTCATCGAGAAAATACCAGAAAGCATCAGCAGTCGTGGCAAAACCGTCCGGGACAGGGATGCCTTTCAACTGGCTGAACATTTCTCCCAGGGAAGCGTTTTTCCCGCCCACCAAAGCAACATCAGCAATGCGGATGTCCCGAAATGGTTTTATAAATGATTTCATGAACCAAATTTTAGTGTGAAATGAGTCAAAATTTTTTGCTGCTGCTTTTTTTCAAAAATCAAAACATCGCTGCTTCGAAGGTATTTTTCTGCCGGTTAAGAACGCATGATGTCCATCAGCTTATCTTTTGATAAAACTCACCGTATGGGGGCACAGCAAATCGGTTTTGATTCAATGG
>DASTSN010000005.1:0-15150 GCA_035760665.1 Chitinophagaceae bacterium | reverse complement strand
TTGCCTTCGGGCAGCATACCTACAATTTCGCTGTGCGCATGCTGGCTGATTTGCCTGATCAGTGTTTTCCGGTAGGCTTCCGGCATCCAGTCCCGGGGCTCAATTTTAATTTCGTTATCAATTTTTTCCTGGAACAGTTTTTCCAGTTGCTGATCCTTCATGAACTACAATTTTTACAAAGATACTAAAGCTAACAGATGTTCGGGGCGGCTTGTTGAGGTATTACCGGTTCTTTTTCGAATGAAGCCGCACAAAAATGCCCGTTTGAAAACGATCAAACGGGCCTGCGATAATTATATCAGGTAACCTGGTATTAAATTTTCACTTTGCTCCAGTTTTCGCCGGTTTTAATTCGGTGTACCTGCATATCACTAACGCCAAATTTAGTGGCGATGGATTTCAGTGTTTTATTCAGGGCCAGCATTTTTTTGATCTGTTTTACTTTATCAACAGTCAGTTTTGCGTTATTGGCCAGGGCAGGATTTTCCTGCAGCCGTTTACGGGCTTTTTTCACAGCAGGGCTTCCATTGGAGTGGGCTGTTACTTCTTCGGGAGTTGCCCATTTCAGGTTTTTAAAATGGTTGTCAGTCTTTTTGTAATTCAGGTGAATAATGGTGGTTTGCTTTTTCGTGGGTTTGGGCAAAAAGTATTTTGCCACCAGCCGGTGAATCAGGATAGCATAATTTTCACCGTTTTTTCTTGTACGCCAGATGGGATAACCTTCCTGCATGCTTCCACGCAGAATGATGGCATCCTCTAATCTGCCCCTGTATTTTGCCAGCCTGCCATGGCTGCTGATTGCATAGTACTCACCATACGCAGATTTGTGATCGGTAAGGGTTTTCCACTTTTCGCCGGGAAGAGACCGAAGTGTTTTTTGTGTAGCCATAACCTGGTAGTTTTAAGATTATTTTATGTCAAAGTCAACAACGACTTCCTTTGTTTTTGGATGGCTCTGACATGTAAGAATGAATCCCTGTTCTACTTCTTCAGGTTCCAGCGCCCAGTTCACATCCATTTCCACTGCTCCTTCGATGAGTTTTGCTTTGCAGGTGCTGCACACACCGCCTTTGCAGGCAAAGGGGAGGTCAATTCCCTGTTTTAAAGCGGCATCTAAGATATCTTCCCCGTCAGACGCCAGGTACATGTCAAAAGATCTGCCATCAAGCTTTATCGTGATCCTACTTTTTGTTTCCAAGGCTGTGTCTACACGTTCTTTTTGCTGCACATTCTTTTTGCCCGGTATGGTGAAAAGTTCAAAATGAATTTTTCGTTCGTCAACTTCTATACCTCTAAGATAATCTTTTATACAGAAAATCATTGCTTCCGGCCCACAAATAAAAAAATCATCGAAACTTTTATAATCTACAAGGTTGCGTAACTGCCCAAGCTTGTTGGTGTCGATCCGGCCATAATTCAGCTCCGTTTCTGTTTTTTCGCCACTTAAAATATAAATAAGATTAAAGCGGCCCAAATATTTGTTCTTCAGTCCTTCCAGCTCTTCCAGGAAAATAACGGAGGAGCGGGTGCGGCTTCCATAGACCAGGGTAAAAGTTGACCGGGGTTCAGTGGCAAAGGTGGATTTAATAATACCAATAACAGGTGTAATTCCACTTCCGGCAGCGAAAGCTAAGTAATTTTTTTGGTGTTCCGGATGCAGGGGGGTAAAAAAATTCCCGGTGGGTGGCAGCACCTCCAGCGTATCGCCCGCCTGCAGTTGTTCATTGGCATATCGCGAAAACAGTCCGTGGGAAGTTTTTTTCACGGCTACCCGTAAATCGCCTTCATAAGGCGCCGAGCAGATAGAATAGGAGCGGCGTACATCTTCGCCATTAATGACAGCCCGTAGTGTGATATTTTGCCCCTGCGAGAAGGAAAAGGTATCTTTTAATTCGGCCGGTACGCAAAAGGAGATGGATACACAGTCAGCGGTCTCTTTCCTGATTTCTTTTATCGTCAGTTTGTGAAAATGAATAGACATAATGCTGGGCTACACGGTTTTTCTGAGTCCGTCGATCATAATAACAACCATATTGTTTTCCAGTTCTTCGGCATTGATTTTTTCTTTCGACCGGTGCCAAGACTCAATCCCGCTGATGGCGTGCAGAATAATTAATACGGCAGTGGGCGCATCGATATTTTTAATTTCTTTTCTTTGTATACCCTGTTCAATAATGGCGGCAAACCGTTTACGATAAGACCGGCGCTGGTTTTGAAAGTTGGAGAGATAGGGCTCGCTTAAATGCTTCCATTCCCGGTCGCTTACGTACACTTCTTCATAATGCTCCACCATCTGCCGGATGTGGAACCGGAGCAGGGTTTCCACTTTTTGGATAGATGACAGGGCGGCGGCTTCAATGATTTCCATATTGGCCGTAAAGCGGTTGGCCACACCAAAACAAATCGCTTCCAGTATTTCATTTTTGGAACGAATATGGTTGTAAAGGCTGGCAGCTTCAATACCTACGGATTCCGCCAGGTCACGCATAGATGTGGCACTGAAGCCTTTTTCGCGGAACATGATCGCCGCTTTCTGCAGGATGATTTCTTTTTTGGATGCTTTCCGACGCTGAGTTTTTGCCATTCCCAAAGATAACACAGAACCGGCATTTAACTAATGAATGTTATTATGAAGTAATCCTTTGTAAATTTCCGGGCTTCCCGCACCGGGGCTAAACAAAATTCTTGTAGGTTTGCCGACTTAAAGAACCCGTTGGCCCGCCGGTCAGACAAATTGCCTGCGGCAACACCAGGTCAGCCTGGCAACGAATTTAAAGTAATAACGCATGTCTCTTATTGTAGTTGGCACGATGGCTTTTGATGCTATTGAAACCCCGTTTGGAAAAACAGACCAGATCGTTGGCGGTTCCGCCACGTATGTGGCCTATGCTGCCAGTAATTTTGTTAAGCCTGTGCAACAGGTGTCTATTGTTGGATACGATTTTCCTGCAGAGGAAATGCAGGAACTGACCAGCCGCGGAGTGGTGCTGGACGGGGTGGAGAAAATTCCTGGTGAAAAATCATTTTTCTGGAGTGGCCGCTACCATGAGGATATGAATACCCGCGATACACTGGTTACGGATTTGAATGTGCTGAGCCGCTTTAATCCGCAGGTGCCGGAAAGTTACCAGGGCGCAGAATTTTTGATGCTGGGTAACCTGATGCCAAAGCTGCAAATGAGTGTCATCAGCCAGCTGAAAGAGCGGCCCCGTCTGATTGTGATGGATACGATGAACTTTTGGATGGAGACAGCCCTGCCCGACCTGGAACAAGTATTGAAACAGGTGGATATGCTACTGGTAAATGATGGGGAGGCCCGCCAGCTTACAGGACAGTTTTCGCTGGTGAAAGCAGCAAAAACAATTCTTCAAATGGGGCCGAAATACCTGATCATCAAAAAAGGGGAGCATGGTGCCCTGCTGTTTCATGGCGATAACGTGTTTTTCGCTCCCGCGCTGCCGTTAGAAGACGTATTTGATCCCACCGGCGCCGGCGATACCTTTGCCGGTGGATTCATTGGTCATATTGCCCGCACCCGGGATATCTCTTTTGAAAACATGAAAACCGGTATTATCGTAGGTTCTGCCATGGCCAGTTTTTGTGTAGAAAAATTCGGTGCTACCCGGCTGAAAGAAATTACCAAAGCCGATATTGACCGCCGTATCCAGCAGTTTAAAGACCTGGTGAATTTTGATATTGAACTGGTGTAGCAGCGCGGGATGCCTCTTTTTCAACGGGCATGCCTGCCGGCTCTCGGTGATTACATTCTTCTGGCAAGTACAATCACGTTTTTGAATTGTTGTGTTTTTCCCTGGAGGTTAAATAATTCGGTCAATACAATATATTGCCCGGCGGGGAGCTGCAGGCCTTTGTCATCAAGCCCGTCCCAGTTCCAGTTGCCGTTAAGTCCCAAGGTAGCGTTGTGCACCAGCGCCCTGACTGGCCGCCCTGCTGCGTCAAAAATCGTGATATTGGCCACAAAGCCAGGATTGTCCAGGTTATAGCGAATGGTTACTATATCATCTATTCCATCGTTGTCGGGAGAGAAGATTGTTGGAGTGATCGTAAGCGTGGCATTGGCAACCGCTGCCTGCCTGAATTGTGAGTTTTGATAAGTGGGCGTTCCGTAACCAGCAGTGGAGGCTGCCGAATGCCAGTTGCCGGCATCCTGTGATGGGGCATTGGGATCTATTCGTTCCAGGGCTACACCTTCATTGTTATGCAGCAACTGAAAATGCCAGTCGTCTTTGTACGCTACCTCGTCAATTATATGGCCCTGCCTATCGAGCAGCAATACATCTCCTTCGTCATCGGGAAAAGAAGGTAAGGATGCAACAGTCAATACCTGCCCCGGGTTTTTAACCAGGTAATTCATAGCCAGGCTTGCTTTATTTTCCGTGAGCACGATATAGTCTCCCGGAAAAATATAAAAAGGTTCGCTGGCAAGCGCTTTCACAGAACTGATAGATCCGCCGCTTCTGTTGGCAATAAATAAATGGGCCGCATCGGCTATTTGATTGCTGCGGTTATAAAGTTCCACGTAATCGTAACCGCTAGGATTTGGGTTAAAGAGGATTTCATTTACCACGATTCCGGATTTATCCGGAATTTCCGGTATACCGGCCTTTACGGTATTGCCTGTTCCGCTGGTATTTCCCTTGCAGTCTGTTATATTACTGACCGTAACCTGGTAAACGGTGCCCGTTTCCATGGGCATGCCGGTTTGCAGTAATACCTGGTCGAAAAAAGGCGGCAGGGCAGTAGCCGAGATGAGCGATAGGTTGTTAGTCAGCTTGTAATTGTGCAACTGCGCAGTTGAGCTGCTGTCTACGGGTTTGTTGAATACGATTACACAATGTGTGCTATCAGTAGTAAAGGTTCTGATGGCAGCGGGTGCCGTATCGTCATCCAAAATACCGTTGACGGAGTTCCTTCTTCCGGGTGTGCCGCCGCTTTCATCAATGCTGGCTATCCAGTTATTATTTGCGGCACAGGGGTTTTGCGGGTCAATCATTTCCAGTGTCCAGCCGCCTTCGGCTTTCACAGGATTTTGATACCAGTCAGCTGTGTACTGCACAGCATGAATAACCCTTCCGTTGGCGTCTGTGAGAATCAGCTGGTCTTCATCGTTGTTCAGCGAGGGGAATCGGGTGACGGAGATCACCGGCCCAAAAGCAGATAGGGCAGTTACCGCGCTGCCGGCACAAACCAGCAAGAAACTATCCGGCTGCAATACAAAAGCCGGCATGCGACCGCTAAGCCCGCTGGCATCTGCCAATTGCCAGCCTTCTACATTTATGGGGGTGTCCGTCGTATTTTTCAGTTCTACCCATTCAACGTCCGGTAGCCCAAGCTGGGGGGTGGGATCGATCATTAGTTCATCAATAACAATATCGTATCGGTTTGCGCTCTGTGCTGATACCTTAGCTGCCGTCAGTATCAGGCATAAAGCAAGCAGGATAAAAGGTTTCATTCTTTAAGATACTATAAACGGCGGCAGAAATCCTGAATCCTGAAATTTGCCCTCAATAATTTGGCGGAGAAATCCACCATGCCTATTTTTGCGCCACTTTTATGATGAATGTAAAACATACAAAACGCAACAAGAAACATTCCACCAGGAAGGCTTCGGCGTTTTGATATGTACCAACATAAAAAAAAACTGATAGGCCTTCCCAAGCGGAAGGCTTTTTTTATTAACAATTAAAATGAAACAATAACAATGAAAGTCGCAGTTGTTGGTGCCACAGGACTGGTAGGCACCAAAATGATGCAGGTGCTGGCAGAAAGAAATTTTCCTGTCACGGAGCTGTTGCCCGTCGCTTCTGAAAAATCAGTTGGGAAAGAGGTGGAATTTAAGGGTAAGAAATACAAGGTTGTAAGCATGAACGATGCGATTGCTGCCAAACCTGCTGTGGCGCTGTTTTCTGCTGGCGGTGGCACTTCCCTTGAATGGGCGCCGAAATTTGCGGCTGCCGGCATTACCGTTATTGATAATTCTTCGGCCTGGCGCATGGACCCATCCAAGCCACTGGTCGTGCCGGAAATTAATGCTGATGTACTGACAAAAGATGATAAAATCATTGCCAATCCGAATTGCTCAACCATTCAAATGGTGCTGGCGCTGAATCCTCTTCATAATAAATACCACGCTAAAAGAATTGTTGTAGCCACCTACCAAAGTGTTACGGGCACCGGTAAGGAAGCTGTTGACCAGCTGATGGGTGAACGGCAGAAAGCCGTTAGTGGCTCCGGCAACGGATATCCTATGGCGTACAAATACCCCATTGACCTGAATGTTATTCCGCAAATTGACGTATTCCTCGATAATGGCTATACCAAGGAAGAAATGAAAATGGTGAATGAGACAAAAAAAATTATGCGGGACGACAGCATCCGCGTCACCGCCACTACTGTGCGTATACCGGTTATTGGTGGCCACAGCGAAGCCGTTAATGTGGAATTTGCCGATGATTTTGATCTGGCAGATGTAAAATCATTGTTACAAAACCAACCAGGGGTCGTTGTCGTGGATGATCCTGCAACCCAGCAATATCCCATGCCAAAAGACGCGCATGAACGTGACGAAGTGTTTGTAGGCAGGATCAGGCGGGATGAAACGCAGCCCAACACCCTTAATTTGTGGGTAGTGAGCGATAACCTGCGTAAAGGCGCAGCCACCAATGCTGTACAGATTGCTGAATATCTACTGGAAAAAGGTTTGTTAGCATAATAAAAGCCCGGGGATAACCGGGCTTTCTTAATATTTTAACCGCGCTGTTCGCGGCGCTGCTGCTTGTAGGTCTTTTTATAAGGAAAGTTCCTGCCAAAATCGTCAGTAATGTTTTCAATTACCTGTGTGGCGTCGCCATTGTAATTAATAGAAGCTTTATAACTGTCATTCCACAGTGCATAGTTGTTGCTGAGCAGGCTGCAGGAAGCATAAATATCATTAGTTTTATTTACCATGTTGGGTACAGGAATTTTAGCGCCAATGCCTGAGTTAAAAATCACCTGCTTTGCAACACCGATGCCGTAGGAAGCCATATCACTCATGTAGCGTTGTTTGCGAATCCGCATGCGTACAACAGCATCTACGTTTAAAATCCTGCAAAGTTCGCGGTCGTCTTTTTGCCAGGAATCGCGAATGGAAATACTGTCTTTCTTCAGCAGGCTGAGCGTAGTACCGATATCCTGGATATTAACTGTTGTGAAATACTTGCTGGTATTGGCATAGCGCAGGATGCTGTTATAAAGCGCCTGCTGAAACGATAGGCTTTCTGTTTCTTCAATTTGTTTAATATCATCTGCCGATAACTCTTTGGGCTGGTTGCCAGTAAAAATCATTTCTGCGGGCAAAATGGCCACGACATGATGATTTTTTGTTTGCTGCTCAAATAACGAATTGGTGTAGTACCTGTGACTGCAGGAAAGGGTACCGGCGATAAGGAGTAAAAACGTAAACAGGCGTAAAGTTGCTTTCATGGTACGTAATTGAATGAAATAATTGAGGCTGGGCCGAGACGCCCGCCGTTTAATAACGTAAAATCCGGCCTGAAATTGTAAAGCATCAGTCTGCCAGCCCGCGGTTGAGGAAATCTACCAGCGGACTAAGTGCCTCATACGCTTCTAATGTCTTTTTTTCCAATGTTTTGGAGGTGAGATCGGTATCTGGCAGTTCGGTCATGGCCACAAAGCTTTTCAATCTCAGAAACCCGGCAGCGGGGTTTGACTCATCATATCCTTTGGGGATGCGGCTGAGGCGAATATCATCATCCTGGCTAAGGCCGCCATATACCGTGCGGAATTTTTTGTTTGTAATGATTTTTTGAAACTCCTTGAAATTATAGTCAATTTCCTGGCGCAGCTTTTTCAAGGCCGGCGGCATTGGCTGCCATACACCGCCGCCGGTAAACGACTGACCCGGTTCCAGGTGAAAATAGTAGCCCGCCAGCATGGATTTTTTACCACCCGTATTGATAAAGGCTCCAAAGTTGGTTTTGTACGGTGATTTATCTTTTGAAAAACGAATATCCCGGTTGATGCGGAATATGCATTCTTTCGCTTTCAGGTGGCTGATGCCGGGATCTTTTTTACCATGCTTGTCAATCATCAGCTGGATAAAATCTACAAAGTCAGCCTTCGCAGCCTCGTATTGATTGCGATGAAGATCAAACCAGGGTTTGTTATTATTTTTCTTTAAATCTTTTAAAAACTTGATTGTAGATGCCTGCAACATGACGTCTCAGTTAGCTTTTTAATGTAGTTGTAAAGCTAACACTATTCCTCTTGAAATGTTTACAGGGCCCTACCACATTTCAGCTTAACCGGGGCGTTACCTGACCTGTGCCCAGTTTTCGCCACTTTTGATGCGGTACATGGTCATTTCACTGACCCCATATTTTTTAGCTAGGTTACTGATGGTGATATTTCGTTGTTTGTTGTTCAATACATCTTTTATTTTTTTTACCTGGCCGGCCGTAAGTTTTAAACCTACGGTCTTGCTGGCCTGTTTCTTTTTGTACGCCATTTTTGCAGGACTTTCCTGCTGGTGGCTGATCATCTCTTCCAGTTTAGCCCATTTCAGGTTTTTAAAATGGTTGTCGAGTTTGTTGTGGTTGAGGTGGATCACGTATGCGTGCCTGGGAGAGGGGCGTTTGACAAACAGTTTGGCAACCTCCCTGTGAATATACAGGGTACCCTTGTTGTCGGGACGGTGAAGATTTAATGTACGGTACCCGGTCGTGAGTGAACCGTTGAGTAATTTTCCGTCTTCTTCAATAGATTCTTTGTAACTGGCTATCCGGCCGTGTGATGAAAGCGCATAACGATTACGCAGCTGTTTCCAGCCTGGAAAACTAAGGGGTTTCCAAATTTCCCCGGGAATTTTCTTGATCATGAGTTTACTAGTTTTACCGAAAAATAAGGATATAGTTTAATGCAGGTACAGGTGGGTTAGTTTCACAGGGCTGTGCCTAAGATAAATATTTTTTCATATGTGTTATTGATTTTTATCGATCATTTTTAAAAACTCGTCTTCGGATATAATGCGGACGCTATCTATTTTCTTGGCTTTCTCCAGTTTGCTGCCAGCATCTTCGCCGGCCACCAGGTAGTTCAGTTTACTGCTCACTCCGCTCAGCAGTTTGCCTCCGTTGGCTTCCACCATCTCTTCGGCTTCGCTTCTTTTCAGCGATGGCAGTGTGCCGGTAAAAAGGAACGTCAGTCCCTCCAGGTTGCCGCTGTTTACAGCCTGTTTTTTTTCATTTTTCAGTGTTACGCCCTTTTCTTCCAGTTTTTTTAAAAGATGAATATTTTCTTTATTGGCAAAAAACTCGTGAATACTGCCGGCCACTTTGGGTCCAATATCTTCCAGCTCCTGCAATTGTTCCAATGAATAAGCTGTCAAATCGAGCAGGTGATTAACTTTATTGGCTATTGTCTTAGCAGTTGTTTCTCCTACATAACGAATGCCCAGTCCGTAAATGAGCCGGTGCAACGGTTGAGTTTTGGATTTTTCAATTGCCGCCCGCAGGTTCTGTACGCTTTTTTTTCCAAATCCTTCCAGCTGTTCTATTTCATCATACGGTAATTCATAAATACTGGTCATATCGTTCAGCCAGCCCAGTTCGTGAAACTTCGTCACAATGGCTTCGCCCAGTCCGGTTATTTCCATGGCGTCTTTACTGGCAAAATGAATGATGCGCTGCACCACTTGTGCCTCGCAGTTATAATTGTTGCAGCGCCAGGCTGCTTCCCCTTCGGCTTTCTGCAGGCTGTGATGGCAAACGGGGCATTTTTCGGGGAAATGAATGATTTTTTCGTGCCCCTTACGCAGTTCCGGGAACGATTTCACTACATAGGGAATCACATCACCGGCACGCTCCACCAGTATGGTATCGCCTATACGAAGATCTTTTTCCCGGATGAAATCTTCGTTATGGAGAGAAATGGAAGTAACGGTGACACCCCCAATGTGCACGGGTTCGATTTTGGCAACGGGGGTGATATTGCCGGTGCGGCCTACCTGAAATTCAACGGCTTTTAAATGTGAGGTGGCCTGGCGGGCCTTGAATTTGAAGGCAATAGCCCAGCGGGGATGGTGTGATGTCATGCCGAGTTTGTCCTGTATGGCCAAGTTGTTTACTTTAATGACCATGCCATCGATTTCGTAGGGCAGTTCATCCCTGCCCGCTTCAAACTCTTTACAGTAAGCGATTACGTTTTCAATGCCCCGGAAGACCCGTTTTTCTTTTTCCGGGCTCCGGAATCCGAGTTCCCACAAAAGTTTGATGCTCTCTGACTGGCTGCTGAAGACTACCTTTTTGTGATGGAGTGTAGTGTAGTCGCTGATGTGGTACAGAAAGCCTTCCAGGTTGCGGCTGGCCACGATCTTTGGATCTTTTATCCGCAGAGTGCCTGCTGCCGCATTGCGCGGGTTGGCAAGCGGCGGCAGGTTTTGCTCTGCCAGTTGTTCATTGTATTTTTTAAAATTCTTTTTATTGATCAGGATCTCGCCACGGATTTCAATTTGTTTAATATTATATTTAGAAAAGGCGGCCGATAAGGGTATGGAACGGATTTGCCTGATATTGGTTGTGATGTCATCTCCTTTCACGCCATCGCCACGGGTGGCGCCGCGTACCAGCAGGTCGTCTTCGTAAATCAGGGAAATACTGGCCCCGTCAAATTTCGGTTCTACACAGTACTCCAGTGTCTCTTCCCCGGCCAGTTCTCTTGCCCGCCGGTCAAACTCCACCAGGTCTTCCGCGTTATAAGAATTATCCAGCGACAGCATGGGCACCAGGTGCTGCACCTGAACAAAATCTTTTGTCAGTCCCGTGGTTACCCGCTGCGTAGGCGAATCGGGTGTGATGAGGGCCGGATGTTCTTTCTCAATTTTTCCCAGGGCTTTATACAATTCATCATATTCGTAGTCTGCGATCAGGGGATCGTTTAAAATGGCGTAACGGTATTCGTGGAAGCGTAGTACGTCCCGCAGGGTATTTATTTCTTTTGCACTGATTTTGTCGTCCTTCAGTTCCCGTAACAGTTTTTCTGTACTATGCTGCAGTTGTTGCGTGGTTTGGTTTGAATACATTGAACAAATGTTGATGGGTAAAGTTACTAAGCTCTTACATGATAATAGCAGTATGCTGGTTAGATAAATGCTGTATTTTGTTATAGGATTTTACAGTTCTTGAGTAACGCTATTGGCTGGTAAGTCTCCGGGTTTCTTACTTTGTATTTGCGCCGGCTCCCGCGTAAAAGGTTCATCCTCTTTTCCACATACAATGTTTTTCGGCCTGCTTATTAAGACAGCACTAATCACATTGGGGCAAAATCTGAGAAACCAAACAATTTATTTCCGTTTGTTAATATAAATAATGACAGACTTTGATGCTGGCGGGTTTCGGTACAGGAAAACTGTATAGCAAAAGCGACCAGGCAGTGCTGTTTAGTGGAATGTTTTAGTTGACGGGTACTGGTTTATTTAAATTGCTTTAGTATAAATTTGTTACTGAACCCTTGAAACCAGCAATAACATGGAAGAGCTTCATCACCTGAAGACAGCCGATAATGAAAAGATTGCGCATATTGACTATTTCAATATCGCCATATCAGTGGATTGTGTCATTTTTGGTTATGAAAATAAAGAGCTGAAAGTACTGCTAATTAAATCTGACCTGGCTGAATTTGCGCACCTTTGGTCGCTCCTGGGGGATCTTGTACGACCCAATGAAGACCTGGACAGTGCCTCTTACCGTATTTTAAAAGAAAGAACCGGGTTGGATAATGTATACCTGGAGCAAGTACACACATTTGGAAAAGTTAACCGGCACCCTTCCGGCCGGGTAATAACAATTGCCTATTATTCCCTGGTGGATATAAAACACCACCAGTTAAAACTGATGCATAACGAGCTGCACTGGCACAGTGTGAATGATATCAAAGAAATGGCATTTGATCATAAACTGATCCTGAACACCTGCCTGGAGCGGCTGCGTGAGCAGGTCCTGGAAAAACCCATCGTATTTAACCTGCTGCCGGAAAAGTTCTCCCTGCGGCAGTTACAGGAGGTATACCAGGCCATTCTTGGCATTCAGCTGGACCGGCGCAACTTCCGTAAAAAAATTGC
Source organism: Chitinophagaceae bacterium (assembly GCA_035760665.1). Lineage (GTDB taxonomy): Bacteria > Bacteroidota > Bacteroidia > Chitinophagales > Chitinophagaceae > DASTSN01. Next base: position 3,011 of record DASTSN010000005.1, on the reverse strand, counting down.
GTTGAAAGAATGGCTGGCTGACGTAGACGAAATGGAAAACAATGTACCTCACCGTCCCGGTAAACTTTACAAGGCTAAGATGTCCAAATCTTCAACTACTGCTGTCCTGAACCGTAAAGGAACCGGGAAGGCCTAAAGTCGGCAGCAGGAAACAGATTTAAAAAATTTAAGCAGCGCTGCGAACAAAAAAATTGTCTTTTTGTATAATAACCGGATATGCAGGGAGGGCTAGTGAAAAAAAACCAAGTTCTGGTTAAAATAAAATTAATTTTTGCGGTAATTTAATTTTTGTTTATCATTGTGTTCGCTATACACATTTAGTGAATAGCAATTAATTCCAAAACGCTTACATACATTGCTTATGTCCTGCAGAAATCTCTTAAAGAAGATTGTGCTGCCAGTACTGCTTATCATTTCGCAGACAACCTGGGCACAACAAAAAACCGTTACAGGTAAAGTTACTGATTCAAAAGATGGGTCGCCAATTGTAAGTGCATCCGTAGTGGCCAAAGGGTCTAGCAGAGGTACAACTACGGCGGCAGATGGCAGTTTTAGTTTAACAGTGTCGTCAAACGTATCAATGCTCGTCATTAGTTCCGTTGGATATGGCACACAAGAAGTTGCTATTGGGGCTGACAATACAGTTTCGGTTACTCTTACACCAAGTGGTCAGGATCTTAACGTTGTGGTTGTAACCGGATATGGCACTACCCGCAAAAAAGATTTAACCGGTGCTGTTGAAAATATCAGTGCCAAGGATTTCAATCAGGGGATTGTGACAAATCCTATTCAGCAAGTACAGGGTAAAGTGGCCGGACTTGTCGTAACTGTTCCAGGTGGTGATCCTAACCAAGCCCCAATTATTCGTTTGCGAGGTCAAACTTCTCTGACTGGTGGTCAGACTCCTCTAATTGTAGTTGATCAGGTGCCATTGGATGATCCTAACCAATTGAACAATATACCTGCCTCAGATATTGCTTCTTACGATGTATTGAAAGATGCCTCTGCTACGGCTATTTATGGTTCACGGGGTGCAAATGGTGTTATAATCATTACAACGAAGAAAGGACAAGCCGGTAAAGCACAGGTAGAATATAACGCATATGTGGGATTGGACAAACAAGCAAAAAAATATGCTATGCTGAGTGCAGATGACTGGCGTGGAGCTGTCACCAATCCTGGCAGCCTTGATAAAGGCGCTAATACTGATTGGCAGGATGAAATAAGCCGTACAGGAATAACCCAGAGTCATACAGCATCCATTTCGGGTGGTGCCAGAGGTTTTACTTACCGCGGCTCGTTGAATTACCTGAATCAGCAAGGGATCATATTAAATAACGGCAAAGAGCAGTATGGTATCAGGTTTAACGCTCAACAAAAAGCATTAAATGACAAGTTGGAATTAAGTCTCGGTATCATCAATACTTTGACCAAGCGTAAATTGGTCAATTATGGAAATATTTCTAAAGTGTTTAATACACCTCCAACTTACCCTGTTTACAATAGTGATGGCACTTATTTCGAATTTTCAGATTTTGAGCAGTATAACTCCGTAGAACATATGCTAGAAGAATCGAATAATGGAAATGAGAACCTTAGTCTGTTATATGGAACTGCTAATTATGAGCTTATAAAAGGGTTAAAAGTCGGTGTTACAGGTTCTTCCTCCCGGTTTAATAACCAGGTACAGTTTTTCCAGCCCACCTTTCCTAGCGAAGGAAACTTCAACAACGCCAGTGTGAATAATTATAATACTGATTCGAGAAAAGGTGATGTGCACATCAACTACCTGAAAAATTTTGGTAAGCATAATCTGAATGCTACCGCAGTGTACGAATATAATTACTTTGTAAATAGTTCTATGGGTGCGAGTGGTCAAAACTTTCTGATTCCTCAAAACCAATTCAACAACTTCTCAAGTGCGATTGACCCCACTAGGGTTAGCGCTTCAACATATAAAGAAGAATATAAGTTGATTTCATTCCTGGGTAGGATCAATTATAACTTCAATAACAAATATTATGTCACTGCTTCTATCAGAAGAGATGGTTCCTCCAAATTTGGTGTAAACAATCGTTGGGGTAACTTTCCCTCTTTTGATGTAGCATGGCGTATCAGTCAGGAGGATTTCATGAAGAATGTAGCCTGGCTAAATGATTTAAAAATTCGTGCAGGTTATGGTGTTACAGGTAATGCTGATGCTATTAACCCATACACTACTTTATTGTTGTATGGCCCCGGTGGACGCTATTATGATGCCGTTAACCAGGTATATCCTCAAAGTTACTCACCGACTCAGAATGAAAACCCCGATCTGAAATGGGAGGAGCGCCATGGTAAAAACATAGGTATAGACTTCGCCCTTTTCAATAACCGACTTACAGGTGGCATCAACGTATTTAATGATAAAACAAAGAATCTTCTTTATACATACACTGTTCCGGTTCCGCCATTTTTTATCAATACTATTTTGGCTAACGTAGGAACATTAAGTAATAAGGGGGTTGAAATTTCATTGACCGGGCAAGTGTTAAAAGGACGTGAGTTGAATTGGTCCGTAAGTGGACAAATAACATTCCTTAAAACGAAAGTTGAAAGCTTATCCGGAACATTTAAAGGGTATAACCTTGCCACAGATGAAATTCCGGGAGGTTATGGTGTAGGTCGTGGATTGAGTTCTGCACCTATTACATATCTTAAGCCTGGATACGCGCCTTACGTTTTCTACCTGGCCCATTATACAGGACTTAATGGTGACGGTTTACAAATGTTTGATTCTGCGGGCATTAAATCTGTCGACCAAAACAATCCTAATATTTCAAAATATTATATTGACCCAAGTCCGAAGTTTAACTATGGAATTAATAATAGTTTCTCCTACGGTAACTGGGATCTAAATTTCTTCATAAGAGGTGTTGTAGGACAGAAAATATTTGATAACACAAGGTTAAATTTTGCAAATGTAAACAGGCTTCCAGGTAACAATGTATTAAAAGAGGCCTTAACAAATG
>DASTSN010000004.1:0-2715 GCA_035760665.1 Chitinophagaceae bacterium | reverse complement strand
GATGCCATACAGGTTATAAAAACAAATAGATAATGCGGAAAGCTTTTATAGGTTTTTTACTGGTATGTCAGTGCCTTGCATCGCAATCGCAGGACATAACGGCGAATGCGAATGCTGAAACGCTCCATCGTGCCCAAAAAGCACTGACAAGAGTTATTGTACACGATATATTTTCGCCACCGGTGGCGAGCCGTATTTACCTCTATGCCAACATGGCCGCCTACGAAGCGGCAATCCCCTCCCAAGCCAGATATAGAAGCCTGCAACAAATCATTCCTTCATTCCCGGCTGTCGGCAGCCGTAAAGAGAAGATCAATTATAATCTGGCAGCGGTGTATGCTTTTATGAAAACGGCACAGCAATTTGTTTTCTCCGAAGCTATGCTGCTGGATTCCCTGGAGGGTATTCTGCAGCAGTACAGAAAGATCACCCCCGAGGTATATCAAAACTCTCTTGATTTTGGAAAGGCCATTACCGACAGCGTGACTAAATGGGCTGCCAGGGATAATTACAGGGAAACCAGGAAAATTAAGCGGTACAGTTATATAAAGTCAGAAGGTAAATGGTTGCCCACACCTCCGGGATATATGGCTGCAGTAGAACCCTACTGGGCCAGGATGCGGACCATTGCATTGGATTCCGCTGCAGAGTGTAAACCGGTCAGCCCTCCCCAATTCAGCAAAGAGCTGGAGACGGAGTTTTACAACCAGGCTTACGAAGTGTACAGAACGGGCATGAATCTCACCCAGGAGCAAAGGGAGATTGCCTTGTTTTGGGATTGCAACCCATTTTTCCTCAACACGCAGGGCCACTTGAACTTTGCTACGAAAAAATTATCTCCCGGCGGGCACTGGATGTCGATTGTGAGTCTTGTTGCCCGTAAAAAGAACTGTGACCTCGTTACCTCGGCGGCGGCTTACCTGCTTACCTCCATTGCCCTGTATGATGGTTTTATCAGTTGCTGGGATGAAAAATTTCGCAGTAATCTCATACGCCCGGAAACCTATATCAATTCGGTTATTGATGAATCGTGGCGGCCATTGCTGCAAACACCGCCTTTCCCGGAATATCCCAGCGGGCACAGTGTTATTTCCACGGCAGCGGCGGTGGTATTAACGCAGTTTTTCGGGGATCATTTTTCTTTTGACGATGTGACAGAAACAGATTACGGGTTGCCCGTGCGGTCATTTTCGTCCTTTATGGAAGCGGCTAATGAAGCTGCTGTCAGTCGCCTGTACGGCGGCATTCATTATAAAGCCGCTATTGAAAACGGCCAGCAGCAGGGTAGAATGGTGGGTGAAAAAGTGCTGCGTAAAATTCGTCTGACCGCAAGCAATTAACATACTAAAAAGTTTAAGCAGAATGAAAGTGATTAAAATTTTTTCTTTTGTCGTCCTTGCAGTTTCAGCTCTTTTAATAACGGCTACTGCGCAGCACAAAGAGTATTATCCCGATCCTGATCCCGCCATTCAACAGCGTCTGGAAGAATGGAAGGACCTGAAATTCGGGCTGCTCATGCATTGGGGTGCCTACAGCCAGTGGGGTATCGTGGAAAGCTGGAGCATTTGTCCCGAAGATCTGAGCTGGGCCACCGGTGCCCGAAAAAAAGGCGTGGCAGATAATTACTATGACTACGTCAAAAAGTATGAGGCCCTGAAGACTACGTTCAACCCGGTTAACTTTAATCCGGAGAAATGGGCTGCAGCAGCCAAGGATGCCGGCATGAAATACGTGGTGTTCACAACCAAGCACCATGATGGTTTTTGCATGTTCGACAGCAAGTACACGGATTACAAAATCACCGATAAAGAGTGTCCTTTTTCCACCAACCCCCGCAGCAATGTAACGAAAGAAATATTTTCCGCATTCCGCAACGAGAACTTCTGGATCGGCGTTTATTTTTCCAAACCTGACTGGCATAGCGATTATTACTGGTGGAAGAAATTTCCGGCAAGCGACCGCAATCCCAGTTATTCCATTCAGAAATATCCGGAGCAGTGGAAAAAGTTTGCCGACTACACCCACAACCAGATCAATGAACTCATGAGCGATTATGGCAAGATTGATATTTTATGGCTGGACGGCGGCTGGGTGCGCAAAAAAACGGATGATGAAATCAAAGCCGACCTCACGGAGGTGTATGAAGGTAGCCGCTGGGCCCGTAATCCCCAAAGCCAGGATATTGACATGCCACGACTTGTGAAAGAAGCCAGGGCCAAGCAGCCAAAGTTAATCGTGGTGGACAGGGCTGTCCCCGGTGAACAGCAAAATTATTTGACACCCGAACAGCATATACCGGAAACCGGCCTGCCTTATCCCTGGGAGACCTGCATGACCATGGGCAACAGCTGGAGTTATGTCCCCGGTGACCAATACAAGCCTGCAAACGAGATCATTGAAAAACTGGTGGATATTGTAAGCAAAGGCGGTAATTACCTGCTTAACATCGGTCCGGGTCCCGATGGGGAGTTGGATCCGGTTGCTTACCAGCGTTTAAAAGAAGTAGGCGCCTGGATGAAAACCAATGGAAAAGCCATATATGGCAGCCGAATGTTCAAAGTGTTTGGTGAAGGCGATAACATTCGCTTTACCCAATCAAAAGATGGGCAAACACAATATATTTTCCTGTTCAATTTTCCGGATGACAAACTTGTGCTGACTAAAATCCCTTTCTCGAAAGGTGCAAAGCTGCAAATGCTGGGCAGCACAAAAAAC
>DASTSN010000003.1:0-31519 GCA_035760665.1 Chitinophagaceae bacterium | reverse complement strand
TTTCAAATCCCATTTATTGGGGAACGGACGAATATCTACGCCGCCACTGGTGGCGCCAGCAGCACCATATATGTTTTTATGCCTGAACGCCAGGTAGAGGGCTCCGTGGCCGCCCATACTAAGGCCGGTAATGGCCCTGTGTTGCCTGTCCGGGATGGTACGGTAATGACTGTCGATATAAGCAATCAATTCATTGGACATAAACGTTTCATAACGGATCGCCGGGTCTACCGGGCTGTCAAGATACCAGCTGTTGTAGCCTCCATCGGGGCATACAAAAATGATATGCATTTCGTCAGCCTCACGCGGTAATTGCGGCGCCAGTTCCGGCCATTGCGCATAATTGCCGCTGTAACCGTGCAGAAGATACACAACCGGGAAGTGACGGTTTTTTTTCTTGTAAGCAGCCGGTGTAATGATGACGCATTTTATATCTTTTTTCATTGAAGGGCTGTAAACGGCAATGGTGTCAACGGTGGCTGCCTCTGCCATAAAAGACAGAGTACTGCAAGCGATAAGCAGTAAAAAATAATTTCTCATAAGTTATAAAGATAAGCTGTTCATAAAACAAATGCCGCAGTCGATACTGCGGCATTTGTTTATCTACAAAGAATTTATTTTAGAATCCTTTTTTCTCTTTTGCCTTTTGCATCGGATTAATGCCCTGCGATTGACCGCGTACGGCATTTTGCTTTTGCTTAAATACTTCGAAGCGGGTGGGGGCAGCTATTTCACCCCAGCTGTTATTGCTTTCATTGATATCCGCTGTTTCACGCATTGGGTCGAGCTTGATGGAAGCGACTTCTTTATCTTTCATAAAGAATTTTGTCACGTTCTTTTCATTTAGTCTCCATACCTGTGCGGGGATGCGATCGATTTCCTTGCTGCCGTCTTTGTAGGTCCATTCGATGATGATAGGCATCACGAGTCCCCCTTTATTGCTGAAGCTCAGTTCGTAAAAATATTTATTGTCAAATTGCTCTTTTCCGGCGGCATCCAGCGATTCGATCCTGGAAGGGATTTCCATGCTGTATTTCGAGGAATCGTAGGGTTCCAGGCCGCGGTCATATTTCCAGTAAAAATCGCGGGTGGCTGTATCGGCGTCGGTAGCAAACTGGATGTTTTTATCTTCCCTGTTCCGGATTTTTGAAATATCCTCGAAGTCGTTGACAGCCGGTTTCGGTAACTGCGTTGAGATCGTTCTGTCGCCCGGTACTTTACCATCGAAATCTGCTTTGGCAAATTTTACAGAGTCCAGGGAAATATCACAGGCATCTGTTCCGTAAAACCATCCTCTCCAGAACCAGTCAAGATCTTCACCGCTGGCATCTTCCATTGTGCGGAAGAAGTCGGCCGGCGTCGGATGTTTGAAGGCCCAACGACGGGCATATTCTTTAAAGGCATAGTCAAATAATTTTCTGCCCATGATAGTTTCCCGCAGGATGTTTAACCCTGTAGCAGGTTTGGAGTAAGCATTCGGGCCAAACTGCACAATGTCTTCCGAGTTGGTCATGATGGGTTCCAGCTGGTCTTTCGGCAGTTTCATATAATCTGTAATCAGGTAGGCAGGGCCCCTTCTGACCGGGAATTTATTATCCCACAACTCTTCTGTGAGGTATTCAACAAAGGTGTTCAGGCCTTCATCCATCCATGTCCACTGGCGTTCATCGCTGTTAATGATCATGGGGAAGAAGTTGTGACCCACTTCGTGAATGACCACGCCAAGCATTCCATTCTTCGTGGCTTCGGAATAGGTGCCATCTTTTTCGCAACGGCCGAAGTTGAAACAGATCATCGGGTATTCCATACCGTTAGCTGCTTCCACACTCTGTGCCACAGGGTATGGATATGGAATGGTAAACTTAGAATAGGTTTTGATGGTGTGCGCCACTGCTCTTGTCGAATATTTGCTGTACAGGTTGTAAGCTTCTTTACCATAGTAGCTCATGCACATTACTTTCTTGCCTTCCACCAGTGCGGGCATGGCATCCCAAACAAATTTGCGGGAAGAACCCCAGGCGAAGTCGCGTACATTATCGGCTTTAAAAATCCAGGTTTTTTTCTGTGTGCTCTGTGTTTTTTCTTTTGTTTTTGCTTCGTCAAGTGTTACAATTTCGAGTGGCGTTTTGGCGGTTTGGGCTTTTTGCCAGCGGGCAAACTGTGCTGGTGTCAGTACCTGCTGGTAATTCTGGCATTCGCCGGTGGCGCCTATGATGTGGTCGGCCGGTACGGTCATTTGTACTTTGAAATTGCCAAACGTGAGGGCGAACTCACCGCGGCCAGTAAACTGGTGGTTTTGCCAGCCCTGGAAATCGCTGTACACACAAAGGCGCGGATACCACTGTGTCATGGTAAAAAGGTAATTGCCATCTTCTGGGAAATATTCATAACCGCCTCTGCCGCCCATGCTCATGCGATCGGAAATTTTATAACTCCAGTCAATGTTTAAAACAAATTTTTGCCCGGGTTTCAAAGTTGCCGGCAGATCTACCCGCATCATGGTTTTATTGATGATATACGAAAGCTTTTTTCCACTGGCATCGGTGAGTTTGGCTATTTTATCGCCATAGCCATTATCTCCTTTTTCTTCTTCCATGCGGCTCAGCATCTGGTCGGTTGCCATCCGCGGCATCTTGCTGCTGCTTTGATAGTTGGCGTTGTCGTTGTTGTTGTGCTGGTTTTCATCAAGCTGCAGCCACAGGTAAGTGAGTACGTCTGGTGAGTTGTTGTAGTAGGTAATCGTTTCGCTGCCGGTGAGCTTGAGGTTTTTTTCATCCAGTTCGCATTTAATGTCATAATCGGCTCTTTGCTGCCAGTACTTGGGGCCGGGGGCGCCACTGGCTGTGCGGTATTCGTTTGGTGTAGGGAGAATAGTTCCCAACTGCTCAAACTTATTTCCGTGATTACTGCCCGGGTTGTTCTGTATATCCTGTGCCTGGACAAATCCGCAGGCCATAAAAAGCAGGAGCCCGGTTACTAGAAGTTTTTGCATGGTTGTTTGTTTTGTATTGAAATCGAAAATCTAAATAGTTACGTATTATTCAATTAAAAGGGTATACGTTCCAACGCCATTTTCAATGCTAAGCTAAAGACTGCAGCTGATAAAAAGATCACCCATTCCCGCCGGTTTATCCTGAAGAGGCCGGTGATCATTTGCGCCAGCAGCAAGATCGCTGTTACCACTACAATTTGTCCCACTTCCAACCCGGCATTAAATCCAAATAGACCCCAGCCCAGGCTTTGCCCTTCGGCTAATGTAAAGCGAATTGTATTGGCAAAGCCCATACCGTGCACCAATCCAAAGAACAAAGCCAAAAAATAATTAATACGAACTGACCTTACCGTGAATTTCTTTTGAAACAAATTGCTGAATGCAGTGATGACAATGGTGCAAGGGATCAGAAACTCCACCCATTTGGATGAAAAACGAATAATATCCAGCACACTCAGTGCCAGTGTAAGCGAATGCCCGATGGTGAAGGCCGTGACCAGCACCAGCACCTGTTTCCAGTCTTTTAACAGGTAAATAGCCGCCAGCGCGGCAATGAAAAGCTGGTGGTCCAGCGCTTCTTTGCTGATGATATGTTCCCAGCCCCAGCCAAAATAAAAAAAGAAGTCCTGCATCTTGTGAACAGCCTTAACCGTCTGTATTAGGTCAGTTGAAAAGTGATTGCTAAAAAAGCCCAAAATAATTCAGACTTTTGTAAACATAAAAAATTTATAGCTAAATGGCGGTATCAATCTATAAATGGTTTTCTCTTTCATTGCTGGGATTTGTTACAGGTTTTTTACCGGGGCGTACAGCCGGGATCCTGCAAAGCGGTACGGTTACCAGCAGTCAACACCCGTTTCATGTCAGCGTAGCAGAGATTAATCATAACGCAAAGGATAAAATTTTCGAGATTAGTTGCCGGATTTTTGTAGATGATTTTGAGTCAGCTCTTTACAATAATTACAAAACCAAGATTGACCTGCAGGCTACCGACAAGACAGCCATGAATAAGCTGGTAAAAGATTACATCCTGCAACACTTGCAGGTTAAAGCTGATGATAAAATCGCTCCGCTTATTTATGTAGGATATGAAGTGGAAAGCGAATCGGTATATGTGTACCTGGAAGCCGATAAAATCAGTTCGGTAAAAAAAATTGCCGTGACCGACACGGTTTTGTTTGATTTATACAAGGACCAGATCAGTATTATCCATGCAATTGTAGGAGGGAACCGTAAGAGTATGAAACTGGATTACCCGGATAAGCAAGCGATTTTTAATTTTTAGGAAACGAAAATAGGGATTTTGACCGGTGGTCGGCAACAGAGCCGAGGCTTTACTCTTCCATGTCATCCTTTATTTCTTTGCTGGCGGTCACCAGTACTTTATCAATGCGGTGTCCGTCCATGTCTACAATTTCAAATTTAAATCCTTTCCATTCCAGGCGGTCGCCGGTATGTGGTATACGCTCCAGTTCGTGTAAGATAAAGCCGGCAAGGGTATCAAACTCCTGGTCCCCTTCTTTCATCCATTCTGTTTTTTCAAAGCGGCTCAGGAAATCGTAAAAGGGAATTTGTGCATCTACCAGGAAAGTGCCATCGGCCCGTTCCACGATTTCGTAATCAGGAATGTTGGGCTGTGGCAGATCGCCTACAATTGCTTCGAGTATGTCGTTTAGGGTGATCAGCCCCTGCAGGGTTCCGTATTCATCGACGATGAAACAGGAATGATGCTTGGTTTCTTTAAATTTTTCCAGCACCTGGTAAGCGGTATTATTTTCCGGCACAAACATCGCCGGCTGCAGAATGTTTTTAAAAAGCGTCAGGTCATTGGTAATGTACATGTCTTTCAGCGAAATAACACCTTTAATATTATCAATTTCTCCATCGCAGATGGGGTATACAGAGTGTGGTTCGCGGATAATTTTTTCCCGGATGCTGATTTCGTTGTCATTTACATCAAACCACACGATATCACTTCGGTGGGTCATCAGCGATGTAATGTTGCGATCACCCAGGTGAAAAATTCGTTCAATGATTTCTTTTTCTTCTTCCTCAATGGTACCGGCTTCAGTACCCTCGCTTATCATGGTTTTGATTTCTTCCTCGGTCACGGCATCTTCTTTCGACCGTTTTACGTTGAATAAACGAAAAAACAGGTTGCTTACAAGATTCAGCAACCATACGATCGGGTGTGTGATACGAGCAAAGAAAAGCATGGGTCCTGCAACCACCCTGGCAATACGCTCAGCCCTGAGCAACCCGAAACGTTTTGGAATCAGCTCTCCAAATATGATGGACAGAAAGGTGACAAGGATGACAATCAGGGTAATGGATATCGTTTTTGAGTAGGGTTGCAGTACTTCGATCTTTTCAATAAGCGGCTGCAGGTAAATGCTAAATCGTTCGCCGGAGTACACACCTGTAAGAATAGCAATGAGCGTAATGCCGATTTGAGCCGCCGATAAAAAAATTTCCGGATTATTGGATAATTCAAGTGCTCTGCGGGCAGGCTCATCTCCTTTGTCGGCGAGGTTTTCCAGCCGGGCCTTTCTTACAGATACCAGCGCAATCTCAGACATGGTAAATAAGCCGTTCAGTAAAATTAAACCTGCCAGTATAAAAATTTCCATTTATGCAGTGGGTTGTAAACCGAAGTTAGTAAATCCAAACCGCTTATTGAAAAGCATACCGGTGAACAAGCCCAGTATAATTCCCAATAAGGCCCCACCAATTATATCCAGCGGGTAATGCACACCAACGTACACCTGTGCATAGGAAATCAGGGCTGCCCACACAAAGCCGATCGACACCCAGCGGCCGAGTGTATTACGGAGTGTGAAATAAAAAAAAGTGGCCATACCAAAATGATTGGCTGCGTGGTTGGAGGTGAAACTGTAACCGCCGGAGCAATGCCCAAGCAAGAGCCGTACATGAAAAGCAAAACCGGGATCATTGCAGGGGCGAAGCCGTTCGAATATATGTTTAAACGCATGATTGCCGACCATATCTGTCAATGCCACGGTGCAGGTAAAAAATAAAACCCACCACCAGCCTTGTTTTTTAAAATTCAGCAGGATAAATACTAAAATGAAAATGTACAAAGGCGCCCAGTTCAGCGGGTTGCGCATAAAGGGCATGAACTTGTCAAAAAATGCATTTGTCCATTCGCTGTTGACTTTTATAAAAAACCATTGGTCCCAGCTTTTTAAGGTATCCATTACATGTTGGTTTCAATAATCGGGGCAAAAATAAGCCATCAGCGCCGGGATCGCTGAAATTTTACATAACAGGCATTGCAGAATAAATGTTAATTTCCTTTTTTTGTACGCCTTTTTCAATTTCGAAAAGGATTAATACTGCATGCGGTCACATGCTCATCAAGCTTAAAATACCCAAAACCATCCTGTGGGTGGTAAACCTTTTCCTGATTTTCCTTGTGATCTTCACATTATTCAGGCTGGCCACCTACTTTGCTTTTGTACCGCCCAATTTTTCTTTTTCTGATTTACTGCCTTCTTTTTTGCTGGGCGTGCGATATGATTTGCGGTGGATAGCAATCATTCTGTTACCCGTGGTGCTGGTGAGCCTGGCGCCTGTTTTTTCCCCCTTTTATTCTGCCCGCAATAAAAAATGGTGGACCTGGTACCTTGCTGTGGTTACATTTATCGTATTTTTTTTCTTTGCAGCCGATTTTGGCTGCTTTGCATATAATCGTACCAGGCTTGGTGCAAGTGCGCTGAACTTTGTGGAAGATGCCAATATTTCACTCGCAATGCTCTGGCAAACCTATCCATTGTTCTGGATGCTGCTGGGCCTGGTGGTTGCAGTGCTGTTTTTTCGCGGTATGTACCGTCGCAGTCACTGGAGCGTTATTGCACGTACAGACGGCCTGGGCATCCCGTACCGGCGAAAATGGTTTTTTGTGGCAGCAGTCGTGCTGGGTTTAATGGCCTATGGCAGCCTTACCTGGCGACCGCTGAAATGGAACAATGCGTTTGTTTTCCGGGATAGTTTTAAATCATACCTGGCGCTTAATCCCCTGCAGAATTTTTTTACCACCCTAAAATTCCGGCGGCCACAGTTTAATGAAAACAAAGCGAGGGAATATTTCCCCGTGATGGCAAAATGGATGAACCTGGAAAACGGGGGAGATTTTTCTTACCGCCGGGAAAATTTTCCTTCCGGCAATGCTATTGAAAGCCATCCGAATATCGTGCTGGTTTTGTGTGAATCGTTCAGTATGTATAAAAGCAGCATGAGCGGAAATCCACTGAATACAACTCCTTTTTTTAACCAACTGAGCAGGGAAGGCATTTTTTTCAACCGCTGTTTCGCACCTCATTTTTCTACAGCCCGCGGGCTCTTTGCCACAATTACCGGCATTCCTGATGTACAGTTGTCCAAATTTTCGACCCGCAATCCGCAGGCGCTGAAGCAGCATACCATCATTAATAATTTTGAGGGGTACGATAAGTTTTATTTTCTCGGGGGCGACCCGGATTTTAACAATTTTGACGGCTTGCTGAAAAATATTGACGGGCTTCAGATGTTTACTGAAGGCAGTTTTCATTTACCGGAAATGAATGTGTGGGGAATCAGTGACAAAAATCTTTTCCTGGAAGCCAATAAGGTTTTCCGCAAGCAGCACAAGCCATTTTTTGCCATCATTCAAACGGCGGATAACCACCGGCCCTTTATGATACCTGCAGAGGATTCTGATTTTGTAAAACTGGAAGTGCCTCCTGATACCCTGCGGCGGTACGGTTTCGAATCGCTAAACGAGTTCAATTCATTTCGCTACTCGGATTATTGTTATGAGCGGTTTATAGAAGCGGCACAAAAGGAAACGTATTTTCACAATACCATTTTTGTATTCGTCGGTGATCATGGTGTTTCGGGCAATGCAGAGGCTGTTTATCCACCCGTCTGGACCGACCAGCGGCTCACAGACGAGCATGTGCCTTTGTTGTTGTATGCCCCATACCTGCTGACAGCACAGGAACATAACGAAGTGGTTTCGCAGATAGATGTACTGCCAACGATTGCCGGTTTGCTGCACCAGCCGTATGTGAATACCACGCTGGGGAGAGACCTCCTGAGTTCCGGCAAAAAGAATAACTATGCTTTTACCATCCAGCATGATGAGGGACGCATCGGGATGGTTACGGATTCATTTTATTTTGTACGGAATATCAACTTTCCGGATGAGCGACTTTTCCCGATGCGCGGCAGCCAGTTACTCTACACCAAGCAGCAGCAGGATTCTATTAAAGCTGCCATGGCTACGATCACAAGTGCTTTCTATGAAACAGCCCGCTGGATGCTGATGAACAATAAAAAGAATTAACGGTTTCAGGTTATATTTTCTTTTTCAGCAATCATTATGAGTCTTGGAGATGTCTTACTGGTGTATGCAGATAACTGGTAGTCGCCAAATACTTCTTTAACCTGCAGGTTCCTGAAACTCAGCATGCCGGTAAAATCGTCCAGCGTCAGTTTGCGAAGTTCTTCTGTAAATAGGAGAGGGGTTTCCAGGGAAGGATCTGTGATCTGAATTTTTTTGAAAAAATGCCACTCATCCTGCCAGCGGTGAATAGTAAACACCGTGTTACCAAGAATGTTTTCTTCAGCAGGTACCAGGTGATCCTCTGTAAAATGAACATTCAGGTAGTCGATCACCAACAGGCCTTTTTGCCGAAGGCTGGCGGCCATCGTTCCAACTGCGGCATCGTGCTCGTGACGTGTGCGGAAATAGCCAAAACTGGTGAAGAAGTTAAACACATAATCGAAGTAGTTTATCCAAAAAGGCAGCCGCATATCATGCTGATAAAAAGACAGGTTTGCTGATTCAAACTGTTTGGCATAAGCAATACTGTCGGGAGATAAATCAAATCCAACGACCGGGAATCCTTCGGCAGCGAGTAATTTCGCGTAGCGCCCCCGGCCGCAGGCAACATCAAGCAGTCAGCTTCCGGCAGCAGGTTTTAAATACTCGAGCAGGCGCCGGATAAAGCGGCGAGCTTCTTCGTCATTCCGTTCAAAATAAAGTTTGTGGTAAAAAGCTGTATTAAACCATTGCCTGTACCACTCAGTTCCGGCCATTGTGCTCTTTTTTTGCAAATATCTTTTCTTTTATTTTTCAAAAAATGCAGTCCATCAAGTAGTGATTGTCGGGCGGGGTAGATTGATCGGAAAAATCAACCATCAATCCTTATTTTTGTTAATCATTAAACCTTTTGTTTGTGGCATTGATAAAGAGCATTTCTGGCATAAGAGGCACGATTGGCGGAAAACCCGGTGAAACCCTTTCCCCACTAGATATTGTCAAGTTTACGGCCGCTTTTGGCGCTATCCTGCAGGAGCGCCGGCAGGATAAATCACGGCCGGTGAAGATTGTCCTTGGCCGTGATGGACGTATTAGCGGTGAAATGGTACGCGGCCTGGTGCTGCATACACTGACCGCATCCGGCATTGATGTGGTTGACCTGGGGCTTTCCACTACACCGACTGTGGAGGTGGCCGTAAAAATGGAACAGGCAGATGGCGGTATCATCTTAACTGCCAGCCACAATCCTAAGGAGTGGAATGCGTTGAAACTGCTGAACGAAGAAGGTGAATTTATTTCTGCCGAAACGGGGGCTGCTGTGCTGGAAAAGGCTGCCCGGGAAGATTTTGTATTTGTGCCGGTGGACAAGTTAGGAAGCGTTAAGCAGGATGATAGCTACTTGCAAAAACATATTGCCGAGATACTGGAGTATCCGCTGGTTGATGCTGCAGCAATTGCTAAGGCTCATTTTAAAATTGTTGTTGATGCCATCAATTCCACCGGTGCCATTTTTGTACCGGCCTTGCTAACGGCGCTGGGCGTGGAGGAGGTGATTGTGCTCAATAAAGAAGTCAATGGAAAATTTGCGCATAACCCCGAACCATTACCCGAGCATCTTACCGGGCTGAGTAACGAGGTGGTGAAGCAGAAAGCGCATTTGGGTATTGCCGTGGACCCGGATGTTGACCGCCTTTGCTTTGTTTGTGAGGATGGGAGCATGTTTGGAGAAGAGTATACCCTTGTCGCTGTAGCCGATTATGTTTTGAGCAGGCGCAAAGGGAATACCGTAAGCAATATGAGCAGCACCAAGGCCCTGAAAGAACTGACCCTGCGTCATGGCGGGGACTATTTTCCTTCCTCTGTCGGCGAGGTAAACGTGGTCAGTAAAATGAAACAAGTCAATGCGGTGATCGGGGGAGAGGGTAACGGGGGAATCATTGTGCCAGATTTTCATTACGGCCGCGATGCGCTCATTGGAATAGCGCTCTTTCTGAGCCACCTGGCTGCCTACAAAAAGAGTATCAAATCCCTGCGCGGGCAGTATCCCGACTATTTTATTTCTAAGAATAAAATAGAACTCGAAAACGGTTTTGATGTTAAAACCATTTTTGATCAAATAAAAAAGAAGTATAAAAATAATCCCATCAATACCGAGGACGGACTGAAAATTGAATTCGATAATGACTGGGTGCATCTGCGGACGTCCAATACAGAACCAATCGTACGTATTTATGCAGAGAGCGATTACGAGTCCAAGGCCAATCACATTGCTATGCGCCTGATGCAGGATATCAAAGAGTTTATGTAAATCCTAAGAAGTCTTGTACTGCCGTCATTGCGGGATCGTTTACTGCCCGCGGGGGATTACCTATCTTTGCGGTTTCTTTCGCCCTTGTAAAGGACAGACTGTATGAACAGGATTTACTTAGATAACGCTGCCACTACTCCGCTCGACAAAGAAGTGCTGGATGCTATGCTGCCTTATATGACCACGCATTTTGGCAATCCTTCCTCTATCTACTCTTATGGCCGGGAAACGAGACTGGCTATTGAAACAGCCCGGAAAAAAGTAGCTAAATTACTCAATGCTCATCCGGGTGAAATCTTTTTTACCAGCGGCGGTACGGAAAGTAACAATACCGCGATTCTTGCCGCCATTAAAGACCTGGGATGCCGGCATATTATCACTTCCCCAATCGAGCATCATGCCGTGCTCCACACCGTAGAGCATTATGATCATGAAGACGAGGTGACCAGCAGTTTTGTCAAGCTTTTTCCCAACGGGCATGTTGACCTGTCCAACCTGGAGGAACAACTGACTACCCGTGAAGAGCGTTGCCTGGTCACGCTGATGCATGCCAATAATGAAATCGGGAACCTGCTGGACATTGATGCGGTTGGTAACCTGTGTAAAAAGTACAATGCGATTTTTCACTCTGACTGTGTGCAGACCATCGGGCATTATCCCATTGATTTGCGCAAAACGCCGGTGCATTTTATTTCGGCTTCCGGTCATAAATTTCACGGTCCCAAGGGAGTCGGCATATTATATGTAAATGATAACATCAAGATCAGCCCGTTAATCTTCGGTGGCGGGCAGGAACGGAACATGCGTGCCGGCACAGAAAACCTCTATGGTATTGTAGGGTTTGCGACTGCTTTGGAAAGGGCCATGCAGCATTACGAAGAGGAAAGCAGTTATATCCAGTCTCTTAAAACATACATGATAGAGCAGCTTCGGCAAAAAATTCAAACGGTTTCTTTCAACGGCGATTTCGAAGGACAAAGTTTGTATACTGTTTTAAGCGCTGCTTTCCCCAAGACAGAGAAATCTGAAATGATTCTTTTTAATCTTGACATCAATAATATTTGCGTATCCGGCGGCAGCGCCTGCAGCAGCGGAGCAGATGTAGGCTCGCATGTCATACGGGCCATCAATAATAATCCTAACCTGGTGACGGTCCGTTTTTCGTTCAGTAAGTACAATACGAAAGAGGAGATTGATGCTGTAGTGGAAAAAGTTAAGGAGCTGATGTAAAAATTTTCCTTTTTTATTTAAGCAGATCGCTGGGGAGCAGGCCAAATGCTTTTTTAAACGCTAACGTAAAGTTGCTCAGGTTTGTATAACCCAGCGCATAGCCTACATCCTTGATGCTGTATTGTCCTGTCAGCAACATGGTTCGGGCTTTATCCATGCGGTGTTTTTGAAAGTATTCATAAGGGGGTAAGCCGTAAACAGCTTTAAATAATTTTTTAAGCTTTGACTCGCTGATGGCAGCCATTTTTGCCAGTTCTTTGATGGTGGGCGGAGCAGCCAGGTTGCGCAGCAGATGTAATTCCGTTTTCCGCATCCGCTCAATATCGTGCCGGGAAAGATCCTGTGTCCTGTGCGGATGTTGCTGCAGAGATTCGTTCATCCACTGAAAAAATTTTTCTACCAGGTGCAACAGCCGCGACTGGTAGAAAAGTGCCGGAGCGCCGGCTGTGCGGGGTTTTTGCAGCAGCTCTTTCATGATTTCCCTGGCTGCTGCATCAACTTTTTTATACAGGATGCCGGCGGTTTTCATTTGTAAATATTGCGCTAACACTGCGGCTTGCTGGTCAAGCCCAAGATAGTTACGCATCCATTCTGGGGTGAGTAGCATCCTGATACTGCTCACCTGTGTGTCGGGCTTCAGGTGATACCCCACATCATACAGGAAACTTGTCAGGTACATGGCCGAAAATTTTTCGGTAGCCTGCAACTGGTCTGCACCGATGGTCATGCTAAACTCTTTCAACTCGCTGATCTCTTCACAACAGAAGGTATAGTATTCTTTGGCATCTTTTTTTCGTTCGAGTACAAAGTCATTTTTTAACCGGAAATAGGCAATCAGGACCTCTGTTTTATCCGGCAATTGCAGGTATTTAATGTAGCCCTTGCCAATCGTTGCCGGGAAATAGAGGGTATGATCAATAAGGGGAATGTCCAGGAAAACAGACAAGTCTTCAAGGAACTTTTTGTACGTGGTAAGTTCGTATTGCAAGGCGATCATACTGGTAATCTGCCGGGAACGGCCGGTGCCTGCTATTGGTTTAGAGCTGCCCCCGGGTAAACTTTAACCGTAAAAAGGTTTTTCAGCAATTGCTGGTGTGCGGACGGGATTAAAGATATTTCAACGGATTGCGGCGGGCATTCAGGATATATCTTTTCATGTTCATCCAAAAAGCGAGTACCATGTAAATAATGATTGGAGAGCCCATCGTGAGAAAGGAAATATAGATAAACCACATACGTATGCGGCTGGTAGCAATGCCAATTCTTTCGCCAATGGCGGAACAAACCCCGAAAGCATTCCATTCTATGAAATCCTTCAACCTGTTCATACTGCTAAATTATAAAATTGTAGATTTTACCGGAATAAAATTCTGTTAGATTCCGGCAAAGGCCGGGATCGCGTGGGGCTAAAAAAGCAAGAGACGGCTAAACTGATTTTTTTTAAGGTCGTTATTTATTTAATTTTGCCCCTCTTTAATGTGCCGAACCGGAAAAGTGCTGACTGGCAAACCCTAATTCCGGATTTGCCAATGGTGTTACAACCGGCTGCATACTCTGGCAACACATTATTCATTTCCAACTATTCAAATCTATCGCATGGTATTCGATCTTGATCTCATCAAAAAAGTTTACGCAGAAATGCCGGGGAAAATTGCCGCTGCCCGTAAACTGGCTGGCAGACCTCTTACCTTATCAGAAAAAATTCTGTATGCGCATTTGTACGGTTCTTTACCGGCCGCCGCTTACACCCGCGGGAAAGACTACGTGGATTTTGCCCCCGACCGTGTTGCCATGCAGGATGCTACCGCCCAAATGGCCCTGCTTCAGTTTATGACCTGTGGCCGGGATCAGGTAGCCGTACCTTCCACCGTGCATTGCGATCACCTGATACAAGCGAAAGTAGGTGCTAAGCAGGACCTAGCAACTGCTCTCGACAGCAATAAAGAAGTGTATGATTTCCTGGCTTCCATTTCCAATAAATACGGCATTGGCTTCTGGAAACCCGGTGCAGGCATTATTCACCAGGTGGTGCTGGAAAATTATGCATTTCCGGGCGGCATGATGATTGGTACGGACAGCCACACCCCTAATGCCGGCGGCCTGGGTATGGTTGCCATTGGAGTTGGTGGGGCAGATGCCGTGGATGTAATGGCCGGATTACCCTGGGAATTAAAAATGCCAAAAGTGATTGGTGTAAAGCTGACAGGAAAAATGAGCGGCTGGACTTCGGCAAAAGACATTATTCTATGGGTAGCGGGTCAACTGACAGTAAAGGGCGGTACCGGAGCCATTGTAGAATATTTTGGGCCGGGTGCTGACAGCCTCAGCGCTACCGGAAAAGGTACTATCTGTAATATGGGTGCCGAAATCGGCGCCACATGCTCCCTGTTTGCATATGATGAAAAAATGGCTGCTTATCTGAAGGCTACCGGCCGCGAAGAAGTGGCAGCCCTGGCGGATGGCATTAAAGATCATTTGCGTCCGGATGCAGAAGTGTATGCGGAGCCTACCAAATATTATGACCAGTTACTGGAACTTGATTTGTCAACATTAGAGCCATACGTAAATGGGCCCTTTACACCCGATCTGGCCACGCCCATTTCAAAAATGGCTGCAGCTGTGAAAGAAAACGGATGGCCCGAAAAACTGGAGGTGGCGCTTATCGGCAGTTGCACCAACTCATCTTATGAAGATATCAGCCGCAGCGCCTCTATCGTAAAAGATGCGGTGAGCAAAGGATTGAAAACAAAGTCTGAGTTTACTATTACACCCGGCAGTGAGCAGGTGCGTTATACCATCGAGCGGGATGGGTTTATAAAAGAATTTGAAGATGCGGGTGGCGTGGTATTGGCCAACGCCTGCGGACCCTGTATCGGTCAATGGGCACGACATATTGATGATCCGAATCGCAAGAACACTATTATCACATCCTTTAACCGAAACTTTGCCAAACGTAACGACGGACTGGCTTCCACACATGCTTTTGTAGCCAGCCCTGAAATTGTTACTGCCCTGGCAATGGCCGGAACCATAGCGTTCAATCCCCTAACAGATAAATTGAAAAATGAAAAGGGCGAAGAAGTGTTGTTAAATGAACCAACAGGTTTTGAACTTCCGCCCAAAGGATTTGATGTGAAAGATCCCGGTTACCAGGCTCCTGCCAAAGATGGTAGCGCTGTACAGGTAGTTGTAAGCCCGGAAAGCCAGCGCCTTCAACTGCTGGCCCCGTTTGCTGCCTGGGAAGGTACCGACCTTAAAGGCTTGAAGTTATTGATTAAGGCCAAAGGAAAATGTACAACAGATCATATCAGTATGGCCGGTCCATGGCTTCGTTACCGGGGACACCTGGATAATATCAGTAACAACATGCTGATTGGCGCCGTTAATTATTTTAATGAAAAAACTGATAATGTTAAAAACCAATTGACGGGCGAATATGACAGTGTGCCAAAAGTACAAAGAGCTTATAAAGCAGCCGGTATCGGCAGTATAGTGGTAGGTGACGAAAACTACGGTGAAGGCTCCAGCCGAGAGCATGCTGCAATGGAACCAAGGCACCTTGGCGTACGGGCTATCCTGGTTAGGAGTTTTGCCCGTATCCACGAAACCAACCTGAAGAAACAGGGTATGCTGGCACTTACGTTTGCCAACAAAGAGGACTATGATAAGATTCAGGAAGATGATGCGATTGATATTGTTGGGCTCACGTCATTCGCCCCCGGCCAGCCGCTGACGGTGCTGTTGCATCATAAAGATGGCAGTAGTGACGAGATTAAAGTGAACCACAGCTACAATGAGCAGCAGATTGAGTGGTTCAAAGCCGGCGGCGCCCTCAATGTAATTCGCAAGCAGTTTGCAAAAGCATAAGCAACAGGATTTCAATAAAAAACCGGGAGAAAGTGAACTGCTTTCTCCCGGTTCTGTTAATGTATATGTTCAGGTATTTCAGCATCCTGTATGTCGCTGTATGACATTTCATAATGTTCGGCCTTCCTTCATTTTCAATTTCCCTTTCCCTTTCTAAAAGTCTGCAAAAATTGGGGTTTTAATTCCTTGTTTATACTTTTTTGTATAAATTGATCCGTATCTTTGCGGCATGAAAACAGAAACTGCTGAACCACTTAAAGATAACAGGGTGGATGATGATCTTAGTACGATTGAAAAAACGGTGCTGAGCGATTATAAGTACGGTTTTGTTACCAATATTGAAGCCGATACTGCTCCCAAAGGATTAAATGAAGATATTGTCCGGTTTATTTCGGCTAAAAAAAATGAGCCGGAATGGATGCTGGAGTGGCGTTTAAAAGCCTACCGGCACTGGTTAAAAATGGAAGCACCTAACTGGGCTAATTTAACTTACCCGCCCATCGATTTCCAGGACATTATATACTATGCTGCCCCCAAGCAAAAAGTAAAACCCAAAAGCCTGGATGAAATTGATCCCGAGTTGCGCAAAACTTTTGAAAAGCTGGGCATTTCTCTCGATGAGCAAAAAAGACTGACTGGCGTGGCCGTCGATGCGGTTATTGACAGTGTGTCGATTGCCACCACTTTTAAAGAGCAACTGGCCGAGCTTGGTATCATCTTCTGCTCCATGAGCGAAGCCATCCAGCACCATCCTGAACTGGTACGGAAATACCTGAGTTCGGTGGTGCCGGTGACAGATAATTATTTCGCTGCCCTCAACTCAGCGGTTTTCAGCGACGGTTCTTTTTGCTATATACCCAAAGGGGTTCGCTGCCCGATGGAATTGTCAACTTATTTCCGCATCAACGCCGAGAACACCGGCCAGTTTGAACGCACATTAATCGTTGCCGAAGAAGGCAGCTACGTGAGTTATCTCGAAGGCTGCACAGCACCGATGCGTGATGAAAACCAGTTGCACGCAGCCGTGGTGGAACTGGTGGCAATGGAGCATGCAGAGATTAAATATTCAACCGTACAAAACTGGTATCCCGGCGATAAAGAAGGGAATGGCGGTATTTATAATTTTGTCACCAAGCGTGGTATTTGCCAGGGGGCTCACTCAAAAATTTCGTGGACACAGGTGGAAACGGGTTCGGCTATTACGTGGAAATACCCGAGTGTAATCTTAAAAGGTGATTATTCTGTTGGCGAATTCTATTCTGTTGCCGTAACCAATAACCACCAGCAAGCCGATACCGGTACAAAAATGCAGCACCTGGGAAAAAATACCAGGAGCCGGATTGTTTCCAAAGGTATTTCTGCCGGTTTCAGCAATAACAGTTATCGGGGTCTGGTGCATGTAAGCAAAAAGGCTGACAATGCCCGCAATTTCTCCCAATGTGATTCTTTGCTGTTGGGTGATAAATGCGGAGCCCACACTTTTCCCTACATTGAAGTGAAGAATAACACCGCCGTTGTGGAGCATGAGGCAACTACTTCTAAAATCGGGGAGGACCAGATTTTTTATTGTAACCAGCGCGGTATTGATACCGAAACAGCCGTAGCGCTTATCATCAATGGTTTTGCTAAAGAGGTCATGAACCAATTGCCCATGGAGTTTGCCGTGGAAGCGCAAAAGCTGTTGGCAATCAGCCTGGAAGGCAGTGTGGGATAATATACGAACCAAATTTTATTAGTCAATCATTAAACAGGAATAAAAAAATATATCATGCTCTCAATTCAAAATTTACGTGCGGAGATTGAAGGGAAAAAAATATTGAAAGGAATCAATCTTGACATAAAGCCTGGTGAGGTACATGCTATTATGGGACCAAACGGATCAGGTAAAAGCACACTTGCTTCGGTACTGGCCGGCAGGGAAGATTATGACGTAACGGGCGGAACAGTCTCGTTTTTAGGTAAAAACCTGCTGGAGTTATCGCCGGAAGACCGTGCAAAAGAGGGATTGTTCCTGGCCTTTCAGTACCCGGTGGAAATTCCGGGACTAACAACTACCAATTTTATCAAGACAGCTGTGAATGAAAAGCGTAAATACCATGG
Source organism: Chitinophagaceae bacterium (assembly GCA_035760665.1). GTDB lineage: Bacteria > Bacteroidota > Bacteroidia > Chitinophagales > Chitinophagaceae > DASTSN01. Next base: position 13,696 of record DASTSN010000003.1, on the reverse strand, counting down.
ACAGGAGCCGCTTGATGCTGTTGCCTTTCTTAAACTTATGAAAGAGAAGATGGCATTGGTAAATATCGATCAGTCGCTGCTGAGCCGTTCATTGAACGAAGGATTTTCCGGCGGGGAGAAAAAGCGGAATGAGATTTTCCAGATGGCAATGCTGGAACCCAAACTGGCGATTCTGGATGAAACTGATTCCGGCCTGGATATTGACGCTATACGCATTGTGGCAAACGGGGTGAATAAGTTGCGTAATAAGGAGAATGCAGTGCTGGTGGTTACCCACTACCAACGGCTGCTGGATTATATCGTTCCGGACTTTGTGCATGTATTGTACAATGGGCGCATTGTAAAATCGGGTCCTAAAGAATTAGCACTGGAACTTGAAGAGCGAGGCTATGATTTTATTAAGAACGAATTTCCGGTTAGTGAAGAAGTTTGATTTTTAAACACAGCACAGCTATTAACAAATATTGAATGAGCACTATCGATTATATAAAAGAACATTTTGACCGCCTTCAATCTGCTGAGCATTCGAGCAGCCTGCAGGCGATCCGCCAACAGGCATTCCAGGCATTCAGCAAGTGGGGAATTCCCACCGTGAAGCATGAAGAGTGGAAGTACACCCGCATCAGCAGTTTGTTTAATAAAGCTTACCAGCTACCGCCGCTGCAGGAAGCGGTAACGGTTTCTCCTGCAGATATTGCATCAGCCTTTCTACCAGGTCATGAACAGGCGAACGCCCTGGTATTTGTGAATGGACTTTACATGCCATCATTATCCGTAATCCGTTCGGCCGGCCTCCGGGTAATCCCGCTTGAGGATGCGGCCAGCGGCGAATTCAAAGAGGTGGTTGCAAAAAACCTTGGTCATAGCCGCCACTATCTTAAAGATGGTATTAATGCCTTAAGCACGGCCTTTTTACAGGGTGCGGTCTTCATGCATGTGCCAAAAGGCTGTACACTTGAACATCCTGTTTATATTTATAATATTACCGATGCACGCTCTGCCAGTATCCTGGCACAACCGCGCAGCCTTGTTTTTGTACAGGAACGTGCGAATGTGGAGATTGTTGAAACCTTTGCCACGCTTGGTATGACAGATAGCTTTACGAATCAGGTCATGGAAATGGTGGTAGAACAGGATGCCGTCGTGGAATACTACAAAATTCAAAATGACGTATCTCACGCAACGCTCGTAAGTACCACGCATATCCGTCAAACAGGTAAAAGCGAGGTGCATACCGTTACCATTTCTCTGGGTGAAGGCATTGTGCGCAACAACCTGAATATGGTGATGGATGCAGAGCGCTGCGAATCGCATTTGTATGGGTTATACTTGCAGCAGGGTAATGGGCATATCGATAACCATACTATTGTTGACAATGTCAGTCCCAACTGTTACAGCAACGAATTATACAAAGGTGTGATGGACGGCCATGCTACCGGTGTTTTTAACGGAAAAATATTTGTGCGGCAAGATGCCCAGAAAACAAATGCATACCAGTCCAACAAAAACATCTTACTCTCCGATAATGCTTCTGTTAATACAAAACCGCAGCTGGAAATTTTTGCAGATGATGTAAAATGTTCTCATGGCTGTACGGTAGGCCGGCTGGATGACGAAGGATTATTCTACCTGCGGTCAAGGGGTATTCGCGAAAAAATTGCCCGTTCCTTGTTGCTGCATGCTTTTGCCGTTGATGTGCTGGAGCAAATCAAGAACGGAGCATTGCGCCAGTATATTGACAAACTGATTGAAGAACGTTTAGAAATTGATCAATTATGATAGCGGGTTCAACCATCAATGCAGGATTGGATATTTATGCCATCCGCCGGCAGTTTCCTGTACTGCAAAGAGAAGTAAAAGGGAAACCGCTTGTATACTTTGATAATGCCGCCACCACGCAAAAGCCACAGGCGGTTATTGATGCGCTGGTTCGCTACTATACGTATTACAATGCCAATATTCACCGGGGTATTCACACTCTCGCTGAAGAGGCAACGGCAGCTTTTGAAGCCACAAGGGATGCTGTGCAGCGATTTTTTCATGCCGGTTCGCGGGAAGAAATCATTTTTACCCGTGGCGCTACTGAAGGAATTAACCTGGTAGCCTATACGTGGGGAAGAAAGCACGTGCAGAAAGACGATGAAATTATCATTTCTGCCATGGAACATCATTCTAATATTGTTCCCTGGCAGATTTTATGTGAAGAAAAGGGAGCCATATTGAAGGTTATCCCGGTAAACGATGCCGGCGAGCTATTGCTGAATGAGTATCACAAATTACTGACTCCACGGACAAAACTGGTTTCGGTGGTGCATGCATCTAATTCATTAGGCAGTATCAACCCGGTTGAAGCAATCATTGAGGCTGCACACAAATTTGGGGCTGTCGTTTTAATTGACGGGGCGCAATCAAGCGTTCACCTGGATATCGATGTACAAGGCCTGGATTGTGATTTTTTTGTTTGCTCCGCGCATAAATTGTACGGGCCCACCGGCACCGGTGTGCTTTATGGAAAGAAGCAGTGGCTGCAGGAAATGCCGGTTTTTCACGGTGGTGGTGAGATGATTAAAGAAGTGACATTTGCCAAAACCACGTATAACGATCTTCCCTATAAGTACGAAGCAGGCACTCCTAATATCGCCGATGTCATTGCGTTTAAATCTGCCCTTGATTTTATGCAGCAGGCAGGTAAAGAGGCTATCCGTCGACATGAGGACGAATTACTCCGGTATGCCACTGAGCAGTTACTGGAAGTGCCTGGTCTGAAAATCATCGGGCAGGCTGCTAAAAAAGTGAGTGTGGTCTCATTTGTATTTGATAAGTTTCATCCGCAGGATCTCGGTATTTTACTGGATAACAGTGGTATTGCGGTTCGCACCGGGCATCACTGCACGCAGCCCCTGATGCAGCGCTTTGGTATACCCGGTACTGTAAGAGCTTCCTTTGCTGTATATAATACAAAGGAAGAAATTGATGTGTTAATCAGCGGCATTCGTAAAGCCATTAAAATGTTAGCTTAAACTGATGAGCGATTACAAATCCATAGCGACCATTGAACAGGAGATTGTGGAAGAGTTTTCCCTTTTTGATTCATGGGATGACAAGTATGAGTATATCATCGATATGGGCAAAAAACTTCCACTGCTGGAGGAACAATACAAATTGGATGAAAATAAAGTAAAGGGCTGCCAGTCGACCGTTTGGCTGGCGGCGGATTATCGTGATGGCAGAGTTTATTTCAAAGCCGACAGCGATGCGGTGATCGTAAAGGGTTTAATCAGTATGCTGATCCGGGTGCTCTCGGGGCATACACCTGATGAGATTATCGACGCCAAACTCGGGTTCATTAATGAAATTGGCATGACCACCCACCTGGCACAAACCCGCTCTAACGGGTTGCTGTCAATGGTAAAGCAAATGAAACATTATGCCCTGGCCTATAAACTAAAAAACGCTGCGGTATGATTATGAATGAAGAAGAATTAAAGCAAAAAGTCATAGCATGTTTGGGCACGATATATGACCCGGAAATACCCGTTAACATTTACGAACTGGGACTTATTTATGAGGTGAATATTCTACCTATTAATAACGTGCAAATTGTGATGACACTAACGGCACCCAGTTGTCCGGCTGCTCAAACCCTGCCGGTGGAAGTAGATCAAAAACTGCGACAGATCGAAGGTGTCAACGATGTGCATGTGGCTGTTACCTGGAATCCGCCATGGGATAAAAGTATGATGTCGGAGGCTGCACAACTAGAGCTTGGTTTTATGTAGAAACTAAAAAACTGTACGGCAAGTAGCAATGCCGGCACCCTTATAAATAATTTAGGAATATGAAAATTACTTCACAGGAAGAATATGGTTTACGCATTCTCATCCGCATAGCGCGGTGCCAGGATGAGCAAGGTATGAGTATCCGCCAACTGAGCGAAGCGGAAGGATTGAGTACCCATTATGTGGCAAAGCTCACTCGTATTCTCCGGCTGGCCGGTATTATCAATTCCACCCCTGGTTACAAGGGCGGCTATGTGCTGGCGAGACCTGCCCGCGAAATTAATATCAATCCTGTCCTCAAGGCACTTGGCGGTTCACTTTTTGATGCCGCTTTTTGTGGCTCACATACCGGAGCTTTAAAATTTTGTGTGAATTCGGTTGATTGTTCTGCCCGGTCACTTTGGCAAATGGTGCAGGTGACGATTGACAGCCTGCTGGATAAAATCACCCTCTACGACCTGGTGAACCCACAAAAGGACTCGGGCCGTCACCTGCAACAGGTACTGGACTCGATCATACAACAATTACCCCAACCTATCACGTTACAATAGCAGAGACATCTTTTTTCTTTTAGTCTTTTACATCTCCGTTTTTATTATTGAACCAATTTCCGGTACAGGTGCTTTTTACCGCTAGTGGAGGATTGCTGTTTTACTTTTCCCTGGTAAATAGGAAACAGCCTGATAAGTGTCATGAATTCTTTTTCAGGGCTTGCGTAAATTTGGAATAAATTAAAATCGATTGAAACAGTTCTGGAACCAGCGTTATGCTGAACACGCATACGTGTATGGCGAGCAGCCAAATGCCTTTTTTAAAAGTTTTATTGATACACACAAGCCTGGCTCATTGCTGCTTCCCGCAGAGGGGGAAGGCCGGAATGCCATTTATGCAGCTAAACAAGGGTGGCAGGTTGATGCCTTTGATTACAGCGAAGTAGCCCGTGAAAAAGCGCTGGCCCGTGCCCGGGAGGAAGGTGTTACCATTCATTACATTCAGCAGGAACTCAGTACCTATACGCCGGAAAAACTTTACGATGTTGTGGCGCTTATTTATGTACACATGTCAGAACCCCTGCGAGTGAAGTTTCATGCTGCCGTGGCTGCCAGCCTGAAATCAGGTGGGTTCCTGATATTGGAAGCATTTTCCAAAGACCAGCTGCACCATAGCAGCGGCGGACCAAAAGATGAAAGCATGCTGTATGATGCATCTACTTTGTACCACGATTTTCATCTGCATTTGAATGTGCTGAGCTGTGAACAAATGGATATTGTGCTGGACGAAGGTGATTTTCATAAGGGCCAGGCAGCAGTTGTACGGCTGGTTGCGCAAAACCTGTAAGGTTGTATTTTCCAGTTTTTTGGAAGCATAGCCTGCATTCATGCGGGATTCAGGAGAAATGTTTATTTTCATACTATGCAACGGGAGAACAGGCCTTTTGTATTATCTGGTGGCGGTGCCCGGGGATTTGCTCACCTGGGGGTGCTAAAAGCCTTTGAAGAAAAAAACATATATCCGCAGGCGATTGCGGCTACCAGTTCAGGCTCAATAGTGGCAGCCTGCCTGGCCAATGGCTACAGCACCGATGAAGTAAAAGAGATTTTCTTAAAAAATAAGATTGCGGTGTCTATGCAGTGGGCGGGCTGGCGGTCAGGATTTCTGTCTTTAAAGAAAGTCGAGCAATTGCTGAAAAGAGTACTGCGACATTTGAATTTTGAAGATTTGGAGTTCCCGTTATTTATTACGGCTACTGATTTTATTACTGGCGAGCAGGTGGTTTTTGAACGGGGCCCCCTGTTACCGGCTATTTTGGCTGCCTCATCCATTCCTATTTTGTTTCGCCCGGTAGAAATTGACGGTGTGCCGTATGTGGACGGCGGTCTCAGTGGTAATTTACCGGCAGAGCCTTTATTGCAATCGTATCAATCCATTGTTGGTGTACATGTGAATCCACTAGCTCCCTATAATGTAAAAAACGGTTTTCTGCCTAACGTAGAGAGGATATTGCACCTGGCTATCCGGGAAAATGTACTGAAAAACAGGCATCGGTGTGCACTTTTTATTGAGCCAGCTGAACTGGCCGTGTACGGTGTATTTGATTTTAAAAAATTTGATGCTATCTATACTGCAGGACTTATTTATACCCGTGAGTACCTGCGACAATATGCCGGACTGTAACCGTGTAAATATCCGTAGCGGGAGGATATGATTTTGGTCAGCCTGTTGTATCAGCGATAATCACTACACTTGCAGCATGAATACAGCTTATTATATTAGTGTTTGGTTGCATATCATCTGCGCCGCCTTCTGGATTGGCGGTATGTTATTCCTGCCACTGGTGCTGTTGCCGGGTATTAAAAATAATCCCGAGCGACGACAAGTGCTGATGGTTACGGGGTTAAAGTTTCGGTTTTATGGCTGGATTGTCCTGAGCCTGCTGGTCGTCACCGGTTTTTTGAATATACATTTCAGGGGGATTCATTTTTCCCGGTCTTTTTTTACGCAAAGCAGTTATGGCAGGCTGGTGGTAGTAAAAATTATTTTATTCATTACGATTTTGCTGGTTAGTTTGGTGCATGATTTACTGGTGGGCAGCAAGGCAGTGCAGGCGTCGCCAGAAACTGCTGGTTCCAACAGGGTGCAGGTAGCCCGCTGGAGCGGCAGAATATTGCTGCTGGTATCGCTGACTATGGCCTTCCTGGGAGTAATCATTTCCCGCGGAGGATGAAAATGAAATTATTTGCCTGTTTCGCGCCGGATTGCCTAGTATAATAATTGCTTACAACATCACTTGCATACGAAATAAATTTCTGCTATTTTACCGCATAAATCCTTACCATGAGAAAAATACTCGTACTCTTCCTGCTTTGCTTTTCTGCGGTCTCTTTTTGCCAGGAGAAAAATATTTATGATACGGCTGCAGAAAAAATGTGTGCGTATATCGGGCAGCATAGCGATCAAACTTTTGCAACGCAGCAAGATACCCAAATGTTTTTTGCGGAAGCCTTCCTGGAAGTATGTATGCCTTATATTGATCGCCTGCTGGCGGTTGAAGGCCTCGAAACTTTTGACGAAGCGAGTGGCAAAAAAATAGGTGTAAAGATTGGGATGAAACTGGCGCTTATGTGTCCTGGTTATCTAAAGGTCATGCGTCCGGTTATGAAAAATGAAATCAACCAAAGGGCGGATGAAGCAGCCGGCACCCTGCGTGGTACCGTGACAGCTGTGATGCAGGATGATTATACCTATATCCGCGTAAAGCTGGACGACGGCTCGCTGAAACGATTGGTATGGTTGACATATTTTAAGGAAGCTGAAAACTTTAATAACGATCCGCAGCAGCTGGTAGACAAAAAAGTATCCCTGGAATGGAAGGAAGTTCAGCTCTACTTTCGTAAGAGCCATTCTTTTTCTACAGAAAAAATAATAACAGCTGTAAGATTGCAGTAATCCGAATTCGTTATAATTTCCTGATACATCAGAAAATAAAAAAGGGCATCAGCAGATGCCCTGTAAAAACTGCTCAATTTCTTCTTAGCTAAGATGCTTGGCTAAGTGCTTAGCCATGTCAAACATAGACACCTGGCTCTTTCCACCGAAAACAGCTTTCAGTTTGTCATCGGCATTGATCATGCGTTTGTTGGCTTTGTCCTGCAGTTTATTGGCTTTAATATAATCCCATACTTTTTTCACTACTTCAGTGCGGGGCATGGGCTTACTGCCAACTACTGCGCCGAGTGCTGCGCTTGGAGTCAGCGCTTTCATAAAGGCTGCATTAGGCTTGCGTGCTGATTTTTTCTTAGCTGCTTTTTTGGGAGCTGCTTTTTTTGCTGCTTTTTTAGGAGCTGCTTTCTTAGCTGCTTTTTTGGGAGCCGCTTTCTTAGCGGGTTTCTTGGCTGCTTTCTTTGCTTTTTTTGTTGCCATCTGTGTTAGATTTAGAATGTTAATGGGTATACGGTTGTTTACCGGTATCAAATATAGGTTTTTTATACACCTGTACAACCAATGTTGTCCACATCCGGATTCTTTTTTTCAGAGGGAAAACAGCGGTTTGTTTCGTTTATCAGGTGGCACTGGCCCGGGTAATAAACCAGATGTTCAGGGCCAGGTACAGCAGCAGGATTACCTGGGCGGCGATCATATCAAATCGTCTGGCCTGAGCGGATTTGTTATTTTTTACCAGCATCAACGACCAGGCGGTGGCGGCAATAACGGTAAAAATAAAAAACAGGGTAAGGCCATGCAGGGTATCGACCAGTGTAAATGAGGATGATTCCGGCAGGGCTGAGTCGATGATATATTTGTTACCGATGACGGCGAAAAGGGATCCTACGCTTAACCCGAAGCGGGAATCGATCCCATCGGCATGAATATAAAAGCAGGTATAGGCAATTAAAAAGGCAATATACATCCCAAGAAACATTTTCCAGAATAGTCCCGAGGCATCCCGTTTTATATCAAGCCTGACTTTGTATGAACTGTATTCTGAATGGGGTTTGTCAACGGTCCTGTCCCCAAAGGCCGTTTCATAGGCCTTAATGCCGGTAGATACAATACAGCTGTCAATGTTCCAGCCGCTCAGCGTAAAGCGGGGGTCAAAGTGCTGGCCGATGGTGTCGGGGACAAATACAAGCGATTTAGCATCGTATTGGGAGTTTTCAATCGACAGGCGCAGTTTCTGCCGGTCAAAGGGAAAATTACCAATCCGCCAGGAGTCTTTCATGACACATTGCAACTTCATCATCATATACACTCTTCCATCCGAACTGTCAACCGTTACAAATGATTTTGTCACTGTTTTCGCCTGCGGAACTTCCAGGTTATTATAAAAATCAAAATCCCTGTTTTGGTATTTCAGCCAAAGCCAGAAGCTCACAGTGTATTCTTTTTGTTTAAAATCAATGTCGTGAATACTGGTAATATAAATGCCTGTTTTCACTGTGTCAGGCTCGGTTTGCTGCGTATTGCCGGAAATAAAGGATAGCAGAAGAAGAACAATGACAAGGCTCCGGGAGAGCCGGTTTTTTTTCATGGTATGCATTTTTGCGGGGCGAAAGGTAAAAAACGGCTTTGAAATGCCAAAGTTTGCCGGGTACAGCATTGCACACTTAGCAGGATTTTATGGCTTTCGTCACTGGCTGCTTAAATTGAAAGGGTGAGTTGCGTGCTGGTTTGTGATGGTTTTACGGCTGCTGATTGTCCTACCTGGTAAAGAGCACTTTCAGCATACCGTGATGCCACAATCATTTGCACGTGACCGGCATGGCGGTCAAACAAATTCTGCACGATGGCTGGGTTGTTATTGTTTTTGGAAAGATGGGAGAGTACAAGGTGGCTCATAAACGCCGGGCGATGACTGGTGAACAGTTCCAGCGCCTGGCTGTTGCTCAGGTGGCCCTGCCCGCCTCGAATACGGGTTTTTAATACATATGGATAATTACCCTTTTCCAGCATCTCTTCGTCATAATTACTTTCTAAAAAAGCGGCATGGCATTGTCGGAAATAATGAATCACGTTTTCGCAACTGGTGCCAATATCTGTAAAAACCCCTGTGCAAATTTGTTGATGACTTACGATAAAACTATAAGGATCTGCCGCATCATGCTGCTTGGGAAACGGTGTAACGGACAGCGTGCCCACAGATATGGATTCGTGAGATTTAATGGAGAAAGTCAGCTGTTTGTCCAGTTTCAGCCTTGCTGCTTTGCGGGTTGCATCTGAAATATAAACAGGCACCTTATGTTTTTGATGAAACCTGGCAAGGCCTTTAATATGATCAGCGTGTTCATGTGATACAAAAACCGCTTTTACCTTTTCGATGGACAGTTGCAGCCGGCTCATGCGGGTTTCTATTTCCCTGCAGGAAATACCGGCATCAACCAGAACGGCTTCCTGCCCGTTGCCGATATAGTAGCAATTGCCGTTGCTGCCGGAATTCAGTGAACAAATGTACAGGCTCATACAGCGCAAAGAAAATCATTTTCAGCAAAAAGAACTGCGGCGTTTAATAACTTTTACACCGGGCCACGGATGGGTTTTTTTGCTGCAATAATCTTCATTTGCAGGTGCTGTTTTTGAGCTACCCGTTTTATCTTTACCCAAATCAGTATGTAAAAATGAAAGCGCAACAAAAACAGGTACGGGTGTTAGTGGTTGGCTGCGGCAATATGGGAGCTTCGCATGCTATGGCCTATCACCAGATGGACGGCTTTACAATTTGTGGAATTGTGTCAATAGGTAAAAGTAAAGAAGTGCTGAATGAAAAATTAGGCGGCGGCTATCCCCTTTTTAGTGATTATGCCCAGGCACTGGCGGAAACGAAACCCGATGCCGTCTGTATTTCCACATATCCCGATACTCATGAGCATTTTGCTATACTGGCGTTTGAAAAAGGCTGCCACGTGTTTATTGAAAAGCCGGTGGCAGATACCGTAGCAGGTGCTGTTCGTGTAGTTGCTGCGGCTAAAAAAGCAGGGAAAAAACTGGTAGTGGGGTACATCTTGCGTCATCATCCATCGTGGATACGTTTTATACAGGAAGCACAACAACTGGGGAAGCCGCTGGTAATGCGGATGAACCTGAATCAGCAAAGCCACGGCAGAATGTGGACCGTGCACCGTAATCTCATGAAAAGTCTTAGCCCAATAGTAGACTGCGGCGTACATTACATAGACGTGATGTGCCAGATGGTGCGTTCAAAGCCACTGCAAGTTAGTGCGATTGGAGCCCGCCTCACGGATGATATTCCCGCCGGTAATTATAATTACGGGCAATTGCAAATTCATTTCGAAGACGGTTCAGTTGGCTGGTACGAAGCCGGTTGGGGACCGATGATCAGTGAAACAGCTTTTTTTGTAAAAGATGTAATCGGGCCAAAAGGCGCTGTGTCGATTGTTGCCAAAGAGGCCGGGAGTACCGGTAAATCATCTTCAGTAGAAGCGCATACAAAAACGGAATCCATTCGTGTGCATCATGCTGCGATCGATAAGGATAATGAGTTTACACAACCTGATACCTGGATCAACCTGGAAGACGAACCAGATCACCAGGAACTTTGTAACCGGGAACAGGCTTATTTTTTACAGGCAATCTGTGAAGACCAGGACCTGACCGATCACATGGAAGATGCAGTAAACAGCCTGCGCATAGCTTTTGCCTGTGACGAATCGGTACGCACCGGGAAGATGATCAGCCTCGTTGATTGAACTTACCCATTGGTACTGAAACCGGGGTAGAGTAACATGCCGCCATCAACATACAGGGTTGTACCATTTACATAGTCTGCATCATCGCTGGCCAGCCATACAGCGGCTTTACCGATGTCTTCTGCATCGCCGATTCGCTGATAGGGAATTAGTTCGAGCAGCCGGGCCGCAGCCTCCGGTGTGGACCAGGCAGCTTGGTTGATAGCTGTTTTAATGGCACCCGGACCAATGCTATTAATACGGATTTTGTGGGGAGCATATTCCTGTGCCAGGCTTTTCATCAGCATCATAATACCGCCTTTTGAAGCTGCATAATTAGCATGACCAGCCCAGGGAATCACTTCATGTACGCTGCTCATGCATATAATTTTTCCTGCCGAAGAAGAACGGTCCGGAACAACGCCTCTCCGCAAAAACTCACGGATGGCTTCCCGGGCGCATAAAAACTGGCCCGTTAGATTTACCGACAAAACAGTGTTCCACTGCTCCAGTGTCATATCAGTAAAAGCAGCATCCCGCTGAATGCCGGCATTGTTTACCAAAATGTCCACTGTTCCCAATTGTTTGATAACATCGGCAAACATTTGTTTCACTTCCGCTTCTTTGCTTACATCGCACTGATAGCAGATACCGGTGCCGCCTGTGCTAATGATGTCATTTAATACAGCAATTGCATCTGCCTGGGTACCTTTTACCGGGTGATTGATCACAACGGCGGCCCCTGCGGCAGCCATAGCCCTGGCAACACCAGCACCAATGCCTGAACTGGCTCCTGTTATAATGGCGATTTGCCCTTGAAGTTTCTTTTCCATGTAACATTCCTTGCCGTTGATGTTGAGGGTAGATTGAATCCAATCAAACGGTCATTAAGCGTATAAAAATCAAGAATCGTTTAGGTTAAAAAGTAAAAGCCCGGTCACGACCGGGCCTTTGTGTAGGGTAATTTCATCAGGAATTAACCTTTTTTCACTTCGTTAACAATGATGCCCGGGAGACCTCCTTTTTCAGCTACAGTACCAGTTACAGTAATTTGTTCCCCGGCGTATTTTTTGGCTTCAGAATAGGCATCAGTCTTGTCGTGGTTTTCCACCAGCAGGTATACTTTGCCATCACTGGTGAGCAAGCCCATGGGTGAGCCCCCTTTAATGCAGGTTTTTGCGCATTGCATATGTCCGGGTCCATGGGCGCCATGACCCATATAGCAGGCCATATCCAGCACTTCGCCGGTGAGCGTTTTGTCTGTATCCTGGGCGTGCGAACCCAAAGCCAGCATACTGAAAGCAACCGTCAGGGCTGCAGCTGTTTTGCGGAGCGGGAAAGAAATGTTTTTCATACAAATCTCTTTTTTTGTGAATAAATAGTCAATGATTCGATGGAAGGGCGGGTATGAACATCTAATTTACGAAATTTCACGAGAATAGATCATTATTTTAGCCTTCTCTATCCAAAATAATGAGATTCTGTTTGTTGTTGAATGTTTCATTCCCTTGAATGCCGCAGTCTCTTTTGTAGTTGATTTTCTACAGGTATCAATATCCTTTTTTTACATTTTAATCAAGGAATCTTCTATTTTTTACTGTCATTTTCCGGCTTTTCTTTACATCGTTAAAGAAAAAACCAGCATGTCTCGGAAATCCGTGCCTGTTTTATTCAGTCATTTCATGACTTGCCTGCTTAAACTACGTTTTATGAAAAACACGAGAAGAAAAGCGTATCACCGGGAATCCCCCGATTTATATGTATCAGCCACCCTGGATGAGATAAAAACACTGGAGAACCTGGTGGAAAAACTGGCGTATCGACGCACGGACACCGGCCTATATTCCGGCCGACTGCTGCATGATTGGGAAGCTGTGAATACCTGCTCAATTGAAGCTTTTGCCGGTGGTTATATTTTTCTTTCCAATAATGCTGAAACAATCACCCTCCCGTTTACCAACAGCTTCTTTTTCACCTGCATCAGGGAAAAAGATGGGGAAAACAAACTTTGCTGGAGCAGTTCCCTCTCGTGACCTTGTTCCGTCTGTAAACGGCATTCCGATCTTTTTCATACATTCAGGGCCTGATCAATTTTTATGCACCGAATCAGACCTGATGTTGATATTATTAAAGACCTGCTGGAAGCAGTGGTGAAAGCCAGGCCCGATTCTGTATTTGCTAAAAGTTTACTGGTACAATACCAGGAGCGGGGCGGCCTTAGTAAAAAACAACTGCAGGGCCTTTATGGAAAGGCCTCAAAGCTTACGAATATCCCTCCGGCGAAACTCGCCACCTTGGAAGCCATCATCTTAAAAAAGCCCGCTAAATATAAATCTGTTTCGCCGGCAGTCATAAAACCGCTTTTTACAAAAGATGAAAAGATTGGTGAAGTGCTGGATATGATTTTACAAAAATATCCACAGCATAAGCGGGTTTTATTTTTTCGTTCAAAATACAACAACAACGAACCGCTGTCTTCGGCAGAGCTAGCAGAATTGCAAAAGTTTAAAACCTTGCTGCTGAAAGCCGATGAAAAATAAAATTCCCAACATGACTGCTTCGCAAACCAATCGTATTTCATCAGTAGATATTTTTCGCGGTCTTGTCATGATCATTATGGCGCTTGATCATGCCCGGGATTTTTTGCATGTGACGGCTGCGACTGCGAACCCGATGGATCCTGCCACCACTACCATTCCACTTTTTTTTACAAGATGGATCACACATTTTTGTGCG
>DASTSN010000002.1:0-16665 GCA_035760665.1 Chitinophagaceae bacterium | reverse complement strand
GCACCCATGCTTTCTTCGAGTGGAGTCTCGGGATCGGGGCGGTGATGATAAAAGATGTCCACGTAATCGAGGCCGAGGCGTTTCAGGCTTTGATCGAGACTGGCGAGGATGTATTTCCGCGAACCCCAATCGCCGTACGGCCCGTCCCACATGAGGTAGCCGGCTTTGGTGGAGATGATGAGTTCATCGCGCAGGTTACCGGTAAAATCTTTCCGGAGGATCGTCCCGAAATTCTCCTCGGCTGACCCGGGTTCCGGGCCATAATTATTGGCTAAATCAAAATGGGTAATCCCCCGGTCGAAAGCCCGCCGCACAATGGCCCGCCCGTTTTCAAAAATATCCACCGAGCCAAAGTTGTGCCAGAGCCCCAGCGAAATAGCCGGCAGTAGTAAACCACTTTTTCCACAGCGATTATATTTCATGTGCTCATACCTTGTTGAAGAGGGAGTATAGGTCATGTACTAAAAATTTACGGTGCTTATATGAATATCCGGGTGTACTGCTAAGGTAAGGTAGTTATATTTTCTAATCGTTTGATCATTTCGATACAGGCACGGGAGTTATGATACGGGCATTTCCAGAGCCCGGCTTTGTCTTCGTGCAGCATCACAGCATAACCGGCATCAATGCCCCACAGCCATTCCCCCGTTTGCCCGTCCACAAGATATTTTTTTATAAACGTCCAGCTGTTGATGGCGTACCGCAGGTATTTTTCTTTGCCGCTGATTTCCCAGGCATTAAAAAAACCGACCATAGCTTCGGCCTGCGGCCACCAATGTTTTTCTTTTACCCATCCTTCAGGCGGTGACCATTCGTACCACAATCCCCCATCGGCATCCACTGCGGGTATCGATGCCTCTGCCAGTTGAATGGCCGATCGGTTGCAAGCCGCCAAAAGCAGATCGTCCTGCAATGCCAGCGCCGCTTCGGGTAAAAGCCAGGCAGCTTCAATGTCATGACCGAATGAAACGAGACTGGATTTTAACTGCCAATCCTGCCCAAAGAAAAGGTTTAGATGACCAGTTCCCGGGTTTATAAAATCATGTAAAAAATTATGCAGCAGCATACGAAGACTTTGCCCAAGCTGCCGATCGGGAAAAATCCGGAAAAGATTGCTGTATGCTTCCATCACATGGAGGTGCGTATTCAGGGTTTTTTGTTCATTTGCATCCTTTTCACTCAGGCGCATATCTGCAAGCGGTTTCCATGTCCTGTCAAACGCTTCAAAATAACCTGTTCGGTTTGTATCAAAGCTATGCTGTTCAATCAGCCTGTACAATCCAACAGCTAGTTGCAGAGCGCTTTCCTGGCGACAGCTCTTATAATATTCTGTAAACGCATATAGGGCAAATGCCTGGGCGTATACCTGTTTTTTTGTGTCCAGCGGCCGGCCCTGGTAATCAACCGTCCAGTAAACACCCCCGTATTGCTGATCCAGGAAATGATCACACAGGTAGCGAAAAGCTCTGTCAGCATACAACAAATACGCACCGTTGCCCGTCAGGCGGTAAGCAGCCGAAAACGACCAAAGAATTCGCGTATTCAGCACCACGCCCTTTGGCGCAAGCGGATACACTGTGTCGGCATGATCAATTTTACCAGCAAAACCACCATAGCGATGATCAACAGCGTAGTGCATCCAATAGTGCAGGATAGATTGTAATTCTTCCTGCAGTGCTGTTATCCATTCATCTTTAGTCATCGGTTCAGTGAAAAAGTTTGCTGGTAATACTATTATCTTACAAGGGAAAAATTAAACAGGCCATGATGCTAGCACGCCTGTTTTTTCATTCTTATCAATTAATTGGTTCAATGTGCTGACCGTCGCTGAAGAGGTAAGTCCATCAGGTGCTGTTTGCATAACATAATCCAGCAGTTGCCCGATGGTCGTTGTAGCTACGTGCAGGCGTGTGTCGGAGGAAGCATAATAAATAAAAACCCGTCCGTCTTCATCGGCAATCCAGCCGTTGCTGAATACGACATTCGATACATCCCCGATCCTTTCCTCTCCCTCCGGGGCTAAAAAGTAGCCGGCTGGTTTGTAAATAATTTTTGCCAGGTCATCCAGGGCTGTCATAAACAGGTATAATACGTAGCGCATACCCGCGGCCGTGTTGCGAACGCCATGCGCCAGGTGCAGCCAACCATATTTAGTTTTGATTGGTGCGGGGCCAAGCCCGTTTTTCAGCTCGTTAACGGTATGATATTGGCGTTGATCAATGATGAGCTCGTTTTGAATGACCGGCGTTTCGATGTTATCACACAGTCCAAAACCGATACCGCCGCCTTTCCCGGCTTCAATAAATCCATCCTGCGGGCGGGTATAGAAAGCGTACCGGCCCTGCACAAATTCCGGGTGCAGCACGACATTCCGCTGCTGGGGCGATGGGGTAACCAGGTCGGGTAAGCGCTGCCAGTGCAACAGGTCTTTCGTCCGGGCAATACCGCATTGGGCAATAGCTGAAGACTGGTCACTTTCGCTTGCATGGGGGTCTCTCCGTTCGGCACAAAAAAGCCCGTAAATCCAGCCATCTTCATGCTGCACCACCCGCATATCATACAGGTTTGTTGCCGGGTCCTCCGTTTCCGGCATGCTCACCGGGCGATCCCAAAAACGAAACCGGTCAATACCGTTTTCACTTTCCGCCACGGCGAAGAATGATTTCCGGTTTGCTGCCTCCACCCTGGCAATAACAAGGTATTTATTGTTGAATTTTATCGCACCGGCATTAAAAACGGCATTAATGCCAAACCGCTCGGCAAGTAACGGATTATCCTGTTCGTTGAAATCATAGCGCCACGACAGAGGTGTATGTGCTGCCGTCAGCACCGGATTTTTATACCGCAGGAAAATACCATTTCCCTCTGAAAACGGTTCGTTGGGCCGGGCCATCAATTGCTGCCAGCTTTTTTCCAGTTGTCGTAACCGGGCTTGAAATGATTCGGGCATGCTATGGTTTGTTTTGAATATCAGTTAATCTTCCAGTTTTTCCCACCAGGTTTTCTTTAAAATGATAACGATGACAACCAGGATTATAACGGTGATGAACAGGGGCAGTTTTAGCCAAAGTACAACGAACATTGGCAGGATTGTCAGGCAGCATTGGGCAATGATGCCCAGAACCACGTTGAACATGTCCAGCCGGAACCGTTTGTTGGGCACGAAAGCCGGATCGGCTGCCATCACCTTTTCCTGTACAGGTTTCCAAAATCCCCAGGGGCGAACTGTTTTATAAAAATTTACCAGTACTGCTTCATCAGCGGGGGGCGCTGTGTAGGTGCCGATGACCGACCCTGCCATCGAGATCAGGAATAACCAGGGCCAGTTATACAGGGGCAGCCCGTCAAAGATGTACGGAAATACCAATGCCGCCACAATGCCGCTCATCATACCCCAGTAAAAACCGCTGGCATTGAAGCGCCACCAATACCACTTCAGCATATTGGCAGCGATGTACCCTCCATACAGGGCGCCAACGATCCATTGCAACACGCTGTTTACATCTTTGGCAAAAAACCCAAGTACCACTCCAATTGCCACCACTAATATGCCAACGGAATAATTCACCCGCATTGTTTTTTTCGTACTGGCAGCAGGGTTGATATATTTTAAGTAGATATCATTAACGATATAGGCCTGTGCCGCATTCAGCGTGCCTGAAAAAGTGCCCATAAAAGCGCCCAGCAAACCCGTCAGCACAAGGCCAAGAATGCCGGCCGGTAAAAAATTATTGATTGCTGCCGGTAAAATTTTTTCAAAGTCTGTCCCGCCTTCTCCCGCTATGCCCAGGCGGTTATAGTAAAGCAATGCCAGGACCGTGAGCCCAATGACCATCGAATACCGGACTGGTAAGAGAATAATCGAAACAAAGCCGCTCATTTTACTGGCGTCTTTGGGAGAGCGGGCCGACAATACCTTTTGCATATCGTAATTCGGTGCGGGGCCGGCCAGGCTGGCAAACACACCCTTGAACAGCATCATCATGAAAAAGAAGCCAAAGACAGCAAACCCGTCGTCCGCAATTTTTTTATTCGCTGCCGGCACAATAGCGCTCCAGTCAAGATTGAGCCGCCAACCAAAAAAGGGATTGGTCCACCCTTTCGGGATATTCAGCGATGCTCCATTTGCGTGCAAATGCAACATGGCGATAGCCCCAATGGCCAGGCAGGCAATTGTCATTATACAATACTTGATCACATCGCCCAGTACAATGCTGTGCATGCCCCCCAGGATGGAATAAAACATGGCGAAAAGTGTAAATACAATGCCATAGAAATGTGGCACAAATTCCTTTGAAATGGCAAACGGGATATACGATTTTACCAGGTCCCAGGGAACAAATATTTCGATAAACTTGCCCAGCCCGATAAATCCATACGCCAGGAACCCGAAACAGCCCAACAAGGCAAACGCCACCACCACATTGTGCGAACTGCGTATACCCCTGCCAGTGGTACCAAACCGGGTCGTCAGCCACTCGGCTCCCGTCGTGGCATTGGAGCGGCGCAACCATTTTGAGAGAAACATCATCATGAACACCTGGTTAAACACCGGCCACAGCCAGGGTATCCAGATGCTTTTCATGCCGTAGACAAAACAGAGCGCCACCATCCACATAGTGCCGCTGATATCAAACATATCACTGGCATCGCTTAGTCCCAGCATATACCACGGGAGGGATTTGCCGCCGAGCAGGTAGCTCTCCTTATTCAGGCGGGCCTTCTTGCGCAGGAACCACCCGATCAGCAGCATCGTGACCAGGTACGCAATAATGATGGCGGCATCAATCAGTTGTAGCTTCATATGGCTCCGGTCGTTCCCGGCGCTGTTTTATTGATATAATTTTTCTTTGCTCACCTCCTGCTGAAATAAAATATTCCTACTTTGATAAAAAATGATAAAATCGCCTGCTGACGCCTGTCCTTTGTAAGGAACATAAAATTCGGAGGAGCCATTGGGTTTAATCCCTGCATTGCGCCAGCCCAGCGCATAAGCAATCCTGTGATGCCCTATGCCTTTCAGCAAAGCAGCGGTCCACCAGGTACTGTCGGGCAAGCCCCCGTAACCAAATTCTGTCAGGGCAGGAATTTTATTTTTTTCTTTCGCTATCTCGTCAAGCGTGGCGAGACTTCTGTCGAGTTCTGCTACAAATGGCGCCCGGTCATTTCCCCGCTGGTACAGATCAAAGCCAAGGACATCCACCCATTCATCGCCGGGGTACCGCTCCAGGTAGTCTTCGCGATTCGCAAACCGATCGGTATTGTACGCATATAGTAAATTATGCACCTGCTTTATATCCCGGAGGTAGGTTTCCGTAAAGCGGTACAGTTGTATCAGTTCCTGCGGCGTGCAGTTTTTTCCACCCCACCAAAACCAGTTGCCGTTCAGTTCATGAAACGGGCGAAAGATCACCGGGATCAATTCTCCCCGGTTGCCCTTCAGGCTTAACAGAAAGGCAGCTACTTTATCCAACCAGGATTTGTACAGGGCGTTTTTCTCACCGCCAGGCAGGATGGAGGCCACGGTTCCCGGCGCAGGATCCCAGGCTGTTTTGCCGGAGAGGGGGTTATTAAGATGCCAGCTAATGGTTATCACGCCACCGCGGTCATACCCCTGGCGGATGTACGCTTTCATTTTTTCAAAGGGCACACTGTCGATGTTTACTGGATGATCCAGTTCCAGCCGGCCCAGTTCCCATCCGTACACAGCCGGGTAATCGCCTGTTACATCTTTTATATCACTGCGGCCTTCCTCGTATTTCCAGCCGACTCCGTAGGCCAGGTCGTCCTGGTGACCAAACATGACACCCTTTTTCAAAAGTTGATGAAGATGCCGGTAAAGATGCACTGTTTCTGCAGTGGCATGACGATCGGCAGGAAGATCCTGCGCAACGGAAGAAGCAGCCAGCATCAGCAGCCCTGTACCGAAACCGGCGGCATACAAAAGCAGTTCTTTTCTCATACGGCAGCGATCATTTTGTCAAATCTAATTCAGCCATGAAAACTGAGCTAATACTTTTTTATCCTGTTTTATACCAAATTACAAGTCATCCTGCGGCAGGAAAAGAAGCCATCCTCTCAAAAACTTTTGCTGTAAAGGTTTTGCGGCGGCTGCAAATTTTACTAACCAGTTGTACTAATTTAACAGTGCTTACGTACATTTGACTGACTGAAACTGCCACCTAATTACCAGCCTGAAGAATTGCCGCATATGCGAAAAAATGTTTTACGGGAAATCACCCCGCTGACCCAAAACGATTGCTTCACACTGTTTTCCCGTGTAAAAACAGAGTTTGACTTTCCGCTGCATTACCACGAAGAATACGAGCTGAACTTTATCCAGCACGGCAAAGGCGCCAGGCGCATCATCGGCGACCATATTGAAGAAATAGACGATATCGAACTGGTGCTTGTGGGCCCCAACCTGCAGCATGGCTGGTTTACCAATAAATGCACGAATAAAGACATCAAAGAAATCACCATCCAGTTTCACAAAGACCTGTTTGATGAAAAGTTCCTGCGGCGCAACCAGCTGAGCTTTATGCGGATGATGCTGGAACGATCAGCAAGAGGTATTTTATTTTCAAAGGAAACGGCCCTGCAGGTGGCACCCCGCCTGCAGGAACTCAACCAGAAACACGGGTTTGACTCCGTACTGGAACTCATCTCCATCCTGCACGACTTATCGACTTCCCGGCACATGCGCATACTCTCGGATGCCTCCTTTAACAATACAGACCAGGTTAGTTACAACAGCCGGCGCATTGAAAAGGCGCATGAATTCATGAATCAAAACTTCGACAAGCCCATCACGTTAAAAGAAGTGGCGCGGCTGGCCAATATGTCCGAAGCATCCTTCAGCCGGTTTTTCCGGCAGCGCACCGGCGCCACCTTTATCGACAGCCTCACAGAAATCAGGCTGGGCCATGCCTCCCGGATACTGATCGACACAACACAGTCGATTGCCGAAGTAGCCTACAACTGCGGCTTCAATAATATCTCCAACTTCAACCGGATTTTTAAAAAGAAAAAAGGCTGCACGCCCAAAGAGTTCCGCGAAAGCTATTCAGGCGTCAGGATTTTTATTTAATGTTTTTGCCTTTCTGCGGAAGATACCCGTTGGCAGATTCACGCATTTTCCCAAACACGGGGGGGGGGACTCTTCAGAACAATTTCATTGATCCCCAATGAAAAAAATTGACCCAGGATATCCTGTTTGATTTTATATGATTTTTTAACCTTGTTACGCGACCCCGCTTTCCAGCGTGGTCCCTTTTTAATCCACTCCCTTTTACCAATCGTATACTTTGCTTCTTTCCTCCACTTTCCCACTCCCTTTGCTGCAACAGGCGAACAGGCGGGTAAAAACGCCGGATTTACCCGCCACGATGTTCTCTTTATCCTGCTATCATTCCGCTTAAGAAAACGAAGGATAAACGAAAGATGAACGAAGGATACTTGCTTTTGCCAGCTCTTTGCCGTATTTTACTGATACTAAACCAATGCCTATGGCACAGACAAAGCGAGCCATCCTGCTGCACAGCCTGCGCGGCAAGATTGGCAAACAATTCGTTGTAAAACAATATGGGAAGAAGACTGTGGTAACGGCCTACCCGGATATGAGCCGTGTGCGGCCGAGCAAACTGCAAAAACTAAAAAGGAGCCGGTTTGCTGAAGCTGTTGCCTTTGCGCAGGACATCCTGCAGCACCCTGCCAAAAAAGCTGCGTTTGCGAAAACCTTACAGAAGGGGGAACGGCTGTACACTGCCGCCATCCGAAAATACCTGGCGGATCATTAAGAAAGGAATGTATGGGTTCATTGCACAGCAGCAAGCCACTTGGCAAACACGAGGATGTTCAGCCCGTGTAGAAAATGATGCTGTGCTACGGATGAAAGCAGGCTTGCCGTTACCAGCTTTTCATCCTCAGCCAGGTCCTGTAATTCGGTGTTACTGCATTCGCAGGATGATAAATTTTCGCCAGGGTGTAATGCATCGCTCACCAGCGAATGGTTTAACGAAATGCTATTTCAACAACAAGGAGTGATAACTAGCAGCCGGATACATGCCAATTAATTTTTATACGTTCAGGTGAAAAAAACCGTTGCATTTTCCCGTAAAATTCAATACCTTACTGATTCCTACCCGGCACAGCATGCCCGGGGAGTACCAGCCGTTGAAAGGCTTACAGGTTAACTGCACTGATTGATAGATTTTTCCGGAACGATTTTGTGGGAGGGGTATAAATGCCTGGGAAACCAGGCCAATGACTTATTTAGCTGTGAAGTGATAAGTGATTATAAGAAGGAATAAAAAAGCCCCACGTGGTGTACGCAGGACTAATAAATCTTCGGCTTATAGCCTTATTGTGAATTGTCTTTCAGAATCCAAATATACATAAACAAAATAATTAAACAAGACTATGCCGGAAAATCAAATATTAGCCCTCGATTTGGGAAGCAATTCTATCGGAGCGGTAATAAGGAACCCATCAGAAGAAAATCAGTTTAAAGCTACAGTCACCACTTTTGAAACTGGGGTTGGAAAGGATAAAGAAAACAAATACACCATTTCTCTTGCTGCTAATAGAACCAGTAAGCGAAGCATCAGGCGGCTTTATCAGTCGAGAAAGTACAAACTGTGGGCTGTATTGAAAGCCTTCATTAAAGATACAAACAAGTTATATTGCCCTATTAAGGAAGAAAGCTTGAAACGATGGAAACATTACAACCGGGACGAAGCCCGGAAAGGAAATGGTGGCAGGCAATACCCGGTAAATGATCTTCTTTTTGCTAATTGGATCAAGCTTGACTTCAACAATGACGGAATTCCTGACTACATCAGCCCTTACCAGTTGCGAAAAGAATTGGTCACTGTAAAGCTGGATTTTAACGATGAAGTGAATCGGTTTAAACTGGGTAGGGCCCTTTACCATATTGCGCAGCATCGAGGATTTAAGAGTAGTAAAATAGTAAATAACAAGGATGATGAGAAAGAAGAACAACCGGATTTAAGTGAAGATATCATTATTGGAGCCGAAAAGCCCAAACAAGAGAAGTTCAACCGGGAAGTCGAAAAATTAGGATTTACGTTCGACACCGAAAAGGAAACGATCGGAGCATTGTTTGCCCGAGTGGAAACGGAAGGCATTCATAACCCGGAACGAAGAACAGAAGGCATACGAATTCGCAAAGCCCTTCACCAGTATGTAACCCGTAAAATGTTAATCAAGGAGGTCAAACAAATATTTGACTTTCAACATCTTGATTTTGGTTCCATTTTTAATGAAAACGGGAAAGAAATATCGATCGCTCATTCTGCAATTTTTTGGCAAAGACCACTGCGTTCACAAAAAGGATTAGTGGGCTATTGCACATTGGAAAGCAGAAGAATATTAGACAAGAAAAAGAATAGGGAAGTTTTCGTAGGTAAAAAACGTTGCCCGGTAAGTAGACCGGAATTCGAAGAATTCAGAGCATTAAGTTTCATTAATAGCATTGCCTATCGGGAAAAAGGTAAGCAAGATAGTAAATGGAATTTCCTGCCGCCGGAAATGCGAGAGGATCTGTACCAGGAGAAGTTTTTTGTGCAGAAAGATTTTGAATTTTCTGCCATCGCTAAATGGATAAAACAAAGAAATAAGCATGATAACTGGGAGCTCAACTATAACTATAAAACAAATGTTTCAGCATGTGTTGTCTCTGCACGATTGAAAAGAATATTTGGGGAGGATTGGAGTAAGCTCATTATACGAACAGACAGGAAAGGCATGAATTATCCGACTCCGTTTTATGAGGATATGTGGCATGTTTTGTTTGAAAGCGACGATCAGGATTTTGTGGAAGAATATGGGAGATCGAAACTGAAGTTAGATGATGAAAAAGTTCAGCAACTGCGTTCACTATGGTTTGCCATGCCGGTGGGTTATGCACAGTTGAGTCTGAAAGCGATCAATAATATTTTGCCGTTCTTAAGAGAAGGTTTTATCTATACCGACGCTGTATTGTTAGGCAAAGTGCCTGAAATTCTTGGCGATAAAATCTGGAATCAGAATAAGACATTGATCACTCAATCGCTCAAATCGTCAGTGATTGAAAAGAACCGAGAAGAAAAGAGAATATTGAACATCGTCAATAACCTGATTGCGCAATACAAGGCCATACCCAAAGGAAACGGCCGTTTTGCCGATAATGATACATCTTATGTAGTTGGATCACGGGATGCGCAACTTCCTGCTAATAGTATTGAACGGGACGATGTACAAATACTAAAAGCGACTGAAGAAGGCTTTGGTAAAGAAACATGGAAGAAATTTTCCGAAGAGGAAAAGCAGCAAGCTCTCAAACAAATTAAAAGACATTACCAGCAATTTTTTAAATCCACCCAACGCGATTTCTACAGGTTGCCACGATTGGGCGATGCAATGAAGAAATTTCTCGCAGACAAATTCCCTGATCTGTTGTATTGCCCGGAAACATTTGATCGAGCAGGGAATGGAGGAGAAAAATGTAATTGTGAAAAGTGCACACGTTTAAATAAGCTTTACCATCCGTCAATGATTGCGATTTACCCTGAGGCAAGGGAAGAGTTTTATAGATATGATGGAATAGAGAAACGTATGGTGATGCTGGGATCGCCTAAAACAGGTTCATTTAAGAACCCGATGGCCATGCGTACATTACATGAGCTGAGAAAATTAGTAAATTATTATATCGCAACCGGGCAGGTAGATGAAGAAACAAGAATAGTAGTTGAGGTAGGACGAGAATTGAATGATACCAACAAGAGGTGGGCTATTGAAAAATACCAGGAAATCAGGCGCAAAGAGAATGAAGAATTTGCGGCGGCTATTCTTGAATTGATAAAAGACCCTGACGCAAGAGGTTCATTAGCAGATGCCGATTCTGACAGCGATATTGATAAATTTCGTTTATGGTATGAAATGATTGAAGCACCTGAGGGATTTGAGAAAAGTGGCAAGTTTACTGCTGTGGAAGATGATCGCACAGTAAAAGAAAGTAAACGCAAAAAGAAAAAGGGGGGAGACGACGAAGTGACTGAAGAAGATGATTTTTACGAATTTAGCGAGAATCGGTTTGAAAGCATAAAAAAGGAGGTATGGTTAAAGCTGAAAAAGGCAAAGGATAATGTAGTAGAAAAATACCGGCTCTGGAAGCAACAGCAATGTTTTTGCATGTATACAGGAAAATTGATTAAAATCACCGACCTGTTTAAAGAAACGGTAATTGATATCGAACATACTATCCCAAGAAGTATTTCATTCGATGACAGCCTTGCCAATAAAACGGTTTGCTTTGCTGATTATAATCGAAACATAAAAAAGAATCAGATTCCAACTGAGTTACCGAACTATTCTGAAATAGAAAGCCGAATTGAAAAATGGAAACTAAAGGTAAAAGATTTGGAAATGCGTGTAGAGTTCTGGAAAGGAAAATCTAAACGAGCCAGCACACCTGATTATAAAAACAAAGCTATCCGGGAAAAACATTTATGGCAGTTTGAATTAGACTATTGGCGAAACAAAGTAGAACGGTTTACGATGAAAGAAGTAAAACCTGGATTTAAAAACAGTCAGCTTAAAGATACTCAGATTATATCCAAATATGCATTTCATTTTTTGAAATCCTATTTTAATCATGTTGAAGTACAAAAAGGAGAAGTTACAGCGCAATTCCGAAAAATATTTGACATACAGGAAACCAATACTGAAAAAGACCGTACCAAACATAGCCACCATGCAAAAGATGCCATGATATTGTCTGTAATACCTGTTGCCGCAATACGTGATAAAATGCTTGAACTTTGGTATAAAATAAAAGAAGAAGAGTTGTTGCTGAAGTCGGATACCGAAAAAAATAAGCCGGCTATTGAGGAAAGAATAAAGAGGTTGAAAGAGGAGTTGAATGATTATAAAGTTCGACTGAAACCCAAAGGGTTCAATCATGCCATCCAACAATTAGATGAAACCATCCTGAACAATAATGTCGCTCGCAATCGTTCTGTTATTCCGGCTTCGAAGAAGGTGCGATTTAGAGGAAAGGATTTTGTTGCAAAAGGTGATGCCATCAGAGGTGAACTGCATTTGGCTACGATGTATGGTAAGCTTCAGATGGTTGAGAGAGACGAAAATGATAAACCATTACGGGACGAAAAAGGGAACTGGAAATTTTTGGAAGGAAAAGAAGCTTTCAAATTTGGTCTTAGAAAGGTAGTTGATAAAAACTTGGACGTAGAAAAGATTGTTGATCCCACACTAAAGAAGATTATCAAAGATCAAATGGGCGAACGGTCATTGGCGAATACTTTAAGTGAAGATGGCGGACTTTATATGCTAAATAAAACTGGTGAGAGAATTCATAAGATCAGGCATTTAAGGTGTTTTTCAGATGACGTAACCAATCCGATTCCGGTTAAGAAACAAGATATTCTCAGTAAAAAAGAACATAAAAATTATTTCTGGGCCAAAAACGGCGAAAATATTCTTTGTATTCTTTATCAAAAGACGATCAAGGATAAAAAGGGAAATGAAAAAATTGACAGGGAGTTAGAGATAGTTTCCTTAATGGATGTTGCTAAATTGGTACAGAATGGAGAGATTAAAAGCATCGATGATCTGGAAATATACAGAACAGATAAAAAGACCGGAAAGGTGATCGTTGATGAAAATGGCAACAAGGAAAGACCGTATGCAATATTAAAGCCTGGTATGAAGGTGATTTTTTATGAGAATGATATTAGTGAACTAAAAGAGTTGCGGGATGTGCAATTGCTTTCAAGAGTGTATCGAACCGGAAATTTTGAAGAAGGCAAAATTTATTTCTATAATCACATTGTTAGTTTATCTCCCAAACAAATTGAAGACAGATTAATTGAAATGCAGGAATCAAAGAAAGGAGCATCATATGTAAATTTCGAAACTCCTTTTCCTAAACTAAGGTTGGCTAAGGCTAATCTTAATATGGCCATTGAAGGCAAGCATTTTGACGTAATGCCCGATGGAGAAATTAAATGGAAACGGGAATACTAAACTTCCTCTCCTATCCGTTATAGCTTTAGTAAACCAATATCCTATGATCAAGCGGACCCTCTGCATAGAGAACCCCGCCCATCTCAAATGCCGCAACGACCAGTTGGTGGTTTCCTACAGCGGCATCAAGGGCCTGGAGGATGTGCCGGACAAATCGGTACCGGTGGAAGATATCGGGATTCTTGTTCTCGAACACCAGCAGATCAGCATTTCGCATTACCTGCTCGACCGGCTGCTGCAAAACAATGCTGCTGTTGTCACCTGTAACAGCACCCACCACCCTACCGGGATGCTGCTGAACCTTGACGGCAACACGCTACAATCCGAACGGTTCCAGGCGCAGGTGAACGCGGCGGAGCCGCTGAAAAAACAAATCTGGCAGCAAACCGTGAAAGCGAAGATTGGCAACCAGGCGGCCCTGCTGGCAAAGTACCGGGTACCGGCTGAAACACTCAAACGGTACAGCGACACGGTGCGCAGCGGCGATGCCGATAATAACGAAGCCAAGGCTGCGGCATATTATTGGAAAAACCTGTTTCCCCCGGCCTGGCTGTTTTACCGGAAACGGGAAGGGGCGCCACCCAATAACCTGCTGAATTACGGCTACGCGATTTTGCGGGCTGCTATTGCCCGCTCCCTGGTGGGGTCGGGGCTGCTGCCCACCCTGGGCGTTTTTCACCGGAACCGCTATAATGCCTATTGCCTGGCCGATGATATTATGGAGCCCTACCGCCCTTTTGTGGATGCGGTGGTCAGGGCTATCGTGGATCAAACCTCGCATGTGGAAGCGCTGACCCCTGAACTGAAAACCCAGTTGCTGAAAATACCGGCCCTGGATGTGCAGATCGAGGAGCAGACCAGCCCCCTGCTGGTGGCCATGCAGCGGACAACAGCCTCGCTGGCCCGGTTTTACAGCGGCGAATCGAAGAAAATCGCTTATCCTGTTTTAACATGAAAACCGAGCGGCTAAACGCCTACCGTATTATGTGGGTACTCGTATTTTTTGACCTGCCAACCGAAACAGCCCAAGAACGAAAAATCTATGCCCGTTTCCGCAAGGACATTCTCAAAGACGGCTTCCAGATGTTCCAGTTCAGCATTTACCTGCGCCACTGTGCCAGCTCCGAGAACGCAGAGGTACATATTAAACGGGTGAAAAGTATTTTACCCGCGAAGGGGCATGTGGGCATTATGACTATTACCGACAAACAGTTCGGGATGATGGAAATTTTCCGGGGCCGGGAGCCTGCCGAAGCGGCGGAGGTACCCCAGCAACTGGAGCTGTTTTGAATGAATGCCTGCAAAAAAATTGCCCCGGCGCAATGTACCGGGGCAGAAAAACGTTGATTTTTTAGTCCCTGAAACCTTTGTAAGAAGCTGTTTTTTAGGCATTTTGCTATAAACTGTTGTAACCAAAGATCGCAAGAACTTAATTTGAAAGCAAATCACAACTGGTAAGGGTTGAGGGTATTTGTTGTGGGGGTTGTAACCAAAGATCGCAAGAACTTAATTTGAAAGCAAATCACAACCAATTGTTGCTTATCCACTCGGTATGCTGGGTTGTAACCAAAGATCGCAAGAACTTAATTTGAAAGCAAATCACAACTGCCGGTGTGCTTATCCGCAATGAAATAGGGTTGTAACCAAAGATCGCAAGAACTTAATTTGAAAGCAAATCACAACACTTGCAAAATTTCCGCTTCAGGGGTTACAGTTGTAACCAAAGATCGCAAGAACTTAATTTGAAAGCAAATCACAACTGATCATACTACTGGTTTGTGTGGTTGGAGTTGTAACCAAAGATCGCAAGAACTTAATTTGAAAGCAAATCACAACTGGCAACCGTGTGTGGGGCAAAGGCTATTGGTTGTAACCAAAGATCGCAAGAACTTAATTTGAAAGCAAATCACAACATTTCAATCCCTCGGTATAATCCAGTATGCGTTGTAACCAAAGATCGCAAGAACTTAATTTGAAAGCAAATCACAACAGCGGCCGGCTTGTGCCGGCGACACACAACGTTGTAACCAAAGATCGCAAGAACTTAATTTGAAAGCAAATCACAACAAGAAGGCACGTTGGGCATGAAAGAATTTTGTTGTAACCAAAGATCGCAAGAACTTAATTTGAAAGCAAATCACAACTTCTATTCTACAGGGTGTTATTTGTATAGGGTTGTAACCAAAGATCGCAAGAACTTAATTTGAAAGCAAATCACAACAGCACCAGCAGCATACAAAAGCGCATTAAGTTGTAACCAAAGATCGCAAGAACTTAATTTGAAAGCAAATCACAACTGGGTATGGTGGGCAAGCTGCAGTATCCAGTTGTAACCAAAGATCGCAAGAACTTAATTTGAAAGCAAATCACAACTTATGTACAAAACCCCATTCTTTATCAGCGTTGTAACCAAAGATCGCAAGAACTTAATTTGAAAGCAAATCACAACATAATGAAGAAGGCGACTGACTTAAAGGGTTGTAACCAAAGATCGCAAGAACTTAATTTGAAAGCAAATCACAACGGACCGGCAGCAGCGATACCTATGGCCTTCGTTGTAACCAAAGATCGCAAGAACTTAATTTGAAAGCAAATCACAACAATGCGTTTGGATTATTCTACCAACTCTTTGTTGTAACCAAAGATCGCAAGAACTTAATTTGAAAGCAAATCACAACTAAACCCAACCGCAAAAGCAATGAATAAGAGTTGTAACCAAAGATCGCAAGAACTTAATTTGAAAGCAAATCACAACCGCTGCCCGCGGCCCATGCCGCGGCCGCCCGTTGTAACCAAAGATCGCAAGAACTTAATTTGAAAGCAAATCACAACCGGGAAAACAGAGATGGTATTGGCTCCAAAGTTGTAACCAAAGATCGCAAGAACTTAATTTGAAAGCAAATCACAACTTTACGGCAGATGTAAACTGCGATGCGCTTGTTGTAACCAAAGATCGCAAGAACTTAATTTGAAAGCAAATCACAACTAACAGGCGAAAGAACAAAAACAACAGAAAGTTGTAACCAAAGATCGCAAGAACTTAATTTGAAAGCAAATCACAACGTATAATCGATTTACCAAATTGCGCCTCTCGTTGTAACCAAAGATCGCAAGAACTTAATTTGAAAGCAAATCACAACAGAAACTTGCCATGCACGTAACCGGGTGCGGTTGTAACCAAAGATCGCAAGAACTTAATTTGAAAGCAAATCACAACAGAAGTGCCGTTAATAGTGAAAGGGATACAGTTGTAACCAAAGATCGCAAGAACTTAATTTGAAAGCAAATCACAACGATGCGCCGGATGATGTATTGAAAAGTTTGGTTGTAACCAAAGATCGCAAGAACTTAATTTGAAAGCAAATCACAACCCGAATCGGTAGAGGATTACTGCAATATCTGTTGTAACCAAAGATCGCAAGAACTTAATTTGAAAGCAAATCACAACAGGTGCGTTATGCTTCCCCGCACTATGGTGTTGTAACCAAAGATCGCAAGAACTTAATTTGAAAGCAAATCACAACTTGCGGTAAGCAAATCAACAACGGACACAAGTTGTAACCAAAGATCGCAAGAACTTAATTTGAAAGCAAATCACAACATCCGTCATTACAAGGT
>DASTSN010000001.1:0-4288 GCA_035760665.1 Chitinophagaceae bacterium | reverse complement strand
ACCTGAAAGCAATTGTAGAAACCGGGCAGCAGCAGGTTCCCGCTTTACCCGATGAAGCTATTGTTGATTACCAGGGGCAGAAATATATTTTTATTGCTTCTGAGGAAGCCCCACAAACAAATGCAGAAAATAAGAAAGATGAAAACAATCAGTCCGGGCATCATTTTAAAATGGTTGCGATACAAACCAGTAATACTGACGCTGGTTATACGGAAGTGTCGATACCCGAAGGCATTGACAAAACGAAAATTGTAATAAAAGGAGCATATTCTTTATTAAGTAAGATGAAGAATAGCGAAGAAGAGGAAGGAGGAGGTCACTAAATAATTAAAAGATAATATGAAAACCCTGTTTATTGGAAGCATCTTAATAAGTCTTTTACATGCACTAATACCCAACCATTGGTTACCAGTATTGGCTATTGGCAGAAAGGAAGGCTGGAGCCTCGCAGAGACCACCCGCACTACTTTCATTGCAGGGATGGCGCATGTGATCAGTACTGTAATTATTGGCGTATTACTCGCTATGATAGGCAGCGAGCTTACCACACATATCGAGGACTTTACTAAAATAATCGGCCCTTCTGTCCTGATATTGATAGGACTGTATTTTGTCAGGCAACATTACACCCATCACCATTTTCATTTGGAAAAAAAGCAAATCGAAAGGAAGAGTAAAAGTGCTGTCATTGCCGCATTGGTCATTGCCATGTTTCTCTCACCATGCATGGAAATTGAGGCTTATTTTCTGCTGGCAGGCAGCAAAGGCTGGTATTTCCTTGCTATGATTGCCGGTCTGTATACAATCATCACAATTGCCGGTATGCTAATTTGGATAAGGATTGCCTATAAGGGATTATTAAAACTGAACTGGCATAAATGGGAACATAATGCCGGAATCATCACCGGTCTTGTATTAATTGTTACAGGAATTATTTCATTTTTTATTAATTGATTTATATGGCACATAACCACGATGACATAAAAAATGCAGCAAAGGATAGGTGTTGCACCGCAGACGAAAAAACCACTACCGCAAAAGTTGTTCCCCTGCATTCATCCGGAGATGGGCACGATCACGGAGATAAGGGAAAAAACGAACCAGGTTGGAAAACCCATTGGGATTTACTTTTGGCGTTGTTCATACTGATCGTCCTCCTTGTGTTGGAATACGGTTTTAAAATTGAAATCCCCAAAATAACCTCCCTGGTTATAAACGGAATCGCATATCTGCTGGCAGGCCGTAAGGTTTTGGACCTTGCTTTCCGAAAGTCAAAACGGGGCGACATTTTTAATGAATTTGTGTTGATGAGTGTTGCAACCATTGGCGCATTCATTATCGGCGAATATGAAGAAGGTGTGGCTGTAATGGTGTTTTATCAAATCGGGGAATGGTTCCAGGATGTTGCTGTTAACAATGCAAAAAGAAGTATCAAGGCCCTGCTTGATGTAAGACCTGATGAAGTGACGGTTATAAGAAATGGTTCACCACTTGTTGCAGATCCTTCGATTATTGAGCTGGAAGAAACTATTCAAGTGAAACCCGGAGAGAAAGTGGCATTGGATGGCGAGTTACTTTCAGAAAATGCTTCGTTTAATACAGCGGCTTTGACAGGAGAAAGCAAACCCGATACAAAGTATAAAGGCGAAGCAATTTTAGCCGGAATGATAAACCTTAATACAGTAGCCGAAATAAAAGTGAAGGCACTGTTCAAGGATAGCAAACTGAGCAGGATTTTGGAAATGGTGCAGGATGCAACAGCAAGAAAATCACAGACGCAATTATTTATTTCCCGTTTTGCAAAAGTTTATACACCTGTTGTATTTTTCCTGGCAGTAGCAGTTTGTTTGGCTCCCTACTTCTTTGTGAATGATTATGATTTTCAAACATGGTTTTACAGGGCATTGGTATTCTTGGTTATCAGTTGCCCCTGCGCATTGGTAGTGTCCATTCCGTTGGGATATTTTGGAGGTATTGGTCTTGCCTCACGGAACGGTATCTTGTTTAAAGGCGGCAACTTCTTAGACGTTATGACAAAAGTAAATGCGATTGTTATGGATAAAACCGGCACGCTTACTAAGGGTGTTTTTAAAGTACAGGAAGTTGTTACTAGTGATCTGGATAAAACAGAATTGGTCAGGTTAACCGCAGCACTGGAAAAAAACTCTACTCATCCCATTGCAAAGGCGGTTATCGACTATGCCGGAGATATAATTAATGGAGTAAAGGCAGAGGAAGCAGAAGAAATTTCAGGACATGGATTAAAAGGAAAGATTGAAGGAAAAGTAATTCTTGCGGGTAATATAAAGTTGATGAAGAAATTCAATATTGATTATCCGGCAGAAATTGAAAATATAGTTGATACAATCGTAGTGATAGCTATCAATAATCAATATTCAGGATACATTACCATTGCGGATGAAATAAAAGAGGATGCAGTACAGGCTGTGAAGGACATGCACAGTCTGAATATTAAAACAGTGATGCTTTCCGGAGATAAGCAGTCGGTGGTAACTGAAGTAGCAAAAAAGGTCGGGATAGATGAAGCCTATGGTGATTTATTACCAGAAGATAAGGTTGAGAAAGTACAGCAGTTAAAGAATAAAGGAAAACATATTGCCTTTGTTGGTGACGGGGTAAATGATGCCCCTGTTGTAGCTCTGGCTGATGCAGGCATTGCAATGGGTGGCTTGGGAAGTGATGCTACTATTGAAACGGCTGATGTAGTGATTCAAAATGACCAGCCCTATAAAATTGTATCAGCTATTAAGATTGGAAGGATAACCCGAAGCATCGTTTGGCAAAATATCATTTTGGCAATGACAGTTAAGATTTTCGTATTGATTTTAGGAGCTGGCGGTGTGGCTACTTTATGGGAAGCGGTTATTGCAGATGTGGGAGTGGCTTTACTGGCTATTTTAAATGCAGTGAGGATTCAGAGAAAAAGGGTTTAATGAATTGCTGCCCACCTGGCAAGCCTGTGGTAAAATGTAATCGTATTTAAGTATTTGCTTAAATATTTATTTTACTTATCTTTGCCTCATGGAAAACAATAGTTGTATCAGGTTGTTTGCAGATCAGGAGCAAATAAAGAATTGCAAAAGCAAGTTGAAGACAGCACAAAAGTCTTTTGCAAGTCTGTCTAATATATTGGCTTTAGCAGGCAATGAAGTGAGGCTGAAGATTATCTATTTACTGGAAGAGGAAAAAGAATTGTGTCCCTGCGACCTTTCTGATATTTTAGGCATGAGCATTCCGGCGGTATCACAACATCTGCGAAAGTTGAAGGATGGCAATATTGTAGAAAACAGAAAAGAAGGGCAGACAATTTATTACTCCTTAACCCAGGAAAACCTGAAGATTTTAAAGCCTTTCTTCAAGCACATTGATCAGCAAACTCAAAAACTGGAAACAGTATGATAAGTATAAAATCATCAGGCACATTTACAGGAGCAGGTGTTCTTACTGCTATCGCAGCATCGCTTTGTTGTATTACCCCTGTTATTGCATTACTTGCGGGGAGTAGTAGTATTGCAGCAAACTTTTCCTGGATAGAACCAGCCAAACCTTATTTAATAGGTTTATCAATAGCTGTATTGGCCCTTGCATGGTATCTGAAACTAAAACCAGCTAAAACAAATGACATGGATTGTAATTGCGAAACAACAAAGAAGGCCTCATTCCTTCAGTCCAAAACATTTTTGGCTATAGTAACTGTTTTTGCCTTACTGATGATGACTTTCCCGCTGTATGCAAAAGTGTTTTATTCAAAATCAAAAGTACAAACGGCAGCAGTAACGGTTGATAATAAGCAACAGATAAAGTTCATCATACAAGGTATGACCTGCGAGGCTTGCGAAGAGCACGTGAACAACGAGCTTTCTAAAGTAGCTGGTGTAATAAGTTACAAAACGTCTTATGCTACCCGGAGCAGTTTAGTCAGTTTTGATAAATCAAAAGTTAACGCAAAGACAATAGAAGCTGCTATCAATAAAACAGGTTACAAAGTGAAAAATTATAATTTTATGAGTGTAAATAATACAGGAGTTTTATTTTATGACGCTCCATTGGTTTGTCATGCTGCACCATCAATAGGCTGCGGCAGTAAAGCAAAGTTTATATTAGTGGATTTTGAAAAATATAACGATGCAGTAGAAGGAGCATGGTTAAATAAGACCGGAACAGTTGTAGCCGTTAAGCGGAATACTAAAACAGACGAAAATAAAAAGGCTGAAATCATTAATACAGTTAGTACTAATCACAATATTGTACTTACCGTATTAGCAGA